>JAZKHU010000007.1:0-2530 GCA_040385225.1 Pseudomonadota bacterium | reverse complement strand
GTAAGCGGCTAGGCACGGCATATTGACCGTGCTGCCGATTCAGGATTGAGCTTGCCAGCGATGCGGCAGCAATTCCCCGATGCGACTATTCATGTGTGATGGCAGTCTTGTCAGCACATCCTTGAGATAAGCCCACGGATCATGGCCGTGCAGTTTCGCTGATTGCAGCAAGCTCATCACCATGGCGGCACGCTGGCCTGCCAGCTCACTGCCGGCGAAGAGCCATGCCTTTCTGCCCATCGCCCATGGGCGCATCAAATTTTCGATATGGTTGTTGTCGATCTGCACCGCACCATTGTCCAGGTAGGCCGTCAATGCCTGCCAGCGGTTCAGACTGTAGTCAATCGCTTTGGCCGTGGCACTGCCTTCGGGCACGCGTTGCCTCTCCAGCTTCAACCAGGCATGCAGATCTTCGCAAAGCGGTTTGGAGCTGGACTGCCGGATGGCCAGTCGTTCTTCGGTCGATAAGCTTTTGACTTGGCGCTCAATTTGGTAGAGCGCCGCAATGCGCTGCAGCGCCTGCGTGCCTACCGGACTCAGGTTGTCCTTGACCAGTTCATCAAACTTGCGGCGCGCGTGCGCCAGACAAGCTGCGCCGACACGGGTCTCCTGTAGCAGGACCTGGTCGTATCCGCCGTACCCATCGCAGACCAGCGTGCCCGACCAGTCCTTGAGGAATTCAAGCGGGTACTTGGCCCCTCTGCCCGGGCAGAATTCATACACCACGCCGGGTGAGACATCAAAGCCGCTTCTGGCATAGGCCCAGATGTAAGCCCGCTTAGTCTTGCCGGCGCCCGGATCCAGCATGGCCACCGGTGTCTCATCGGCATGCACCACGGTGCAACTGAGGACAAACTCCCGATGCGCCGCATACAGGGGCAACAAGGCTGCACCGACCTGGCCGGACCATGATGCCAGTGTGGAACGCGGTGTGTGAACGCCAGAGCGGGCGTTGATTTGTTCTTGCCGGTAGTAGGGGATATGGTCGATAAAGCGGCTCACTGCGGTGTGTGCCGCCAGACCGGCAGTAGGCATCCCTTTGTCGATGACATGCGGCTCCACCGGTTCTTGCACCAGTGTCTGGCAGCACTTGCAGGCCCACTTGCCTCGAATGTGGCGGTGGGCAAAGAACTGGGCCGGGACGATGTCCAGGCGTTCGCTCACGTCTTCGCCGATACGCACCATGGCCTGACCACAGCCACAGGTCGTGTCTTCTGGTTCGTGGTGGTGATCCACACGTTTGAGGTGCTCGGGCAGAGCCCGGCGTTTGGGTTTGGGACGGGAGTCGGGGTCTGTCGTGTCGCCCGTCTCCTTGGTCGCAGCCTTCAGGGCTGCGAGCCGGGCCTCCAAGTCCGCCTGGTCGGCTGCCAACGTTTCTTCAAACAGCTGGCGTTGCTCGGCATTCATGCGTTCGGTCTTGGCATCAAAGCGCCAGGCCTTGAGGCGGCGCAGCTCAAAGGTGATGCGCTCGATATTGGCATCTTTGAACTGGATGGCCTGGGCCTGCGATTCGATTTGTTGGCCCTGACGTGCAATGTGTTGGAGCACCTGGGTCGCCAATTCAGCCGCAGCATCCGGGCTCAGCCCGACAAAGTCTTGGGGGCTGAGTTCATGCAGGTTGAGCATGGCTGCATTGTGCAGAACACGGGTAAACAACAGAATTAGGGCATCCGCTAATTGCCCTGAACCGCCCGCCAAACTACCGTTCTCACAGCCGTGTAATGGACTGCATTTGTTCCAACCGGCTCCAGGGAAGTCCCAGCACCAGGGCATCGAATTGTTGCTTTGTCAGCGTGATCGCGGCGGCCATATCAGAACCACCGCGCGGCCATTCAAATCCGCCTTGATTGAGCCGCCGGGCGGCACACCACATGCCAAAGCCATCATGCAGCAGCAGCTTGATGCGATTGCCCCGGGCGTTGGCAAACAGGTAGCCGTGGTGCGCCTGGGCAGATCCGAAGACCAGCACCACCCGCGCCAGCAGGCGTTCTGTGCCCATGCGCATGTCAATGGGCACCGTGGCCAGCCATAGTGCGTCGATTCGCATCATCGCAACCACTCCCGCAGCCAGGCGCCACATTCACTGGAAGATCGCAGCGGCCAAGTCACAGTCACCTTGCCGCCCACACGTTGAATCTCGACGCGGATGCCCTCAGCGACAACGCCCTGATCGGCGGTGGGTTGTACGCACCCTGCGGGGCTTGGGGCAACAGTCGCTGACGGCGGCAGTTGCAGTGGCACAAATGCCGAGGCTCCCCTGTGCAGTTCGATCAGTTCCAGACGCTGGCGATCCTCCCGCATCCAACGGTGCACCATGTTCGGGTTGATGCCGTGACCCAGTGCAACACCGGCAAGCGATGCGCCTGACCGGCGACATTGCTCCAGCACAGAAGCCTTGAACTCCACGCTGTACTCGCGCCGCCGTGGGCGCTCTACTGTCGATAATTGTTTCATCGTCTCCACGATCTCCTTCGTGGGGACGATGCCTCATCAGCTACATCGTTTCAATATGGGATGCCCAGCCGCATAC
>JAZKHU010000006.1:0-126016 GCA_040385225.1 Pseudomonadota bacterium | reverse complement strand
TCTTCGCTACACCTCAGCATCGCTGCGGTGTGGGGCGCATTATAGGGATGCCAAAACGAGCGTCAACACTTATCTGCGAAAATCGCTCTGGTTGTCCGTTTTTTCAACGAAACCGACAATACAGCCTGTTTATCATCCAACTTTCAGACGAAAAAAAGGGTCTGACTTCGTCAGACCCCATGAAACCGTGCTGCTTTGACCTGCCCAATTACTGAGAACTACTCCCTGAGAACATTGTCTTACGCAGCATTCGAAAGCATCTGTGATGAATCAAGCACGTTTCGGTGCGCGCAAGCGCGTCCAGACAGCACCAACCGGGCCGCCAACAGCATAAAGCAGCGCCACAGCCAGCAAGCCGATAGGCAGGTCATACATGACAATGCCGAAAATCAGCACTATCGGGAGCATGACGACAAAGGGCACGCGACTGCGATCCAGCTCTTTGAAGCTGTAGTACTTCACATTGCTGACCATCAGGAAGCCTGAGCAAACGGTGATCAGTGCCACAATGATGGGCAGGCCGGGAACGGTATCCAGCAGACGGTTATCCACCCCTACCCATACCGTAGCAGCGACGATGGCTGCCGCCAGCGGACTGGCGAGGCCGGTGAAGTAGCGATTGTCGGCCACTTCGAGCTGAACATTGAAGCGCGCCAGGCGGAACGCGGCAGCGACGCAATAGATGAACGCACAGATCCAGCCGAACTTACCGAGAGACTGCAAGGCCCAGCTAAACACCACCAGTGCCGGCGCCACACCAAACGACACCATGTCGGACAGCGAGTCAAACTCGGCGCCAAAGGCGCTCTGGGTATTGGTCATGCGCGCTACACGACCATCCATGCCATCGAACAGTGCCGCGACGAAGATGGCCATCGCGGCTGACTCGTAGTGGCCACCCATGGCGTGAATGATGGCGTAGAAGCCGGAGAACAGTGCCGCCGTGGTAAACAGGTTGGGCAAGAGGTAAATGCCGCGATGGCGAGTTTTCTGACCGCTCTCGTGATGCTCGTCTTCGACAACCTCGAAAGTCAGGCCGTCGTGGTCATCTGGATTTTGCGGGGCTTGCGACATGCAGTAAATCTCCTGAGTTTGCAGGCATCATAATCACAGGGCGTGATGGTTGCCAGCTGCGCAGGACAAACGGCAGAAATGAAAAACGCGGCCGAAGCCGCGTCTCTCAGGAATCACACTCGCATGTGATCAGAAATGATCCGGAGATCAGTTCTTGCTCTGGTCCACGAGCTTGTTCTTCATGATCCAGGGCATCATGGCACGCAGCTGGCCACCGACGATTTCGATCGGGTGCGCAGCGTTGAGACGACGACGAGCCGTCATGGACGGGTAGTTGGTCTTGCCTTCGAGGATGAACATCTTGGCGTATTCGCCGGTCTGGATGCGCTTCAGGGCATTGCGCATGGCTTCACGCGATTGCTCGTTGATGACTTCCGGGCCAGTGACATACTCGCCGTATTCGGCGTTGTTCGAGATCGAGTAGTTCATGGTGGCGATGCCGCCTTCGTACATCAGATCAACGATCAGCTTGAGTTCGTGCAGACACTCGAAGTAGGCCATTTCCGGAGCATAACCAGCTTCGGTCAGAGTCTCGAAGCCCATCTTCACCAGCTCAACAGCACCGCCGCAAAGCACGGCCTGTTCGCCGAACAGGTCGGTTTCGGTCTCTTCGCGGAAGTTGGTTTCGATCACGCCACCCTTGGTGCCGCCATTGGCAGCTGCGTAGGACAGAGCGATCTGCTTGGCATTGCCCGACTTGTCCTGGTAGAGAGCGATCAGCGACGGCACGCCGCCACCTTTCAGGTACTCGGAGCGCACAGTGTGGCCCGGGCCCTTTGGAGCAACCATGATGACATCGAGGTCAGCACGCGGCACAACCTGGTTGTAATGCACGTTGAAGCCGTGAGCGAAGGCCAGGGTAGCACCCTGCTTGATGTGCGGAGCGATGTTGTTGGCATAGACCTCGGGGATGTTCTCATCCGGCAGCAGGATCATGACGACATCGGCTCCCTTCACGGCGGCATCGACTTCAGCAACCTTGATGCCGGCCGCTTCGACCTTGGACCAGGAAGCGCCGTTCTTGCGCAGACCAACGGTGACATCAACACCTGAATCCGTCAGGTTCTGGGCATGGGCATGGCCCTGCGAACCGTAACCGATGATGGCGACTTTCATGCCACGGATGATGGAAAGGTCAGCGTCTTTATCGTAATAAACTTGCATGGTGTGTGCCTCTATGAATGTACGGAGGGATGCCTGCGCAACGCATGACTATCCGGGACGCGCACCTTACGACATCCTTTGTATTGCGTAAAATGATATATTTGCAACGCAATATGCCGAAAAAGGAAACATAACAATGGATGCTCGCAGCCTGCAGCTCTTCCTCGCCCTGACCGACAACCTGCACTTCGGGCGCACCAGCCGCGAGCAGCACATCAGTCCATCGGCACTGAGCCGCATCATCAAGCAACTGGAAGACAGCGTGGGCGCCCCGCTCTTTCTGCGCGACAACCGGTCGGTGACGCTGACCCGCGAAGGCCGCCTGTTTCGGGAGTATGCCAGCGACACTTTGCGCGGCTGGGAGGGTTTGCGCCAGACCTTGCGGCAGGATAGTGACACGCTGCGCGGCGAGCTCAGCCTGTACTGCTCGGTGACGGCGAGTTACAGCTTTCTCTATGACATCCTGAGCAGCTTCCGCAGCGATCATCCGCATATCGAGATCAAGCTGCATACCGGCGACCCGGCAAAAGCGGTCGAGCGTGTACAGGAGGCCCGCGAGGACATCGCCATTGGTGCACGACCGGACGGCCTGCCGGCAGGAGTTGTCTTTCAGCCGATTGCGCGCTCGGATCTGCGCTTCATCGGGCCATTGAACATGATGACGCTGAGCGAGGAACAGATCAGCCGGCCGACAGCCGAAAACTGGCGCGATGTGCCGATGATCCTGTCGGAGGAAGGCCTGGCGCGCACCCGCATCGAGCGCTGGCTGCGCCGCCATGGCATACGGCCAAAGATTTACGCCCAGGTCAGCGGCAACGAGGCCATCGTCAGCATGGTCAGTCTGGGCTTCGGCATCGGCGTGGTGCCACAGATCGTGCTCGACAGCAGTCCGCTGGCGAGTCGTATCAGGACATATGACATCGAGCCACCGCTGGCACCGTATGACATTGGCTTGTTTGCGCTGGAGAAACGGCTGAAGGAACCGCTGGTGAATGCGTTCTGGAATCGGCAGCTAGGGTAAAGCTGATATGAAAAAGCCCGCAGTCGCGGGCTTTTTCAAGCGTCATCCAAACAGATGCTTCAGATGCTGAGCACTTTCTCGCCACGCGCGATGCCGGACACGCCGGTACGCACGACTTCCAGAATCGAAGTCTCTGACAGCGCTTCGATGAAGGCGTCGAGCTTGTCGCTGGGGCCGGTAAGCTGGATCGTGTAGACGCTCGGTGTGACATCCACGATGTGGCCACGGAAGATGTCGGCGGTGCGCTTGATTTCAGCGCGTGCGGCACCGACAGCCTTGACCTTGATCAGCATGAGCTCGCGCTCGATGTGCTGGCCTTCGCTGAGATCGACGACCTTGACCACTTCGATCAGCTTGTTGAGCTGCTTGGTGATCTGCTCGATCTTGTGTTCATCGCCGGAGGTGGTCAGCGTGATGCGCGACAGGGTCGGGTCATCCGTTGGCGCTACCGTGAGCGATTCGATGTTGTAGTTGCGTTGCGAAAACAGGCCGACGACGCGCGAGAGCGCGCCGGGTTCGTTTTCCAGCAGCAGGGAAATGATACGACGCATGATCAGGTACGCTCCGTCTTGCTCAGCAACATGTCACGCATGGAACCCTTGGCGATGTGCATCGGGTAAACATGCTCGGAAGGATCGACATAGATGTCGAGAAAGACCAGGCGATCAGTCATGGCGAAGGCTTCGCGCATTTTGCTTTCGAGCTGGGCCGGGTCGGTGATTTTCATGCCGACATGGCCATAGGCTTCAACCAGCTTGACGAAATCGGGCAGCGAATCCATGTAGGAGTTCGAGTGGCGACCTTCGTACTGCATGTCTTGCCATTGCTTGACCATGCCCAGCGAGCGGTTGTTGATGTTGATGATCTTCACCGGCAAGCCGTATTGCAGACAGGTCGACAGCTCCTGAATGTTCATCTGGATCGACGCTTCGCCGGTGACGCAGGCCACGATCGCATCCGGGAAGGCGAACTTGACGCCCATGGCTGCCGGCAGGCCGAAGCCCATGGTGCCGAGGCCACCTGAGTTGATCCACTGACGCGGACGGTCGTACTTGTAGTACAGGGCCGCGAACATCTGGTGCTGGCCGACATCGGAGGTCACATAGGCCTTGCCTTCGGTGACCTTGTAGAGCATCTCCACGACTTGCTGCGGCTTCATTTCGCCGGGCTGAGCCGGTTCGTAACGCAGGCCGTGACGAGCGCGCCACTGATTGATCTGTTCCCACCAGACTTTCAGCGCTTCGGCATCCGGCTTGATCTCGGTTTCGGCCTTGATCTGCGCCAGCATGTCGGTCAGTACCGGTTCAACAGCACCAACAATGGGGATATCGACGCGTACGGTCTTGGAGATCGCGGCGGGGTCGATGTCAATGTGAATGATTTTGGCGTTCGGGCAGAACTTGGCAGTGTTGTTGGTAACACGGTCATCGAAACGCGCGCCCACAGCCAAGATGACATCGCTGTGATGCATGGCCATGTTGGCTTCGTAGGTGCCGTGCATACCGAGCATGCCGATGAACTGCGGGTCGCTGCCGGGATAGGCGCCGAGGCCCATCAGGGTGTTGGTGCAAGGATAGCCCAGCGTGCGCACCATCTCGGTGAGCAGATGCGAGGCGTTGCCCTGAACCACACCGCCACCGGCGTAGATCACCGGACGTTTGGCGGCGAGCAGCTCATCCACGGCCTTCTTGATCTGACCGGCATGACCACGGCCCGGCGGCGTGTAGGAGCGCAGCTTGACCTTGGTCGGGTAGTCGTAGTCGAACTTCTCGTTCGGGTTGGTGCAATCCTTGGGGATGTCGATGACGACAGGACCCGGACGACCGGACGAGGCGATGTAGAACGCCTTTTTCACCACGCCTGGGATTTCCGAGGCGTGGCGAATCTGGAAGCTGTGTTTCACGATCGGGCGGCTGACGCCGATCATGTCGGTTTCCTGGAAGGCATCTTCACCGACGAGGTGCGACGGCACCTGACCGGAGATGACGACCATAGGGATATTGTCCATGTAGGCCGTAGCGATCGGGGTCACCGTGTTGGTGGCACCGGGGCCAGAGGTCACGAGTACGCAGCCGACCTTGCCGGTGGCACGCGCGTAGCCGTCGGCAGCATGGCCGGCGGCCTGCTCGTGACGAACGAGGATGTGCTTGACCTTGTCTTGCTGAAAGATGGCGTCGTAAATATGCAGCACGGCGCCGCCGGGATAACCAAATAAGAATTCAACGCCTTCATCCGCGAGCGCGCGAATGAGCATTTCACCGCCAGATAACTGTTCCAAGATTCACCCTTTTCAAGCCGTTAAGTGAGAATGGCCGCGACCAAACCCCACGCTCAAGGCGCGGAATTCTAGCACGATCAAAAAGTCTCATGGGGGCTGATGCTGTGGCTCATCTGTCCCGTGGTCGGGACGGCGGCATCTGGCGGCGGGTGCGCGCAGGAACCGTTGAGCAGGCGGGAGGCAGCGCCTGTAAGCGCTGCCGTGACAGGCCGGAAACCGGCCTGGCGCCGTTGTGCCGAGGGTGTTCAGCGTAACGGCACCACCATGAAGCCGGCGATTTTTTATGCAGACGCGCCGGCTGTCAAGCCTTTTAAGCTACCCGCCACGAAAGTCGCTTAATGCAGTCGCGCTTTGTGGCAAGTCAGGCGGCCATGTTCAGCGTCGACCTGGATGCTGTCGCCGGCGACAAAGTCGCCACGCAGCAGGTGATCTGCCAGCACATTTTCCAGCTGCGACTGGATGGCGCGCTTCAGCGGACGCGCGCCGAATAGCGGGTCGAATCCGACGGCGACCAGCTGCGCCATGGCGGCATCGCTCAGGATCAGCTTGAGTTCGCGCTCGGCCAGGCGTTCGCGCAGGCGGTTGAGCTGGATGTCGGCAATCAGGCGAATCTGCGCTTCAGCCAGCGGGGCAAAAACCACAGTTTCATCGATGCGATTGATGAACTCGGGGCGGAAATGCCTGGCTACGGCATCGAGTACGGCAGGTCTTACCGCCTCCAGATCACCGGCACTGGTCAGCGCCTGGATAGCGTCGGCGCCCAGATTCGAGGTCATGACGATCAGGCTGTTGCGAAAATCGACGGTGCGGCCCTGGCCATCGGTGAGGCGGCCATCTTCGAGCACCTGCAGGAGAATGTTGAAGACATCGGGATGCGCCTTCTCGATTTCGTCGAGCAGAATCACGCAATACGGGCGACGGCGCACAGCTTCGGTGAGCGTGCCGCCCTCCTCGTAGCCGACATAGCCGGGCGGCGCGCCGACCAGACGCGACACGCTGTGTTTCTCCATGAACTCGGACATGTCGATGCGCACCATGGCGTCGTCGCTGTCGAACATGAAGTTGGCGAGCGCCTTGCACAGCTCGGTCTTGCCGACGCCGGTGGGGCCGAGAAAGAGGAAGGAGCCGCTGGGCCGCGAGGGGTCGGTGAGGCCGGCGCGGGTGCGGCGCACGGCGTGCGATACGGCCGCCACGGCTTCGTCCTGCCCGACCACGCGGGCGCTGAGCACGGACTCCATGCGCAGCAGTTTGTCGCGCTCGCCTTCAAGCATGCGCGCGACCGGGATACCGGTGCTGCGCGCCACGACTTCGGCGATTTCGGTTTCAGTAACCTTGTTACGCAGCAGCGTCGCCTCCGGCTGCTCGCCGGACTGCGCCTTGACGAGATTCTTTTCAAGCTCGGGAATGACGCCGTATTGCAGGCGCGACATCTTCTCCAGATCGCCCGTGCGCTTGGCAGCATCGAAATCCAGGCGCGCTTTTTCCAGCTGCTCCTTGATGTGCTGGGCACCAGCCACAGAGGACTTCTCCGCGCGCCAGACCTCGTCGAAGCTGGCGTATTCCTGCTCCAGCTTGGCAATCTCGGTGCCGAGCTTGGTCAGGCGCTGCTTCGAGGCGGCGTCCTCCTCCGACTTCAGCGCCTCGCGCTCCATTTTCAGCTGGATGAGGCGACGGTCGAGCTTGTCCATGACCTCCGGCTTGGAATCCATCTCGAGACGAATGCGGGCGGCGGCTTCGTCGATAAGGTCGATGGCCTTGTCCGGCAGCTTGCGGTCGGTGATGTAGCGATGCGACAAGCGCGCCGCCGCGATGATGGCCGGGTCGGTGATATCAACGCCGTGATGCAGCTCGTAGCGCTCCTTGAGACCACGCAGGATGGCGACGGTGTCTTCCACGCTCGGTTCATCGACCAATACCTTCTGGAAGCGGCGCTCCAGCGCGGCATCCTTCTCGATGAACTGGCGATACTCGTCGAGTGTGGTGGCACCGACGCAGTGCAGATCGCCGCGCGCGAGGGCGGGCTTGAGCATGTTGCCGGCGTCCATCGCGCCATCGGCTTTGCCGGCGCCGACCATGGTGTGAATTTCGTCGATGAACAGGATGACCTGACCTTCCAGCTTGGCCAGCTCGCTGAGCACCGCTTTCAGGCGCTCTTCGAACTCGCCGCGATACTTCGCGCCGGCAATCAGCGCGGCCATGTCCAGCGACAGCACCTGTTTCGACTTCAGGCTGTCCGGCACTTCGCCGTTGACAATGCGCTGCGCCAGGCCCTCGACAATCGCGGTCTTGCCGACGCCCGGCTCGCCGATCAGCACGGGGTTGTTCTTGGTGCGGCGCGACAGCACCTGCAGCGTGCGGCGAATTTCGTCATCGCGGCCGATGACCGGGTCGAGCTTGCCGGCGGCGGCGCGCGCGGTGAGGTCGATGGTGTATTTGTTCAGCGCCTGACGCTGATCTTCGGCACCGGCAGATTGCACGGACTCGCCTCCTCGGGTGGTATCCACGGCCTTGGCCACGGCAGCTCGGGTGACACCGCAGCGCAGCAGCAATTTGCCGGCGGCGGAGTCGCTGTCGAACAGCGCCAGCAAGGCCCATTCGCTGGCAATGAAGCTGTCATTTTTCTGCTGCGCGAGCTTGTCGGCCAGGTTCAGCACCTTGACCAGTTCCGGACTGGGCACAACATCGCCGGTATGCCGGATCATGCGCGGCAGGTCGGTGAGTGCGACTTCCAGCTCGGTTTGCACGCGCGCCACCGGCACGCCGGCCTGCCGCAACAGCGGTGCCATGACAGCATCCGACGGCTTCAGCCAAATCGCGAGCAAGTGCAAGGGGTCGAGCTGATTGTGATCGCGGCTGATGGCCAGCGACTGGGCATCGCTCAGTGCCGTTTGCAGTGCCGCGGTGAGTTTATCGAGACGCATGACAACCTCCTGAACATGTTGGGCTCAGACCCGGAGCCGAGCCTTTGATTCATATTCAAGAGATTGGGCAGTTCAGCGAGAAATCAAGTCAGCAGCCATCAAGTGGGAGCGTATTACTCAGACACGAGCGCACCGCGAACCCATCGCAGGGTACAGGTGGCGATGTGACGGCCAAAGTGCTCAGCGGTGAGACGGTCGCCGGACGGTGGTGTGATATCAGCCGATTCGTTGTCGGACTGCGTCATCAGGCCGCTGTTGGCACCAAGGCGGTTCAGGTCTTGTGGGCCGGTGCCGGTAGGCTGCAAGGGGAAGCTCAGCCAGTGCATGCCGTGTTGGGCGGCAAAGGTCTGCAGCTGTTGCAGGGCCACCTGCTTGTCGCCGCTGAGCGCGCCGGAGTTGGTGAAGCCGGCGGCGAGCTTGTCTTGCCAGCCGAGCTGGAACCATATCTTCGAGGAGTCATCCATGAATTGCTTGAAGGCGGCAGAAACGCTGCCCATATAGGTCGGCGCGCCGAAAATCAGGGTGTCGGCCTGCGCCAGGATGGCCCAGTCCAGATCCGCGACCGACATCAGCCGCGGCTCGATGCCCTCCACACTGGCCGCACCTTTGACGATGTGCTGCGCCACTTGCTCGGTGTGGCCGTAGCCACTGTGATAGAGCACTACGATTTGCGTCATGCGGGCCTCGCTGGGGATGTCATTGGGGACATCCAGATCACGCTGGCCATGCGTCCGGTGCGGCCATCGCGACGATACGAATAAAACGACGCGGATTCCGTCATCGTGCAGTGTGTGCCGCCGCTGACCTGGGTCACGCCGACGCGGGCCAGTCGTTGCCGGGCCAACAGGTAAAGGTCGCCGAGCCAGTGGCCGGGCTTGTTGGGCACCGGTACAAAGGCCAGCTCAGCCTGCGCATCAATGCTCATGAAAGCGGCTCTGACTTCATCGCCCACTTCAAAAGAGGCCGGACCGATGGCAGGGCCGAGCCAGGCCATGACCTCAGCAGGGGCAGCGACAGGCGCGGCAAACTCTGCCACCGTGGCTTCCAGAATGCCATCGCACAAACCGCGCCAGCCGGCATGTGCGACCGCGACGCGCGAACCTTGTCGATCCGTGAAGAAAACCGGCAGGCAATCGGCCGTCATGACGGTGATGGGCACGCCGGAGTGCGTGGTCGTGGCGGCATCAGCTTCGGGAATCCACTCGGCGCGCTCAGCGGGGTCTGTTGGCGGGGTGATGACGCGGACGCCATGAACCTGTTTCAGCCATTGCGGTGACTGCGCGGGGGCGACCAGACTCAAGGCATCGGCCAGCGCGCTGCGGTTGCCGGCCACATGCGCGGGATCATCGCCCACATGATCGCCGAGGTTGAGCGAATTGAACGGTTCAGCACTGATGCCGCCGGCCCGCGTGGTGACCAGCGCATGCACATGTGCCGGTGCCGGCCAGTCGGGGCGCAGGCAGTGGCTGAGCAGACCTTCTGCAGACATGGCTTTGCCTCCGAGATCAAGTCGCAGCGGGTTGTGCGTCGGCCTTGATGGCGTCGAGCAGGGACACAAAATCCGCCGGCAGCTCGCATTCCCACAGGCAGCTTTCGCCGGTGCCCGGATGCACCAGACCCAGGCGGCGGGCATGCAGAGCCTGTCGCGTGAAGGTCTTGAGCTTTTCGTTAAGCTCGAACGATGCGCCTTTGGGAAAACGCAGACGGGCATAGACAGGGTCGCCGACCAGCGGAAAACCGATGTGCGCCAAATGCACGCGAATCTGGTGAGTGCGGCCGGTTTCGAGCTGCACGCGCACATGGGTGTGATTGGGGAAGCGCTGCAGGATGCGGTAATGCGTGACCGCCGGACGGCCGCCGGCGACCACGGCCATCTTCACACGATCATGTGGATGGCGATCAATCGGCGCTTCCACGGTGCCACCGGCGGTCATGTTGCCGTAGCTCACGGCCTCGTATTCGCGATAAACGCGCTTGTCGGACAGCTGCGCGACCAGGCTGGTGTGCGCGGTCAAAGTTTTCGCCACCACCATCAGGCCGGTGGTATCGCGATCCAGCCGATGCACGATGCCGGCGCGCGGCAGCTGCGACAAAGACGGCTCGTGATGCAGCAAGGCGTTCATCAGCGTACCCTGCGAATTGCCCGCCCCCGGATGCACGACCAGCCCGGCGGGTTTGTTCAGCACCAGCAGCTGGTCGTCTTCATGAACGATGTCGAGCGGGATGTCTTCGGCCAGCGCCACAGTCTCGTCTTCGATGATGACAGCGACCACCAACGACTCGCCGCCCATGACCTTTTCTTTCGGCTTGGCTTGCTCGCCATCCAGCGTCAGGGTGCCTTCCTGGATCCATTGCTTCAGGCGTTCACGCGAATAGGCGGGAAATAATTGGGCCGCAGCCTGATCAAGTCTGCTCCCCGCTAATTCGGGAGTGACGGTGGCTTGCAGGGAAATCGCTTCAGACATGGTTTGGCGGGCTCGTCGAGCTGGTGTTTAATAGGCGGCATTGTACTCGCGCACCACGCTCGGTGCTCATTGTTGGAAGAATCCATGAAAATGCTGATCGCTCGCCCGCTGTTGCTCGCCCTGCCGCTGGCATTGACTGCCTGCGCCGTCACTCCGAAAGTCACGGTGAAGTCGGAGGCCCAGTATTATCAGGAGGCCAATACCTCGCTGAAGGCCGGCAATTACACCGGTGCGGTCACGGCCTACGAAGCGCTGGAGTCGCAGTATCCGGTCGGCAACTACACGGAGCAGGCTCAGCTGGAGGTCATCTACGGCAAGCTCATGCAGGCCGACTACAGCGCAGCCATTGTGGCTGCCGACCGCTACCTGCGTCTGCATCCGGAATCGGCGCGCCTGGACTATGTGCTGTATCTGCGCGGCATCGCCAACTACAACGCCGACCAGGACGGCCTGCTCAAGCGCCTGCCGATCGACATGGCGCACCGTGATCTGGGCCAGGCCAAAATCGCCTTTGACGACTTCCGTCAGCTGCTCAACCGCTACCCGGACAGCCCCTATGTGGCTGATGCCCGCCAGCGCATGATCTATCTGCGCAACCAGCTCGCCGAATCGGAGCTGCATGTGGCACGCTACTATCAGACTCGTGGCGCGCTGGTGGCCGTGATCAATCGTGCGCGCTGGGTCGTGGAGAACTACCCGGAAAGCAGCGCCGTACCGGAGGCGCTGAAAATGCTCGCCGACAACTACCAGACGCTGGGCATGACGGATCTCGCCAAGCAGACACGCGAGCTGCTGGCCGCCAACACCCCCGCTCAATCATCCGCGCGCAACTGACGCTGACGCACTCGCTGGCGATAGCCCACCGGCACCACCACTTTTGTGGTCTGGCTGTCGGTGGCGCTAACACCTGACCAGCGCAGCTCCCCCTCCGCGCTCACCAGCGGATCGCCCACTGCGTTTGCACTCACCGGCAGGCTGGCTTCAGCAGCCGCTTGTATGCTGCCGGCACGCCAGGGCCAGCGGTAAAGCCTCGCTTGCCAAGCCCATGCCGGGCACGATGGTGTTGTCGGCATCGGGGTTTCGCTCGCCATAACCACTTGCTGATTCAGCCAGCGCGGCGGCTGGGCAATCTGCTCCGTCGTCGCCAGCGTTCGCCGCCAGCCTGTGGCATGCACAGGGGGCTGTGTACCCATGCTCCACAAAGGCAAGTCGCTGGCCGTGATGAGTGTCGCCTTGCTGTCGAGGAATACCATGACTGATGCTGCCCTGACAGCATCTGACGCCACCGTGGCCCTGCCTGCCAATACGATGGCCGGATAGCGCCTGCTCTGATCATCGCGCAACCAGGCCAGGGATGGCGGATCCTGGTACAGCGTTTCTGCCGCGGAAAAATCCGCTACGCGACTCAGGCTGACTTGAATATCGCTGGCTTGTGCGGGCTTGGCAGCAATGCGCAAGCGCCAGACGCCGCCGAGTTCATCAATGCCATAGGCCAGCAGCGCACCATCTGCGGCAACCAAGGTGCGCCAGGCAGCCTGCCAGCCTCGTGTCAACGCGGGATCGGCAGATGGCGAGCCCGGCGCACTGCCCGCCTGCCATAAAACGCCACCGGAACGGCCATCGAGAATAAGCAGCTTTGTAATCGCTGCCGGGTCGGTGGCGCTGAGCAGCAAGAGCGGCTGGCGCTGGCCGGAGCTCAGAGTCAATGGCAACAGAGAAAGGCTGCCCCAGGCCCTGGCTTGTGCAGGGTGAGGACTACTGCCAATAGGCAGGAAGCCACTGCGGGGATGCTCCGGCTGAGTCAGATCAAGTGCCACCAGCTGCCTGTCTACGAGACCGTACAGCCAGCGCTGGCCATTGGCATCGAGGCCCGTTGCAGGATTGGCAGAAATGCTGTCAGGCCAGTGTGTCCAGTCATTTTCGCTAACTGCATATTGATGGTCGGCAGCGTTGATATCGAGCGCAGTATCCTGAGCCAGATCAGCCCACAGCGATGCGCTTTGCGCAGGCCGCCAGGCCCAGAGCCAGCGGCCGTCATTACCATCCTGCAGCTGTACGCTGCCATCACTGCTCATCCGGAGCAGATAGCCCTGACGGCCCGTCACGGTGGCTGAGCTGGGCCCGGCATCACGATACTGGCTGAGGCCGTGCAAGAACATCGTCTGTGGTGGCGAGACCTGATCCTGCCAGTACGGATGGAGCTGTGCGAACACAGCCCAATGCTCGCTGAGCGGCTGCAGTGGCTGGCCACTGGCGCTATCTGTCAGCCATGATGACAATGGTATCGGCGAACTGCTCATGATGGGCGCAGGTGCCAGTTCGCAGGCCGATATCGTGCGGCAGAGATGGGATCCGGCGCCACCCGGCCAGGCTCTGCGCCCGGCGACAGGCTGGCTCCAGTCACGGTCCAGTCCGAGCACATCAGTGCCCATCATTCGAGTTTGTTGATGCGCCACGATGGGCGCTGCGGCAAGTTGCCGGTCACGCCATTGCGCCAGATTGCTGATCATGCCGGACCGCGCAGGAGTGACGAGCAATGCAGCCTGTTTGGCACATGCGGTATCAGAATCCGAAATTTTCTGCATCAGTTGCTGCAGTGCAGCAGCACTGGCCGGCAGCTGCACGCCTTCGCCAGCCAGCAGGCTGTGCAACTGACGCAGCCATTGCTCGCGACCGGTACGCTGCGCACTGTCATCGTGCCAATTGATCCCGATCTTTGCCGGCAATGATGTCTGCCATGATGCCCATGCTCCCTGTTGATCTGGGGACTTAGCTTCCAGAAGGATTTGCCAGGGCCAAGGCGGAAGTTGTCCGGGATGGCCGGCTTGTTGCCAGGCCATGACCGCACTGTGCAGAAGCAAGCGGACCATCGTACCGGATGCGTCGGCAAGTATTTGCGGCGGGGACAATTCAGACGTAAAGCCATCGCCAAATTTCAGCATGAGAACGGGCCAAGCCGCCGGCAACAGTGCGACTGGCAGATCCAGAGAGAGCTCGTAAACACTCACAGGCGCATCGGGCATGGGCCAGCGCAAGGTCAATGCCTGCTGCTGACTCAAGGGCCAGAGCTGGTCATCGCCGGCCTGTGCTTGGGTGTTGCGGATCAGGCTGAGCTGCCGCGAGAAGTCTTGCCCTGGCCAGGTTGCGACTGCGTCCAACGGCTGGGCGGGATGCAGAACTTCGGCGGCAGCCCCCGACTGCGTAACAGCCAGCACTCCGAGTGCGACACCGCCTGCCGGCAACAGGCGCTGCGAAGACCACGGGCTGGTGACCTCACGCGCCAAGGCATCAATCAAGGCACCTAATGTCTGCGTATCAGCAGTGAAGGGATCAGCTTGCGTATCCAGCGCCAGCCAGAGTCGGGGCGACAACATCGGCGGCTGCGCATAGCGCGAAAGCGGCAGCAGAGGCTCCGCCTGCGCGCACAGGCAGAACAGCCACAAGACCATATATTGGCAAGCGCGAACAGACATCCGGTCTCCTCCCTGAGACACGCTGTTCTGTAAAGCTAGACCACGGTGCGACGTTTCGCGAGGCCGCGCCTGTACTTTCTACGAGCCATTTTTAGACGCCGATCTTCCAGCCATTGACGATCGGATAACGGCGATCCTTGCCGAAGCCACGCTGGGTAATACGCGGGCCGGTAGCGGCCTGGCGGCGCTTATATTCGTTGATATCCACCAGCCTGAGCACGCGCAGCACCGTCTCGCGCTCGAAGCCGGCGGCGATGATGGCTTCGGCACTCTCATCGCACTCGACATAGCGGCGCAGGATCTCGTCCAGCACCGGATACGGCGGCAGCGAATCTTCGTCTTTCTGGTCCGGGGCCAGCTCCGCTGACGGCGGCCGGTCAATCACACGCTGCGGAATCGGCGGATGATCCGGCGACTGCGCGTTGCGCCATTCGCAGAGCCTGAACACCAGCGTCTTCGGCACATCCTTGAGCACATCAAAGCCACCCGCCATGTCGCCATAGAGCGTGGCATAGCCCACCGACATTTCGGATTTGTTGCCGGTGGTCAGCACCAGATAGCCTAGCTTGTTGGAGATGGCCATGAGCAACACGCCGCGCGAACGCGCCTGCAGATTCTCTTCAGTCTTGTCGGCGGCCATGCCGGCAAAAGTGTCTACCAGCGTCGCGCTGAACGCCTCGACCATAGGCGCGATGCTGAGCACGGAGTAATGCACGCCCAGCGTCTTCGCCTCTTCCTCGGCATCGTCCAGACTAATCTGGGCCGTGTAGCGATAGGGCATCATGACCGCGCGCACGCGTTCGGCACCGAGCGCATCCACCGCCACCGCCAGCGTCAGTGCCGAGTCGATGCCACCCGACAGTCCGAGCACGATGCCCTTGAAGCCGCACTTGTTGGTGTAGTCGCGCACCGCCAGCACCAGCGCCTGATAGACCGACGCTTCCAGCGACGGCATCGGCTCTTGCTGCGCTGGCAGGAACCGATGCGTGGCGACATCAAAATCGACGCAGTACAGGCCGGCTTCGAACCATGGCGCTTGCAGGGCCGGCGAGCCATCGGCGTGGAGCACGAACGAGCCGCCATCAAAGATCAGCTCATCCTGCCCGCCGACGAGGTTGCAATAGACCACCGGCAGCGCGGTTTCGCGGCAGCGTTCGGCCACCACGGCCCGGCGCTCGCTGGCCTTCCCGGCGTGAAACGGCGAGGCATTCAGGTTCAGGATCAGCTCGGCACCGGCTGCCTTGGCGGCCTGAGCCGGCGCCGCATGCCAGATGTCTTCGCAGATGGTCAACGCCAGACGCAGGCCGTTCTGCTCGAACACCACGGGATCGTGACCGGGGACAAAATAGCGGCGCTCATCGAACACCTGATTATTAGGCAGTTGCTGCTTGGCATAGCACGCCAGCACGACGCCATCACGCAACGCCCAGGCGGCATTGCGCAGGCCATCCGCATGCGTTTCCGGCAAACCGAACACCAGTGTGATACCGCGCACGGCACTCAGTTGCGCCAAGGCCTGCTCAACACGCAACGCCAGACTCGGGCGCAGCAGCAGATCCTCGGGCGGATAGCCGGTCAGGCTCAGTTCCGGGAAGACAATGACATCGGCGCGATAGTGGTCACGAGCCAGTTCGGCGGAGCGGATGAGCTGTGCCGTATTACCTGGAATGTCGCCGACCAGGAGGTTGAGCTGGGCAAGAGCAATGCGTAAGGGCATGTTTTTAGTTTGCAGTCGTGTCGAAGTTGCCTAGGATAGTCGAGGTCTGGCTCAAGCTGAAGGAAACACTGATGGCGATCTTGATTCGTTTTTTGATATTCGCGGCGCTGGCCTGGTTCGGCTACCGCCTCATCCGCCAGTTACTCGATAAAAAAGCCTTGCCGCCGGCGGACGGCAACAACCCATCAGCACCACAACCGATGCTGGCCTGTGCCTACTGCAGCGTGCATATACCCGTGGGCGAAAGCACGCAGTCACGCGGCAAGGTGTTTTGCTGCGAGGCGCATCGCGACAGCTATTTTCAGGAAAACCCGCCGACCGAATAAGGCACTCGTACAGCGGCTAGCCTGGAAACAACTGATACGGCGCAACATCCATGACCGGCGAACGTTTGAGAAGCTGATCGCAAAGCAGCCGGGCCGATGCCGGTGCCAGCACCAAGCCATTGCGAAACTGTCCGGCATTGACCCACAGACCTGGCTGATTCGGCACCTCGCCAATGAACGGGATGCCATTGGGTGAGCTCGGTCGCAGCCCCGCCCATTGCGCGACGCAGTCGGCATCCGCCAAGGCCGGCCAGAGCGAAATCGCCGCCGTGCGTAATTTCTCATGCGCCATTTCCGTGACGGACTTGTCGAAACCGGTGTCTTCCAGCGTCGAGCCGCACAGCACCAGTCCATCGCGACGCGGAATCACATAATGGCCGTTGCGCAGGATCATGGTGGTCAGCGCGCCAGGCACCAGCTGATAGAGTTGCATCTGACCCTTGATCGGACGCACCGGCAATGTCAGGCCGAGGTCACGCAACAACGTTTGCGTCCAAGCACCACCGGTCAGTACCACAGCATCGGCAGCCAGAACCTCACCTGAAACCAGCTGGATGTGTGGCGATGGCTGGCTGCGCACCTGCACCACTTCCGCCTGTTCACACAGCGTGACTTTGGGCATCTGCGCCAGAGCAGCGCGCAAGGCTTTCAACAAGCGCGGGTTACGCACCTGTGCTACCTCGGGCAGAAACAAGCCCTGCGCGACATCCCTGGCCAGACCGGGCCATTGCTGATGCAATGCCGGCTGCTGCCAGGATGAGCAGATAACGCCCTGCTGCTGTGCCCAGGCTTGTGCATCGCGGGCATCGGGTGCATCCAGAAACAGCAAGCCGCTGGTCGTCAGCTCGGGATCGATACCGGTTTCGGCAATCAATGCCTCGGCAAGCGCGGGATACGCCGCCTGCGCCCAGCGCGCCAACGCCGTCACTGCGGGTGGATAACGCCATGGATACAAGGGCGAGACGATGCCGCCGCCAGCCCAGGACGCCTCCTGGCCAATCAGGCCACGTTCGACCAGCACCACCTCTGCGCCGGCTTGCGCCAAGGCTCGCGTTGTCAGCAAGCCATTGATACCGCCGCCCACTACCAGAACCCGCATCGTCATCAGTACCTTTTCATTAGTCGGACTCACTGCCGGCACACACGGCACGCGCCGCCGTCAGGATTGATGCCGAACCTGACGGCTGCACCAGACGCACGCGCCCGGACTTGCTCACCACCCATTGACGCAGAGCGGAATCCTGCGCTTTCGGAGCGCACAGGGTCAATGTGCCATTGGATATCGCGGCATCACCCAGATCAGACCAGGTGATGCCGGAGCCCGGTCGAAAACCTTTCCAGATCAGACGCCAGTGCGGCGGAATGGCAGGGCCGAAGCTCATGCGCGACTCGGTCGACTGATGCAGGCCGTCGCCATTGGCATCGGCAAAGGCCAGCCACGACCCCGTCCAGACACCTTGGCAACTGTTGGCATTGAGCGATGCGCACAAGGTCCACGATTGGGCATCGCTCAAGGCACGCTGGCGCAAACGCGCCAGGCTGAGCGACCACTGCAGGCCAAGCTGACGCGCCGTGCTTGCTTGCTGCCAACTGGCCCAGCCCTGCAGCGCATAACTCAGCATCAAGACACTCAGGGCAAGAACGACCAGCTGCTCTATCAGCAGAAATCCGCGGATATAAGTCCTCATGGCACCACCTGCTGATAGCGCTGCCACAGACCTCGCGCTGGCGCGCCGGCACGCCCGGCGACAGCAATCTCCAGTTGCCAACTCTGTGCTTGCACAGTGGGGAATGCGGCGATATCGCTGCCTTCGTCGGCTAACGCAGGATCATTCGCCAGACGCATCAACCGCCATTGCCATTCGCCCGGCTGCCGCAGCGACACCAGCAGCGGTTGAGTTGATGCAGCGCAGGTCTGGCTGACAGCGACATAACTATCGCGACCGCCCTGCCCGCAACCCTGACGTACAGCCTCACTGGCAGGATGCCAAAGCTCGCTCGTCGCATCTGACCGCGCCGGCATCGGCAAATGGCCAAGCTGCTGAGCGATGACTTGCAGACGCTGATCCTGCTGGAATCGCTGCTCGAAAAAGCTGACAGAAATGCCTTCATGAGCAGCCAGCTGCAAACTGCCCAAAGCCAGCTCGGTAAGCATCCCGAGCATGACCAGCAAGCCCCAGAGCACTTGCCCGCGCTGTTGCACCTGTTCTTGGAGAATGGGCTCAGCCATTGGGCAACTCCATCGTCTGGCTGATAGCTGCATGAGCTCGTGCATCAGTGACGGCAGTGAGACTCAGGCCCAGCCACTCTGGCGGCGGCTGCCAGCGACGCTTGCGCGGCAATGACTCGCTGCCATGCAACAGCACGCCGACCTTCAGACTGAGGACTCGCGGCGTCGGAGACATACTCTTCAGCATGGAGGCATCAACATATTGGCTGGTCTGGCCCGGTTCTGCAGGCACGCCATAAAGCACTTGCAGGCTGTCGATGTCTGCCAGCAGCGCCGCACCGGCATCGCCCAGACGGCTGCAGCTGTCGGCATCGCACTGGCCGGCATCGCAAGCCAAAACCCAACCGGATGCGCTGCTGTCGGCGCGCATGAAGTAACGCTCGACCAGCACATTGCCAGCCGTCACGCGCGTGCCTTCGCAATCGAGTACGTCCTGATCAAGCAGCCGCTGCAAGGTCAGCTGATCGCTGGCCGGCTTGCCGACGCCGAGGTTGTTTTCGCTGCGCCAAATGCTCAACCTTGGGTCGTCCAGCAGCAAGGGATGCAGGGCGCCAAAGCCTGCCAGCCCGGCACTCAGGCTGATGCGCTGCAAAATCCAGGCGCCGGCATTCGCCATCTGCAATGGCTGTCGTTGCGCAATCGCCAGTTGCCAGCTGCTGTTCAGCCACGCCAGTGCCGCCATCAGAGTCAGCAAGCCCAGCACACTGGCCAGCAGCCACTCCGCCAATGCCATGCCGCGTTGCATAGAGGCCGCTCGGTTTTTCATGGCAGCACCAGTCGCGTGCATTGCGCGCCAGGCTGGCGCTGTCCACTGGCATCGAGACAACTGCCTTCCGGCCCGGCACTCGCCTCGGTTCCGGCCCATGCCACCAGCAGACAGTAGGAAAACGCATCCGTACACGGCTCGAAACGCCACTGCGGGCGGGTCAGTCCTTGCTGCAACTGCATGGCCAGCGCCGATATGTCTGCCTGCGCTCGCGCCGCTGGCGTGCAGGCCTGCCATTGGCAGGCATCAACATGAGTGCTCTCAGGCAAGGGCTGCGCCAAGGCACCGCGATAGGTGGAATCGCCGGCAGGATTGAGACGCCAGCGCACGGCAAAGTCTTGCAACGCCAGCAAAGCATGCTGGCGCGATGCTGCTGTGTGCTGGAGCTGACGCGCCTGCCAATGTGCCGCAAGCAGGCCGTTCAAGGCCACGCCGAGCAACGCCAGCGCTATCAGTGCCTCGGGCAAGGCCATGCCGCGTCGGGCAACAGCGCGCTTTGAAAAAATGCGTATTGAGGGAATGCATCGCAGCCATCCTTGGCCTGAGTCATCCATGACCAGTCTCCGCACAGACCTCCTGTCTGTGACTAAAAACTAGGACAGCCCCTGCTGTTTCGCCAGCTCATGCGACGACCGGTACGACCAGCGGCAGGCCATCGCGCTTTTACACCGCCTTGACGGGAATGCGCAGCTCTTTCGGCATGGAAAACACGATGTGCTCGGGGCGGCCCGCCAGCTCTTCCGGGGCATTGCCGCCCCAATCGCTGAGGCGCTGGATGACCTGTGCGATCAGCACTTCCGGTGCCGAAGCACCGGCTGTAACGCCGACCGCCTGGGCATCCTGCAGCCAGGCTTTTTCGATCTGGTCAGCGTTGTCGATCAGGTAGGCCTGAGCGCCGATACGCTCGGCCAGTTCGCGCAGACGGTTGGAGTTCGACGAGTTCGGCGAGCCCACTACAAGCACGACCTGGCACTGCTCGGCCAGCGTCTTCACGGCATCCTGACGGTTCTGCGTGGCGTAGCAGATGTCGTCCTTGCGCGGGCCCTGAATCGCCGGGAACTTGGCGCGCAGAGCGTCGATGACACGCGCGGTATCGTCCACAGAAAGCGTGGTCTGGGTGACAAAGGCCAGGTTTTCCGGATTGCGCACGACCAGCCTGGCGACATCAGCCTCATCTTCGACGAGGTAGATATCGCCGCCGTAATGACGCTCATACTGGCCCATGGTGCCTTCCACTTCCGGGTGACCTTCGTGGCCGATCAGAATGGCTTCGGTGCCGCTGCGGGCGTAACGCGCGACCTCCATGTGGACCTTGGTCACCAGCGGGCACGTCGCGTCGAAGACTTTCAGGCCACGCGCAGCAGCCTCGCTCTGCACAGTCTTCGATACGCCATGCGCAGAGAAGATGACAATGGCATCGTCGGGCACCTGATCCAGCTCATCGACAAAGACTGCGCCGCGATTGCGCAGGTCATCGACCACGAACTTGTTGTGCACGACCTCATGGCGGACATAAATCGGGCGACCGAAAACCTCCAGCGCCCGATTGACGATTTCGATGGCTCGATCAACGCCGGCACAGAAGCCACGCGGATTGGCAAGTTTGATGTCCATGACCGGCTCCCTCTCTCTGATTCAGTTCAGCGTGACGGCGCTGGCATCAGCGTCCATCACACGCAGAATATCAACGCTGAACACCAGCTCGCGCCCGGCCAGCGGATGGTTGAAATCCACCACCACGATGCCTTCCGGCAGATCCTTGATGATGCCCGGCAGCTCGGCGCCGCTGGCATCGGCAAAATGCATGACCATGCCCGGCTCCAGCAGCTGCTCGCCGAACTGGTGGCGCGGAAAATGCTGCACGCTGTCTTCGTTCCACTCGCCAAACCCGTTGGCAATGACGAAGCGGCCCTGCTCGCCAGCCTTCATGCCCTCGATGGCCGCCTCAAATGCCGGCAGCAGGCTGCCATCACCAACGACCATCGTCGGCGGCTCGCTACGCTCGTGTGTGCTGTCGAGCTGCTCGCCCGAGCTCAGCGCCACGGAAAAATGCAAGCTCACGCGCTTGCCCGGCCCTACTGCGTTCATGACTTGCTCTCGCGTCGCGCTTCCAGAAACAGACTGTCGATGACCAGCATGATGGCCCCGACGGTAATGCCGCAATCGGCAATATTGAACGCCGGAAAGTTCCAGCCGGCCCAGTGCACATGAATAAAGTCAACGACATAGCCTTGCAGGGCACGATCGTAGAGATTGCCCCAGGCACCGCCGAGCAGCAACACGATGGCCAGCGGCAGCCAGCGTGAGCCGGAGGGCAGGCGCTTCAGCCAGACCAGCAGGAAAATGCTGACCAGCACGCCAATGGCGACAAAGAACCAGCGCTGCCAACCACCGGCATCGTGCAGAAAGCTGAACGCTGCACCGGTGTTGTGCGCCAGTGTCCAGTTCAGCCACGGCTGCACGAAGCGCGGCCAACCGTAGACCAACGATTCGGTAGCCCAGACCTTGGTGAAGTAATCCGCGATGAATACGGCCACGGCAATCCACAGCCAGCCCCACGGGGCAGCAAAAAGCTTACGCATGGCAGCGCACCTCACCTAAACCAACAACATTGGCGACGCAGCGCGCGCAGATTTCCGGATGCTCGGCATGACTACCCACATCGGCGCGGTAATGCCAGCAACGGGCGCACTTGGCATGCGCCGACGCCAGCACAGCCACACGCAAGCCCTCCACATCCGTCGCCACACCACCGTCTTCCGCCAGCGCACGCAGACGCACGGCCGAGGTGATGAGCACGAAGCGCAGTTCGTCGCCCAGCGGCGTCAGCAAGTCCTTCAGCGCCGGCGTCACAAACAGCTCGACCTCAGCCGACAGCCCCGAGCCGACTTCCTTGCGATTGCGTGCCTCTTCGATCTGCTTGTTCACCGCCGATTTCACCGCCAGCACCTGCGTCCAGTAGTCGCGCGTGAGCAACGGCTGATCCTCCGGCAGACGTGCCAGGCCGATGTACCACTCAGCCAGAAACACCGAGCCGACACGCTCGCCCGGCAGCACTTCCCAGATTTCCTCGGCGGTAAAGCTGAGGATGGGCGCTGCCCAGCGCACGAACGCCTCGGCGATGTGCCAGAGCGCGGTCTGCACCGAACGACGCGCCAGCGACTGCGCCTGCGTGGTGTACTGACGATCCTTGATGATGTCGAGGTAGAAGCCCCCGAGCTCGACCACGCAGAAGTTATGCAGCTTGTGATAGATCTGGTGGAACTGCAGATCGTCGTAGGCCACGCGGATGTCGTCCTGCAGGCGCGCAGCGGCATCCACCACCCAGCGATCCAGCGCGAGCATGTCGGCGGCCGGCACGGCATCGCGCACCGGGTCGAAGCCGTTCAGGTTCGACAGCAGAAAGCGCAGCGTGTTGCGGATGCGACGGTAGCTGTCGGACATGCGCGTGAGAATTTCGTCGCTGACCGACATCTCGCCACGGTAATCGGTGGCCGAGACCCAGAGACGGATGATGTCGGCACCGAGGGTCTGCATGACCTTCTGCGGCGCGACCACATTGCCCACCGACTTCGACATCTTGCGGCCCTGGCCATCCACCGTGAAGCCATGCGTGAGCACGGTCTTGAACGGGGCCGAGCCGTTGGCACCGACAGCCGTCAGCAGCGATGACTGGAACCAGCCGCGATGCTGATCCGAGCCTTCCAGGTAAAGATCAGCAGGGTACTGCAAGCCGTCGAAACGCTTGAGCACGCAGGCATGAGTGACGCCGGAATCGAACCAGACATCGAGCGTGTCAGTGGCCTTGTCGTACTGATCGGCTTCATCGCCCAGCAGCTCGCTGGCCGCCAGCGAGAACCACGCCTCGATGCCCTCGGCCTCGACACGCAGCGCGACCTGCTCGATCAGCTCGGCTGTGCGCGGATGCAGCTCGCCGGTTTCTTTGTGCACGAACAGCGTGATCGGCACGCCCCAAGTGCGCTGACGCGAGATGCACCAGTCCGGGCGGCCAGCGACCATGCCTTCGATACGCGCCTGACCCCAGTCCGGCAGCCACTGCACCTGCTTGATCGCTTCCAGTGCGGTATCACGCAGACCATTCTGGGTCATGCTGATAAACCACTGCGGCGTAGCGCGGAAGATGATCGGCGTCTTGTGGCGCCAGCAGTGCGGATAGCTGTGCTGGATTTTCTTGTAGCAGAGCAGCGCAAACGAGCCATCGGCGCGGGGTTCGCGCAGGGCGTCGAGGATCGCGTCGTTGGCCTTGTTCACATGCAAACCGGCAAAGCGCGGCGTGCTCGGCAGGAACACGCCGTTGCCATCAACTGGGTTGTCCACCGGCAGGCCGTAGACGCGACCAATCACAAAGTCGTCCTGACCGTGACCGGGCGCGGTATGCACAGCGCCGGTGCCGGCATCGGCCGTGACATGCTCGCCGACAATCACCGGCACCAGGCGCGCATAGAACGGATGCTGCAGTTGCAGACCTTCCAGCGCCTGACCGGCGAATGTCGCCAGCACTTCGGCATCGCTGCCTTCATAGCGAGCCACAGCGGCTTCCCACAGCGACTCGGCAAGCACGAGATGACGCACGCCGCCGGCAACCGTCACGCGCACGACCACATAAGCCAGCTCAGGATGCAGCGACACTGCTTGGTTGGCCGGCAGCGTCCACGGCGTGGTGGTCCAGATCACCAGCTCGGCGGACGGCACTGCAACGCCAACGCGCTTCGAAAAGTCGCCGGCATCAACCACGGCAAAACCGACATCAATCGCCGCCGATGTCTTGTCCTGATACTCCACTTCCGCCTCGGCCAGTGCCGACGCACAGTCCATGCACCAGTGCACCGGCTTCAAGCCCTTGTGCAGATGGCCGTTGCCGGCGATCTGGCCGAGCACGCGGATGATGTCGGCTTCCTGCGTGTAGTTCATCGTCAGGTAGGGGTTCTCCCAATCGCCGAACACGCCCAGGCGCTGAAAATCGACGGACTGACGCGCAACCTGCGACGCGGCATATTCGCGGCACTTCTCGCGGAACTCTTTCGCGCTGACCTTCACACCCGGCTTGCCGACCTGCTTCTCCACATTGAGCTCAATGGGCAGGCCATGACAGTCCCAGCCCGGCACATAGGGCGCATCAAAGCCGCTCATCGTCTTCGCCTTCACGATGATGTCTTTCAGTATCTTGTTCACGGCGTGACCGATATGGATGTCGCCGTTGGCATACGGCGGGCCGTCATGCAGGATGAACTTGGGTGCACCGGCCCGTGCGGCACGAATCTGCGCATACAGCTGCTTTTCGCGCCAGGCCTCGACGCGCGCCGGTTCGCGCGTGGCCAGGCTGGCCTTCATGGCAAAGTCGGTTTCCGGCAGGTTCAGCGTGTTCTTGTAATCCATAAAGCGCTCGTTACACCGCAAAGTAGTCATGGCCAGCGGCAACATCTGCCTCGATAGCCGTTTTCAGCGCATCCAGAGACGGAAAACGCTGTTCATCACGCAGCTTGTGGCGAAACACCACACGCAGGCGGCGACCGTAAAGATCACCGCTAAAATTCAGCAAAAAGCTTTCGCAGCGCGCCTGCACGCCCTGCACGGTCGGTCGCGATCCCACATTAGCCACAGCAGGCCAGGCGCGTTCCGGCGCACCGGCATCGGCCCCGAATACCTCGACGGCGAAGACGCCGCGCAGAGGCAAGACCTGCCGATGCATGAGCAAATTCGCCGTGGGCAAGCCCAGCGTGCGGCCGAGCTTGTCGCCGTGCACCACATGACCGGCAACGGCAAATGGCCGGCCGGTCAGCGCTTCGGCCAGCACAAAGTCGGCATGCGCCACAGCGGTGCGCAGGCGCGTGCTGCTGACGCGCTCATCGGCCACCGTCACCGTCGGCATCTGCCCGACGCTAAAACCCTGTTGCTGGCCACAGGCGGTGAGCAAGGCATGATCGCCGCTGCGATCGCAGCCAAAACGGAAGTCATCGCCAACCAGCACATGGCGAGCACCCAGCGCCGACACCAGCAACTCATCAATAAAGCCGCTGGCCGTATAGGCCCGAAAGCGCGCATCAAAACGCACCAACAGCACGCGATCAGCGCCCGCCTCGGCCAGCGCCTCCACTTTGTCGCGCCAGGTCATCAGACGCGCTGGTGCATCGCGACCCGCCGCCTCGGCAAAGAACTCCTGCGGCTGCGGTTCGAAGCACATCACCAGCGCCGGCACACCGAGGGCATCGGCACGCTGCTTGAGCGCCGCCACCATGGCCTGATGGCCGAGATGCACGCCATCAAAATTACCGATAGTGACGGCATTACCCCGGTGCTCGGGGCGCAAATTGTGCAATCCGCGAATCAGCTGCATGGGGCCAGATCACCGTATGAAAACACCGCAGTATAAAGGATGCGCATCAGTGATGGCGCAGCTCACGTGGCCGGAAGCCTACTGCCAGCAACGCCACGCCATAACTCGCCGCACCGGCAGCACAAATCAGCAGTACCCAGCCCACACGCGACCATCCCTGGCCATCCAACCACCAGCTGCTGTCCGGCGTGATGGCCAGCAGTACCGCCACCATCGCCGCATTGGCCAGCGCAAAACGCAGCGCCAGCGCCACCCAGTGCCGCTCAAAACGATAGATGCCTTTCTGATGTAGCCCTTTATAAAGCAGGCCGGCATTGAGGAAAGCCGACAAGGTGCTGGCCAGCGACAGGCCGACATGCTCCAGATGCCAGACCAGCATCAGGTTAAAGACCATATTTGCCACCATGGCGATGATGCCGATGCGAACCGGCGTCTTCACATCCTGCCGGGCATAAAACGCCGGCGCGAAAACCTTGATCAGCATGAAGGCAAGAATGCCGCCGGACAGTGCCTGCAAGGCCATCGCCGACTTCACCACATCAACGCGGTCAAACTGGCCGTGATGGAACAGCGACGCCATCAAGGGCTCCGCCAGGATGCCCATCGCCAGTGACGCCGGCACACCGACCACAAAAATCACTTTCAGCGCCCAATCGATGGTGCCGCGAAATTCGGCATCCGACTTTTCCGCATGTTTGGCCGACAGCGTCGGCAAAATCACCGTCGCCACCGCGATGCCGATCAGCCCCAGCGGCAGCTCGGTCAGACGCTCGGCGGTATACAGCCAGGACACCGAGCCCGCGACCAGAAACGACGCCAGAATGGTATCCAGCAGCAAATTGATCTGGCTCACCGACACCCCGAACATGGCCGGCACCATCAGCGTCAGAATGCGCTTCACATCGGGATCTTTGAAATCGGGCTTGAAGCGCGGCACCAGATTGATCTGGCGCAAGGGCAGCCACTGAAAGCCGAGCTGGACGATGCCGGAGATGAGTACACCCCAGGCCAGCGCCATGATCGGCGTGGTCAGCAACGGAGCCAGCCAGATCGCACAGCCGATCATGCTCAGGTTCATCAGCACCGGCGTGAAGCTGGATGCGCCGAAACGGCCATAGGTATTGAGAATGCCGCCGGCAAACGCCGTCAGCGAAATCAGCAATAGATAAGGAAAGGTGATGCGCAGCATATCGGCGGCGAGATCAAAGCGCAGCGCATCCTCACGGAACCCCGGCGCAAAAATGAAGATGATGGCCGGCGCAAAGACAATCGCGATCGCGCTGATGCTGCCAATGATCAGCGTCAGCGAGCCGGCGACATGATCAATCAGCTGGCGCACGGCAGCTTCGCCGCGCTGCGCACGGACATCGGTCAGGACCGGCACAAAGGCCTGCGAGAACGCGCCCTCGGCAAACAGGCGACGCAGAAAATTGGGGATCTTGAACGCCACCAGAAAGGCGTCCATGAGCTTGCCGGCGCCGAACAGGTTCATGAACACCATATCGCGCACCAGCCCGGCAATACGCGACAACAAGGTCATGGCACTGACAATGAAAGTCGAACGCCATAAGCGGTTATTGGTAGACTGCAAAGGTGGGCTGGACATGATGACTCCTGATGCGCGGCGTGATGTTAGCCCAGCCGCCCCAGTATCGCCACCTAAGTAGTTGACTTAGGGCGATTGCATCGGCATCATTACGCGCCTGATTTTAGATATGCAAACCCGCATATTTGAGACACTTTATTCACCGATTTATTTAGGAGTCGCCCTGTGGCCAACTCTGCACAAGCCAAGAAGCGCGCTCGTCAAAACGACAAGCAGCGCCTGCACAATGCGAGCCTGCGCTCCATGGTGCGTACCTACATCAAGAAAGTCGTAAACGCCATCGCCTCCGGCGACAAGGCTGTAGCGCAAGCCGCCTACACGGTTGCCGTGCCGATCATTGATCGTATTGCCGACAAGGGCATCATCCACAAGAACAAGGCAGCTCGTCACAAGAGCCGCTTGAACGCACAGGTCAAGGCCCTCGCCTAAGCTCTGCGCTCGCTGTGCCTGACGGCACGGCTTGTGGATAGAAAAAACCGGTCCCTTGGGGCCGGTTTTTTTATGGGCGCTGTTATGCTCGAGATTGATCGCACTCTGCGGAAAGACATCATGACCAGCCCCCTGCCGACATCGCGCTGCATCGACTGCGGTCTGCACAAGATCTGCTTCCCACCCAGCTTCGAGCCGGCAGCGCTGGAGCAACTCGGCAACCTGATCAATGCACAGAAAGTCTTGAACAAAGGCGAAAGCATCTATCGCCAGGGCGACAGCTCAAACGCCATCTACGCCGTACGCTCGGGCGCACTGAAAACCGTCATGACGCAAGCCGATGGCACAACACAGGTCACCGGCTTCTATTTGCCGGGCGAAGTCATCGGGCTCGACAACCTGGCGCAGTCGCACTGTGCCAGCACAGCCATCGCCACCGAAAAAGCAGGGCTTTGCGAACTGCCGGTGCACGCCATGAGCAAGCTCTCGCAGCAACTGCCTGAGCTGCAAAGCCATCTGTTCCAGATCATGAGCACCGAAATTCGCGCTGATTACCAGCGCATGCATATGCTCAGCCAGACCAGTGCCGAAGAACGGCTGGTGAGCTTTCTGCTGAGCTGGTCTGCGCGACAGACACGCCGGCGACTGTCGGCGGATGCCTTGCGCCTGACCATGACACGGGAAGATCTGGCCAACTATCTTGGTCTGGCCCTGGAGACGGTCAGCCGCTCGCTACATCGCCTGCAAGCCGACGGCATGATTGAAGTGGCTGGACGCCAGATCACACTACTGGATCAGGCCGGAATCAATGAGCACCTGCAGCGTCAGTGCTCGTAGCGCTGGTTGTGCCATTCGGAATGATGCACGGGCGCCGATGCTTTAGGCTCGTGCGAAAGCTCGATCGGCCCTTTGACCTTGCGCATCAATGCCCACATCACGCCAAACGGAATAGCCACGGCTGACAGCAGGATCACGACAAACGACAAGAAGCCGCTCCAGCTAGCCAACAGTTCGATCCACATGACATCTCTCCTCATCACGATTGATAAGGCCATGACATCATGATCACGCATCAGCTTTATTGATCTGGATCAAATTCCGCCATGATCGGACGGCATCAGGGTGCACTGCGCTGCAGCGACATCTGCGACAACGGCAGGCGCAGCGTGGCCTGTTCAATCACCAGCGGGATAGCCGCCGTCGGTGCATGCACCTGCAAGCCGATGCGCGCCAGCACCGGCGCTTGTGCATCGCGATGCAACGGAAATCGGACATGCACCACGGTGCGTATCGGCAGTGCCAAATTCTGGTTCAGCGTAAAACTCAATGGCCCGCGATAGGCCAGGGCAATGCGGGTATCAATGGGTACCGTCAGCGTCACCGGCAAATCGAAGTTCAGCGGCACACGCGCCATCAGGTCGAATTTCGGCAAAAAGCGCGAGTCCACCACCAGCGCGGTGCTGCCGCGCAAGTCAGCAAAGGCCCGGATCGGAATGCTGCCTTTATAGGTGACGCTGGTTTTCAGCGGGATGTCGGCATTGAAAGCCACTTGCGCGACATAGCTTCCGCGCAGCGGCAGCTGAAATGTCTGGTTGATAGGAACGCTGGCACTGACCATGCCATCAATCCTGACCGGCACCGGATCCTTGATATCCGCCTGCGCGCGCAGGCCATCGGGCAGCCTGAGCGAGATGCGCTGCTGGCTGACATCGAGGTCGACGACCAAGCGCAGGTAGATCAATACACCGAGACCGCCGCCGAGCAGGCAGGTCAGTACGACCATGAGCGACAGGCCGATGACCTGCCGTGGCGTCAGCGTCATGGCTGTGCGCGCTTCACATCTAGCGCCAGATTGCGCAGCGGCAAGCGCAGATCAGCCTGCTCGATGATGGCGCGCACCGGACCATGGACCTGGACTGTCGCCTGCAGTGCCGACTGCACCGGCACCCGCAGCTGGCTGTGTACGGGCACGACAGCAGCGATCTCGGCCTTCAGCGGCACGCGCAGGGGCTGGGCAATGCGGACATCGGCCGGGGTGCTGAACTTCACGCGCACGCGCTGATCCACGGGAATGTCGAGACTGACCGGAATGATGGCCTTGATCGGCACATCGCCGCGCACGGGCAACGTCAGGTCGCGGCCAAGCACGCGAACCTGCACGGTGGTATCGACATGGACAATCTGATCGACGGGTACTTGCTCACGCACAGGCACGGTCATGCGGATAGGCACTTCGCTATCGACCGAGGCGGTGACATGCAGAGTGTCATTCAGCTGCACGGTGATGAGCTGATCGATGGGCACGCGCGCGGCAATATCGCCATCAATGCGGACATCAAGGACATTGAGCACATCGGCAGTCACACGCAAAGGCTCGGGCAGGGAAACCACGGCGGGTTGCTGACTAAGCTGAACGCGGGCATCGACATGCTGAAACAGCCACCAGCCAGCGATGCCGCCACCGCACATCGCGGCCAGCAGTATGGCGAGCAGAAGCACGACGAGCTGGCGCGTCGTCATGATGCATCCCGCCCGACCGAACGTCGCGTATCGGGCTGATGAGGCGTGGCCACCGGCCAGCACACCAGCAGCACGCCGAACAGAATCACCGCCAGCCCCCAGAGCTCGGCGGCATCCACCGTTTCACCACCGAGCCAGACGCCGAGCGCGACAGCCACCACCGGATTGACATAGGCATAGCTGGTCGCCAGCGCCGGCCGCACGGTGGCGAGCAGATAGACATACGACGAAAAGCCGACGATGGCACCGATGAAGATCAGGTAGATCAGCGCCCAGAAACTCTGCGCCGAGGCCGGCAAGCCCCAGGCTTCGCCGCGCAGCAGGCTCACCGCGAGCAAGGCCACGCCGCCAATCAGCATCTGCACGGCGCTGGCCATCCAGACATCGGGCTGTTCGTGATGCTTGCCCCACATGGAACCGAACGACCAGATCAGCGCAGCAAAAATCAGTACGGCAAACCCAAAGACAGATCCGGCCAGGCCATCGCCCTGCTTGAGCAGGACAATACCGAGCACGCCGAGCAGCAGGCCCAGCCATTCACGCGCCGTGGTGCGCTGACCCCAAATACGTGAGAACAGGGCGGCACAAAGCGGCGTCAGCGCCACCACCGTGGCCGACAGTGCGGAGTTCACGCCCGCCTCCATCGCCAACCCGACACCACCGTTACCGCCGACCAGCAGCAGCGTGCCGACAAAGCCGGCATTGCGCCATTGCCTTGGGGTCGGGCGAGCATGCCCGCGCAGCGCGAGAAATCCGTAAATGATGCCACCGGCAACGACATAGCGCACGCCTGCCATGAACAGCGGAGCCATGCCTTCGATGGCCCAGCGCATGGCGAGATAGGTCGAGCCCCAGACCAGATAGAGCGATGTCAGCGCCAGCAGGACGCGTCCGCGCTGACCGACCACGGACTAGACTACAACCATGTTGTCGCGATGAATCAGCTCGGGCGCATCGATATAGCCGAGCAGACTTTCGATGCGCTCGGAGGCCTGACCCGCAATGCGGCCAGCCTCTTCGCTGCTGTAGTTGACCATGCCCACAGCGACTTGCCGGCCCTGCTCATCGACGCAAGCCACGACCTCACCGCGCGAAAAAGTGCCCTGCACTTCACGCACACCGACCGGCAACAGGCTGCGGCCACCACTTTGCAGCGCCTTCACGGCACCGGCATCGAGCAGCAGACGACCGGCATGCTGCAGATGCCCGGCCAGCCACTGCTTGCGCGCTGCCAGCCGGTCCTGCTCGGGCAGCAGCAGCGTGCCCAGCACATCGCCATCGGCAATGCGCGTCAGTACATCAGCACCACGACCACTGGCGATGACCGTGGCACAGCCCGAGCGCGCCGCCAGTCGCGCCGCGCGGACTTTCGTCACCATGCCACCGCGACCGAACTTGCCGCCGCCACCAGCCATCGCCAGCAGACGCTCGTCCATGGCTTGCACTTCCGGCAGCAGCACGGCATCGGGGTCATTGCGCGGGTCGCGGTCGAACATGCCTTCCTGATCGGTGAGGATGATCAGCGCCTCGGCCTCGACCAGATTGGCCACCAGCGCGCCTAGCGTGTCGTTGTCGCCAAAGCGAATTTCGTCGGTGGCGACGGTGTCGTTTTCGTTGATGACGGCGAGCACGCCCCAGTCCATGAGCGTGCGCAGCGTGCTGCGGGCGTTGAGATAGCGTTTGCGATCAGCGAGGTCATCGTGCGTGAGCAGCACCTGGGCGGTACGCACGCCATGCTCGCGGAAGTGTGATTCGTATGCCTGCACCAAGCCCATCTGGCCGATGGCAGCACAAGCTTGCAAGGCCGGCACGGATTCAGGACGATGACTCAGGCCCATGCGCACCATGCCCTCGGCGACCGCGCCCGACGACACCAGAATCAGCTCGATGCCGCGCGCCTTCAGCGCCACCATCTGCGCCACCCACGCCGCCATGGCGGCCTGATCCAGACCCTGACCATTGTCGGTAAGCAAGGCCGAGCCGATTTTGACGACCCAGCGGCGAGCATGGCGGAGGCGCGTGCGGTGCAAAGACATGATGCGAAATCCCGGAAGCGTGTTTCTGAGAAACAAATCGAGTGTGAGGCAGCGATTGTGCGGCCTGGAGCGCGCCGGCTCAAGCCTGCTCGCGCACCAGACCGGCTTGCGCCATCAACACCGCTTACGGGCGGTAGATGATTTCCGGCGCGTCCTCGGCATCTTCATCCCAGTCATCATCTTCGTCGTCATCCAGCTGCGACGGATCGATGCCCATGCGCTGCGCACGACGCTCGGCAGAACGACGCACATCGAGCTCGCGAATACGCTCACGGCCTTCCTGCACCAGCTGCTCGCGCTTGGCCTGCTCGGCCTCGGCCAGTGCCGGATCAGCCACTTCTGCGGCACGCTGCTCTTCAATCGCCTCCATCAGGCGATAGCACACCGCCATCGCTCCGTCCTTGGTCAGACCGGAGGTGCGGAACACCGGGCCGGTCCAGCCCAAACGCGCCACGATTTCGTTGCAACGTTCATCGACTTCTTCAGCCGATGGCACCAGGTCGGTCTTGTTCAGGATCAGCCAGCGCGGCAAGCCCGCCAACGTCGGCGAGAACTTTTCCAGCTCATGGGCAATGACATTCACGGCATGCACCGGATCAGTCTCGTCATACGGCGCGATATCGACCAGGTGCAGCAGGAAGCGGGTGCGCGCCAGATGCTTGAGGAAGCGGATGCCGAGACCGGCACCGTCCGATGCACCTTCAATCAGACCGGGAATGTCGGCCATGACGAACGAGCGATGGCGGTCAACGTCGACCACGCCGAGGTTGGGCACCAGCGTCGTGAACGGATAGTCCGCAACCTTGGGCTTCGCTGCCGAAACAGCACGAATGAAGGTCGATTTGCCGGCATTGGGCAGGCCGAGCAGACCGACATCGGCCAGCACCTTCAGCTCCAGACGCAGCTCGCGCAACTCGGCGGCAACGCCGTCGGTGGTCTTGCGCGGCGAGCGGTTGGTCGAGCTCTTGAAGTTGATGTTGCCCATGCCGCCACGGCCACCGCGGGCAAGCAGAATGCGCTGCCCGTCTTCAGTCAGATCGCCGAGCATTTCGCCGGTGGCTTCGTCGAGCAGCGTCGTGCCCACGGGCACTTTCAGCACCACATCGTCGCCACTTTTACCGGTGCAGTTGGCACCACGGCCGTTGCCACCGCGTTCGGCGCGGAACTGGCGCGTATAGCGATAGTCCACCAGCGTGTTGACGCCAACATCGGCTTCGGCCCAGACCGAACCGCCGTGGCCGCCATCGCCGCCATCCGGGCCGCCAAATGGGATGAATTTTTCGCGGCGGAAGCTCATGCAGCCATTGCCGCCATCGCCCGCCACCACCTTGATCACCGCTTCATCGACGAAACGCATGCTGTACTGCTCCTGAAACCTGGCCTAAAACAAAAAAGCCCCGCATTGGGGCGGGGCCTTTCTGTGTCTCAATCGAGCCTAGAGCTCAACCGAGGGTTGTCAACGCACCGCGAGCCTGAGCTCAGACAGTGGTGTTGGCAACCACTTCGACGTACTTGCGGTTGAATGCGCCTTTGACGACGAATCGAACCACACCGTGCGCCTTGGCAAACAGTGTGTGGTCGCGGCCCATGCCGACGTTTTCGCCAGCCCAGAACTGCGTGCCACGCTGACGGATGATGATCGCGCCAGCTTGAATGGTTTGGCCGCCGTAGACTTTCGTGCCAAGTCGTTTGGCTTCTGAGTCGCGACCGTTGCGGGTAGAACCGCCAGCTTTTTTATGTGCCATGTCTCTATTCTCTCTCTGCTCAAAACGCCGTTAGACGCTGATGCTCGTGATTTTCAGTTCAGTGTAGTACTGACGGTGACCCGCCTGACGACGGTAGTGCTTGCGACGGCGGAACTTGACGATACGAATCTTGTCGTGACGACCGTGATCCAGCACTTCGGCTGTGACCTTAGCACCGGCAACGACCGGCGTACCGACCTGGATGTTGTCGCCATTGACGACCATCAGAACGTCATCAAAGGTGATGACCTGGCCCGGCTCGACAGCGAGAAGTTCAACCTTCAGACGCTCGCCTTCCACCACACGGTGTTGCTTACCACCGCTCTTAATAACTGCGTACATACACTGCTCCATCAAGCATCAATCGGGGCGGGTCGCATCTGGCTCGGATGAGCGATTGATGCAGTTGGAAGAACCCGGGACCGAGAAAATTCGCAAGGCGCGTGATGATAGGGAAAAGTATCCCGGCTTGCAAGTCTAATAATGACCTCCAGGCCAGATACCGCAATGCCACTCACACTTACTCAACCCCCGCAAACCAGGCCTTATAGAACAAAAAACAAACACCCAGGCCACGAGACATGACTGCTATCAGCCAAATCAAGATCAATGATGATTACGCACCCATCATCTCCGAGATGCCGACATGAAAGCCTTAATGCAAAAAATCACCTGCTCGCTGATTGCGGCCTCGCTGCTGCTTTCGCAAGCGGCAAATGCAGCCATCGCAACACAGAACTTCAACGTCACAGCAACGGTGGTAAATGCCTGCACATTGTCCAGTATCAGCGACCTCGCTTTTGGCGACTACAGCTTTAGTGTGCCATCGCTAGGCACAACATCCGTCAATGTCACCTGCAGCCTCGGCTCCTCCTACACCCTGCACATCAATGACGGCCTTTACGGCAGCAGTGCCAGCACACGTAAAATGAAGCACGCTACCCTGACCGATAATCTCAACTACACACTGTCCAATACACTGGCAGGTGCGACCTGGGGAGACAGTGTCGGCACCGGGATTACCGGAACCGGCCTAGGTGTTGCCGTACCAACGACCATTTATGGCTCGATCGCCGCCAATCAGACCGTAACAGCCGGCAGCTACTCAGACACACTGACCATGACAGTCACATTCTGAGACCGATCATGAGTATCGACAGTCTGTACGCTGCGCGCATGTTACTTGTCACTGCTCTGCTGACCGGACTCGTCCTGCCGGCACAGGCAGCCAGCATTGCAGTCAGCCCGCTACGTCTGAATATGAAGCCGGGCCAGCAAATGACAGCACTGACTGTCTCCAATACCGGCAAGACCCCGGTGCTGGTTCAGGGTCAGGTACAAGCATGGCTCGACAGCGACAAACCATATGCTCCTGGCAACAGCGGAGGCATGATGCTGAGCCCGCCCCTGTTCAAGCTCGCGCCCGGCGGCAAACAACTGGTACGCATCGGCTGGCAACAGCAGACCGCTACACCGGATAATGAGCTGGCTTTCCGCGTATTTCTGCAAGAGGTTCCAGATGGCACCGACACCAACTCCGGGCTGAGGGTCACGCTGCGCTTGAGCGTGCCCTTGTTTGCACAGCCTAGCAGCACGGAAATCAATGCCGTGAGCTGGCAATGGCAATCCGCCGACGATGGCAGCATCCTGAGCCTGCAAAACACCGGCAATCGCCATGAGCGCATCAGCCGCTTGAAAGTCACAGATGCCATGCAGCGAGTGCTCATGGATGGCCCACGACTGCTCTATATACTGCCCGGTCAGACACAGGCCGTGAATCTGCCGGACCGCAATGTGATGCTGCCTCTGAACATCAGCACCGTCTCCGACCGTGGCACAGAACAATACATACTGACCAAACCGGCATCGTGATGGACAGCGCATCGCCAACTTGGTTCGACAGCAGCTGCCTAGCAGTATTTCCTGTCGGAACACAGCTGGTGGCCATTGAGCGCGAGGCCGACGGCGAGCAAATCACCGGGCGCATCCACGTCGATGCCGCAGGCCAAGTCTGGCTCAACGCATCCGACTATGTAGCATGGACAGGCCTGAGCACACTGCCCGCAGCAAGCGAAGTCACCCCAAACGGAACATGGTATCCGCTCATTGCCATCCCGTATCGACTCGATGCCTGTTCGATGCGCCTTCAGTTGGCGGCGCAATTGCCAAGACGACATTATCTCGGCATCAGTGGCCCGGATGCGACACAAATGCCGGCCGAGCTCGGCGGCTATCTGAACATCGACATCTTTGGCTTCAGCAGCGAGCACATGGGCACCAGCATCGCCGGCCAGGCGGAACTGGGCCTGAGTGCCGCCGGAGGACTGTGGCGCACACGGCAGGTCTTCTTGCGTGAAGGCTATCGCCGCCTCGACAGCCAGGTGCGCTGGGACTTTCCGGAGCAGATGGTGGCACTGGAAGCCGGCGACATTCTCAATTCCGGTTTGAGCATGAGCCCGAATGTGCGCTTTGGCGGCTTGTCCTGGGGCACCGACTTCAGTCAGCGCCCGGAGCTGCCGACCTATCCGCTGCCCAGCTTCCAGGGCGATGCCACACTACCATCCACCGCAGAGCTCTATGTGGACGGACAGCTACGGCAAAGCAATCGTCTGACAGCTGGCCCCTATGCTCTGGACTCGCAATCCGGCATCAACGGCGCTGGCGATCTGCAGGTTGTGTTGCGCGACAACCTCGGCCGCGAAACCCGCATCAGCCAGGCGTTCTACACCAGTCCGCAATTGCTGCGCGCCGGCCTGAGCGATTACCACCTGGATATCGGCCGTCTGCGCGAAGGCTTTGGCACCGACAACGACCAGTATCGCCAGGGCTTTGCCAGCGGGCGCTGGCGCGTGGGCACGCAGAGAATGGGCACCATCGGCGTGCGTGCCGATGTCCTCGCCGACAGCCAGAGCACTCAGGGCGAGTGGATTTACAGCAACCCGCACTGGGGTCTCTGGCAGCTTGGTCTGGGTGGCTCTCACAGTCGGAGCAAAGGCTGGGGCGAGCGCGTCAGTGCCGGTTACGAATGGTTATCCCGGCAAGGCAGTGTGCAGGCGCAGGCCAGTGCATCCAGCCCGGCATTCATCGAGCTAGGTCGCGAGGCCGGAGCCATCGCCAGCAACCTGCGCGTGCAAACCGGCTGGCGCGTCGGCCCGACGAGCAGCTTCACGCTGGGCTGGAGCGATGAGCATCGCCGCGACCGCGACAATCTGAGCGTCGCCACGGCCTCCTGGCAGCAAACGCTGAGCGAGAGTCGGCAGACTTACGTCAGCCTGATACAGAGCCCCGGCCTCGGCCTCAACAGCAGCATCGGCCTGACTCAGGCACTGATTTCGAACTGGTCGCTGTCCGCCCAGATCAGCCATCGCGAAAGCGAGGGCTGCGGTGTTCAGCTCAGCCTGAGCTGGCAACCCTCACAGAGCGTCTGGAGCGCCCGCTTCGCAGGCGAAGTGCGTACTCATGAACAGCTGACACAAGCCAACTGGCTCTATGCCGGCGAGCGCGGTCAGGCCAATATCGGCATCGGCGAGCGTAACGGCCTGAGCAGCGTGCAAGGCAGTGTGGCGACCTCGCTGGCCTGGGTGCCGCACAATCTGTTCTGGAGCAAACGCCTGCAAAACGGCTTTGTCGTTGTCGATGCCGGAGCGCCCGACATCACCGTGTATCGCAATCACCAGAGCGTGGGCCGAACCGATGAGCAAGGCCAGCTTCTGGTCAGTGATACCTCGCCGTATCAAGGCACCGAGTTCAGCCTGGGCTGGGAGGACTTGCCAATGAACGCACAGCTCGGCAGCGTTGAAGTCACGCTACGCCCACCCAGAGGCGTCGGCCACGTCCGTCTCGCCAGTGCCGACACTTCAGCCCACCTGGCTTGGCAAGCCAGACTCGACACCGGCGACTGGCTTCCCGCCGGCAGCATCCTGCGTCATCAAAGTGAAAGCGCCGCACTGCCCAGCGGGCTGGATGGTCTTATCTATATTCCCAGTCACTGGCGCGGCGACAGTCTCGAAGCTGTACTGCCCGATCAGCGCCACTGCCTGATCGCAGCACTGCCCGCAACCTCTGCCGATACGGAGCTGACATGCCGACTGCAAATCTGAAGCGCCTCATCGCGGCCGTAATCCTACTCGGCACCAGCAGCGCCAGCCCGGCACTGACCTGCTCGGCCAACGTCGGTACGTTAGCATTCGGCAATTACAATGCCGTCTCAGGCCTGCCCACAGACAGCCAGAACACGCTAACCGTGACCTGCTCTTCGCTGATCTCCATTCTGGTGAGCTATACCGTATCGCTCTCGGCGGGCAACAGCGGCAACACCGCCGCCAGACAATTGCGCCAAAGCAGCAATGCGCTCAACTACAACCTGTTTCAAGACATCCTGCGCAGCAACGTCTGGGGCACAGGAGCCAACGCCGTCAGCGACAGCTATCTGCTCAGCATTCTCGGTATCGGGGTAGACCATACCTACCCCATTTATGGACGCATTACGGCCGGCCAAAGCAGCGTGCCGTCAGGAAGCTACAGCGATACCATTACCGTGACTGTTGCCTATTGAACATTTGAACGGTAGTCGTGAGAGGCACAGGCTGATAGCATTCGCGCATTCTTTTTGCACAACAGCTCCCCTCCTCATGGAATTCAAAGACATCCTGCATCTGGTCAAGGACGATTTTGCCGCCGTCGATGCCTGCATCACGGCCAATCTGCAATCACGCGTGCCGTTGGTCAGCGAAGTCGGCGAATACATCGTGCAAAGCGGTGGCAAGCGCCTGCGGCCACTGGTCAGCCTGCTCATGGCTCGCGCCTGCGGCTATCAGGGTGATGCCCATGTCGATGTCGCCGCCATTATTGAAATGCTGCACACCGCCACCCTGCTGCATGACGATGTCGTGGACGAGTCCTCTCTGCGTCGCGGCCGCCCCACGGTCAATGCCCATTGGGGCAATGCCACCGCCGTGCTGGTCGGCGACTACCTTGTCTCACGCGCGTTCCAGATGATCGCGCGCCTGCAACGCCAGGCCATCTTCGACATCATGTCGGACGGCACCTGCGTCATCGCCGAAGGCGAAGTACTGCAGCTGATCAATCAGCACGATCCCGACACCACCGAAGCGCGCTACCTCGAAGTCATCCACGGCAAGACCGCGAAGATGTTCGAAGCCGCTGCCGAGTGCTCGGCCTCGCTCACCGGCGATCAGTGGCGCAGCATGTCAGTGACCTATGCCCGCCATCTCGGTGCCGCCTTCCAGATCATCGATGACGTGCTCGACTACACCAGCTCGGCCGATGTCATGGGCAAGAACGTCGGTGATGACCTGGCCGAAGGTAAGCCGACGCTGCCACTAATTCGTGCCATGGAAATTGCTCCGCCCGAAGCTGCCGAGATGGTTCGCAACGCCATCCGCACCGGCGGTCTCGAGCGCCTCGATGACATCATTGCCCTCGTGCAACAGTGCGGCGCACTGGACTACAGCCTCGATCGCGCCCAAGCCGAAGCTGATGCCGCCATCGCTGCCGTGGCGACGTTGCCCGATACGCTGCACCGCGCTGCACTGGAAGGCCTGGCACGACTCGCCGTGGCACGAAATTCCTGAACAGCGCCTCTTCCCAAAGCAGAATCGCATGCTAGAATGCGCGCCTCGCAAACACACTGCTGTTTGCGACATCGGGGTATAGCTCAGCTTGGTAGAGCGCTACGTTCGGGACGTAGAGGTCGTAGGTTCGAATCCTGCTACCCCGACCAGATATCGAAAAGCCGAATCACCTAACCGTGATTCGGCTTTTTTATTGCGCATCTTTCGCTGCCCGAAATGAAAACAGGCGACCTCGGCCGCCTGTTTTTTTTCACCGCTGCATGCGTTTAATGAGCATGTGCTTTTGATGCACCCAGACCGGTGTTCTGACGCACATAGAGCTCCGTCCACTTCTCTTCCGAGCGACGGTCACGGCCCCACAGCAAGGAACCGAAGATCACCGCCAGAAAGCCGAGCGGAATCGAAATGATGCCGGGGTTCTTGAGCTTGATCAGCGGCTCTTCGAGACCGACCATCGACGTCGTCTTGTCCGCATACTTGACCAGATCTTCATCAGCCTTGAGCAGATCCTTCTCCAGCTTGGCCAGCGCCTTGGTGGCTGTCGCACGCGGCTTGTCGGCGAGCGCGGCATCGGCGAGTTTCGCCTCAAGGCCGGCGCGCTTCTCGGGAGCCTCGGCAATCAGCTTGGCAGCATCTGCCTTGACCTTGAGCGGATAGGTCATGTTCGGCGACACCATCACCAGCGAGATAGCAGCCGCCGTGCCGACAATCATGCCGGCCATGATGCCGCCGGTATTGCAACGCTTCCAGTACAGCGTCAGCAGCACACAAGGCAGGTTTGCCGAAGCAGCCACCGCAAACGCCAGCGCCACCAAATGAGCCACATTCTGACCCTTGGCCGCGATGCCGATGGCAATCGCCATGGCCCCCACGATGACCGTAGAGATACGCGCAGCCTTTACCTGCTCTGCTGATGTTGCATGCTCACCGCGAATCACGCCGACATAGATATCATGCGCCATCGCAGATGCTGCCGCCAGCACCAGCCCGGCAACCACGGCCACGATGGTGGCAAAAGCGACCGCTGCCACGAAGGCCAGCATGAAGTTGCCCATCACCGAATCGGCACCACCGCCCAGAAACTGCGCCAGCAACGGTGCAGCCATGTTGCCGCCCTTGTCGATCAGTGCAATATCTGCCGCACCGACATGAATGGCCGCGCCCATGCCGAGGAACAGCGTCAGCACATAAAAGCCGCCAATGATGGCCATCGCCCAGATCACCGACTTGCGAGCTTCCTTGGCATTCGGCACCGTGAAGAAGCGCATGAGGATGTGTGGCAGACCGGCTGTACCGAAGACCAGTGCCATGCCCAGCGAAATCTGATCGAGCGGATCCTTCAGGTACAGGCCTGGCTCCAGGAAGCGCTGACCCAGCTCGGCAGCAGACATGCCGTCGGCACTGTCGCCCAGAAGCTTGGCGACCTGACCCTGAACCTTGGGATCGCCAACCACGGCAGTAAGGAAGTCCGGCAGACTGAAGCCGTACGGGGCCCAGACCAGCATGACCAGAATGATGGAGGCAATCACCAGCAGAATCGCTTTGATGATCTGCACATAGGTCGTGGCAACCATGCCGCCAAACAGCACATAGGCGAGCATGAGCACGCCCACGGCCATCACCGAGACTTCGTAATCGATGCCGATCAGAGTTTTCACCAGTACACCGCCACCGACCATCTGCGCGGTCAGGTAGAAGGTCGATACTGTAATCACCGAGATCGCGCCGACAACACGCGTCTTTTTGGGATCGTTGCGATAGGCCAAAATATCCGCCAGTGTGTACTTGCCGATGTTCCGGCAGGGCTCGGCAATCACCAGCAGCACGGTGATATAAGCCACCAGCCAGCCCACGGAATACATGAAGCCATCGTAGCCATACAGCGAGATCAGACCGGCAATGCCGAGAAACGATGCTGCCGAGAGATAGTCGCCGGCAATCGCCCAGCCATTCTGAAGGCCGGAGATCCCACCGCCAGCCGTATAGAAGTCCGATGCCGAATGCACTTGCTTCGACGCCATGTACGTCACAAACATCGTCAGCATGATGATGACGCCAAAGACCATGAAGGTCATGAAGCGATACTCCGGTGCAACCGCACCCTCTGCTGCCCACGCCATGGCAGGAATACCAAGCCCCAGCAACCCACCCAGCATTAATTTGGTATTCATTGGACAGCCTCCGCATCAGCAACAATTTGCGCCGCCATGACATCAAATTCCTTGTTGGCAATTCGTGAGTAGATAATGGCTACACCCCAGGCAACCAGAAATTCGGACAACGCAAAAATCAGTCCGACATTCACCGGCCCCCAGACTTGCTCTTTGAACAACTCCTGGTGATAGGCAGCACCCAGTGGCAACAAAAAGTAGTACCCCACGGAAAACAGCATCAGGCCGGAAAGCACACGCCGCTTTCTGGCTACCAGCTTCTGAAATTGTGGGCTGGCGGCAATCGCCTCCCAGTTATGTGCTTTTGACATCTCGTGCTCCTTTGACTTTCTACGAGTGCTCTACTGCGAGACGCTTGTGACTGGCCATGACATGACCGCCATGACCCTACACGGAAGACTATGCTTTACCACAAGGAGCGCTACGCGACTTTGGGATTAGATGCCCATCCGCCAAAATGCAAAAAGCCACCCGAAGGTGGCCTGTCACAACGATTAATTTCCTAGCGCCGCGCGGGCGGGCGACGAGCGCCGCCCGTACCGCCACCACCGCCCGGCCGTGGTTTGCGTGGGGCAGGCTCGGCACCACTGGCACCATGAATGATCTTGACCTCGGGGATCTCGGCGAGCAGCTCCTCAGGAGGACGAACACAGTCCAGCTTGCGACCAATAGCCTTTTCCAGCTCGGGAATCAGATGACCGTCATCCTCGCAGGCAAAGCTGATGCTGGTGCCCAGTGTACCGGCACGGCCAGTACGACCGATGCGGTGAACATAATCATCCGGCTGCTCAGGCAGCGTGAAGTTGACCACATGACTGACACCATCAACATGGATGCCACGGCCGGCAACATCCGTCGCGACCAGCACACTGATTTTGCCTTCACGGAAACTCTCCAGCGTTTTCACGCGCTTTTCCTGAGGCACATCACCGGACAGCAACGCGCATGACAAGTTATGCGCCTTCAAGACGTCCGTCAGTCGCCGCGTCTGATCGCGACGATTGGCAAACACCATCACACGCTCCAGCTTCTGCTGGGTGATCAGATTGAAGAGCAGCGGAATCTTCTGCTCGGTGGTAACGATATAGACCTTCTGCTCGACTAGGGCATTGGTAGCATGCTCCTGCTCGATTTCGACCGTCACCGGATGATAGGTCCACTGCGATGCCAGACTCAGCACGTCGCGCGTAAACGTCGCCGAAAACAGCAAGGTCTGGCGATGGGTCTTTTGCGGCGTCAGGCGAACGATGCGCTTCACATCGGGAATGAAGCCCATGTCGAGCATGCGATCGGCTTCATCAATCACCAGCAGCTCAACCTGATCGAGATAGATTTCCTGCTTGTTGGCAAAATCGATCAGACGACCCGGCGTGGCAACGATGATATCCACGGGAGCAGCAGCCAGTTGCTTGCGCTGCTTTTCGTAATCCATGCCGCCCACCAACGTCACCACAGAAAGCCCGGAATACTTGCCTAGGTCGGCTGCATCCTTGGCGATTTGCAGGGCCAGCTCGCGTGTCGGCGCCAGCACCAGTGCGCGCGGCTCACCCAGACAACGCTCATCGGATGGCGGATTCTTCAGCAGATCGGCGATCACGGTAATCAGGAACGCCGCTGTTTTTCCCGTACCGGTTTGTGCACGGCCGATGGCATCGTGACCGGCGAGCGTGAAGCGCAGGACACGACCCTGGATAGGCGTGCAATACTCAAAGCCGAGGTCGGCAACCGCACGCAGAATCGGGTCAGGCACCGGCAGGTCGTTGAAGCGTACCTGAGGAGCCTGCTCAACTACAGATGCAATCGCCAGCTCGGATTCAGGCTCGGCCTGAACAGCATCAAGCTCCACGACTGGCAACGTGTTTTCTTCTGGAAGAACTTCTGTTTCGCCGGTTGTCATGTCAGAGCATCTGCACGTCGTCGGCCTGCAGGCCCTTGTCACCACGCTTCAGGAAGAACTCGACGCGCTCGCCCTCGCGCAGAGTACGATGGCCTTCGCCACGAATGGCACGATAATGCACAAAGACATCATCGCCATTGTCACGCGTAATGAAGCCAAAGCCCTTGTTGGCATTGAACCACTTCACCGAGCCCTGCTCACGCGGACCTTTGACACGAATGGTACGGCTGGGAATGCTCAGCGCCAGCAATGCCAGAGCCGGAAGCAGGACCAGCACAACCGATGGCAGCTGTGCAGCAATGGCATCCTGTGCCGCCAGCGACGCCAGCACGACAGCAGCGAAGCCTGTGGCCTGCAGTGTCAGCGTGAGGCGGACCGTACGGCAGCGCTTCAGATTCCGGGCACACCAGAAGAACAACGGAGCCAGACTGATATCGGCAATCGCCATCAGACGTACAGCAAACTCACTGTTGGCGTCGACAGGCAATGTAAAAGCGAGAGGGAAGAATTTGAGCCAGAGGCTCGGAGCTACCAACATGAACAGGCCGTTAAGGGCATAGCCCAGACCCATCAAGGAAAAAAGCAGCGCAAGACCTTGTTTGCTACGCATGAAATAAAGACTCGACACACTGAACTCGGTTGGGCATCGGGCCAACACGCTACCAATACCAATAGCCGAGAATGACAGGTTGAGCCCGGCTCCCGATGCAGCAGAAACAAAAAAAGCGGGTAAAGCCCGCTGACAGGGTTTTGTGGTGAGCCCGAAGGCTCACCACAAAAGGTGCATCAGTCCAGCGGCAGAACGTCTTCGGCTTGGAAGCCCTTCTGACCCTTGACGACGCTGAATTCGACCTTCTGGCCGTCCCGCAGGGAGCGGTGGCCGTCACCACGGATGGCGCGGAAGTGGACGAAAACATCTTCACCAGCTTGACGCTGAATGAAACCAAAACCCTTGGCATCGTTGAACCACTTCACGGTGCCTTGCTCACGTTGCGACATAATCAACCTCAAAAAACTCTGTATCGGATAGCCGTGTGGCGGCCATCAAACTTTGGCGCACATGATAAAACATAGCGTTACGAGGTGATGATGCCCACGGGCTCATTGATTAAACACGGAAAGTATAATGAGCGCAAGCAAGACCGGCATATTTTGTCAAGACATCCAGACAATCCAGACGTGATCCACTAGCAGCACCGCAAACAGTCCAAGCAAATAAACCAGCGAGAAGCCAAAGGTTTTCATCGCCTGCCCCGGCTTGTCACGATTTTTCAAAATCCAGGCCTCGCGCGCAAACAGGAAGGCAAATATGCAAGCTCCCACCAGGTAAATAATCCCGCTCATGCCGACCAGATACGGCAGCAGTGTCACCAAACCCAGCAATACCGTGTAATACCAGACCAGCGCCTTGGTCAGTTCTACGCCATGAGTGACAGGTAGCATGGGAATACCGGCCTTGGCATATTCATCGCGACGATGAATCGCCAGCGCCCAGAAGTGCGGCGGCGTCCAGACAAAGATGATCAATACCAACAGCCAGGCATGCGCTGACATTTCACCCGTCACTGCCGTCCAGCCCAGCAACGGCGGCAACGCCCCTGACAAACCGCCGATGACAATATTTTGCGGCGTGGCGCGCTTCAGATAGCGCGTGTAGATGCCGGCATAACCGACCATGCCCAAAGCTGTCAGCCAGGCTGTCAGCGAATTTACCCATACGGTCAGCACGACCATCGACAACATTGCCAAGAAACCGGCCCAGAGCAATGCCGCCGGCCCTTGCATATGACCTTGAACCAGAGGGCGCTGCTGCGTACGCGTCATCACGGCATCAATTTGCTGATCAACCCACTGATTGATGACCGCAGCCGATGCCATGCCCGCCCATAACCCGACAATAGCCGCGAGGTATTGCCAGGGCGCCAGCAGTTCATGAGGAGCCAGAACCATGCCCACGATCGCTGTCACCATCAACATGGCGACCACTCGCGGCTTGGTCAACGCCCAGTATTCACGCCACAACGGAGTGGTCTGTAGCACGGGCACGGTGGCCATTTTCAACATCCTCGATCATTCATGATTTTATGTGTGTTTTTCTTTTTTCAAGGCGTAGGCCAACGCTACCAGAATTTGCAAGAGAACAGCCGCCCAGACATTGTGCGCAACGGCATTCCACAGCGGCAACTGAAAGTAGACATTCACCACACCAAGCAGAATCTGAACTGATAATGCCAGAACAATAACGCCGGCAAAGATCCGATACCGGATCGCCTGAGCATGTCGCGCCAGCTGAAATGCCAGCAGCAGCAGGGTCGCCACCACAATCATGGCCCCCAGACGATGCGCGACATGAATAGTGACTTTTGCCGCAGCGCCCAGATGCGGCGCGAACTCGTAACTGACATCATCAATATGCGTCAGGCTGAATGCTTCGCGCCACTGCAACAGCTGCATCCAGCCCGGCTGACACACGGGCAGATCCGTACAAACCGTCGCCGCATAATTCGACGCTGTCCAGCCACCCAGCATGATTTGCAGCACGACAACCCCTAGCGCAAAGAGCGCCAGGCGAAAGAACCTTGCCATACGCCAGTCACCGGTACGTGGAAAGGCACGGCGCAAGCGCAGATGCAGCAGGAACAACCCGGTCAAGGTGCTGAAGCCCAGCAACAAATGTCCTGTCACCACGGGCGGATAGAGCTTTTCGGTCACCGTCCAGGCCCCGAAAGCCCCCTGCAGACAGACCAGCGCAAGCAGAAAGAGACCATGTCGCCAGGGCATATCGATCTCTTTTCGGCGCGAGAGCATCAGGCTCGTCAGAATCAGGATCACCAAGCCAATACCACTGGCAAAATAGCGGTGAATAGTCTCCGGCCAAGCCTTTGCCGGCACCACTTCCTGTCCGGGAAATAATGCATCCGCCCGCGCCAGCGACTCTGGCGATGTCGGCACGGTGAAATGACCATAGCACATGGGCCAGTCCGGGCAACCCAGACCGGCATCGCGCAAGCGCGTCCAGGCCCCAAGCAAAATAACCGTCAATGTCAGCAGCACGGCCATCCGGGAAATACGCACCAACGTGCGTCGATCGAAACTAGCCAATGCGAGATGCCTTCAACAGTTTTTTCAGATCATCGAGCAGCAGTTGTGCACGCAGCAGCGATTCGCCATGCGTCGTCGGCGGCTGATAGCGCAACATCACCCAGCCCAATGGATCCATGATCAGCCAGGGCGATGCCTCGGCCTGAAACAAACCGGTCGCGGCCAGCTGACGAGGCGTCAATGAGAGGACTTTGACATCTGACGACAGGGGCGGCAGGCGTATTTCCGCATGGCCCTCCGTCCGGATCAGCAACAGACCGACGCGCTCACGCTCACGCCCCAGTGTCGCCTGCAGGCGCGGCAACGTCTGCAATGTTTCGACACAGGCAGCATCGCAGGTAGCAGGCAAAACATAGCTCAGCCACCAGCGGCCTGTCAGGCTCGCCTGCTGCTCGGCTCCGAACTGCGCGCGCAACTCAACAGGTGGGGACAGGAGATCGCCTTTGTTGGTTTCTCCGCCGCCAACCCAATGACGATCATAGGCCAGCTGACCCATCACGAACGGCAACGTGAAACTGAACAACAGCGCCAGCACAACCCAGCGCGATGAGCCCTGCTGGCGCTGCCGCGAACGACTCACGTAATGCTGCAGACGCCACCAGCACAAACACCAGGTCACTGCCAGTGCAAGCCACTGGAAAGCATAGGCACGATGCTTTTCCGGCCCCATCTGCTGGCGGGCACTGGGCTGCCAATCGCGATGATAACCAAAGTCCGCCTGCGGACTAAGGCGCACGATCCAAGGCAGCAGCCGCACATGACAACGCTGCTCCCATTCCTGCAGATCAATGCGCCCGACCCGCCATACGTCATTCAATTTCTCAGCACCGCCCGCCGTGAAAAAGCGTGCCGGCTTTTGCAAATCACCCATGACCATCTCATGCTCGTTTAACGCCTGCGGAACAGCAGGACCCTGCTGGCGATCGCTGGCCAACCAGCCCAGATTCACCAGAATGGCCTGCCCACCCGCATCCAGCCGGAAAAGTTGATGTAACTGATAGCCGGTCTGACCTAACGCCGGCTGATTATCCAGCGCCACACGACACTCAGGATCAAAGCGGCCCGCCAGCTTGACTGTTTGCCCGGCATGCCACTGCAAAGCTTGCCGCGCATCAGGCCAGGCATCCTGCCGTATTGAGACACTGGCCTGCTGCTTCAACCAAAGCACTTTTGCATCTGCACGCTGCCACTGCCAAGCAGATAGCGCTAGCAGCAACAGTGCTCCCAGCAGTACAACAGCCCCCCAACAAAGCCTGGCGACAACCGACAAACCGTTCGTCACATCAGCCATGACAGCGCCTGCCACAGACTTATACTGGCTATCCCTGTTGTCATTACTGGAGCCACATCTTGGCCATTAAAATTGTCATTCTGCTCGCACTAGGTCTGGTCGTCTGGCAGCTCGCCTCTGCTCTCAAAGCCTTATCACGCGGCGGCGATGGCGACCCGCAGCGCATGCTGCAGGCCCTGAAAATGCGCGTGGTATGGTCCATCGCTATTGTGGCCGCGCTCTTTGTATTAGGTGCCTTGGGCGTTATCGATCCCCACGGCTTATAACCAGTACACCACCACAAACAGGAATAGCCAGACCACATCAACAAAGTGCCAGTACCAGGCAGTTGCTTCAAAGGCGAAGTGGTTGCCTGGTGTGAGATGTCCTTTCTGCGTTCTCAGCGTCATCACGACCAACATGATGGTACCGATCGTGACATGCAGGCCATGAAACCCGGTGAGCATGAAGAAGGTCGAGCCATACATGCCGGACTGCAGTGTCAGACCCATTTCGGCATAGGCATGGTGGTACTCCACCGCCTGGCAAACAAGGAAGATCACACCCAGCAAGGCCGTCAGTGCCAAAAAGCCTAATTGTCGCCGACGATCACCGATCAAAAGCGCGTGATGCGCAATGGTCAGCGTCACCGATGACGTCAGCAGAATCACCGTATTGAGGAACGGCAGACCCCAAGGCCCCATAGCCTGGGTTACTTCGCCGCTGGGCATCTTCACCAGGGGCCAGAGCGCCTGAAACTGAGGCCATAGCAGTTCGTGCGTCATCACGCCCTTGCCCTCGCCCGCCAGCCAGGGGACGCTGAGCACGCGGGCATAGAACAAAGCCCCGAAGAAAGCAGCAAAGAACATGACCTCGGAAAAGATGAACCAAGTCATTCCTTGACGATAAGAGATATCCATTTGCGCTGAATTTTTGTTGCCTAGGCTTTCGCGAATCGTGTCCCGAAACCACAAATACATGAGCAAAAATAAACCGAGCAGGCCTACCGGCAAGAGGAAGTTCAAGCTCCCGGAGTTTTCCGCAATCCCGGACAAGCTATTGCTCTGGATCGTGTTACCAGCGCCGATCACCAGCAAAAACAGAATGAAAGACCCCATGATGGGCCACGGACTGCTCTCGGGTACAAAATAGCTCACGGGCTTGCCGGCTTGCCGCTGTGACTCTTGTGGCGATGACATGCAACACTCCTTACATGCAAAAAAATGACTGCTTAGATCTTCTGCTCAACATCAGGCTGACGATAAAAGCGGTAAGCCAGCGTAATGGTCTTGATATTCTTGGGTAACGCTGGATCGATGTACAAAATGACCGGCATATCAACCGATTGACCGGCACTCAGGGTTTGTTGCTCAAAGCAGAAGCACTGCGTTTTCTTCACAAATGCCGTACCAACAGCAGGTGCAATCGACGGAATGGCTCTGCCGGTAACGGCATGATTCGCGGTGTTTTCAACATGGAAACTGATGCGCTGAATCTGCCCCGGATGCACCTCAATCGACTTCAAGTTGCCGCGAAATGTCCACGGCAGGCCTGCGTCAACGGAGGTCACAAATTCCAAGGTGACGGTCCTGTCCAGCACTTCATCAGGCTTGTTGATCGCATTCGCCAACGAGGGCTTGCCATTAAGGCCGGTCAATTCACAAAAAGCCTCGTAAATCGGCGGCATGGCAAACACGGCAAAGGCAAACATGCCAACAACACCCATCGCCAGCCAGCCAAGCTGCTTTTTCTGTGGAGATGGGGGCTGCGTCTGGCTCATGCTGGACTCCGTCGTTACTTGATCACCGGAGGCTCGGTAAAGCTGTGATACGGCGCAGGGCTGGGCAGCGTCCACTCTAGGCCTTCAGCAGCTTCCCAGGGGTTTTCCGTGGCCTTAGGCTGACGCTTGATGGTGAACAGCACCGCCAAGAAGAACAGCTGGCTGGCACCAAACCAGAAACCGCCGATGGATATCCAGAAGTTCAGGTCGGCGAACTGCATGGAGTAGTCGGCATAGCGACGCGGCATGCCGGCAAGCCCCACGAAATGCATCGGGAAGAACAACAGGTTTACCGACAGCAGCGAACTCCAGAAATGCAGTTTGGCCAACGTGGTGTTGAACATGTGACCGGACCACTTTGGCAGCCAGTAGTAGGCTCCGGCGAAGATCGCGAACAGGGAGCCTGTGACCAGCACATAGTGGAAGTGCGCGACGACAAAATAAGTGTCCTGATACTGGTAGTCAGCCGGCGTGATGGCCAGCATCAAGCCCGAGAAGCCGCCAATGGTGAACAGCACCACGAAGGCGATGGCAAACAGCATCGGCACCTCGAAGGTCATCGAACCGCGCCACATCGTGGCAACCCAGTTGAACACCTTCACCCCGGTAGGCACCGAGATCAGCATGGTCATGTACATGTAGAACAGCGACCCCGCCAGCGGGAGGCCAGTGGTAAACATGTGGTGCGCCCAAACTACAAAAGACAGCAACGCGATGGATGCCGTGGCATAAACCATGGACGGATAGCCGAACAATGGCTTGCGCGCAAAGACCGGAATAATGGCCGAGACGATCCCGAACGACGGCAGGATCATGATGTAGACCTCGGGATGCCCGAAGAACCAGAAGATGTGCTGGAACATGACCGGGTCACCGCCACCGGCAGCATCGAAGAAGCTGGTACCGAAGTGACGGTCGGTGAGCATCATGGTCACAACGCCTGCCAGTACCGGCATCACCGCGATCAGCAGGAAAGCGGTGATCAGCCAGGTCCAGACAAACAACGGCATTTTCATCAGGGTCATGCCGGGGGCACGCAGGTTGAAAATGGTGACGACGACATTGATGGCACCAAGGATGGATGAGATGCCCATCAGGTGGACCGAGAAGATAAAGAAGTCCGTGCTGGCCGGGCCATAGGTGGTCGACAGCGGAGCGTAAAAGGTCCAGCCGAAGTTAGGCGCAGAGCCCATGCCGAGAACGGACATCACCACCGAGCCAATCAGAATGGCGAAGGCAAACGGCAGCAGCCAGAACGAGAAGTTGTTAAGGCGCGGCAGCGCCATGTCCGGCGCGCCGATCATCATCGGCACCATCCAGTTCGCAAAACCGGTGAAGGCCGGCATGATGGCACCGAAGACCATGAGCAGACCGTGCACGGTAGTCATCTGGTTGAAGAAATCCGGTTGCACCAGCTGCATGCCTGGATACATCAGCTCGGCACGAATCACCATGGCTGCCAGACCGCCGCAGAGCAGCATGAGCAGGGCGAACACCAGGTACATCGTACCGATGTCCTTGTGATTGGTGGTGGTGAACATGCGCAACAGGAACGGTTTCAACGGCGCATGATGGCCATGATCATCATGGCCATGAGCAGCCGTGGTGGGTGACATAGCTTCTGCGCTCATTTAGCAAACTCCGATGGCTGGACGAGATCCCCAGTGGCATTGCCCCAGGCGTTGCGTTCATAGGTAGTGACGGCTGCCATTTCTCGCGGCGTCAGAATCGCTTTCCAGGCTGGCATGGCGTTCTTGCCCGCCAGGATGATGTTGATATGGTCTTGCAGCTGGGCCTTTTCGGTTGCCATCTTGCTGCCCTTCAGTGCCGGGAACATCGGGGGCAGCCCCGCACCACTGACCTGATGGCAAGCCGCACAGCGAGCCACATATACTGCTTCGCCCTCCTTTATGGCCGCATCCAGCGAGGGGAATTTGTAGTCAACGGAGGCTGCTGCAGCCTTGGCATCTGCAGCAGCACGCGTTTTTGCCTCAGCCAGCCAGACTTTGAAATCGGCTTTCGATTTGGCCTCAACAACGATGGGCATGAACGCATGATCTTTGCCGCAAAGTTCGGCACAGCGACCGCGGAATATGCCCTCCTTGCCCACCGGCACATCAGCCCAGACCTCATTCACAAAGCCAGGAACAGCATCGCGCTTGAGGGCAAAATCAGGCACCCACCAAGCATGAATGACATCATCCGATGTAATTAGGAAGCGCACCTTCTGGCCACTGGGTATGACCAGCGGACGATCAACCTCCAGCAGATAATTAGGATGCTTCTTGAAGTCCGGCAGATTGCCAGAGCCAAAGCCTTTGCCCTGACGCTCGTATTGCTCGCGCGGCGTCGACAACACTGAGTAGAACGACACGCCGACATCCTTGTCATCGTCATAGGTCAGATATTCGTAGTTCCACTTCCACTGCGAGCCGGTGACGCGAATGGTCATGGTGGAGTCGCCGGTATCGTTCATGGCAACCAGCACTTTCGTGGCCGGGATGGCCATTCCGATCAGAATAATGAAAGGAATGATCGTCCAGATGATTTCAACCACAGTGCTTTCGTGGAAGTGCGCCGCGACAGCACCCTTGGACTTGCGATGATGCAGGATCGACCAGAACATCATGCCAAAAACGCCAAGACCGATGACGATACAGACATAAAGAATAATGCGATGAAGATTAAAGACTTGCTGACTGATATCAGTCACGCCCGGCGTCATATCCCAGGAAGCAGTCGCGAACAGCAATGGCGACAACAACAACAGCGGAATGCCCAACAACAGACGAACAACGACAGTACTCCGCATGCAACGGCCCTCGAGTGGTGTCCGAATTTCGAGTGAACTGCGCCGCGGCTGGGGGAGTTACGGCCGGCTAACGCGTCCACCTCTCTATTTATGCCGTCGAGAGTAGGCTGCCTGATAGGCGCGTGTCCACCCGGTCATGGGATTAATGCGTAACACAGTCGATGGTCGGCAGAAGAGTTCCGACGAAAGTCGTGGCCTTGCATCCGAAACTTGGCTTTTCGTCTTAACTTCATAGAATCGTCACCCCGCACGCATTGCGAGCAGAGCAGTCATTCGGTAAGGTGACGACCATGAAAGAGGCTGCAACTTTTGCAGTTTGGCCGTGGTTCGCCGAAGTTACCGGCAATAATCGAATTCGACCAAGCCCTCTGCAATATCCCGGATGACTGACATGCCCGCAATTCTGGTACTCAACGGCCCGAACCTGAATCTTCTCGGCAAGCGCGAGCCCGGCCTTTACGGCAGCGATACGCTGGAGGCCATCAACAAGCGCCTGCAAGTACAAGCCGAAAGTGCCGGAATCAGCCTAGAGTGCTTTCAAAGCAATCACGAAGGCGCCCTGGTGGATCGCGTTCACCAGGCCAGTCTCGATGGTACGCGCTTCATCGTCATCAATCCCGCCGCATTCACGCACACCTCTGTAGCCCTGCGCGATGCGCTGCTGGGTGTCAGCATCCCGTTCATTGAAGTGCATTTGTCCAATGTGCATGCGCGCGAAGCATTTCGCCAGCATTCCTATCTGTCGGACAAGGCCGTTGGCGTCATTACCGGTCTCGGCGCACTCGGCTATGAACTGGCATTGACCTACGCGCTGCGCGACTTGCGCACCGCTCACTAATTATTTTTCAGGAGTTGGCAATGGATATTCGCAAGATCAAGAAACTGATTGAACTCGTCGAGGAGTCCGGCATTGATGAGCTGGAAATTACCGAAGGCGAAGAGTCGGTACGCATCGCCCGCAATCGCCCGCAACAGGCCATGCATTACAGCCTGCCGACAGCATCGGCTCCGGTAGCCGTCGCCGCTGCGCCTGCGCCCGCCGAACAGGCCGCCAAGGGCACCGCCGTTGCTGCCAGCGAACCCAGCACACAGGGTTTTGTGCAACGCTCGCCGATGGTCGGCACGTTCTATCGTTCACCGGCACCGGGCTCGGCACGCTTTGCCGAACCCGGCAGCACGGTGAAAGTCGGCGACACCGTCTGCATCATCGAAGCCATGAAGATGATGAACCAGATTCAGGCCGACAAGGCCGGCGTGATCGAGAGCATCCTGGTTGAGGACGGCCAGCCGGTCGAGTTCGACCAACCGCTCTTCACCATCGTCTAAGCGGAGATCACCCCTATGTTGGACAAGGTGGTCATCGCCAACCGTGGCGAGATTGCATTGCGCATCCTGCGTGCCTGCAAAGAGCTGGGCATTAAGACTGTCGCTGTTTATTCCAAGGCCGATCGGGATTTGCTGCATGTGCGGCTCGCCGACCAGACCGTGTGCATCGGGCCGGCGGCGAGCAAGCTGTCGTACCTGAACATTCCGGCCATCATTTCGGCTGCCGAAGTGACGGGCGCTCAGGCGATTCATCCGGGCTACGGCTTTCTTGCCGAGAACGCCGATTTTGCCGAAGCCGTGGAGAAATCCGGCTTCGCCTTCATCGGGCCGCGCGCGGAATCCATTCGCCTGATGGGCAACAAGGTATCTGCCATCGTCGCCATGAAAGCTGCCGGTGTGCCGACCGTGCCGGGCTCGGACGGCGCCGTGACAGCTGAGAATGCCATCGAGATGGCTAATCAGATCGGCTTGCCCGTGATCATCAAGGCCGCCGCTGGTGGCGGTGGTCGCGGCATGCGCGTGGTGCACAACGAAGCTGATGTGCTGGAGTCGCTGCTGGTCACCAAGGCCGAGGCCGGGGCCGCATTTGGCGACGACACGGTGTACATGGAGAAATTTTTGCAGCATCCGCGCCATGTCGAGATTCAGATCATTGGTGATGGCGAGGGCAAGGCCATCCACCTTTACGATCGTGACTGCTCGCTGCAGCGCCGTCATCAGAAGGTGGTCGAAGAGGCGCCGGCTCCGCACATCCCGCAGAAGCTGCGCGAAGAAGTTTATGCCGCCTGCATCCGTGCCTGCGAGCAGATCAAGTATCGCGGCGCCGGCACATTCGAGTTTCTTTACGAGAATGAGCGCTTCTACTTCATCGAGATGAATACGCGCGTGCAGGTTGAACATCCGGTCACCGAAATGGTCACCGGCATCGACATCATCAAGGAACAGCTGCGCGTTGCCGCCGGCCTAGGTCTGTCGGTCACGCAAGATCAGATCAAGCTGCAGGGCCATGCCGTGGAAAGCCGCATCAACGCGGAAGATCCGAAGACCTTCATGCCCTGCCCCGGCAAGGTCAACTACTACCACGCGCCGGGCGGCCCCGGCATCCGCATGGACTCGCATCTGTATTCCGGCTACAGCGTGCCGCCGAACTACGACTCGCTGATCGGCAAGCTGATTGCGCATGGCCCGACCCGAGACATCGCGCTCAAGCGTCTGCACAACGCGCTCGACGAGATTGTCATTGACGGCATCAAGAGCAATATCACGCTGCATCGCGATGTCATCCTGCAAGATCCGGCCTTCCTGGAAGGCGGCGTGGACATCCATCATCTCGAAAAGAAGCTCGGCCTGAGCTAAGCAACCGGTTTTGACGCCAGCGGGGTGATTTTGTCGCCCCGACTGGCTACAAAATCACCAGCAAGACGACTACACTGCGCGTCCAGTTTTTTCGGAGGCCGTCATGTCCTGGCTGCAAATCAAGATCGAGACCCGCAAGGCCGACGCGCCCCGCTTTGAAGACCTGCTGGAGACCGCCGGCGCTGCCGCCGTGCTCATGGAAGACACCGGCGATCAGCCTCTGCTGGAGCCGCCGCCCGGCGCACAGCCGCTCTGGGACGCCACCACCGTGGTCGGCCTGTTCGTGGTGGACTCGGAGATGGACGCCGTCGTCGACTTTCTCGAAGGCCAGCTCGGTCACACCCTGCCGCCACATCGCATTGAAGTGTTGGAAGACAAGGATTGGGAGCGCGCGTGGATGGACAACTACCATCCCATGCGCTTCGGCGACCGCCTCTGGGTGGTGCCGAGCTGGACGCCACCGCCCCAGCCCGACGCCATCAATCTGCTGCTCGATCCGGGCCTGGCCTTCGGCACCGGTACGCACCAAACCACCGCGCTGTGCATGGAGTGGCTGGACGGCCTCGACCTAGAAGGCAAAGTTGTAGTGGATTACGGCTGCGGCTCCGGCATTCTCGCGGTCGCGGCGCTGCTGCTGGGCGCTCGCGAAGCCTGGTGTGTTGACCTCGACCCGCAGGCGCTGACCGCCACCCGCGACAACGCCGAGCGCAATGGCGTGGCCGATCGCGTGCGTGTGTTTATGCCGGAAGACATGCCGGCTGATTTCAACAACGGCGAAGGCGCTGATGTCGTCGTCGCCAACATCCTCGCCGGCCCGCTGGGCATGCTGGCACCGACGCTGACCAGCTTCCTCAAGCCCGGCGGCGACATTGCCCTGTCCGGCATCATCACCTCGCAAGTCGATGAGCTGCGCGAAATCTACGGCCAGTGGTGCGACATGGACGGACTGGGCATCAAGGATGAAGACTGGTGCCGACTGTCCGGCCACAAGCGCCAGGCCTGACACAGACACCATGACAGACCATCGCCCAGCCACTGACCGGCAACCGCTCGCACTCGACGCTCTGGCTCTGCCGGTGCAGCTCGAGCGCGCGCAGCCGCCGAAGCGTCAGCGACTATGGCTGTTGCTGGCAGGGCTTGGCGCCTTGGTGGTTGTCATCGAGAGCCTCTGGTTGTCGCAGGCTTACTGGCTGCAGCAAGGCGCCGTGCGCAATCTGCTCAATCCGCTGCTGGCACGCACGCACTACGAGCTGGTGCGGCCACGTGTGGATGATGCCTGGCAGATCACCGACCTGGGCTGGCGCGTCAGTGACAGCGATCCGCATCGTTATCGGCTCGATGCCCGCCTGATCAATCGTGCCGACATCCTGCAGCCCTGGCCAGCTCTGAGGCTCAGCCTGCGCGATGCCAATGGCGTAGGCCTGACAGCGCTGGACCTGCGGCCACGCGACTACTTACCTGCTGCGACACCGAAACTGTCCACGCTGGCCGCCAGCGATCAGCCGCTGCGCATCAGCCTGCCGATCCAGCTGCTGGCGCGCGACAACGGCACCTGGCCGGCGTATGCCGCCGTCGAGCTGAGTCCGCTGCCATGAGCTGGCTCAAACCACTGCACATCGGCACGCACATCATTGATGTGCCGCTGGCGCTGGCACCAATGGCCGGAGTCACCGACCGCCCCTTCCGCCAGCTCTGCCGCGAACTGGGTGCCGGCCATGTGGTATCGGAAATGGTGTCGTCGGAGTCACGCCTGTGGAACACCAGCAAATCGAAATTTCGCATGGATCACTGCGGCGAACCTGGCCCGATCACCGTGCAGATCGTCGGCTATGACCCCGAGATGCTGGCCGATGCCGCGCGCCAGAATGTCGAGCGCGGAGCCCAGATCATCGACATCAACATGGGCTGTCCGGCGAAAAAAGTCTGCAACCGGCTCGCCGGCTCGGCGCTGATGCAGGACGAACCCTTGGTCGCGAGCATTCTCGCCGCCGTCGTCGCAGCCGTGGATGTTCCGGTGACGCTGAAGATCCGTACCGGCTGGAATCACGACAATCGCAATGGCGTGACCATCGCGAAAATCGCTGAGGAGGCAGGCATCGCCATGCTGTCAGTGCATGGCCGTACCCGCGCTGACAAATACATGGGCGATGCCGAATACGACACCATCGCCGCCATAAAACAGGCTGTGAGCATTCCGGTACTGGCCAACGGCGACATAACTTCACCGGAAAAAGCCCGGCGAGTCTTTGAGCACACCGGTTGCGATGGTATTATGGTCGGCCGGGGAGCTCACGGACGTCCGTGGCTCTTTCGCGAGATCCAACATTACCTTCGAACACGCGACCTGCTACCGCCCCCCAACCTGGCGGAACAGCGCGATATCGTCTTGCGCCATCTCGGCAGCTTGCACGCGTTCTACGGCCCGGATCTCGGCGTGCGTTTCTCGCGCAAGCACCTGGGCTGGTATGCCGACTTTCTGCCGGAGGGCCAAGCGCTCAGCCGGCAGTTCAACACCCTGATTAATGCTGACCAGCAGATTCGGCTGGTGAGTGAGTATTTTTTGCGCCGAGCTGACAGCCGGTGGCCGGATGCCGCCGCTTAATGCCCCTGACACGAGAGCACCGCCCCATGGACATGTCCGTCATGAAGAAACCGCTGACCAGCACCAGCACCCGCCCGAACCAGAGCCTGCGCGACCATGTCGAGCTGGCCATGCGCAACTATTTCGCGCATCTGGATGGCGAACGCGCCAGCGAAGTCTACGAGATGGTTCTCGCTGAAGTGGAAACCCCGCTGCTGGAAGTCGTGCTGGAATACACCCGTGGCAACCAGACCCGCGCCTCCGAAATCCTCGGCCTGAACCGTGGCACGCTGCGCAAGAAGCTCAAGCAACACGGTTTGATGAACTAAGCACTCCTTCCCTTTTGAACAGCCCGAGCCCCGCCATGACCCAACGCGTGCAGCGCGCCCTCATCAGCGTTTCCGACAAGACCGGCATTGTTGCCTTCGCCCGCGAGCTGGCCGCCAGCGGCGTGCATTTGCTGTCTACCGGCGGCACCTTCAAGCTGCTGCAGACTGAAGGCGTGGCGGTGACCGAAGTCTCCGACTACACCGGCTTCCCGGAAATGATGGATGGCCGCGTGAAGACGCTGCATCCGAAGATTCATGGCGGCATTCTCGGCCGGCGCGGCCAGGATGACGCGGTCATGGCCGAGCACGACATCGGCGGCATCGATCTGGTGGTGGTCAACCTCTACCCTTTCGCCGCCACTGTTGCCAATGCCGACTGCACGCTGCCGGACGCCATCGAGAACATCGACATCGGCGGCCCCACCATGGTGCGCTCGGCGGCCAAGAACCACGCCCATGTTGGCATCGTGGTCAGCGCCGATGACTACGGCCGCGTGCTGGCCGAAGTGAAGGCAAGCGGCGGGCTCTCGTATGAGACCCGTTTCGATCTGGCCGTGAAAGCCTTCGAGCACACCGCCGGCTACGACGGCATGATCGCCAACTATCTTGGCGGACTCGTTGGTGCCAAAAAGGGTGATCTGGCCGCTCGCGATACCTTCCCGCGCACCTTCAACACCCAATTCTTCAAAGCCCAGGAACTGCGCTACGGCGAGAACCCGCACCAGCGCGCCGCGTTCTACACCGAAGCCAATCCGCGCGAAGCCTCGGTGGCAACATCGACGCAGTTGCAGGGCAAAGAGCTGTCGTACAACAACATCGCCGATACCGACGCCGCGCTGGAATGCGTGAAGAGCTTTGCCAAGCCAGCCTGCGTCATCGTCAAGCATGCCAATCCCTGCGGCGTGTCCGTGGTGCTCGATGCCGAAGGCGGCATCCGCAAAGCCTATGACCTGGCCTACGCCACCGACCCCGAATCGGCGTTCGGCGGCATCATCGCCTTCAACCGCGAGCTCGATGCTGCCACCGCCCAGGCCATCGTCGACCGTCAGTTCGTTGAAGTCATCATCGCCCCGAGCGTGACGGCGGAAGCACTGGCCGTGACAGCTGCCAAGCAGAATGTGCGCGTGCTGACCTGTGGTGCTCTGCCGGATATCAACGCCCGCAGCTCGCAGTGGGACTTCAAACGCGTCACCGGCGGCCTGCTCGTGCAAGACCAGGATCTGGGCATGATCAAGGACACAGATCTCAAGATCGTGACCAAACGCGCGCCGACCGAAGCCGAGATTCACGACCTGATTTTCGCCTGGAAGGTCGCCAAGTATGTGAAGTCGAATGCCATTGTGTATGCCAAGAATCGGCAGACCGTGGGCGTCGGTGCTGGCCAGATGAGCCGCGTCAACTCCGCGCGCATCGCCGGTATCAAGGCTGAGCATGCCGGCCTCGCCGTGCAAGGCGCGGTGATGGCATCGGATGCGTTCTTCCCGTTCCGCGATGGCATTGATAATGCGGCGAAGGCCGGCATTGTCGCGATCATCCAGCCGGGTGGCTCGATGCGGGATGCCGAGGTGATTGCTGCTGCTGATGAGGCCGGTATTGCCATGGTGTTCACGGGCATGCGGCACTTCCGCCACTGAGCTTTATAGTACTTCCGCTGTCAGGTGGAATTACACGGGCTGGGAACGCCGCAAGTACGTCCATGTAGGCTCTTGCGCGCCATCCATGGCGCATGACGTCCCTGCCCGTGTAATTCCACCTGACCGCTCAGCACTGAAGCATGAGTCAGTGCTGTAGCTCTAGAGTCAGCCCCGTGACGGATTGAATGCGGGAGCCACCGGCCACATGGCACGGTGGTGCGGAATGAAGAGCTGTTCTGCCGTGGCGAAACACAGGTGGGGGACTTTGCGCGCCATGAATGGCGCGCAAGAGCCTACAGGGATGTACTCGCGGCGATCCCCAACTTGTGTTTCGCCACGGCAGAGCCGCCCTAAAATTACGACAAAGAGACCTCGAACATGAAGATTCTGCTCCTCGGCTCCGGTGGCCGCGAACACGCCCTGGCCTGGAAACTGGCTCAAGACCCTCGCGTCGAAACTGTCTTCGTCGCCCCCGGCAATGCCGGCTCAGCCACCGAAGCCAAGTGCCGCAATGTGGCGCTGGACATCCTCGACAATGCCGCGCTGGTCGCTTTCGCGCAGTCTGAAGGCATCGCGCTCACCGTGGTCGGCCCGGAAGCACCGCTGGTCAATGGCGTGGTCAACGCCTTCCGCGCCGCTGGCCTGAAAATTTGGGGGCCGACCCAGCACGCCGCCCAGCTCGAAGGCTCGAAGGCGTTTGCCAAGGACTTCCTGGCGCGTCATAACATTCCGACTGCGTTCTATCAGGTCTTTACCGAGACGGATGCCGCCCTTGCCTATGTGCGCGAGAAAGGCGCGCCGATCGTGATCAAGGCCGATGGCCTGGCCGCCGGCAAAGGCGTGATCGTGGCGATGACACTGGCCGAAGCCGAAGAGGCCATCGTCGATATGTTGGCCGGCAACAAGTTTGGTTCGGCCGGCGCGCGCGTTGTCGTGGAAGAGTTTCTTGAAGGCGAAGAAGCCTCGTTCATCGTGATGGTGGATGGCAAGAACGCGCTGGCGATGGCGACCAGCCAGGACCACAAGCGCATCGGCGACGCCGATACCGGCCCCAACACCGGCGGCATGGGTGCCTACTCCCCCGCTCCGGTGGTGACGCCGGAAGTGCACGCTCGCGTGATGCGCGAAGTCATCATGCCGACCGTGAACGGCATGATCAGCGAAGGTCATTCCTACACCGGCTTTTTGTATGCCGGCCTGATGATCGATGACAGCGGCAAGGCCAAGGTCATCGAGTTCAATTGCCGCTTTGGCGACCCGGAAACTCAGCCGGTCATCATGCGCCTGCGCAGTTCGCTGGTGGCGCTGGTGGAAGCTGGCATCGCCGGTGAGCTGGATCAGATCGAGGCCGACTGGGATCCGCGCGCGGCGCTCGGTGTGGTGATGGCGGCGGGTGGCTATCCCGGCGATATCCGCAAGGGCGATGTGATTGGCGGGCTTGGTCAGGAAGCCGACGGCGCGAAGGTGTTTCATGCCGGCACCTCCTTGCTCGATGGCCAAGTCATCACCAGCGGCGGTCGCGTGCTCTGCGCCACCGGCCTCGGCGCGACGGTCTCCGAGGCTCAGGCAGCCGCCTATGCCGAAGTCGCGAAGGTGAGCTGGACCGGCGAATATCATCGCAACGATATCGGCTACCGGGCCGTGGCGCGCGAGCAGAACCGCTAAAACCCGGCAGTCACACGGCCGTTGCTTTGTGCAGGCCGTTCGCGGGAGGCCGGTGCTATACTCCCGCGCTTGTCATTTTCGACAACAGTATTGGCAACAGTTCGAGCGAGAAAAGAAATGGATGAGGCACTGCGCAAAGCGGCTTTGGACTATCACGAGTTCCCGCAGCCCGGCAAAATCAATGTAACGCCCAGCAAGCAATTGGTGAACCAGCGCGATTTGGCGTTGGCCTATTCGCCCGGTGTTGCTGCGCCTTGCGAAGAAATTGCCCGTGACCCCTCCACGGTTTCTCGCTACACCGCTCGCGGCAACCTCGTCGCGGTCATCACCAACGGCACGGCCGTGCTCGGTCTGGGCGACATCGGCCCGCTGGCTTCGAAGCCGGTGATGGAAGGCAAAGGTGTGCTGTTCAAGAAGTTCGCCGGCATCGATGTGTTCGACATCGAGATCAATGAGCGCGATCCGGACAAGCTGGTCGATATCATCGCCTCGCTGGAACCGACTTTCGGCGGCATCAACCTCGAAGACATCAAGGCCCCGGAATGCTTCTACATCGAGAAGAAGCTGCGCGAGCGCTGCAAGATTCCGGTCTTCCATGACGACCAGCACGGCACTTCGATCATCGTCGGCGCCGGCCTGCTCAATGCATTGCTGCTGGTCAACAAGAAGATCGCAGACATCAAGATCATCTGCTCCGGCGCCGGCGCTGCCGCGATTTCCTGCCTGGATCTGCTGGTGTCGCTGGGTGCCACTCGCTCGAACATTTATGTCAGCGACTCCAAGGGCGTGATCCACAGCGAGCGCGGCGGCCTCGACGAGAGCAAGCAGCGTTATGCGCAGAAAACCGGCGCACGCACCCTCGCAGACCTGTTTGTCGGCGCCGATGTCTTCATTGGTCTGTCCACGGCCGGCATCGTCAGCCAGGACATGGTCAAGCAGATGAATGCTGACCCGATCATCTTCGCGCTGGCCAACCCGACGCCGGAAATCCTGCCGGAGCTGGTCAAGGCCGTGCGCGCGGATGCCATCATCGCCACCGGCCGCTCGGACTATCCGAACCAGGTCAACAACGCCCTGTGCTTCCCCTACATTTTCCGTGGCGCGCTCGACTCGGGCGCGAGCACGGTGAACGAAGCCATGAAAGTGGCTTGCGTACATGCCATCGCGCAGATGGCGCATGTGGAGTCGTCGGACTCGGCGGCCTATAGCGGTGAAGCCCGCCGTTTTGGTCGCGAATACCTGATTCCGGGCCCGCTCGACCCACGCCTGATCATGGCGATCGCGCCGGCCGTGGCAAAGGCCGCAATGGACTCCGGCATTGCTGCACGTCCCATCGCTGATTTTGATGCCTATCGCCAGAGACTCTCCGAGTTCGTCTACAACTCCGCCTTCCTGATGAAGCCGGTGTTTGCCAAGGCCAAGGCGCAGCCGCAAAAGATCGCTTATTGCGAAGGCGAAGACGAACGCGTGCTGCGCGCCGTGCAGATTGTTGTCGATGAAGGTCTGGCGCGTCCGGTACTGATCGGCCGTCCGGCGGTGATCGACTCGCAAATCCAGAAACTGGGTCTGCGCATTCGCCCCGGTGTTGATGTGGAAGTCGTCAATCAGGACGATGATCACCGCTACTCGACCTACTGGCAGCACTACCACAGCATCATGGAGCGCAAGGGTGTCGGCATCGAGCTGGCCAAGCGCGAAGTGCGTCGTCGCACCACATTGATCGGCGCATTGCTGACCAAGTTCGGTGAAGTCGACGGCATGATCTGCGGCACTTTCGCCAACTACGATCTGCATCTGCGCTACATCAACCGCATCATCGGCCTGCAGGACAACTGCCGTGGCTATGCCGCCATGAACGTGATCATGCTGCAGGATCGCACGCTGTTCATCGCCGATACCTATGTCAATCCGGACCCGACCGCGCAGGAACTGGCCGATATCACGCTGAAGGCCGCCGAGGCCGTGCGCAACTTCGGTCTGACCCCGAAGGTTGCCCTGCTCTCGCACTCCAACTTCGGCAACGAGAACACGCCAAGCGCGCGCAAGATGCGCGATACTTTCCAGCTGCTGCAAGACATGGCGCCGGAACTGGAAGTGGATGGCGAAATGCACGGTGACGCCGCGTTGGATGAGAGCATTCGCCTGAACCTGTTCCCGAACTCGCGCCTGAAGGGCTCGGCGAATCTGCTGATCATGCCGAATGTGGATGCCGCCAACATCGCTTTCAACCTGCTCAAGACGGCCTGCGGCGACGGCGTCACCATCGGCCCGATTCTGCTCGGTGCCGACAAGCCGGTACATATCCTAACGCCAAGCGCGACTGTGCGTCGCATCGTCAACATGACGGCTCTGACAGTCGCTGAAGCCATCAGTCGTCGTTGATCATGCCATCTGCCATTTTCATGCCTGTCGAGCCCACCCTGGTGTAGGCTCGACGGCATGAAAATGTCTTGTCTCGCTCGTTTTGCACTACTCTGCTGCCTGACCCTGCCAGGCCTGACGGCACACGCCCGTAGCGCACCGACATTTGCGGTCGACAATGCCGCTAACCGGCTCGAAATTGCCCCCTGGCTGGACACACTGCCACCGCGGCTGGCGACCCTGAGCACAGCGGAGCTGCTGACAAAAGTCGATGACTGGCCCTGGCAAGCTCTCAACCAGCCGGTGCTGGCACAGGGTCATCTCCGTCACGGCATCTGGCTGCGGCTGAAGATCCGCAATGATGGCCTGGAGCAACGCCGAGTCATTGAGTTCGCCCGAGCAAACCTGAATCACATCGAAGTCATTACCCGTCAGAGCAATGGCTCCTGGCTGATCCGACACGCTGGTGCTGCCGAGCTATCACCTCGTGGCGATACCACGGGACTAGGCTACAGCTTCAGCCTGAATATCCCGGAAGGCAGTTCTGCTGTCTACCTGCATGTGCAGTCTGCCTATCCTTTGGCAACCGCCATACGCCTCAGCAGCGAGAATGGCCTTTTCAAGGCACTCCAGAACAGTGCCGGACTTTTCGGAGCCGGACTGGGCTTGCTCGGCGGCATGATCATCGGCATGGCAGGCTTGCGCAGTGCCCATCTAAGCCTTTCTGCACGCTGGGCATACGTCTTCATCATTCTCATGGTCATTGCTCAGGCCATGCTGGATCGCGGCGTACTCGGCTATTGGTGGCTGGATGTACCCGGCTCGCTAAATGGCATGATTGAGCTGAGCGCTGGAATGCTCTGTATTGCGCACATGTTGCTGTGCCGACAATTTCTTGCACAACGGAAGGCCCCGGCTGACTGTCTGCAGCGGCTTTTGCCAGCCATGATCCTTGCTAATCTGTTATGGATGCTGACTGCTGTCACCTGGCTGCCGAACCAATGGTCGCTGGCCGCCGATGTACTGCGCTGGTCCAGCTATGCCGCCATCATTGCTGCACTGTGGAAACCTGCGCGCGAAGGTCTCAAGGGCGCAAAGCTGTATGTCGGCACCATGATCATCGGATTGGCAAGCCAACTGTTCGGCGATGCCGGCTTGCACGGCATACTCCCTTTCGTAGCCGAGCCATATCAAATCCTGATGCTCTGGCATTTGCTGGCCTTGCCCGTCTTGCTACACCTGCTGGAGCGGGAGCCCACAGAAGGACAACCGGAAAGACGTGCTGAAACAGACAGCAAACGACAGGCACTACACTCACCAGCCACGCTATCCGCAACGTCACCCCCTGCTTCTGCGCCAGCCATCACACGCATCCTGATTGTTGAAGACAATCCATGGGTTCAGCAGGTACTCGCCGGGCTGTTGCTCAAGTTGAACTGCCAGACCTCGCTGGCAGGCAATGGCAGAGAAGCGCTGCAATATCTGGCTGCCGAGACATTTGATCTGGTGCTGATGGACTGCGATCTGCCGGAGCTGGATGGTTTTTCCACGACGCAACTGTGGCGGGCGCAAACGCAACTGTCAGCACAAGCCAGTAACCCGAAAGTACCCATTATTGCCATCACTGCGCATATTTCAGCCTCGCACAGAATGCAGGCGCAAGAAGCAGGCATGGATGATTTTCTACAGAAGCCTATCGACATGCGAACCTTGCATGATGTGCTGATGCGCTGGCTGCCACACTACACCGCCAAGACTTAGGCCTGGGCAGCAGGACCCTGGCTTAAGCCTTGCGTGTCGCCGGCCAGCGTCATCAACAGGCTGGAGTCGCTGCGCCACTCTTGTAGCGGGACCTGACTGCCACGAGCAAACAAACGCACATGCAAGGCTGCGTAAGTCGTCAGGCGCAGTAAATGCCGCAGGCCCTCGGGAGTGCTGTCAACCAGACCCTGCCAAGGAGTGATGCGCGGATTACCGCCATCAACAACAAGTTCCAGGCGATACCGGGCATTGGTCAGTGTCGCCATCCAGCGATACGCATCGAGACGCGATGGCGTGACCGTTCCAGCAGGCCACCAGCGATCAAAGCGATACGTTTCATCGGCCACGCGCAAGACCCCAACAGCGCCGTTCAGGCGCTCGCTGAGCACGCCGGCGCGACCCGCAAACTGGCCAACAGCGGTGAGCTGAACACGAGGATCGCCACCCAGACTGGGCGCCGACAACAAGGCCATGCCGATCGGCGCCACACGCCCCCAGAACTGGATACGCGTGCCCACAAAAAGCCCCGAAAGCGGCAATCCGGCAATATTCAAATCTCCCAGCCATTGCGTTGGCTGACAGCGCAAGCCGCCCGAGGGCCAGGTCAGTGTTTCCGTCGGCACCGGGCTGCTGGCGCGGAGCTGCCATTGAGCACTGCCGCCTGGCGTGAACAAGCGCCCGCGCAAGTATTCATCTTCGCTGCTGACAAAGCTGCCCGATGCACTGTTGTACTGCTCAAATGGCCAATGCGCCGGCAAGGTCTGATGCGAGGCTTGCATGTCGGTGTCTTGCAGTAGTTCGCCATGATTAATGTCAGCCTGACTGCCCCAGAGCGTCACACGCCGCGACAAAGCATCCTGCCATGGACGTGATTGAACCTGCCGACGCAGCCAGAAGGCATGCCGGGTTCTGCTGTCGATACCGAATTCGATGCATTGATCAAAGCCGCCAGTCAAGGCAGGCAGTTGCTGGCGAAACGCGCTCATCATGGTGTTAACGACATCCCCGTATCTGGCTCAACAAATGCCGTAGACCGCTGCAGTGCAGAAGGTACGGCCTCTCCCCCCCACAACACCTCAAAACGCAACGCCAGCGAAGGCCGAATATCGTCGCTGTCGAGATGGCTTCGGGTCAAGCGCGGCTCCACCTCAATGAAAAACCAGTCGCGCAACACGCGCTGACGCCAGCGCCACCACAGTGAATCAGTTTGTGGCTGCCAGCTCGGTCGGGTTACCCCCTCCTGACCGATACCATAGGACATGGTTTGCCTTGACGAAATTTCTTCGGCAATCAAGCCGCCACGACTCCAATGCACACCATCGTTTGATTTCGCCTGCTGGTAGTCAAACTGATGATAAAGCACGCCTACACGACGCTCATTAAAAGCATGTGCAAGCTCTAGACTTTCGAGGGCGCGCCACTCATCTTGCAGACCATAGCGCAGACTGTGAAATGCTCTGAGCTCATTGTTCTCGCTGAGAGAGAATGATTGTCGCAAGCGAGCACGGACAAACAGATCTGTCGCGCTATGCAACCCTACATCAGTATCAATATTAAGACGCTTGAGATTGAGTACAGCCCAACGTATCGCCAAGGCAGTTTCGTTGACCGCCGGAATACTATCGATACGGCGGGCTTGGCCAGACTCATCCTCAAACACCAGTGACAATCTGCGAGCAAGCTGTGGAAGTGCAACACTGGCCCGCAGACGTAATGCGGGTGTCAGTTCGCCCTTCTCATCAAGCACCCACTCATTGATCAGGCGGATTCTGGCCTGCGCCAGGGCTGCCTCAGGCGTGAGCTCGGCAGCAGCATCTTTGGGCGGTTGGCTGAACCAGTCGTCCAGCCAACGCACCGTAGACTGTGTGTGCTGATCCACCAGGCAATGCGGATAGTCAGCCCAGCCCAGAAAGTCGCCCTGACCGTCATAACTCATGCACGATGCTGCCGACGCCGGACTGGTCAGCATCGCCAGCAGCAAAAACGAACAGCCTTTTTTCATGAAGCCTTGCATGATGTCCTCCGGGATCATCTTGCTTGACTTCAGGCTGGCACTTTACACAGATGGCGTCGAGTAGCTGGCGACAAATTGCTACGCAGTCACGACACGGGCGTTACGCATCAATGCAGCAAAGCGGGCTTGCCATCTCCCAGCGCCATGAATTCAATACGATCGTCATCAAACAGATTCATGTCGGGCGCGAGAATACGGATATAGCGATCGAAATAGAGCATCTGTTTCAGCAACAGCGCAAAGGCGCGCGGAAAGCGAATGCCATGGCGCTCGCCCACCGCGACAACCTCGAGCATGAGCTTGTTGATCTCGTTGTCATTGGCCAGGGCATTCATGACCTGCTCGGGATCGACCTGGGTGGCGGCGCCATAAATAGCTTCGAGGTCACGCGCGAGCTTGTCCTGATCGACCTTGCGCTTGGTCATGCCGATGACCGCCATGCTCTCGGCCATGGTCTTGAAATCGCCACTGCTCAGCGACTCGATAAAGCCCATCGTGGCCGACCAGGTTTCCGGCGCGATGCGACCGACAATACCGAAGTCGATGAAACCGAGACGACCATCGGTGAGCACCATGAGATTGCCGGCATGGAGGTCGGCATGGAAGCTTTCGCACAGCATCAGACTGGAGAACCAGGTGTTCAGCGCTGCCACCAGCGTGCCGGCCGGATCCTTGGTGTACTTGCGGATAGTCTCGAGATCGGTGAGCGGCACGCCGTAGAAGCGCTCCATGGTCAGCACGCGCAGGCTCGATGCCTCGGGATAGGTGCGCGGCGCGGTGGCTTGCGTATTGCCGGTCTTTTCCAGAAAGGCACGGAATTGTTCGACGTTGCGCGCCTCCTTGTAGAAGTCGACCTCTTCCATCATGCAGGCCTGAATTTCGCTGACGATGCCCGACAGCGACGCGAACTTCAGCTTCGGCAGCACACGCTCCATGAGAACGGCTGCCACATAAAGGAAATTCAGATCCGTAAGCAGTACATTTTCCACGCCCGGCTTCTGAATCTTGATCACCACCGAGTCGCCATTGAGCAGCTTGGCCGCATGCACTTGCGCCACCGACGCCGAGGCCAGCGGAATCTCGTCGATCTCGGCGAAGATTTCATTGAGCGGACGCTTCAGCTCGCTCTCCAGCACCTGCTTCATGATGCTGAACGGCAGCGGTTCGGTTTTGTCCAGGCAATGCTGGAACTCGGTGACATATTCGGCCGGAAAAATGGAGGGCGAGCTGGCAACGAACTGGCCGAGCTTGACGTAGGTCGCGCCGAGACGCTCGAAAGTCAGACGCAGCAGACGCGGCAGTGGCGGACGCTCACCGGCAGCCCAGGCAATGCCCGTGGCGGCCAGCACCGTGGTGGTCTGGCTGATGCGAAACAAGCCCTTCAGGGCGTTGCCCCAGTTCGCGTAATGATTCATGCCTTGTCTACTCTCTGAGTGCTGCAAACCGGACATGCCGGATCTTTTGGCGTACGCACACGCCGTACTTCGTTGACCATGCCATCCCACAACAGAAGCTGACCGCAGAGTGTTTGCCCCGTACCGGTCAACACCTTCAATACTTCCTGCGCCTGCCAGCTGCCCATGACTGCCACGGTGGTAGCCATAACGCCATTGTCACTGCAGGTCAGCGCCGCGTCGTCGCTCTCCGGATACAGGCAGCGATAACACGCCGACTGCGGCTGCGTAGCATCAAACACGGCCAGCTGGCCCTGCCAGGCGATGGCCGCTGCCGAGACCACCGGCTTTCCCGCCTGCCAGGCACAGCGATTGATGAGCTCGCGAGTGGCGAAATTATCGCAGCAATCGGCGACGGCATCGACCGAGGTCAGCAATTCTTGCAACAAAGCCTCATCGACACGATGCGGCAGCGTCTCGATGACCACATCGCTACGCAAGGCAAGCAGGCTGTCGCGTGCCGAGTCGACTTTGTAGCGACCGATGTCGGCATCGTGATGCAGCATCTGCCGCTGCAGATTGCTCAGCTCGACGGTGTCGAAGTCCGCCAGCACCAGTCGGCCCACTCCGGCGATGACCAGCTGTTGCGCCAATGGACAGCCGAGACCGCCGAGGCCGACCACCAGCACGGAGGCATCGGCCAGACGCGTTTGCGCAGCGATGTCCCAGCTCGGCAGCAGGATCTGGCGGTTGTAGCGCAGCAGTTGTTCGTCATTGAGCATGAATTACTCCCGATGCGCCGGGCCACCGACCTCCGCTGACGCGATCCAGACCAGACAAGTCCTGCCAGGTCTGCACTTGCGCGAAGCCGCACTGAAACAAGGCCGCGCGGACCGCTTCGGCCTGCGTTGCACCATGTTCAAGCAAAAGCCAGCCAGTATCCAGCAGATAGCGGGGTGCTTCGCGCACCAGATGCAACAAATCGGCCATACCCTGCTCGCCGGCAACCAAGGCGGACAAGGGTTCGTGGCGGACATGTGACAGATGCGGGTCATCATCGGCCAGGTAAGGGGGATTGCTGACGATGATCTGAAATTGCTCGCCCACCAATGCCGAAAACCAGTCGCTGTGCAACCAGCGCACCGGCAGACCGAGGCGCGCGCCATTGCCTTGCGCGACCGCCAGCGCCGGCAGCGAACGATCCACGGCCGTGATTTGCGCCAGCGGCAAGGCACGAGCCAGCGCCAGTGCAACAGCACCGCTGCCGGTACCCAAATCAAGAAGATGAACGGCTGCACCTGTGGATGGCAGGCAGCTCAGCGCCACCTCCACCAGACGCTCGGTATCGGCACGCGGCACTAGCGTATCGGGGGTGACGTGCAGGCTCAGCGACCAGAACTCCTGCTCACCACGCAGCAATGCCAGTGGCTCACCGAGCAGCCGGCGCGCCAGCCAGGCATCGGCCCGTTGTTGCTGCTCATGGCTCAGCTCACGCTCGGGCCAGGTCAGCAGCCAGGCCAGACTTTGCCCGACCACCGCTGCCAGCAACCATTGCGCTTCACGACGCGGCGACTGCTCATCGACACCGGGAATGCGCCAGAGCGACTGCGTGGCAAGCTCCGCCTCGGCGGCACGCAGCCACTGCGCAAGCGTGACGGGCTTACTGGTCATCAGCCAGCGCCGCCAGCAAGTCCGCCTGATGCTCGGTGGCCAGCGCCTGCAGCAATTCGTTGAGATCCCCGCCCAGTGTTTCGTCGAGACGGTAAAGGGTCAGGTTGATGCGGTGATCCGTCACGCGACCCTGGGCAAAATTGTAGGTGCGGATGCGCTCGGAGCGATCACCGGAGCCGACCAGATCACGACGCATCGTCGCCGAGGCCTGCTGCTGTGCCTGCTGCTGCTGCGCCAGCAAGCGTGCGCTCAGCACGGACAGTGCACGCGCCTTGTTCTTGTGCTGTGAACGCTCGTCCTGACACTCCACCACCACGCCGGTCGGCAGATGCGTGATACGCACGGCCGAATCGGTCTTGTTGACATGCTGACCGCCAGCGCCGCTGGAGCGATAGGTATCGATGCGCAGATCCGCCGGGTTGATCTCGATGGCGCTGATCTCTTCCGACTCAGGCAGGATGGCCACCGTACAGGCCGATGTATGAATGCGCCCCTGCGATTCGGTGGCCGGCACGCGCTGCACACGATGCGCGCCGGACTCGAACTTGAGCGCGGCATACACGCCCTCGCCCTCGACCCGCGAAATCACTTCCTTGAAGCCGCCATGCTCGCCGGCATTGCTCGACACCACTTCCACGCGCCAGCCCATGCGTTCGGCATAGCGGCTGTACATGCGAAACAGGTCGCCGGCAAAAATCGCCGCCTCATCGCCGCCCGTGCCGGCGCGCACTTCCAGATAGATATTGCAGGTGTCGTTGGGATCCCTGGGCAGCATCAGCCGTTGCAGATCGGCCTCCAGCGCCAGCAAGCGCTGATCAGCCTCGCGAATATCCTGCTCGGCCAGCTCGCGGAAATCCGGGTCGCACAGCAGCTCGCGCGACGCCTGCTGATCGGCCTGCGTGCGCCGATACGCCAGCAGCGCCTGCACCACCGGCTCGATCTCGGCATGCTCGCGTGACAGTTTGCGAAACTGCGGCTGATCGCCAATGACGCCGGCATCGCCGAGCAGAGCATTGAGCTCCTCGAAACGCTCGGCGAGCTGATCGAGGCGGGACAGAATCGAGTCTTTCACGCTGGCGAGTCACTGTCTTGCAGTCCGAGCACGCGCAGCGCCACCGGCAACTGCGCCTGATCGGCCTCGGCGGCAAGCTGACGCAGCGCCACCGTGGGCGCATGCAGCCACTTGTTCATCAGATTGTGTTGCAGACGCGCCAGCACCACCTCGGCATCGCCACCCTTGCGCAGGGCATCAAGCGCCTTTTCGCGCTCGGCATCGGCCACCTGCATGGCCTGACTGCGCAGGCTGCGGATCAGATGCGCGGCATCCTGGCTGATGCGCTGATGCGCGCCGAAATCCTGCACATGCTGGCTGATCAGAATTTCCGCCGCTTCCGCCGCCACCTGACGCTCGCGCCAGCCGGCATCGACCACGCCCTGCAAATCATCCACGGTATACAGATAGACATCTTCAAGTTCGGCGACGTCGGGCGCGATGTCGCGCGGCACGGCAATATCGATCAGCAGCAAAGGCCGGTGGCGGCGGCGCTTCAAGGCCTGCGCCACCAGCGCGCGGGTGATGACCGGCTGGCTACTCGCCGTACACGACACCACCATGTCGGCTCGCGCCAGCGCCGCGCCAAGCTCAGACCACGGCAGCGCCTCGCCGAGCACGCTCTGTGCCAGCGTCTCGGCATGCGCGAAGGTCCGGTTGACGACCATCAGATCCGTCACCCCCTGCTCGCGCAGATGGCGCGCCACCAGCGTGTTCATCTCGCCGGAGCCGACCAGCAGCACCGGCGTGTTCTGCAGCGATTCGAAGACTTGTCGCGCCAGCGTCACGGCAGCAAAGCCGATGGATACCGGGCTGACGCCAATGGCGGTATCGGTACGCACCTGCTTGGCGGCGGCGAAGGTCTTCTGGAACAGCCGCTCCAGCTCGGGGCCGAGCGTGCCGGCCGCGAGCGCATCGCGATAGGCCAGCTTCATCTGACCGAGAATTTGCGGCTCGCCGAGGATCATCGAGTCCAGACCCGCCGCCACGCGCATGGCATGACGCACGGCCTGTTCGGCGGCATGGCTGTAGGCCACACCCTGCAAGTCCTCGACTGTCAGCTGCTGACTGCGGGCGAGCCACTGCAACAAGGCTTGCGCAGCGGCATCCGGCCTGTCGGCGGCGGCATAGAACTCGGTACGATTGCAGGTGGAGATCAGCGCCAGCTCACGCAGGCCGGTGTCCTTGCAGGCCGCAATCAGCGCGCTCGACAAAGCCTCGGGCGCAAATGACACGCGCTCGCGCAAGGCTAACGAAGCCGATTTGTGATTGATGCCGAACGCCAGCAGCCCCATGCCCGACCCTGTGTCGTGATGCCCGCTGCACTGCAGCTGTTTGAAAACGCACGAATTGTGAGGGATAGGGCCAACAAAGACAAATCTGCACGCGGCTTTTGCTAGACTGCCAAGCCTGTTTACTGCCGGGATTTTCTGATGCTGCGTCTGCTTGCTGCCTTTATATTCGCTGCTCTGCTCAGCGCCTGTGCTGTCACGCCGGTCGCGACGCCTGCTCCGGAGGTGGTTGCCAGCACCGAACAAAGCCCGCGCCAGCTCAGCCACTGGGAGGCCAGAGGCAAAGTCGGCATCCGCTTCCTGGGCCAGAGCATCTCGGCGACCTATCGTTGGCAGCGCCTCAATGACGACTTTAGTGCCGACGCCGCAGGACCACTGAATCAGGGCTACACCACGCTGGAAGGGCGTGCCGGCGTGGTGACGCTGGAAAATGCCTGGCTCGGCCATCACGAAAGCGCTGATGGCGAAGGCCTGCTTCAGGCACTGACCAGCATCCGCGTCCCGCTCTCGCACTTCAATGCCTGGCTCATGGGCTGGCCGAAGGACGCGAACACGACCGTGCAGGCCCTGACCGCCCCGGAAGGCGTGCGTGAGTTCAACGAATACGGCTGGACCGTACGTATCACCAGTGAACAGATGGTTCAGGGCTATCGTCTGCCCGAGCGCATGATCGTGTCTCAGGACGGCACGCGTCTGGTGCTGGCGCTGACCAGCTGGACACCGGGAGCCGCTACGCCATGAGCCACGGACCGACAGCATGGCTTGAGCATTTCAGCCTGCCGGCACCGGCCAAGCTCAATCTGTTCCTGCACATCACGGGTCGCCGCGCCGATGGCTATCACACCCTGCAAACACTGTTTCAGTTTATCGACCAGGCCGACACGCTGCATTTCAGTCGTCGCGCTGATGACCGAATTCAGTTGCAGGCCGACATGCCCGGCGTCGAGGCCAATGACAATCTGATCATCCGGGCCGCACTGGCGCTGCAGAAAGCCACCAACTGCCACCTCGGTGCCGATATCCGCCTGGACAAGACGCTACCCATGGGCGGCGGACTCGGCGGCGGCTCATCCGATGCCGCAACCACCCTGCTCGGCCTCAACGCACTCTGGCAAACCGGCCTCAGCCTTGCTCAGCTGGCCGATATCGGCCTCATGCTCGGCGCTGATGTGCCGGTTTTCGTCCACGGCCAGGCCGCCTGGGCCGAAGGCGTTGGCGAGCAATTGCAAGCGGTGAGCCTCCCCGAACCGTGGTATGTGGTGCTCACGCCCGATGCCCACATCTCAACGGCTGCGGCTTTTTCGCATCCTGAATTGACACGAAATTCCGACCCCATTACACTGCGCGCCTTCTCAGCGGGAGAGGCTAGAAACGACTTCGAAAAAGTTGTTCGCCAATTGTCTCCCGCCGTAGATGCAGCCTTGCAATGGCTGGCGCAGCACGGAACAGCGCGCATGACGGGAACCGGAGCCTGCCTGTTTTTGGCCTGCTCTGACGCCGATCACGCCGCACAGATTCTGGCTGCAAGTCCGGTCCAAGGTTTCATCAGTCGCGGACAGAATGTCTCCCCAGCGCATCGCGCTCTGGACACACTGTTCCGACCACACCGTATATAGGGGCGTCGCCAAGCGGTAAGGCAGCGGGTTTTGATCCCGCCATGCGTTGGTTCGAATCCAGCCGCCCCTGCCATTTTCTATCCGGCCGAGACGATTCGTCATCATGCCCAATCTTGTCGTGTTCACTGGCAATGCCAATCCCGAGCTGGCCCGCAAGGTCGCCAGCCACCTGCACGTGCCTCTGGGCGCGGCGCATGTCGGCACCTTCTCGGATGGCGAAATCGCGGTCGAGATCAACGACAACGTGCGCGGCAAGGATGTCTTCATCCTGCAGTCGACCTGCGCGCCGACCAACGACAACCTGATGGAACTGATCGTGATGGCCGACGCCCTGCGTCGCGCCAGTGCCGGTCGCATCACTGCGGTCATCCCCTACTTCGGCTATGCCCGCCAGGATCGCCGCGTGCGTTCGGCGCGTGTGCCGATCACGGCCAAGGTCGTGGCCGACATGCTGACCACGGTCGGCGTTGACCGCGTGCTCACCGTTGATCTGCACGCCGACCAGATCCAGGGCTTCTTCGACATTCCGGTAGACAATGTCTACGGCTCACCGGTGCTGCTCGCCGACATCGAGCGTCAGGAATACCAGAACCTGGTCGTGGTTTCGCCGGATGTCGGCGGTGTGGTCCGCGCCCGCGCCGTCGCCAAGCAGCTCGATGACGCCGACCTGGCCATCATCGACAAGCGTCGCCCGAAAGCCAACGAATCGCAGGTCATGCACATCATCGGTGAAGTCCGTGGTCGCGACTGCATCATCGTCGATGACATGGTTGATACCGCCGGCACGCTGTGCAAGGCCGCCGGCGCGCTCAAGGAGCATGGCGCTCGTCGCGTCGTGGCTTATTGCACGCACGCCGTGCTGTCCGGCCCGGCCATCGAGAACATTCGCAATTCCACGCTCGACGAACTGGTGGTGACGGACACCATCCCACTCTCGGACGAGGCCAAGGCTTGCGGCAAGATCCGCCAGCTCTCGATGTCGGCGCTGCTCGCGGAAACGCTGCGCCGCATCAACAATGAAGAATCCATCAGCGCGATGTTCGACCTGTTCTGAACCTCGCCCTGAAACGCTTTGCCTGACCCTCACGGGTCGGGCGAAAACCGGAGCACCGCGCCGCGGTGACCGGATGATTGCCCCGAGCCGGTCGCAAGCCCGGGGCCCGACGGAGAAACAAGATGTCCGCTGCAAACTTTACGCTCAATGCGCAAACCCGTACGAACGAAGGGAAAGGTGCGAGCCGCCGCCTTCGTCGTCTGGAACTGAAAGTCCCGGCCGTGATCTACGGTGGTGGCAATGCCGCTCAGTCCATCACCCTGGAACTGCGTGAACTGGTCAAGGCTCTGGAAAGCGAAGCGTTCTACTCGCACATCCTGACCATCAATGTTGATGGCAAGCCGCAGTCGGCCGTACTCAAGGCCCTGCAGCGTCACCCGGTGAAGAACCTGCCGATGCACGCCGATTTCCTGCGTGTCGACGCAGCTCAGAAGCTGACCATGAAGGTTCCCCTCCACTTCCTCAACCAGGACACCTGTGTTGGCGTGAAGCTGGAAGGCGGCGAAATCACTCACTTCACCTCCGAAGTTGAAATCGCCTGCTTGCCGGGCAACCTGCCGGAATACATCGCGGTTGACATGGCTGCTGTCCATCTCGGCACGACCCTCCACCTGTCCGACCTGCAGCTGCCGGCCGGCGTGGAAATTCCGGTCCTCGCGCTCGGTCACGACCATGACCAGCCCGTTGCCAACGTGCACGCCAGCAAAGTCGAAGCCTGAACCTCGACCGCTGGGTAAACGCAAAAGCGGGGCTCAGGCCCCGTTTTTCGTTCCTGCCTGACAGAGACTGCGCGCATGACCGCCATTCGCCTGATTGTTGGCCTCGCCAACCCCGGAGCGCAATATGCCGAGACACGGCATAACGCCGGGGCATGGTTTGTCACGCGGCTGGCCGAGCAGCTCGGCGCGCGGCTGACGACAGAGAGCAAGTCTTTCGGTCTCATCGCCCGCGTCTCGCACCAAGGCGAAGATGTGCGCCTGCTCATCCCCACTACGTTCATGAATCGCTCGGGACAGGCTGTTGCGGCTGTCGCCGGCTTCTACAAGATTGCACCCGCCGAGATTCTGATTGCGCACGATGAGCTGGACCTGAGCCCCGGCCAGATTCGTCTGAAGACCGGTGGCGGCCACGGCGGCCACAATGGCCTGCGTGACACCATCGCCTCGCTCGGCAACCAGAACAGCTTTCATCGCCTGCGTGTCGGCATCGGCCACCCCGGCGACAGCGCGCTGGTATCCGGCTTCGTGCTGAGCAAAGCACCGCGCAGCGAGCAGGATTTGATGGATGTGGCGCTCGATGAAGCACTGCGTCATCGCGATGCCATCATGGCCGGCGAACTCGCCCGCGTCATGAACACCCTTAACGGCTTCAAAGCCACGACTTGATGTATTGATGACGCTGCGGCGTCGGGATGGAAACACCATGGGATTCAACTGCGGCATCGTCGGCCTGCCCAATGTCGGCAAGTCCACACTGTTCAACGCCCTCACCAAGGCCGGCATCGCTGCCGAGAACTTTCCGTTCTGCACCATCGAGCCGAATACCGGCGTGGTGCCGATGCCGGATCTCCGCCTCGATGCCCTCGCCGCCATCGTCAAACCCGAGCGCGTGATCCCGACCAGCATGGAGTTTGTCGATATCGCCGGCCTCGTCGCCGGTGCGTCACAAGGTGAAGGCCTGGGCAACAAGTTCCTCGCCAACATCCGCGAAACCGATGCCATCGCCCATGTGGTGCGCTGCTTCAACGACGACAATGTGATTCATGTCGCCGGCCGCGTAAGCCCGCTCGACGACATCGCCATCATCAACACCGAGCTGGCATTGGCGGACCTCGATGCCGTCGAGAAAGCGCTGTTTCGTGTCACCAAGCTCGCCAAGGGTGGCGACAAGGAATCACAGGCCATCAAAAATGTGCTCGACAAGATCAAGCCCGCACTCGACGAAGGCCTGCCGGCGCGCAGCGTGGACCTTGATGCCGACGAGAAGTTCGCCATCAAGTCCTACGGCCTACTGACGCTGAAGCCGACCATGTACATCGCCAACGTGGATGAAAACGGCTTCGACAACAATCCGCTGCTAGATCAGGTGCGCGAACTCGCGGCTGCCGAAAAAGCCATCGTGGTACCCATCTGCAACAAGCTAGAAGCCGAAATTGCCGAGCTCGACGAAGAAGACAAGATCGCCTTCCTCGCCGACCTCGGCATGGAAGAGCCGGGCCTGAACCGCGTCATCCGCGCCGGTTACGGCCTGCTCAACCTGCACACCTACTTCACCGCTGGCGTGAAAGAAGTTCGTGCGTGGACTATCCCGGTGAACTGCACCGCGCCGAAGGCTGCGGCGGTCATCCACACCGACTTCGAGAAGGGCTTTATCCGCGCCGAAGTTACCGGCTACGACGACTTCATCCAGTACAAGGGTGAGGCAGGTGCCAAGGAAGCTGGCAAATGGCGCCTAGAAGGCAAGGAATACATCGTGAAAGATGGTGACGTGATGCATTTCCGCTTCAATGTCTGATGCGCTGAATGTTGCAATCAGGGCCTGAAAACCTTGACAGGTCGCGACTCGAAATCTAAGATTCGCGACCTCTTGGCTACGTAGCTCAGTCGGTTAGAGCACAGCACTCATAATGCTGGGGTCGCAGGTTCAAGTCCAGCCGTAGCCACCATCTTCAAAGCCCCGCCATCTGGTCGGGATGCCGCAAAAAAGGTCAGCCTCGTGCTGGCCTTTTGCGTTCTGGAGCACGCCGCATGTACCGCCTGTTTCTGCTGCTGACTCTTGCCGTCACTCCCTCGCTTCATGCCAGAGCCGATGCTCAAATCAGCGGCTATGTCATCTCGATAGCCGATGGCGACACGCTGACGCTGCTCACGGCTGACAAAGAGCGCGTGAAGGTCAGGCTGGCCGAAATTGATACTCCTGAGAGAACGCAGCCTTATGGTCAGCGTGCCAAACAGGAGCTGGCCAGCCTGGCATTCAATCGCAACGCAGAGATCCGCGTGATTGATACTGATCGCTATGGTCGCGTGGTTGGCCGTGTCATGGTGGATCGTCTTGATGTGAATGCCGAGCTGGTGCGCCGTGGCGCTGCATGGGTCTATCGCGACTACTTACAACGCCCCGAGCTGATCCCGCTGGAAGCAGAGGCAAGACGCCTGCGCAAAGGCTTGTGGGCGCTGCCTCAGTCAGAGCGTACACCACCGTGGCAATGGCGCAAGGAGCAACGCGAAAATCGCGCGGCTGCAAGCCTGGCGGCCAATAATATCTAGGCACTTACTCGATGCTGTCGGCGCACTCGCCGGCAGCCGGATCAATCTTGCAGCGCACTTTCTTCAACAGGCTCATCATCTTCGGATCGTAGATGCCATCCTTGGTCAGCTGAATTCGCGCCTCCCGCATCATCACCGTGTATTTGTCCTTGTCGGCAGTCGTCAGGTCCAGCCAGTATTTTAGCGGAATGCCATCCTCGGCTTGCTGGATGGTGGCATCGGCACGATCCAGCTGCGTCAGCACAAACGACCGCGACTTCTGGCCAAAGCCGGCCGGGAATCTTTCGCTGCGCACAATCATGTGCGCAGTGAGCTGAATGAGCGGGAAGCGATAAATCGCACCCGTCGTGCCCAGACCCTTGTACATCTCGAACGGCTTGAAGGCGATACCAGGTGCTGCCACGATATCGACCTGGCCATTATTGAACTTGGTGGTGAAGTTCGTGATGTCTGATGAGACCGGCTGCGCACCGAGCTGTTGCACCAGCTTGGCCTGCGACTTGTCGAAATCCAGCACAGCAATCTTCTTACCGGCGGCCTTCTCGATCGAATTGATGCTGCGATCCCGCACAAAAACATAGGCCGCACCCAGCGGAAAAATACCCACCACCTCGTAGGCACCCTTCTTCATGTTGGCTTCGCTCTGAGGACTGGCCAGCACTTGCAGCACTGTCCTCAGATGCCGATAGGACGGCACCGCGCCGATCGAATCGATGCTACCGACATAGGTATTGTACTGACGCCCGCGCAACCCTGTGATGGCAACACCATCGCACTGTCCTGCCTTGAAGTCTTCCGATGCCACACGTTCATCGGTATATGCCTTCAAGGTCAGATTGACGCCCCATGCCTTGGCAGCCAGCGCATAGTCCTTGGCAAAAGCGTAACTGGGCCCCTGTGCGCCAGTCGGATCATAAATACAGAACGATTGCGCATGCACCGCGCCGACAAACAGTGAAGCCGTCATGGCGGCAGCAGTCATTAGCTTCATTCGACATCCTTATGCTGGAGCATGTGTTGTTGTTATTGATGAACTGCAGGGGAAGACTATTCCATCACAACAGCAAACCCAATAGTCTCGACCCACGAGTCATCCCTAGCGAGAGCCCCTCATGTATCGTCTGTTTGGCATGGAAGTATCACCCTACTCAGTCAAAGTCCGTGCGCTGTTGCGCTTCAAGCAGGTACCGTTTGAATGGCTGCTGCGCTCGCGCGCCAACGAAGCCGCCTTCCGCGAACACGCTAAAGTACCGCTCATTCCGTTGCTGGTGACGCCAACCGGCGCGATGCAAGACTCCACGCCGATGATGGATTTTCTCGAAACAGAACATCCGACGCCCGGCATTCGTCTGGCCAACCCGATGCTGAACTTCCTCTCGGATGCACTGGAAGAAGCCGCTGATGAATGGCTGATCAAGCCCATGTTTCACTATCGATGGAACTATGAGGCCGACCGGCGCGAAGCCAGCCTACGCATTGCCACGGCCAGCGTCGATCCCGGCACTGACCCGGGCAAGTTTGCCGAGATGATCGGTGCACACCTGATGACCCGGCGCGAGCCCCTGGGCTGCAGCGACGCCAATGTCGCACTGATTGAACGCTATCTGCTGGAGGGTGCAAGCCGGTTGAATGCGCATCTGCAGGCGCGTCTGTTCCTGTTTGGCGATCAGCTCAGTGCTGCTGATCTCGGCCTCGGCAGCCTCTATTACGAGCTCTACTCCGATCCGACGCCAAGTACGCTTCTGCGCCCCTTCAGTGCCTTGTCGGCATGGGCACAACGCAGCATGAACCCCGAAGGCCTGGGCACCGGCAAAAGCGAATCGTGGGATAGCTTGAGTGCGACCCTGCGTCCGGTGCTGGAACACGAGCTGGGTACTCACTATCTGCCGTGGGCAAAAGCCAATGCTGCTGCGCTGGCCAGCGGCGATGGCACACCCTTCACCATCAAGCTTGGCGGCACGGACTTCACGCAACCAGCACAAAAGTATCCCGCGAAATCCTGGCGCATGCTTCAGGAGCGCTGGGCAGCGCTGACGCCGGATGCTCAGGCAAGCATTCGCGACATCATCGGCGAGGCTGTTTGAACGCTGTCAGTAAAGCGCAGACATAAAAAAAGGGCGGCTTGCGCCGCCCCAAGAGGGTATTGCATGAATCAGTGCATCTGCGTTCAGCGAACGCGGGGTTGATCGCCCCTCAGCGGGGCGATCGGCGCGGCCTGGCTCAGAGAGCTTAGGCGGCGCGCTGTTCGCCCTTGGCGACCAGTTCAGCAAACAGCTTCTGCACTTCGGCCAGCAGCTTTTCAACTTCGGCCTTGGCGTCTACCGCCAGAACCTTGCCCTTCAGTTCCAGAGCCAGAGCCTTCAGCTCTTCTGCCTTGGCGTTCAGGTCGAGGGCCTTGAGGCCTTCCACTTCAGCCTTAACGTCAACAGCTTGCAGCTTGGTCTTGAGTTCGAGAGCCTTGGCTTTCAGTTCTTCGCTCTTGGCGTTGAAATCAATGGCTTGCAGCTTTTCGCCTTCAGCCTTCAGTACTTCAACCAGACCGAGACCGGCCATGGCGGCCTGACGGCCAGCAGCCTTTACACGAACAACGATATCCTGGTTGTCAGCAACGAGGTTCTTGAGTTCACCCATTTTTCATCTCCTTAACGAGGTTGGAAAATCTTGAATGCACTCAGCGACGGCGTCGTTGATGTCTGCATCCTTGGAACGCATCTTAGGGAGGGAGATCAAAAGGCAGGCAACAAATTGTCAGACAATAAAACAAGGAACCCGAACTATTTGTGACTCATCGTTCACTTTTTCGGCATTGCACCGAAAAAAGCAGGCGGGAAATCGGAAAATTCCGTTTCCCGCCAACGATTTACTTGGCAGCTTCGATGGACTTGAGAATTTCTTGCTTTGCCACTTCAGAGCCTTCCCAACCGGTGATCTTGACCCACTTGCCCGGCTCCAGATCCTTGTAGTGCGCAAAGAAGTGCTCGATCTGCTTGAGCAGCAGCTCCGGCAGGTCGGTGTATTCCTTCACATGCTTGTACAGCGGCGTGAGTTTGTCGTGCGGCACGGCAATGAGCTTGGCATCCATACCGGCTTCGTCTTCCATCTTCAGCTTGCCGACCGGGCGGCAGCGAATCACGGCACCCGGCACTACCGGATACGGCGTGACCACGAGTACATCGAGGGCATCACCATCTTCCGACAGGGTGTTCGGGATGTAGCCGTAATTGGCGGGATAGAACATGGCAGTACCGACGAAGCGGTCAACAAAGAGTGCATCGGCATCCTTGTCGATTTCGTATTTGATGGGCGCGTGGTTGGCCGGAATTTCGATCACCACATAAATATCGTTGGGAACATCTTTGCCGGCAGGAATCTGGTTGTAGCTCATGTCTAGGCCTCAGGCGCAGGGTGGTAGTTGCTGCGCATTATAGCGTCAGTCAGCACACTTGGGCGCTCAGACCATCGTCAAGTTGCGCTGCCGCTCATCCGTTAGGCGCAGCGCTGTGATACAAACGCCTGAAGAGGAGAAACACGACACCATGCACGGCATTGAACCCATCGCTTACCTGCTCGGCATCGCCCTGATCGTGGTGCCACTGGCCAAACGCAGCGGCTTGCCTGCCGTCATTGGCTATCTGCTGGCCGGCATCATCATCGGTCCGCATGTCTCCGGGCTGATTGAAAACACCACGGGCGTGGTCGAAATTGCCGAATATGGCGTGGCCATGCTGCTGTTCCTGATTGGCCTGGAGCTTGAACCCAGCCGCCTCTGGGTACTGCGGCGCTCGGTCTTCGGGCTTGGCGGCCTGCAAGTAGTGGTCACAACCGCACTGCTGGGCGGCATCCTGTGGCTCTGGGGCGAAAGCCCGCAAGTCAGCCTGATTGCCGGTGCCGGCCTGGCGATGTCCTCTACCGCATTTGCCTTGCAGCTGCTGGCCGAGAAAAACCAGCTCAGTGCACGTCATGGCCGGCAAGCATTTGCCATCCTGCTGTTCCAGGATCTGGCGGTGATTCCGCTGTTAGCGCTGATGCCCTTGCTGGCGCAGAACGGTGCCGCAGAACAGGACATCCCGAGCTGGGGCAAAGTCCTGATGGTGTTTGCCGGCCTGATCCTGGCCAGTCGTTTTCTGGTGCGCCCTGCTTTCCGCTTCATCGCCAACAGTCATACGCCGGAGCTGTTCACGGGCACGGCACTGTTCATCATCGTCGGCATTACTTGGCTGATGCACTCAATCCATCTGTCGATGTCCCTGGGTGCATTCATGGCCGGCATGTTGCTCGCCGACAGCGAATACCGGCACGAGCTGGAAGCACAGATACAGCCCTTCAAAGGCCTCCTGCTCGGTCTCTTTTTCATGTCGGTCGGCATGACGGCGAACTTGCCATTGCTGATGCAGGAGCCGCACTGGGTCATCCTCGGCGCGCTCGGCCTGATGCTCAGCAAAGGCCTGATACTGGGCCTGCTCGGGCGCTGGCATGGCAACGATCTGGCCACCTCCATACGGCTTGGCGTGACCCTGCCACAGGGCGGCGAATTTGCTTTCATTCTGTTTACCAGCGCAGTCGGCCTCGGCTTGATGTCCTCAACGCTGGGCGAAAGTCTGGTGCTGGTAGTCACGCTGTCGATGGCGTTGACGCCGATCGGCTTCTGGCTGCTGGAGCATGTGCTGGAGCCGCACTGGAGTGAGCGCGACGAGCGCAAATTCGACTCGCTCGAAGACATGCCCGAGCACGAGGTCATCATTGCAGGCTTTGGCCGCGTCGGCCAGATCATCGCTCGTGTCTTGCGCGTGCATCGCATTCAGTTTGTCGCGCTGGAAAGCAGCGCGCGCCAGGTCGACTTCGTGCGTCGCTTCGGCAATCAGGTGTTCTACGGCAAGCTCGACAATCTGGCGCTGCTGGAAGCGGCTGGTGCGGCCAAAGCCAAGCTGCTGGTGCTGGCCATCGACGATGTCGAGGAGTCCGTGCGCACGGCGCAGGTCATCCGCCACTACTTCCCCAAGCTGCCAATCTACGCGCGCGCGCGCGACCGCATGCACGCCTATCGGCTCATGGATCTGGGCATTTCCGTGATTCACCGCGAAACACTGGGCTCCAGCCTGGAAATGGCGCGCGATGTGCTGATCAACATCGGTTTCAATCAGATCAATGCCGAGCTGAGCGTGAAGCGGTTCCGTGAATATGATGACCAGCTCATGATCCGGCAGCAGGCGATCTATCAGAATGAGACGGCGCTGGTGGAGAGTGCCAAACAGGCCATGCAGGAGCTGGAGGGGCTGTTTGAGAGCGATAGTCGGGCGTCGAGAAGAACGACTGATGAGGCGGAGGATAAGTGAGAAACAGAGGCTCAATGACTTGAAATAAAATGCCCCGAGCCAAGCACTTTGCTTGTCTCGGGAAGTCATTTCAGCTTTTGCCGAACCTTTACCAGCTCTCGGTATTCAAGCTGCACTCAGAGTCTGCAGCACTAATACTGCAGCGCACGCGCTTGATGATCTTCAGGCCGGTCTTGTCGTAGACACCCTGCTCCGCAATCGCGATGCGTGAATCACGCAACATAATGGTGTACTTGATCATGTTTTCCGGCGTCAAATCGCCCCAGGTCGCCGCTGGAATATCTTTTTCAGCCTTCTTGATCAGCGCCATCGCACGATCGTACTGAGTGAGCCAATACCGCCGCGACTTCTCGCCGAAACCTTCAGGGAACTTCGCTTTGTTGAGAATGATCTGGTAGGTCAGGATCATGATGGGAAAGCGCTGAATAGCACCTTTAGTACCGATACCACGATACAACTCCAGCGGGCGGTAGGCCATGGCCGGTGCGGCGATCATATCGACCGAGCCATTGTTGAACTTGCCGGCGAAACTGGTGATGTCAGCCGAGACCGGCTGTGCACCAATTTTCTGGATCATGATGGCCTGGGCCTTGTCATAATCGAAAGAGGCAATCTTCTTGCCGGCCAAAGATTCCACCGTCCGTATATTGCGATCGTTAACCACCGGATACGCCGTGCCGAACGGAATTATGCCACCGACCTCATATTTGCCGCGCACCATGAGCTTGCTCGCGGCCGGCGAACTGAAGGTCTCCACTGTCTTGCGCACGACCTGGTAGCTGGCCGGCATATCCACCATGTCATTGCGTACGATTGTGGATACGCCAAGCGAATCGAGCGCACCTGCCGTCGGGTTGAACTGGCGGGTACGAAACCCGGTAGCCATCACCGCATCACACTGCCCAGCCAGCAAATCTTCGGTTGCGACACGCTCATCGGTATAGCTCTTGATACTGATCTTGGCACCCAGCGCCTGGGACGCCACGGCATAGTCTCTGGCCATGTTTGTCATGTCTCCGGCACTGCCGAGCAGATCGTAGACACAGAGTTTCTGCTCCGCCTGCGCCAGCGGAGCAGTCCCCAGACCGGCCAGCAACAGGAATAAACTGAGCTTCTTCATGAGTTGTCTCTCTTTGGATGGTGATGGTCTTGTTCTTGTGGAAATTGGATATCGGGAGCCGATAGGATCATCTAAGGTCAGGCCGCACGCATGAAGGCGGCGATACCGCTACGATGATTAGCCTCACGCGCCAGTCGTCGCTCACTTTCCGTGGCGTAGTCACGATCCCAGGCCAGCACCTTCGGCGTCATGAGCCGATGCCAGAGCGGCGGCACCAGCGCCACCACAATGGTGGTGAGATAGCCACCCACCATCATCGGCGCATCCGGGAATGGCCTTAGATCCTGATACGGCACTTCACCCTGAGCGTGGTGGTGCGAATGGCGAGTGAGGTTGAACATGGTCCAGGAGCTGATGCGTTTGTTGGTGTTCCAGGAATGGCGCGGCTGGACCGGCGTGGCGGGGTCGCGCACCATGCCGTAATGCTCCATGTAGTTGACGATTTCCAGCAACGCCTTGCCAGCGAGCGCGCAGACGATGAAGTAGCCAGCGGTCACCCAACCATCCGCCAGCCAGGCCAGCGCGACCAGCAGCAGGCTCATGAAGTGCCCGCGAATCACTGCATTGAACGGACTCAATGCCATATACCCGGCACGCTTCAGCCGGCGCGCCTCGATATGCCAGGCACTCAGGTTGCCGCGTACCGTCGAGATCAGGACATGCGCGTAGACATTGCGGCCGCGCGGTGCGGTGGCGGGATCGTCGATGGTGGAAACATAGCGGTGATGCCCGTAGACATGCTCGATGGAAAAGATGGTGTCGAAGCTAAAGGCGAGCAGCCAGCGGCCGATCAGCATGGACACCGGATCCCAGGTGCGATGCGTCAGCTCATGTGCCGGGATAGTGCCGATCACGCCGATCATCAGGCCGGTCAGAAACACGCCAGAGACATGATGCGCCCAGTGCGTGGCATCGCGCGCGACCAGGGCGTCGTAACCCGTGAGCTGCTGGACCAGCGCGCCAAAGCCCAGGGGATCTCCGGCGCTCATCGCCCAGACCGCAGCGAAAACGATCACCGACAACAGCGGCAGAGCCATCCAGAGCTGAACCGTGAGAATGACCGGATGACGGAAGCGCGGCGTCTCGATGTCGTCGCCACAGATGGCATCGCCAATCAGGTAGATGGACAGGACTGCCGCCAGACCGGCGCTGACCCAGCCCCCGCCGGCGACCAGTGCCGCCAGTGACAGGAGCCCGATGACATGGAAAAAGAAGTACTTGAGATAGTGAAAAAACATCATGGTGATGGCCCTCGCTGGTACGGAGTTGTTGTCAGGCCGTTGCCGGCAGATCGTGCTGTGTCGTGAAGCGATCGGCATGGATATGGGCGCGCCCCACGCCATGCGCTAGCAGCAGGGCCTGCGCGCTGTCGATCATGGGCGGAGGCCCGCAGAGATAGGCATGGCAGTCCGGCGTCATGCGCTCACCCATGTGCGCGGTGACGAAGCCGCGCGCGCCGGACCAGTCCGAATCATCCGGCTCGTCAGACAACACCGGGACAAACTCGAACCGTGTCGGCCAGTCGGCCGCCAGAGTCCGGATGGCCTCGAGGGCATAGAGGTCGCGCTGGCCACGAGCCCCGAACAGCAAACTGACAGGGCGTGCGACACCTCGCGCCAAGGCATGCTCGAGCAGCGCCAGGATGGGTGCCAGACCGCTGCCACCCGCGACCAGTAGCAGCGGGGCATCCGCCGGCCGCAGCCAGAAGTCGCCGAGCGGGCCGGCGACGGTGACGCGATCTCCGATCAAGGCCTGCTTGTGGGCATACGTGGAGAACACTCCGCCCGGCACCTGGCGTACGAAGAAGCTGACTTGGGCATCAGGCCGCACCGCAGTAGCAAAGGAGTAGCTGCGTGACAGCCCCGGCAAGGACAGCAGAGACAGCTCGGCAAATTGCCCCGGCTTGTAGCGCAGCGAATCCTCCAGCTGGATGCGCAGCTCGATGATGTCGTGCGTAAGCTGCTCACACGCCACTACACGGCCGCTGACCGAGCGCAGGACCGGGCCATCGCCCAGAGCCACCGCAATGCGGATATCGGAGCGCGGCACACTCTGGCAGGCAAGGATGTAGCCCTGATCCAGCTCTACGTCACTCAGGATGTAATCCGAACGGGTCAGCTCCCTGACCTGACCATCGAGCAGACGGCACTTGCAGGTCGCGCAGCCGCCGACACGGCAGCTGTAAGGGAAGTCGATACCCTGCCTGAGGGCCGCCTGCAATAATGTTTCTTTGGGCTCGACGGTAATGGCGAGATCATTGATCGTCGCTGTAACCACTTTAGGCTTGCTCATACGCCAGAACATATACCGCCTCCGTTTCTGCGTTTACCGAGCAATCTTAAAAGTCTGCCCGTGGACGCCAGAGGTCAGCCGTTGACATCAACAGGTCATTTATTGACAATTAGGAAAACAATCAGAAATCTGCAATGAAAGACGCGGAATTTTTCCTTCCCTCTCAATACGTTCAGCAAATCGCCGATCAAATCACGCGCATGGGCGCACGCCTGCCCGACTGGTTTCAGCGTCTGCAGGAGCCTGGCCCCACAGGCGAAATGGAGGTTCAGCATCTGTCAGGCTCGGACTTCAGACAGCTGATCATCGATGCCATCAGGCTCACAGGTGACCCGGCTTTCGGCCTACTGATGGGCGAGCGCCTGCTTGTCAACAGCCACGGGATGCTGGGTTATGTCACATCGCATAGCGTCACGCCTCGTGAGGCCCTGGAACTCATCGCGCAATACTTTCCGCTGAGAACATCGCTACTACTGATCCGGCTGGAAATAACGCACAAAAGTGCGCGTTTGTACTTTCAGGAAAATGCCCCATTGGGCGATATCGCGATGCCGGTACTTGAGGCCATCGTGCTGACCATCAAAAACTTGTTCGAATATGTGACCCTGGGCGTGTGCCGGCCAAATGCCATCGCGTTCACATTTGCCGCACCAGCTCACAACGAACTGGCCAAGGAACTATTTGAATGCAATGTGCAATATCAGGCCGGCTGGAATGGCTTCGAGTTATCGCTTGCCGGTCTGGACAAGCAGGTGCGCGCCAGCAACCCGACAGTACTGGTTCAGGCGATCCAGCGCTGCCAGGAAGAGCTCACCCGTCTCGTCAGAAAGCAGGGCACCGCTGCACGCGTTCGCATTCTGATGCTGGAAAAACAATGCGGACTGCCCTCACTTCAAATCACTGCACGACTGCTCAACCTCACTCCGCGCACATTGCATCGGCGTCTGATTGAGGAAGGAACTTCATATCGGGAGATTCTCGAAAGTGTTCGCCAGCAACTGGCTATAAGCCATTTGCGTGATAACCAGCTATCACTTCAGGAGCTTGCCTTCATGCTGGGCTATGGCGATCTGGCCAACTTCCGAAGAGCCTTCAAACGCTGGACTGGGGCGGCACCCAGCATTTATCGCCGTCAGTTAGCTGATTCCATGAAGGTGGATTGAGCGCAAGCCATCACGTCGGAGAGTGGCTCCTGAGCATAAAAAAGACCCGCACACTGGCGGGTCTTTTTCATCACAGCTACAGCTTACTTCACATAGAAAGTCTCAAGCGGCGGGAAGCCGTTGAACTCGACCGAGCTGTACGAGTTGGTGTACGCACCCGTAGTCATCCAGTACAGACGGTCACGCGGCGCCAGACTCAGCGGCAGGTGGTAGCCGACATTCTCGTACATGATGTCCGTGGAGTCGCAGGTCGGGCCGGCGAGCACGACGCTGCCTTCCTGGTTGCCATGCTCATCCATCTTCTCCGTGTAGATCGGGTACTTGATGGACTCGCCCATGGTTTCCATGAGGCCCTGGAACAGACCGACATCGGTGTAAACCCAGCGCTTCAAGTCAGTACGCGACTTGCGCGAGATCAGCACGACTTCCGACACCAGCACGCCGGACTCGCCGACCAGCGAGCGGCCCGGTTCGAGGATGATTTCCGGCACATCATCGCCGTAGTCATCGCGCAGGTAGCGGTTGATTTCTTCGGCGTAAACCTGGATCGGGTTGACTTCGGAGATGTAGTTGGCCGGGAAGCCGCCGCCGAGATTGATCATCTTCAGCGATACATCTTCTTCGAACTTCATCCAGTCGAACATGTACTTCACTTTCGACAAGGCGGCATCCCAGACGGCGATGTCTTTTTGCTGCGAGCCGACATGGAAGGAGATGCCGTAAGGAATCAGGCCCTGGTTCTTCGCCTGCACCAGCAGGTCGATGGCCATGTCCGGGTGGCAGCCGAATTTGCGCGACAGCGGCCATTCGGCGGTCTCGCCGCCTTCCACGAGAATGCGCACGAAAATCTTCGAGCCCGGCGCGTATTCGGCGATGTTCTGCAGGTCGGCCTTGGAGTCGGTAGCGAACAGGCGGATACCCTGCTCGTAGGCCCACTTCACATGTGCGGCCTTCTTAATGGTGTTGCCGTAAGACACGCGATCCGGCGAGACGCCGCTGTCGAGCACCTTGCTGAGTTCGAACTTGGACGCGCAGTCAAAGTTCGAGCCGAGGTCACGCAACAGATCAATGACCGGCTGGCCGGGATTCGCCTTCAGTGCGTAGTGCACCTTGGCGGCCGGAAAGCAGCCCGTCAGTTCTTCAAATTTCTGCTTGATGATTTCCAGGTCAACAACAAGGAACGGGGTTTCCTTCTCGTCCGCCAGCTTTTTGATCTTCGCCCACTCGGCATCGGAGCAGTAGTCAGAAAGGCGCATGTGCAATTTTCCCAAAGGTCATGAAAAAGACAAAAGCCCCTAGCTCGACAGTCGCACAACGGTCACTAGAGGCTCATTCGGTGTCAGGTTGCTGCGCTGCTCGACGGCTTGTTCGCCCTGGCTCTGACGCGGCGAAGGTTAAAGCCAAAAGATGACACAATCAAGAATGCAGGCGGATGGTCGTAAATATTTCTGACCATCCGCTTTATTCGCATTATGAGCAATCTTACAGGTTGTTTTCCGCATACTCGGCCAGCACCGAGCGTGGCGAGCCCTCAAGCTGGATATGCCCGCCATGCGCAAAGCCCTTGAAGCGCTCGCACATATAGGTCAGACCAGAGCTGGTCGGCGTCAGGTAAGGCGTGTCGATCTGCGCCAGATTGCCGAGGCAGATCACCTTCGAGCCCTCGCCGGCTCGCGTGATGATGGCTTTCATCTGGTGCGGCGTCAGGTTCTGACACTCATCAATCAGAATCAGCGCTCGCTGGAAGCTGCGGCCGCGAATGTAGTTGAGCGCCTTGAACTGGATGTTGGCGCGCTCCTTCACATACTCGATCGAACCCTTGGGGCTTTCATCGTGCAGATGCAGCGCCTCGATGTTGTCGCTGATGGCACCCAGCCACGGATCCATCTTCTCTTCTTCGGTGCCCGGCAGGAAACCGTGCTCCTCGGCCAGCGGCGGCGTCGAGCGGGTGGCGATGATCTTGTTGAAGCGCTTCTCTTCGATGCTCTGCTCGATGGCCGTGGCCAGCGCCAGAATCGTCTTGCCCGAGCCCGCCGGGCCGGTCAGCGACACCAGATGCACCGACGGGTCGCGAAGCAGATCCAGCGCCATGGCCTGATGAATGTTGTGCGGCCGCAGCCCCCACACCTCCTGATTCATCAGCCGCTCGTGATTCATGTCGCGCAGCACAATCTGCTCGGGGCTGACCGACAGCACGCGCCCGATGAAGCCCTGCTCATCCACCACGAACTGATTGGCAAACACGGGTTCGCTCCAGTCTTCGCGCTTCAGATAATGCCGTGTTTCGCCAATCGCCTGCACGGTTTCGACACGATTGAAACGCTCCCAGAACGAGCCCTCGAATTCGGCATAGCCGCGCGATAGCTGCTTCACATCCGACACCAGCTGGTCGTTGGTGTAGTCCTCGGACGCCAGCCCGCAGGCGCGCGCCTTCAGCCGCATGTTGATGTCCTTGGTCACCAGCACGATGCGCGTCTGCTGATCGGCGACCTGCAACGACACCAGCAGGTTGATGATCTTGTTGTCATTGAGCGAGTTCGCCAGCGTCTGCACACCGCCCTCGGGCTGGTCCATGAGCACCGACAGCGTACCGAGGTACTTGCGCTCGGCATCGCGCCAGATTGGCACGCCCTGACGAATCTGCTCGGGCTCGGCCGAGCCCAGCACACGGTCAATCATGCGGATGGCGGCGCGACACTCGGCCGACACCGAGGCTTTGCCGGACTTGAGCTTGTCCAGCTCCTCCAGCACGGTCATCGGAATCAGGATCTGATGTTCTTCGAAATTGAGCAGGGCGTTGGGGTCGTGAATGAGGACGTTGGTATCGAGGACGTAGGCTTTGCGACGGTTATCTGCGGGGCGATCGGTCATGCGCAAACCTCCTGATGGGGGGATGCGTCGCGGCGCTTTTCCGGCAGCGCCTCTGTCAACGCATAGCCTTAAGCTACTCTATGCCTGTGCTGCTTAGAAGGCCGTGACGATCATTTATCGTGCAATTAAACTGCCAATAGACAGGCGGGCGACAAGCCCCCTTTCAACAAGGGGACGCCAGCCTCGGAAGCGAAGTCACGCGGCACATAATGACGCGCCGGCAGGTCCGACGGCAGCAGACACCATTGGCGATACACTTCCGCCACCAGCTCGCTGCAAAAGCCGCCCTTCTGGAAAGCGAGCGCCTGCTCGCCGCGTACCCAGGCACTCAGGTGCTGACGCACAAAGTTGCGATAAGGTTTGGCCTGCCAGGCCAGCATAAGCTCTTCCAGACGCTGCCGTGCCTGTGCATCGGTAGCTACGCCCTGCAAGCGACGCACCGCCACCAGTCCTTGGTAACCGGCCACGCGATCATCGAGCGAGACCAGCTGCACGCCATCAAAGGGGCAGCCCTGGTCAATATCGTGAATCTTGCTGGCACGCGTCGCCTCCCAGAGCAGCGGCGTTTGCGGATGCTCCGGCAGGCGTACGACCAGGCCGACATGCGACCAGCGACTGCCGGTAAAGCCCCGCACTAGGCGCGCCGCCCAGGAACGGCCGGAAAACAGCACCAGATCGCCCGTTTTTAATTGCTCGCGCAGCTGAGCGTAGGGTTGCGACGGCATCACCACCGGATCATTCACGGCAGCTTGCCAGGAGAAGGTCAATGCGGCTCTTTTCATGCCCGGCAGTGTCGCCAGCCCAGATGACAGCGCGGCTGCCGGGCCGAGACAGCTCTGTGAAGTTTTTGTGACGAGTTGGTGACAAGCCTTGGTTCAGACCGGATTGCACCCTAGAATCCGCATACCTTCACTTGCAGCGCAGTCGCGCAGGAAATGTTTTGATGAGTCAGTTCGACAACGTCAGCGTGGTCAAGAAGTCCAATGTCTACTTTGAAGGACGCTGCGTCAGCCACAGCGTGCTCTTTGCCGATGGCACAAAGAAGACCATCGGCGTGATCTTCCCGTCTTCGCTTACGTTCAACACCGGAGCACCGGAAGTCATGGAAATCATCGGGGGACGCTGCCGCGTGCAACTCGCCGGCGAATCCGATTGCAACGAATACACTGCCGGTCAATCCTTCAGTGTCCCTGGCAATTCCAGCTTTCAGATTGAAACGCTGGAACTGCTCGACTATGTCTGCCACTTTGCCTGAGAACCGCTATGTTTGAATGGATTGCCGACCCGCAAGCGTGGGTCACACTCGCTACTCTGAGCCTGCTCGAAATCGTGCTGGGCATCGACAACATCATCTTTCTGTCCATTCTGGTCGGCAAGGTCGAAGCGTCGAAACGCGCGGCTGCGCGCTACTTCGGCCTAGGTTTGGCCATGCTGTCGCGTATCGCCCTGCTGCTATCGATTACCTGGGTCATGCGCCTCACCGAGCCATTGATCAATGTTGCCGATATTGTTGTCACCGGACGTGACCTGATCCTGATCGGGGGTGGTCTGTTCCTGCTCTGGAAGAGCGCTACGGAAATCTTTGATACGGTCGAAGGCGAAAGCAGTGAGGTACAGGCCACCAACTCGGCCGCCGCCGTCGGTTCCAGCTTCATGGCCATCATTGTCCAGATTGCCATCATCGACATCGTGTTCTCGCTGGACTCCGTGATTACCGCTGTCGGCCTGGCTCAGGATGTCGAAATCATGGTCATTGCCATCATGATTTCTGTCTTCGTCATGATGTTTGCGGCCAAGCCAATCGGCGAATTTGTCGATAACCATCCCTCGATCAAGGTGCTGGCACTGGCCTTCCTGGTCCTGGTGGGTACGCTGCTGGTTGCCGAAGGCTTCGGTCAGCATATCGACAAGGGCTACGTCTACGGCGCCATGGCCTTCTCGGTGCTGGTCGAGATGCTCAACATCCGCATGCGCAAGCGGCGCGCCGGCCACTAAGCGCTCTCGCGAGGCTGGCCATCAGCCTCGCATTGCCTGCACGCTGGCATACCCTGCCAGCGTTAGCAGCAACGATCCCCCCAGATGCAAACCGATATGCAACAGTGCCGGCCCGAAAAGCTGGCGCTGCAGCAGCGTCACGGCTTCCAGCGAGAAGGTCGAAAAGGTGGTCAACCCGCCGAGCAGGCCCGTAATCAGGAACAGCCGCATCGGCTCTGAAATGCCGGCATTCAGGCTAACCAAAGCCGCCAGCACGCCAATCACATAGCCGCCAATCCAGTTCGCCAGCAGCGTGCCCAAGGGCAGCATCGGCCAGACGGCGTTCAAGCCAAGACCCAGCCACCAGCGCAATAACGCGCCAATCGCGGCCCCGCCCGCCACCGACAGCGCATTCATGCGCCAGTACCTGTCTCAGCATCTGCCACAGGGCCTGACTTTGCTCGCAGCGCCGCCAGCAGCTTCTGGTGAATGCCGCCAAAACCGCCATTGCTCATGATAACCACGGCATCGCCGGCCTGCGCTTCCGCCACCAGCCGTGCGATTACCTGGGCGATATCCGATGCCACTTGCGCCGGCACCGGGCTGTCTGCCACCACCGGCGCCAAGTCCCAGTCCAGGCCTGCTGGCTGGTACCAGATGACCTGATCAGCAGCGGCTGCCGATGCCGCCAGACCGTCCTTGTGTGCGCCCAGACGCATGGTGTTGGAGCGAGGTTCGATCACCGCCCAGATACGCTGCTTACCGACACGCCCGCGCAGGCCTTCCAGCGTGGTGCGAATCGCAGTGGGATGATGCGCGAAGTCATCATAAACGGTGACGCCATTGACCACGCCGAGCAGCTCCATGCGCCGCTTCACGCCGGGGAACGCCGACAAGGCATCCGCCGCGACCTGAACGCTAACGCCGACATGTTCGGCCGCGGCAATGGCCGCCAGCCCGTTGCGCACATTGTGCAGGCCGGTCAGCGGCCAGTTCACCTCCGCCAAGCGCTGGCCACGATGCCAAATGGCATAGCTCGAGCCATCCGCCGACAAGGCTTCGGCCTGCCAGACCGGCGCAGCAGAACTGCTCACCGCCTGCCCCGCAGCCGCCAGCGCCATCCGCTCCACCGGCGTCCAGCAGCCTTTGGTGATGACTTCATCCAGCGCTGGTTCATCAGCCGGCATGAGGATGCGGCCCTGGCCGGGCACGGTCCGCACGAGGTGATGAAACTGCTTCTGGATCGCCGCCAGATCATCAAAAATGTCGGCGTGATCGAATTCGAGATTGTTCAGGATGGCGGTGCGCGGTGCGTAGTGCACGAACTTCGAGCGCTTGTCGAAGAAAGCCGAGTCGTACTCGTCGGCCTCGACCACGAAGTAGCGGCCATCACCGAGACGGGCACTGGCATCGAAGCCCTGCGGCACACCGCCGATCAGAAAGCCCGGCGCCAGACCGGCCTGCTCCAGCACCCAGGCCACCATCGTCGTGGTCGTGGTCTTGCCATGCGTGCCGGCCACGCCAATGACATGCCGCCCCTGCAGCACCTGCTGCGCCAGCCAGGCTGGCCCGGAAGTGTAGGCAATGCCTTCATTCAGCACATATTCCACGGCGGCATTGCCACGGCTCATGGCATTGCCAATGATGACCAGATCCGGTCTAGGCTGCAGATGCTCGGCAAGATAGCCCTCCATCAGCGCGATGCCCTGCGCCTCCAACTGCGTGCTCATCGGCGGATAGACACTGGTGTCGCTGCCGCTGACCTGATGCCCGAGCGACTTCGCCAGCACCGCCAGCGAGCCCATGAACGTACCGCAAATACCGAGGATGTGAATGTGCATGATTACGATCCTTGCGGGGGTGTCGGGATAAGGTCAGGGAAGAATTGCAGCGTCAGCAGCATGACGATGAACAAAGGCACCAGCGCCAGCAACACGCCGCGCCAGCGCGGAATGTCGAGACTGTTCTGATAGACAAAGCCACGCGCCGACAGGCTCCACAGCGTCATCACTACCTGCACCAGCGCGGCAACGGTGATGAAGACGCCGCCGCCCTGCACCAGCAGCATCGCCGGCGGAGCCGCCATCAGCGTGATCAGGGTATCGACCAGCACCAGCGCCATGAAGGATTGCACCCAGCGGTTGATGCAGTCGCGGCGATGCAGCAGAAAGGCCAGCCAGACGGCTTCAGCGCCCATCGCCATCGCGGACAAGGCAACGACGGGCTTGTCCATGCCCTCGCCAGCCAGCGACTGCAGCGCAAAGCTGAGCAGCAGATTCAGTGCCAGCAAGGGCAGCAGCAAGCGCGGCGCATAAGGCAGGGCATCGGGCCCGGCGCGGAAACAGATCAACTGCCAACCCATCGACAAAACAGCTTTCATCACTCACTCTGCGTATTATTAGGCTGCGCGATTCTCGCAAAGACCCGCGCCGCCGTCACCCGATGATTTTCACCCTGCGCTGACCCGGAGACCCACTTCCATGCCTGCTGAACGCGAGCCCATGCCGACCAGCTTCAAGCCGTTCTGGCGCTTTCTGCTCTTCCTGCTGGTACTGACGCTGGCAATTGCTGCCGCATCAGCGATCACCGGCCTTGCCCTGACCGCCTGATTACTGGAAAATGCGCGGTTTTCCACCAAACCGGCACGGACACCATGAGCACATCCCGCGACAACTGTGAGCAGCCTTTAGTGGGCATCATCATGGGTTCCCAATCCGATTGGGCAACCATGGAGCACGCCGCCAATACGCTGCGCGATCTGGGTGTGTCGTTCGAGGCCGAAGTGGTCTCCGCGCATCGCACGCCAGACAAGCTCTTTGCCTATGCCGACGCTGCCATCGGTCGTGGCCTGCAAGTGATCATCGCCGGCGCCGGCGGTGCTGCGCATCTGCCCGGTATGTGTGCCGCCAAGACTTCGCTGCCGGTGCTCGGCGTGCCCGTGCAGTCGCATGCGCTCAACGGCCTTGATTCGCTGCTGTCTATCGTGCAGATGCCCGGTGGTGTGCCGGTCGGGACGCTGGCTATCGGCAAGGCCGGCGCCATCAATGCCGCCCTGCTGGCCACGCAAATTCTGGCGCTGAGCCGTCCCGAGCTGCGCACGGCCATCGATGCCTTCCGCAGCCGCCAGACCGATACCGTGCTGGCCAATCCCATTCCTGGCGTGACAGCCGGCTGAGACGACGAGGAAGCTGAAATGAGTCTGCGCATTGGGGTACTCGGCGGCGGCCAGCTTGGTCGCATGATGGCGCTGGCCGGCTATCCGCTGAACCTGTCGTTCGCCTTCTTCGACAAAGCCGTGGATTGCCCGTCGGCCGCGCTCGGCCCGCGCTTTGGCGACGACGACTACAGCGATGCCAGCCTGCAGGCCTTCATCGACAGCGCCGATGTCTTCACCTACGAATTCGAAAACATCCCGACGCGCTGGGTCGAGGCCATTGCCGCCCGCAAGCCGGTGTATCCGGGCGTGAAGTCGCTGGCCGTGTCACAGAATCGTCTCAACGAGAAGCAGCTCTTTGCCGCGCTCAACATTCCTTCCGCGCGTTTCCACGAGATCCGCAGCGAAGCCGACCTGAGCGCCGCCGCAGCCGCGCTGGGCCTGCCGCTGGTGATCAAGACCGTGACCGAAGGCTATGACGGCAAAGGCCAGTTTTTGCTGCGCGAGGCCGAACAGGTCAGCGCCTGCTGGAGCAAGCTCGGTGCCAGCGCGCCGCTGATTGCCGAAGAGTTCATCCAGTTCAAGCGCGAGCTGTCCATCATTGCCGTGCGTGGCCAGGACGGCAGCACGCTGTTCTATCCGCTCGCCGAAAATCACCACCACGGCGGCATCCTCAGCCACTCGCTGGTGCCGGCGCCACATCTCGACGAGAACACGCAGCTCACCGCCGAACGCTACATCTCGTCCATCCTGCGCGAGCTCGGTCATGTCGGCGTGCTTACGCTGGAGCTGTTCGAGACCCGTCACGGGCTGATGGCCAACGAGACCGCGCCGCGCGTGCATAATTCCGGGCACTGGAGCATCGAAGGCGCGCACAGCTCGCAATTCGAGAACCATGTACGTGCCGTCGCCGGTCTGCCACTGGGCTCGACGCGGGCCGAAAAGCCCAGCGCCATGATCAACATCATCGGCAAGCACCCGAGTTCGCACGATGTGCTCAGCGTCACCGATGCCCATCTGCATCTTTACGGCAAAAGCGAGCGCGAAGGCCGCAAGCTCGGCCACATCACAGTCACGGCCGACTCCTATCCCGAGCTGGAGATGCGCATGAGCCGACTGGCCGAAGTGCTGCCCAACCCGATGGCCCTGAACCTGTCGCGCTGATGCTGCTCGCCGATCTCGAATCCGCCATTACGCTGGTGCCGGACTTCCCCAAGCCCGGCATCCTGTTTCGCGACATGTCGCCCCTGCTGGCCGATCACTTCCCGGCCACGATCTCGGCCCTGCTCGGCTTGCTCAGTGCCGATGAGTGGGCACAGATCGATGCCCTCGTCGGCATCGAATCGCGCGGCTTTCTGCTTGCGGCCGGACTGGCGCAGGCCTTGGGCAAGGGCGTGATCATCGTACGCAAGCCGGGCAAGCTGCCGCCGCCCGTGCTGCGCCAGCGCTACGCACTGGAATACGGCGAAGACACGCTGGAAATGAACGCCAGCGTTGCACCCCGCCGCGTTCTGCTGATTGATGACGTGCTAGCCACCGGCGGCACCCTGCGCGCCACGGAAGCCCTGTGCCGACAAGCCGGCCATCACATCATGGGCGCTGTGCTATTGATCAATCTGAGTGCACTCAACGACTATCGCTGCCAGGGCCACCCCGCCCGCGTCCTGTGGACGTATTGAGCTCCAGCACACACTCCGGCATACAAGCGAGACCGCACGCATGAGCAAACCGCTACTGGTACTGGCCTTGCCCCAGGAAAATGCCAACAACCGTCTCGACAGTCTCGACCTGGAAATCCTCTACACCGGTGTCGGCAAGGTCAACGCGACACTGGCGCTCATGCGCCGTCTGGCACAGGGCTCGACACCGAGCCTGATCATCAATGCCGGATCAGCCGGATCACACACGCTGCCCGCAGGCCATGTTGTCGCCGCCATACAGTTTCACCAGCGCGACATGGATGCCACCGCGATGGGCTTTGCCTTGGGTGAAACGCCTTTTGAAAGCCCGATCCTGCTCGACAATGGCCTGGCCGTACCGACACTGGCCAGTGCCATCTGCTACACCGGCGACAGCTTCGTGACCTCGGCGCATCCGCAGCTCACGCTGGAAGTCATCGACATGGAAGCCTATGCGCTGGCCAAGGTCTGCGACCAGCTCGGGCATCGCTTCATCTGCCTGAAATTCATCACCGATGGTGCCGATGGCCAGGCTGCCAGCGACTGGGCCAGCTCGGTCGTCATGGCCGCCGATCAGCTTGCCGATGCCATTTCAGCAAGCCTAGCAGTCCACGCCTGAGCCAGCAATTAAGCGAATAAAAGCAACAATGTGTTGCCTTATTGATGCTTTATTTGACCGACTTCACGGCCTACTCTGGCATTCTGCTGTTTACCGGAGGTCGCCATGATTACTGTCCGTCCTGATGCCGAGCGAGGCCAAGGCCACTTTGGCTGGCTGCGCGCTCGCTACAGCTTCTCTTTTTCGTCGTATTACGATCCGCGCCACATGGGCGTGTCGGCCTTGCGGGTGATCAACCAGGACACCGTCAACGGCAAGTCCGGCTTTGGCCAGCACGGTCACGACAACATGGAAATCCTGACCTATGTGCTGAGCGGCACGCTCAGCCATCGCGACACGCTGGGCAATATTGCCGATATCAACGCCGGCGAACTCCAGCTCATGAGCGCGGGCACGGGCATCGAGCACAGCGAAGTCAATCGTGGCGAAGTGCCGGTCGAGCTGTTGCAGATCTGGCTGCAGCCGAATGTGCGCAACCCGCAGCCACGCTATGCACAGAAGAGCTTCCCGCGCACACCGGGCCTGCAGCGCATTGTCGCGGCGGATGGCATCGATCCCGATGCCCTGCCGATACGCCAGGACGCCACCATTTATCGAGGCATTCTCGATGGCAACGGCAAGGTCAGCCAGCCCCTAGCTGCCGGACGCACCGCCTGGGTGCAAGTGATCTCGGGTTGCCTGCGCCTCAATGATGTCTTGCTGGAGGCCGGCGATGGCGCCGCCATCCACAACGAAACCACCCTGGAATTTCAGGCCGAACAGGCCAGCGAATTCCTCTACTTTGATCTGCCGTGAGATGACTCAAATGAACCTGCCCAACGCACTCAACACCGCCAGCCTCGACCAGCTCTTCCGCGAGGCTCGTACCCACCACCACTGGCTGGACAAGCCGGTCAGTGCTGACACCCTGCAAGCCCTGTACGCGCTCGCCATCCAGGGCCCGACCGCCGCCAACACGCTGCCCGCGCGCTTTGTCTTCGTGCAGAGCGCAGAGGCCAAGGCTCAGCTGCAACCGCATCTGGCACCGGGCAATATCGAGCAGACACTGGCCGCGCCCGTCACCGTCATTGTCGGCATGGACCACGATTTCCCCGAACATCTGCCGCGCCTGTTTCCCTTTGCCGATGCCCGCAGCTGGTATGTCGGCAACGATGCCCTGATCGCCGAAACCGCCCTGCGCAACAGCTCGCTGCAAGCCGCCTACCTGCTCATCGCCGCCCGCGCGCTGGGCCTCGATGCCGGCCCCATGTCCGGTTTCGACAACGCCGGCGTCGATGCCACTTTCTTCAAGGGCAGCAAGGTGAAGTCGAACTTTCTCATCAATCTCGGGTATGGTGATACCTCACGCTTGCACCCGCGAGCACCCCGACCGGACTTTGCGGAGTACGCCCGCATCCTCTGAGGCACCATGACTGACAAGCCGACCAACGCACCGCGCCCGACCACGCAACGCCTGCTGAAACTGGCCGGCATGACCGCCCGCATTAGCGGCCATGCCGCGCGTGATCGCTGGCAGCGGCTGTGGCAAGGCGATGCTGATCGCAGTGCGCAGGAAGCTGAGCTGTATACACGTATCGGCATGGAAATCGCCGAGACGCTGGGCGAAATGAAGGGTGCGGTGATGAAGGTCGGGCAGGTCGTATCGCAGTATCGCGACCTGCTGCCACCAGAGCTGGTCAACGCGCTCACGCGCCTGCAGAACGATGCTCCCGCGCAACCATTCAGCTCTCTGCTGCCACGCCTGCACGAAGCCTTCGGCCCCGATCTGGAGCGCCACTTCAGTTTTATCGATCCCACACCGCTGGCCAGCGCCTCGCTGGCACAGGTGCATCGGGCACGCACCACTGACGGCCGCGAGGTCGTGCTGAAGGTGCAATACCCGGGCGTTGATGCCGCCGTGGCGGCCGACCTCAAGCAACTCAGAGTCGCACTCAAGCTGGCGCGCGTGCTGCCGGTGAAGAATGAGATCCTCGATGCGCTGTTTCGCGAAATCGCCCAGAGCCTGGAGGCCGAGCTCGACTATCGAATCGAGGCCGAGGCCATCACGCGTTTCCGGTGCTATCACGCCGATACGCCGGCAATCGTGATCCCGGAAGTACTGACCGCCCTCAGCAACACCCGGGTACTGACACTCAGCTTCGAGCCCGGCGACGGTCTCGGCCAGCTCGATGTCCGCTACGATCAGCCATTACGCAATCAGATCGCCGCCACGCTGTTTCAAGCCCTGGGCCGCCAGCTCTACCAGTTCGGAGAAGTTCACTGCGACCCGCATCCCGGCAACTTTGCCGCTCGGCTCGATGGCTCGCTGGTGATGTATGACTTTGGCTGCATCAAGAAAGTATCGCCGCAGATCTCGCAATGCTACGGCAAAATGACCCGCGCGGCCCTGGCGGGCGACACCGATGCCATTGAGGCCGGCCTGATTGCCCTGGGTGCGCGACAAACCACTCACACGCCGACATTGCCAGGGGCATTTTATGCACCGTGGCTGGCGCTAGCAGCAGAAAGCTTCAGTGATGACGTGACTGACTTCGCCAGCTTCCCGATGGCCGAGCGTGTCATTGCCCTGAGTCGCGCGGCCTTGCCGCAATGGCGAGCGTTTCAACCAGTACCGGAGACGGTGATGGTCAATCGTGCGCTAGGCGGGCACTACTGGAACTTGCGTCAACTCGGTGCACAGCTGGCCTTGCGGCCTTTGCTGCACACCGTGTTGCCAGCAGACTGAACAGCCGCCAGCTCAAGGCGTACTGGTGGGTTCCGGCGGATTTTCCGGCACATAGTAGACGGAGCCGCTGCTGGTGCGGATGGTTCGCATACCAGGGCGTGCCGGCGCAGCATCGGACTCAGCTGTCTTTTTCGATGCCTTCCTGGTTACCGGCTTGCGAGCAGGCTCAGGCGCGACATCTGCTTCAGGCACAAACGGCTTCGCTTGTGGCACAAACGTCTCAGCGTTCGTTGCCGGGATGGTCTCCGCAGCTGTCGTTTCGCGCGGAGCCTGCACAGCAGCGGGGGCATACGCCGTGCTGACAGGATCGGGAGCGACGGCCGTAAATGGGCGAGCCTCAGGATCCGGTGCCGTAGACGGCGGCACGTAATTGCTTGGCGTCGGACGTGGTGCCGACGTCGTTCCTGATCCCGCAGCAGGGCGTGACGGCTGTGGCTGCAATGCCTGTTCCTCGACTTGCGCAGGCGTCATCGGCAATGACTCAGCCTTGATGGCAGCAGCACTTTCTGCCGCATAGACACGCGGGCTGCTTTCATCTGCCACAACAGGGGTTGCCCGTGGTGCCTGCGTCGTCGCTGGCGCAGCCGCTGGCACAGGCGCAGCACTTGCTGCCGGTGCGGGTGTCGGCGCTGGAGCAGGCGCTGCACGACGGCCATCGCGCTGGGTCCCACCCTGATAGATATCCTGAATATTGGGCGGCAGGCGCGTCAGACGGCCTTCCTGATCCAGCCCCAGATCAATGCGACGCACCGAGGCATATTGCTTCTGTGTCAGCGCCGCTGCCGATGCCGCATCACGCAGGATGGTCGGCTGCAGGAAAACCAGCAGGTTGCGCTTGACGCGTGACTCGCTGGTGGATCTGAAGAGCACGCCAACTCCGGGGATATCGCCCAAAAATGGCACCTTGCTGATCGACTTCTTCACATCATCCTGGACCAGACCGCCCAACACGATGGTCTGGCCATCGTCAGCCAGAATACTGGTCTTGATGGAGCGCTTGTTGGTAATGATGTCCGAGGAGCGAATGCCATCGACCGAGGGCACCACCGACGACACTTCCTGCTCGACATCCAGGCGCACCGTACCGCCCTCGCTCAGCGAAGGCGTCACTTTCAGCGTGATGCCCACATCCTGGCGCTGAATCGTGGTGAACGGATTGGTCACACCCGATCCTGTCGTGCCTGTGGAGCCGGTAATGAATGGCACGTTCTGGCCAACCACAATTTTTGCTTCCTGATTCACCAGCGTCATGATGCTCGGGGTGGACAGCAAGTTCGCATCTGCCACCGAATTCAGGGCCTGGATCAGCGCGCCAATGAAGGTCCGGTCACCATTGCTGTTCTTGCTCGATGAACCAATGCCGACCAACGCACCCTGCCCGATACCGGCGCTGGTAAAATTGCCGGTCACTGCTGCCGTTGCCAGGTTGACGGCACTGGCGCCAACATTGTTGAAATTGATCAGCCCCACGCCGGACTCTGGCGAACCATAAGCCCATTGCACGCCCAGCTGCGCGGCATTATCACCGGACACTTCGACAATCGCGGCCTGGATCAATACTTGCGCACGCCGCGAGTCGAGATCATTGAGGATCGACTCAACCTGACGAATCTGGCGCGGCTTGGCACGCACGATCAAGGCATTCTGAGACTCATCGGCAATCAGGCTCGACGAGCCCACGGTAATGGTCGTGGTTCCGGGTTGCGCGCGCGGGCTGCTGTCAGCCGAGCTGGACAAGTTGGTCACGCCCGAGCTGCTTGAGCCCGTGGTTGCGCCAGGTGCCGAACTGGTTGTGGTCTTGTCATTCTCGTTGGCCAGGACGCCGCGCAGAACCTCTGCGACCTGACGGGCATTGGCATACTTCAAGCGGAAAACCTTGACCACCTCATCACTTTGCTCGGGGGCCTCATCCAGATTGCGCACCATTGCGCGGACACGATCACGCAAGGCCTTGTCGCCGCGCACCAGCAGACGGTTGGTGCGCTCATCAGCGACAATGCGAACCTTGCCCGCAGACTTGCCGTCACGGCCGGCCGCCGCAGCACCCGCCTCCATCGTCTCCAGGATACTGATCAGATCTTCAGCCTTGCCATTGCGCAGCGGAATGATCTCGATGGCATCATCCGGCTGACCACTATCCAGCTCACGAATCACCGCCTCCATGGCATCAGCATTATTGGCACGATCGGAGATGATCAGTGCATTCGCGCCAGGCACGGCAGCCATGTGCGCAAACTGCGGCATCATCGGACGCAAAGCGGCCAGCAGCTCATTGGCACTAGCCTGCTGCAGCATAATCACGCGCGTCACCAGCGTCTCGCCAGTCCCCAGACCGGCAGCATCAACTCGCACCCCCGCCTGCCGTGCATTCGTATCCGGCAAAATCTTGATCACCGGCCCATTCGGCACTGCCGCAAAGCCGTTGATGCTGAGCACACTCTGGAATAGTTCATAAAGCTCGGCAGAAGACATGGCACGACTGGATATGACCGTGACATTGCCTTTGACGCGCGGGTCAACCACGAAGTTCTTGCCGGTAATCTCTGCCATCTCATTAACCAGGGCAGAAATGTCGGCATCCTTCAGATTGATTTTCCAGGTTTTCTCAGCCCATACCGGCGGCGCCATCAAAAGCAAAAAGCTGAGTGCGAGAGGTTTCAAAGGATGCATATTCATGAGGCTCACAATTTCTGTTCGAGTGTGATGGTTTGTTCGCCGCGCTGCACTTCCACGCGGGCACTGCCCGCTTGCTGCAACTGGCTCATGGTCTTCTGATCGGCATCAAGATCCCTGCCCACAGGCTGGGCATTGACACTGACGATGCGATCCCCCGGCTGGAGACCAAAGCGCTGCAACATGTCTTTGGGTGCGGTCACGCTGACAATGTAACCCTGTGACGTTCGCCGCAAGCCCATCTGGCGCAGGGCTGCCATGGGCGAATTTGCCAGTCGGCTCGCTGCAGCGCCCAATGCATTTTGTGTTTGCTGTGCGGATGCGGATGCCGGGGGGGTTGCCGGCGGCACAGGCGTACCGGGCTTGTCAAAGCGCAAGATCTCTTCCTGCCCGTTGCGCCCTATGATGACTTGCAACGGCTCTACACGCAGCAATTCAGCGCCGCCAGGCAGCGCATCACCCGGTCGGTAGGTCTGCACCTTGTTGACACCACGATCCGCAATGAAAGCTCGCGCCAGCTCGCGCGACGGATTGGTCATGACACCATCAAGACGCAGTTGCAATGTTGTACTTTGGGAGCCCGCCACGGCTGGCGCTGCCGCTGACTCACCAAACAGGCCGGCAATACGCTGCGGCTCAATGCGCGCTGGCAGTGTCACTGCAGGTGCAAATGGCGGGGGCAGCAAGCGCTCGACAGGGCCACTGCTGAATAGCCAAAGCAGACGGCCGAGCTGCCACGCCAGCAGGGAGGCCGTCAACGCAACTGCCACAATCGCCACAGCACCGGCATAGGGATGTCGCCAGGCACGCTGCCAATAATCACGCAACTGCGCTAAATCCATCATGAATTCCTGTTAGCCACCCTGAGACGATAGCGGCTCAGAGACCGTCAATACCACCAGATCCAAATCATTACGGCCAAGGTAACCCGGCTTCAAACGCAGCAATCGCTCACGAATCTGCCACTGTATGCGCTGATCAGCGGTCAAGGTAATTGCGGCAAGAGCGCCATCATCCGCGCGCTGCCGTAACTCGCCAACCAAATTATTATTCACCACCCGCCAGCGCAACACTGATGCCGGGATTTGCATTTCCTGAATCTGCCCTTGCAAATTGACCCGCAAGAGCCCCCCCTCTGTCTGCAACTGACCACTGCCGGACTGCCAGTTGCCATCGATCGAACGGCTGAACTGCATCTGCGAGCTACGCCATGCCGGCAAAACCAATTGTGGCTGCAACCAGGCTGCATCACCCGCTTGGGTCTTCACATCCGTCAGCGCAAGAGACCAGCTGCCGGGACGGCTCTGCCAGTCAGCCATCAGCGCTACAGGCCCGGCCAGTCGAATGTCCGCACCGTAAGCAAGGCGCCACAAAGAGCCCAGTTGCAGCTGCCAGGCAACATACAAAGGCTGACCCTGACGTTGCGCCTGAAGCTGACCATCAAGCAAGGTTCCGCCCATGGCAATACCACCGGCAGTTACGCCAGCCGCTGCAAGTACCGGGGTAAGTCGTGCCGCAAGCAAACTGGCGGGCGCGTGCAGCAGCAGTGACAGCAGCAGCATGAGCGCCACAGGAATAACCACCATGATCCGTACTTGCTTCTTGCCTAGCACCACATTTCCTCGCAAACCCTGCGACACTTTGTCAGCACACTGTAAAGGTTCGTGATAATAGCCTGAAATCAGACGGTAACTTGTGTGATTTACGTCAACAAACTCAAGCTGCCAAGCCAGCCCTAGCCAAGCCTATACATTTGCCGGAATAGAAGTCGGAAAACAACAAAAAGCCACCGCGAAGGTGGCTTTTTGAAACTGCATGTCTGCAAAGACCGCTGCTCAGATCAGAAAGCTGTCCAGTGCGGCGCCCGCAGCAATGGCATCCGCCAGCCAGCGCGGACGCTTGCCACGACCAGTCCAGGTCTGTGATGCATCGGCACTGTTACGGTATTTGGCGGCAACCGGAGGTCGCGTCGAGACAGGCTTGGCAGCCTTGCCGCCGGCCTGGGCAAGCAATTCGGCAACACTAACACCCGCATCACGAGCAATACGCTCTATTTCAGCACGAGCGCCTTGCAGCTTGTCAGCTTGAGCCTTTTTAATCGCAATTAATTCCTGGGCTTTTTGAATCAGGCCTTCCAATTCCTGAACGGACATTGCATTTAATTGCTTTGCCATGAAGATACCCTCAAAATGTATAAATAACCTACGCAATATACCCAATATGAAAGAGCCTAACAAGTCAGCCATGCCAACTTATAAATATAAAAATTAAATGCCCCATAAAAGGGGCATTTATTCATCTCTGACAACAGCGACAATACACCTTAAAAAGGAATATCGTCGTCGAAGTTCTCCATGGCTGCCGGAGCCGCCGGACGAGACGGTGCTGCTGGGCTAGGGCGTGGCGCTGCTGTACGAGCAGCTTGCGGCTGCTGTGGTGCATCAAAGTCGGCATAGTTAGGCATGCTCTGATCATCGCCCGCATCGTAACCAGCAGACTGTCCACCACCTTTGGTGTCAAGCATCTGCATGGTATTGCCTTTGATTTCGGTGCTGTAACGATCCTGATTAGTCTGCTTGTCCTGCCACTTGCGTGTATGCAGCGACCCCTCCAGATAAACCTTCGAGCCTTTGCGCAGATATTCGCCGGCAATCTCAGCCAGACGCCCGTAAAAAACCACACGATGCCACTCTGTCTGCTCCTGCATGGCTCCGGTATTCTTGTCTTTCCAGGACTCGCTGGTCGCAACGGTAATATTCGCGACAGCACCGCCCGAAGGCAAATAGCGCACCTCTGGATCCTTGCCTAAATTACCAATCAAAATGACTTTATTGACGCCACGCATGATGCACTCCACCCCAAGGGCTTATTGTTGTGACAGAACTGTAGAGCACACTTTCGTGCGTCGCTACAGTCAAGTCGGTAAAATTTTCACTGGCCAGCCCGATACGGCAGTATCTGACCATACTTTTGGGTCTACTTTGAGATAGATCACCGACTCTTCCGGCATCAATACAAGCTCTTCAACACCCGCCAAAGCCTGCAAGGCGGCAATCTGCTCACGACTCAACACCGCCCCGTCGAGCGGCTTAAGCGTCAGACTTTTACCGTAACGGGGCTGTGCCATGCCCGCAGCACGCCAGCCCCAGATCAGCACCAGACCCGCAAGCAGCCAGAACACACTGACGCCATCGGGCATGCTGTGACTCAAGCCTCCCAGCATACCGCCCAGAAAGGCACCTAAAAACTGGCTGCTGCTGTAAATACCCATGGCGGTTCCCTTGCTGCCGGCAGGGCTGATTTTGCTGACCAGTGATGGCAGCAATGCTTCCAGCAAGTTGAACGCAAAAAAGAACACACTGACGGCAACAATCAAGGCTGTCAGCCCCTGCGCCCGGGATAACACCATCATCGCGATCAACAATACGGCAATGGCAAAGAGAAAGACCTCTTTCATACGCTGCTGACGCTCGGCCACAATCACGGCAGGAATCAACGCGACAAATGCCAGCAGCATGACGGGCAGATACAGCCAGCCATGCCGGGCCGCCGGCAGGCCTGCACTCACCAGTAACGGCGGCAGTGCGACAAAGCAGGCCGTCATCACCAGATGCAACGTGAAGATGCCAATATTGAGGCGGCCCAACTCAGCATGCGCCAGCAAGACTCTCAAATGTGTCCGGTAATGTACGGGCAGCTGTCTTTGTGGCTGCGTTGCACGGGGCACAAACCGTACCGCGATTACCATTGCCACCAGCCCCATGAGTGCCGTCGTGGCGAACAGGCCCGACAAGCCTACGGCATGCGCCAGTAACGGCCCCAGCACAAACGCTACAGCAAATGAAATACCAATGCTCATCCCCACGGTTGCCATTGCCTTGGTACGATTCTCTTCGCGCACAGCATCCGACATCAACGCCATGACGACGGCTGAAATTGCGCCTGAGCCCTGCAAGAAGCGCCCCGCAATGACGCCCCAGATGGATGACGACAGTGCCGCAATGGCACCACCCAGCGCAAACAGGGCCAGACCAATCAAGATCAGACGACGGCGGTCGTAACGGTCTGCCAGAAGACCGAAAGGAATTTGCAGCATGAGCTGCGCCAGCCCGTATGCACCAACGGCAAGACCGATCAAAAACGGGGTAGCGCCCGACAGGCCGGAGCCATAGACCGAAAATACCGGCAAGATCATGAACAGACCGACCATCCGCAAGGAAAACAGGCCCGCCAGCGAGAGCACGGCTCGACGTTCCAAAGGCAAATATCGCGACATGTCAGCACAGCACTCAAAATAAAGGCCGTAGTGTAGCAGTGCTCACCCCATTGCGAGCTGAACAGATCACGGCTGTTCGCTGCGCCACCTCCGTGCTTTTGCGTATACTGCCTGACTGTCTTTTAGAGCGCGCTGAGCCGGCATGAGTAGCATCAAAGTTCGCGGGGCCCGTACCCACAACCTGAAAAATATCGACGTCGACATTCCCCGCGACAAATTTGTCGTGATTACCGGTCTTTCCGGCTCAGGCAAGTCATCCCTTGCTTTTGATACACTTTATGCTGAGGGGCAGCGCCGCTATGTCGAGTCGCTATCGGCTTATGCTCGCCAGTTTTTGTCTCTGATGGAAAAGCCCGATGTTGATCATATTGAAGGGCTGTCACCGGCCATTTCGATTGAGCAGAAATCAACCTCGCACAACCCTCGCTCGACCGTAGGCACCATCACCGAAATTCACGACTACCTGCGCCTGCTCTTTGCTCGTGCTGGCACGCCGCGCTGCCCCGATCACGATGTCGCACTGGCCGCACAGACAGTCAGCCAGATGGTCGATCATGTTCTGGCCATGCCCGAAGGCACCGGCCTGATGCTGCTGGCGCCCGTCGTTCGTGAGCGCAAAGGCGAGCATCTGCATGTGTTCGAGAAGCTGCGCGCTGAAGGCTTTGTCCGTGCCCGGATCAACGGCCTCGTCGTCGATCTCGATGAAGCACCCGTGCTCGACAAGCAGAAGAAACACACCATCGAGGTCGTCGTCGATCGTTTCAAGGTACGACCCGATCTGAGTCTGCGTCTGGCAGAGTCATTCGAGACCGCCCTGCGTATTGCCGAAGGGGTAGCCTGGATTGCCAGTCTCGATGGCTCATTGCCAGAACAGGTGTTCTCCGCGCGCTTCAGCTGTCCGCATTGCGGTTACTCAATTACCGAGCTGGAGCCACGCCTGTTTTCCTTCAACAATCCGGCCGGCGCCTGCCAGAGCTGCGATGGCCTGGGCGTGAAACAGTTCTTCGATCCGAAACGATTGATCAACCACCCGGAGCTGTCGCTCTCCGAAGGCGCCATCAAAGGCTGGGACAGACGTAACTTCTACTACTACGCCATGCTCGAGTCGCTGGCCGAGCACTACAAATTCGAACTCGATACAGCTTGGGAAAGACTGACGCCTCAAGTGCAGAAAGTCCTGCTGCATGGCTCCGGAGAAGAAGAAATCGGCTTTGTGTATGTTGGCGATCGTGGCCGTCAGGTTGTACGACAACACAGCTTCGAGGGCATTCTCAGTAACCTTGAACGGCGTTACCGCGAAACCGAATCAAACAGTGTGCGCGAAGAGCTAGGGCATTTCCTCAACTCCGCTCCTTGTGCGGACTGTGGCGGCTCACGCCTGCGTCGCGAATCACGCCATGTCTTCATCAACGAACTGAACCTGCCGCAAGTCTCGCGACTGCCCATCGCCAAAGCCAACCAGACCTTTGCCGAGCTGGCACTGCCTGGCGCCAAGGGCGAAATCGCCGAGAAGATCCTGAAAGAAATCCGCGAGCGCCTGCAATTCCTGGTCAATGTCGGCCTCGATTACCTCAGTCTGGATCGCTCAGCGGATACCCTGTCTGGCGGCGAAGCCCAGCGCATCCGCCTAGCATCGCAAATCGGTGCAGGCCTCGTTGGCGTGATGTATGTACTCGATGAACCATCGATTGGTCTGCATCAGCGCGACAACGAGCGTCTGCTGGCAACACTGGTGCATCTGCGTGATTTGGGCAACTCCGTCCTCGTCGTTGAGCACGATGAAGATGCCATCCGCGCCGCGGATCATGTCATCGATATCGGCCCTGGCGCCGGCATCCATGGCGGCCGCATCATTGCTTCCGGAACTTATGAGGAACTGCTGCTGGCAGAGGGCTCATTAACAGCAGACTACCTCTCTGGTCGCAAGCGCATCGAAATTCCGCAACAACGGCATCCGTTCAATCCGGAGCAAGTACTTCGCCTCATTGGCGCTCGCGGCAACAATCTGAAAAATGTCACCGCTGAAATTCCGCTAGGGCTGATGACCTGCGTGACGGGGGTGTCCGGCTCCGGCAAGTCCACCCTGATCAACGCCACGCTCTACCCCGTGGCGGCACACGCCCTCAATGGCGCCGCAGAACGCAGCCCGGCCGAACACGATGCCATTGAAGGCATGCAGCACCTCGACAAGGTGGTCGATATCGATCAAAGCCCGATTGGCCGCACGCCACGCTCGAATCCGGCCACCTATACCGGCATCTTCACGCCAGTACGCGAGCTCTTTGCTGGCACTCAGGAAGCACGATCACGCGGCTATGGCCCGGGACGATTCTCCTTCAATGTCAAAGGCGGACGCTGCGAGGCCTGCCAGGGCGATGGCGTCATCAAGGTCGAAATGCACTTCCTGCCTGACGTCTATGTGCCCTGCGATGTCTGCAAAGGCAAGCGCTACAACCGTGAAACGCTGGATATCCGCTACAAGAACAAGAACATCACCGAAGTGCTGGAGATGACCGTCGAGGCCGCTCGCGAGTTCTTTGACGCCGTGCCAGCCCTCGCCCGCAAGCTGCAAACTCTGATGGATGTCGGCCTGTCCTACATCACCCTGGGCCAAGCTGCGACAACACTCTCAGGCGGCGAAGCACAGCGTGTGAAATTGTCACGTGAGCTGTCCAAGCGCGACACCGGCCGCACGCTTTACATCCTTGACGAGCCCACCACCGGCCTGCACTTCCACGACATTCAGCAGCTGCTCGGCGTGCTCCATCGTCTGCGCGACCAAGGCAACACCATCGTCATCATCGAGCACAACCTCGATGTGGTGAAGACGGCTGACTGGGTAATCGATCTCGGCCCCGAAGGTGGCGATGGCGGCGGCGAGATTCTTGCTGCCGGCACGCCCGAAGCCATCTGCAGCGTCGAGCGATCGCATACCGGGCGCTTTCTCGCACCACTGCTGGCAAGACAGCATTAAACGGCCTTGCTCTTCCTCCTCGCGAGGAAGGGCAAATCGCAGACATGAAAAAACCGGCCTAAGCCGGTTTTTTCTTGCCGCTAACGCTTATTCAGCGTCAACAGCCGGACCCGCGATGGAGCGATCCACCAGTTCGACATACGCCATCGGCGCATTGTCACCCGGACGGTTGCCGGCCTTCAGAACACGCAGGTAACCACCATTGCGTTCCTTGTAGCGCGGGCCGAGCACGGTGAACAGCTTGCCGACGATTTCTTTCGAACGCGTACGAGCAAACGCCAGACGGCGGTTAGCAACATTGTCGTGCTTGGCAAGCGTGATCAGCGGCTCGGCGATACGGCGAAGTTCCTTCGCTTTCGGCAGAGTTGTGCGGATCAGTTCGTGCTCGAACAGCGACACTGCCATGTTTTGAAACATGGCCATACGGTGGCTGCTGGTGCGGCCGAGTTTTACACCACTATTACGATGACGCATGGCAGTTTTCCTACACTAATTCAGTTGCCGATCAACGACCGCGAAAATTCAAACGGTCATCGTTACGCAGGCTAGCCGGCGGCCAGTTATCAAGGCGCATACCGAGGGACAAGCCCTTGGAAGCCAATACATCCTTGATTTCGGTCAGCGACTTCTTGCCCAGGTTCGGCGTTTTCAGCAATTCTACTTCGGTACGCTGGACCAGATCACCGATGTAGTAAATGTTTTCTGCTTTCAAGCAATTGGCTGAGCGAACAGTCAATTCGAGATCGTCAACCGGACGCAACAGGATCGGATCAACATCCGGGCCCGCGCCACCAGCAGCAACCGGAGCAGCATCAGATTCCAGGTCAACAAAGACCGAGATCTGCTGTTGCAGAACCGTAGCAGCACGACGAATCGCTTCTTCTGCTTCGATGGTACCGTTGGTTTCCAAGTCAATCACGAGCTTGTCTAGGTCGGTACGCTGTTCAACACGCGCACTTTCCACAACATAGGCCACGCGAAGAATCGGGCTGAACGACGCATCAAGAAGCAGACGGCCAATCGGACGCGTTTCTTCGTCGTCATAACGCGAGTCGGCTGGCTCATAGCCCCGACCACGAGCGACACGCAGCTTCATCTTGAGATGAGCGTTGCTGCCCAGGGTTGCAATGACATGGTCAGGGTTGACGATTTCAACATTGTGCGGAATCGTCAGATCACCGGCCGTGACAACGCAAGGACCTTTGCTATCGATGTGCAGAACCGCTTCCTGCTGCTCGAACAGCTTGATTGCCAGGCCTTTCAGGTTAAGCAGGATTTCGATGACATCTTCCTGTACACCTTCGATAGCGCTGTATTCGTGCTCAACACCTTCAATCTCTACGTCGACCACGGCAGCGCCGGGCATGGACGAGAGCAGAATGCGGCGCAGCGCGTTACCCAATGTATGACCGAAGCCGCGTTCCAGCGGCTCCAGGGTCACCTTGGCGCGGTTGCCACTGACGGCCTGCACAGCGATGCTGCGCGGCGTCAGAAACTCATTGACCTGTGACATGGAAGAGACCTCAAATCAATCGATTACTTGGAGTACAGTTCAACGATCAAGTTTTCGTTGATGTCTGAAGACAGATCACTGCGCTCAGGACGAGACTTGAAAGTACCTTCCATCTTTGTCGAATCAACCGTCAACCAAGCCGGAACACCGCGCTGAGCAGCCAGTTCCAGAGCGTTCTTGACACGCAGCTGCGACTTGGCCTTCTCGTGCAGCGAAATCACATCACCGGCCGACACCTGAATGGAGGCGACGTTGACGCGAACACCGTTGACCAGAATGGCACGATGGCTGACGAGCTGACGGGCTTCCGAACGAGTCGAACCGAAACCCATGCGATAGACGACATTGTCGAGACGCGATTCGAGCAGCTGCAGCAAGTTCTCACCGGTTGCACCCTTGATACGGGCAGCTTCCTTGTAGTAGTTGCTGAACTGACGCTCAAGCACGCCGTAGATACGACGAACTTTCATCTTTTCACGATGCTGGGTACCGAAGTCCGACATGCGGCCCTTGCGGGATGCGCCGTGCTGGCCAGGTGGGGTATCAGCTTTGCATTTAGAATCCAGTGCGCGGACGCCGCTCTTCAGTTGAAGATCGACGCCTTCGCGACGGGAGAGCTTGCACTTGGGACCAATATAACGAGCCATTTTCCCAGTCTCCTCTTACACGCGACGCTTTTTGGAAGGACGGCACCCGTTATGCGGGATAGGCGTCACATCTGAAATGCTATTAATTTTATAACCCACTGCGTTCAATGCACGCACGGCGGACTCGCGGCCCGGGCCCGGACCCTTCACTTGCACATCCAGATTCTTCAGACCGTATTCCTGGGCAGCTTTACCAGCTACTTCGGCGGCCACCTGGGCGGCAAATGGGGTGGACTTGCGGGAACCGCGGAAGCCCTGACCACCAGAGGTGGCCCAGGCCAGTGCGTTACCTTGACGATCGGTAATCATCACAATGGTGTTATTAAAAGAAGCATGAATGTGCGCGATGCCGTCGGTGACCTGACGGGTCACCTTCTTGCGACCGCGCGAATTATCTTTTGCCATCTTTTAGCTTCCGAGTTCAGCAGAATGAATGAAATTTATTTCTTAAGTGCCTTGCGCGGGCCCTTACGGGTACGAGCATTGGTCTTGGTGCGCTGACCACGAACCGGCAGACCGCGACGGTGGCGAATGCCACGGTAGCAACCCAGGTCCATGAGACGCTTGATGTTCATGGATACTTCACGACGGAGGTCACCCTCTGTCGAAACAGTAGCCACTTGGGCACGCACCTGATCCAGCTGCGCATCCGTCAGATCCTTGATCTTGGTAGCCGGAGCAATGCCAACCGCCGAGAGGATCTTGGCAGATGTTGTGCGACCGATACCGAAGATGTAGGTCAACGAGATGACCGCATGCTTGTTATCAGGAATGTTGACGCCGGCTATACGAGCCATTGACCTTTACTCCACTTCTTGGCGTATCAGACTGGTGATTCAGACTGTGCACGAAAGGCGCGAGAGTCTAACGACTCGGACAGTCTAAAGCAACCAATAACTGAGAATTAACCCTGGCGCTGTTTGTGGCGCGGTTCCGCGCTGCAAATGACACGCAGGCTTCCATTACGACGAACGATCTTGCAGTTGCCGCAAATTTTCTTTACCGAGGCTTGAACTTTCATGGTTCAACTTCTCCAACAAAATCAGTGATGAACGAATTAACGAATCTGGCCCGCCGAGCCGAAGCCCTTGAGGTTGGCCTTCTTCATCAGGGATTCATACTGATGGGACATCAGATGGGACTGGACCTGAGACATGAAGTCCATGACCACCACCACCACGATCAACAAGGACGTACCACCGAGGTAGAACGGCACATTGAAGGCAACTTGCAAAATCATCGGCAGCAAACAGACTGCTGTGATGTAGATTGCACCGACCAAGGTCAAACGACCCAGTACAGAATCAATATAGCGGCTGGTCTGCTCGCCCGGACGGATACCTGGAATATAAGCACCCGACTTCTTAAGATTGTCAGCAACATCACGCGGATTGAAGACCAGAGCCGTGTAGAAGTAGCAGAAGAAAATAATCAGCGCAGCAAACAGGACCAGATAAAGCGGCTGAGCTGGTGCCAACAACAGAGAGACCTCCTGCAAGGCTCGCTGAATTGCGTTGGGGTTAGGCGCTTGCGCAAACCACTGCCCCAAACTTGCCGGAAATAACAGCAAAGAGCTGGCAAAAATAGCAGGAATAACGCCGGCCATATTCAGTTTCAATGGCAGATGGCTCTGCTGTGCAGCAAAAACCTTGCGACCCTGCTGGCGCTGAGCGTACTGAACCGTGATGCGACGCTGACCACGCTCCATGAAAATCACGGCAGCAACAACGGCGATCGCCAACAAACCGACAACGATCAAGCCGATGACACTGATATCGCCCTGGCGTGCAGACTCAAGCGCACCGCCGATGGCACTCGGCATGCCTGCCACAATCCCGGCGAAAATCAGCATGGAAATACCATTACCGACGCCACGCTCTGTAATTTGCTCGCCAAGCCACATCAGGAACATCGAACCAGCCACCAGAGAAACAACAGCTGGCACATAAAAAGCCATACCGGTGGCAATCGTTATACCCTGCGATTGCAACCCGACAGACATACCGACAGCCTGAACAAGAGCGAGCAATACAGTGGCATAACGCGTGTATTGATTAATCTGGCGGCGACCAGATTCACCCTCTTTCTTCAGCGCTTCCATGGAAGGAATAACGCTCGAAGCCAGCTGCATGATAATAGAGGCCGAAATATACGGCATGATGCCCAATGCAAGAATGGACATGCGCTCAAGAGCACCACCCGAGAACATGTTGAACAAGCTCAGGATGGTGTCTTTATTGCGGTCAAACAGTTCAGCGAGCCGGCCAGGGTTAATCCCCGGCACCGGAATATGAGCGCCGAGGCGAAACACCAACAAAGCAAGCAACAGAAAGCCGATACGCTGCCAGAGCTCTGTCATGCCTTTCTGCATGCCAGGATTCTGGAGCATTTCACGTGCCTGTTGCTTGTTACCGGTATTTGCCATCGTGCTTATTCCTCGACCTTGCCGCCAGCTGCTTCAATCGCAGCACGCGCGCCTTTGGTCACGGCAACGCCCTTGACCGTTACTGCACGAGCCACTTCACCCGAGAGGATGATGCGAGCACGGATCATGTCCTTGCGAACCACATTGGCAGCCTTGAGGCTGTCGAGGGTGATATCACCTTCGATGTGGGTCAGTTCGGACAGACGAACTTCGGCAGTTACCTGTTGCTTGAACGAGGTAAAACCGAACTTCGGCAGACGACGGTACAAAGGCATCTGGCCGCCTTCAAAGCCAGTACGGACTTTGCCCTTGCCGCGCGACTTCTGGCCTTTGACACCAACACCACCGGTCTTGCCGAGGCCGGAGCCGATACCGCGACCGCGACGCTTTGGCGCGTGGGTCGAACCCTCGGCCGGTTGCAGATCATTCAGGTACATGATTAACCCTCCACCTTCACAAGGTAGTTAACCTTGTTGATCATGCCGCGGTTCGACGGCGTATCAATCACTTCGACCGTGTGGCCGATGCGACGCAGACCCAAACCCAGCAAGCAGAGCTTGTGGTTCTTGAGCTTGTGTGCGCCGGAGCGCACTTGCGTAACCTTGATGGTCTTCATCTGATTACCCCAGGATTTCTTCAACAGTCAGGCCGCGCTTGGCAGCAACCTGATCGGCATTGGTCATGGACGACAGGCCGTTGAACGTGGCGTGAACCACGTTGTTGGCATTGGTCGAACCGTAGCACTTGGCCAGAACGTTCTGTACGCCAGCCACTTCCAGCACGGCGCGCATGGCACCACCGGCAATAACGCCAGTACCGTCGGAGGCAGGCTGCATGTAGATGCGTGTTGCGCCATGCTGACCCTTGATCGGGTGCTGAATGGTGGTGCCATTCAGATCCACCTGGATCATGTTGCGGCGAGCAGCTTCGAGTGCCTTCTGGATAGCGGCCGGCACTTCACGCGCCTTGCCACGACCGAAGCCGACCTTGCCATTGCCATCACCGACCACGGTCAGTGCTGTGAAAGCGAAAATCTTGCCGCCCTTCACCGTCTTGGAAACTCGGTTGACTTCAACCAGCTTCTCGACGAAACCTTCGTTTTGTTCAAGCTTAGCCATGATTCAACCCTTAGAATTCCAGACCGGCTTCACGCGCGGCGTCAGCCAGTGCTTTGACACGGCCGTGATACTTGAAGCCAGAGCGGTCGAATGCCACTTTCGTGACACCGGCGGCCTTGGCACGTTCAGCGAGCAACGCACCCACTTTCTGGGCTGCGTCAACATTACCTGTAGCGCCTTCGCGCAGAGCGGCATCAAGCGTGGAAGCCTGAGCCAGAACTGTGCCGCCGCAAGCCGAAATCAGCTGTGCGTACATGTGGCGCGGGGTGCGGTTGATGCAGAGACGCACTGCACGCTGTTCGCGAATCTTGATGCGCGTGCTGCGCGAACGGCGCAGGCGAGCTACTTTCTTTTCGTTCATGACGATACCTACCCGTTACTTCTTCTTCGCTTCTTTACGCAGGACATTTTCGCCTACGTAACGTACACCCTTGCCCTTGTACGGCTCTGGCGGACGATAAGCGCGCACATTGGCGGCGGCCTGGCCGAGCAACTGTTTGTTGACCGACTTCAGGATGATTTCAGTCGGTGTCGGCGTTTCCGCAGTCACACCTTCCGGCAGGTTGTAGTCAACCGGATGCGAGAAGCCGAGTGCGAGGTTCAGCACTTTGCCCTTGGCCGCAGCCTTGTAACCCACACCAATGAGCTGCAGACGACGCTCGAAACCGGCAGATACGCCGATAACGAGGTTGTTCAGCACTGCACGGGCGGTACCAGCCTGCATCCACGCAGCCTGCGAGTCTTCGCGCGGGCTCAGCTTCAGCTCTGTACCTTCCTGAGCAACAGCGACCAGGTCGTGCAACAGTGTCGAGAGTTCGCCCTTGGCGCCCTTGACCTGCACATCCTGACCGTTAATGGTCACAGTAACCCCAGCAGGGATAGTGACCGGCGATTTAGCTACACGAGACATCTTCAGTCATCCTTACGAAACGAGAGCGATGACTTCACCACCAACGCCAGCAGCACGTGCGGCGCGGTCAGTCATGATGCCCTTGTTGGTGGAGACAATCAGAATGCCCAGACCTTGCTTGACGCGGGTCAGGTCATCCTTGCCTTTGTAAATACGCAGGCCTGGACGGCTCACGCGCTTGATTTCTTCGATAACTGGCTTGCCTTCATAGTACTTGAGGGCAATGGTCAGTACCGGCTTCACTTCTGCCGAAACATCGGCAGAGGCAATGTAACCTTCATTTTGCAGCAGCTTCGCCAAGGACACTTTCAGCTTGGACGATGGCATGCCAACGGTCGGCTTGCCGGCGCGCTGGGCATTGCGGATGCGGGTCAGCATGTCCGCAACGGTATCTTGCATACTCATTCTAAAATCCTCTTACCAGCTGGCCTTGACGACACCGGGAACATCGCCACGCATAACAGCTTCACGCAGCTTGATACGACCGAGGCCGAACTTGCGGAAGAAGCCGTGGGGACGACCAGTGATGCCGCAACGGTTACGCAGACGCGACGGGCTCGAATCACGCGGCAGATCCTGCAAACGCAGGATGGCAGCCCAACGATCTTCTTCGCTGACGCTGACACTGGCGATAGTTGCCTTCAATTCGCCGCGCAGCTTGGAGTACTTCGCGACCAGCTTTTCGCGCTTGGCTTCGCGGTTCAACATGCTCTTCTTAGCCATGATTCAGTCTCACTTGAACGGGAATTGAAAGGCACGCAGCAGTGCGCGACCTTCTTCATCGGTGCGAGCCGACGTGGTAATGACGATGTCGAGACCACGCAGCTTCTCGATCTTGTCGTATTCGATTTCCGGGAACACGATCTGTTCCTTGATGCCGAGGCTGTAGTTGCCGCGACCATCAAAGGACTTCGGGCTAAACCCACGGAAGTCACGAATACGCGGAATCGTGATGCCGATCAGGCGGTCCAGGAATTCGTACATCATGTCGCCGCGAAGCGTCACTTTGCAGCCAATGGGCCAGCCGTCGCGGATCTTGAAACCAGCGATGGACTTGCGAGTGAGCGTGACAACGGGTTTCTGGCCAGAAATCAGCTGCATATCGGCCACGGCGCCATCGATAAGCTTCTTATCCTGGCTGGCACCGCCCACTCCCATATTCAGAGTAATCTTCGTGATGCGAGGTATCTCCATCACATTCTTGAGACCGAGTTCCGCCATAACTTTCGGCGCAATCTCGTTCTTGTAAACAGCTTTCAGTCTGGCCATTTCAACCAATCTACCTTACTTGATGTCGACAACTTCGCCGGTGGACTTGAATACGCGAACCTTCTCGCCATCTTCAAGAACCTTGTAACCGACTCGGTCTGCCTTCTGGGTTGCCTGATTGAACAATGCGACATTGGAAATATCGAGGGACGCTTCGCGCTCCAGGATACCGCCTTGTTCGCCCTTGTTCGGGTTGGCCTTGACATGCTTTTTCACCAGGTTGATCCCGGCGACAACGACACGACCTTCGAGCACGCTGGCGACTTTGCCGCGCTTGCCCTTGTCCTTGCCTGCAATCACGACCACTTCGTCGTCACGCTTAATCTTTGCCATCACTCTTTACCTTTAAAGCACTTCAGGCGCGAGGGAGATGATCTTCATGAACTGCTCAGTGCGCAGCTCACGAGTCACCGGCCCGAAAATACGGGTGCCAATCGGTGCCTTGTTATTGTTAAGAATCACGGCGGCATTGTCGTCAAAACGAATTAACGAACCGTCGGCGCGGCGAATACCTTTTTTGGTACGCACTACGACGGCGTTCATGACGTCGCCCTTCTTTACTTTGCCACGGGGAATTGCTTCCTTTACCGTGACCTTGATGACGTCACCGACCGAGGCGTAACGACGGTGTGAACCGCCGAGTACCTTGATACACATGACGCGACGAGCGCCGCTGTTATCGGCCACGTCGAGCATCGTTTCGGTCTGAATCATTGCTCTCTCCAAACCCAAAAAATGGGACCCCGACACGCGGGGCGCGAAATGATAACTGATGCGGCCGTTGGCCGCAATTCAAACTCAGCGAGCGTCGGTCTTTTCGACCACTTCCACCAGCATCCAATTTTTAGTCTTGGACAATGGACGGCACTCGGAGATCGTAACAATGTCGCCTTCTTGGCAGACATTTTGTTCATCATGCGCATGCAGCTTGGTCGAGCGAGTGATGTACTTGCCGTACACCGGGTGCTTGACTTTACGTTCGATCAGCACCGTGATGGACTTGTCCATCTTGTTGCTGACGACTTTGCCGGTCAGCGTGCGCTGAATTTGGTTCTGTTCCGTCATGATCAGTTACCTTGCTTCTCGGTCAGAAGGGTCTTGATACGGGCAATGCTCTTGCGAACAACGCCGATCTTGCTGTTTTGAGTCAGCTGACCAGTGGCCTGAGCCATGCGCAGAGTGAACTGCTGACGGTTCAGGTTGTCGAGTTCCTTGTTCAGGTCCTCGACGCTTTTTTCACGCAATTCTTTGGCGTTCATTACATCACCGTCCGAGTCACGATAGTGGTTTTCAAGGGCAGCTTGGCAGCAGCAAGCGCGAAAGCTTCGCGAGCCAGGTCGTCAGCGACGCCTTCAATCTCGTAGAGCATCTTGCCTGGCTTGATCTCTGCCACCCAATATTCCACGCTACCTTTACCTTTACCCATACGTACTTCGAGGGGCTTTTGTGTGATCGGCTTATCCGGGAAAATACGGATAAAGATCTTGCCACCACGCTTTACGCGACGAGAAATTGCACGACGAGCAGCTTCGATCTGACGTGCCGTGATACGGCCACGCTCAACCGACTTCAGGCCGATCGTGCCGAATGCCACGGAACTGCCACGAAGTGCCAGACCCGTGTTGCGGCCCTTATGGACCTTGCGAAACTTGGTACGCTTAGGCTGTAACATCTCTCAACCCCTTAGTTCTTCGCACCGCGCTTCTTGGCGGGACGAGCTTCTTCCGCTGGTGCCGGGGCAGATACCTGCTCCATGCCACCAAGGATTTCGCCCTTGAAAATCCACACCTTGACGCCGATACAGCCGTAAGTTGTTTCTGCACGAACAATCGAATAATCGATGTCAGCACGCAGGGTATGCAGTGGCACGCGGCCTTCGCGGTACCATTCGGTACGTGCGATTTCAGCACCGCCGAGACGGCCCGAAACTTCGACCTTGATGCCCTTGGCGCCAGCACGCATGGAGTTCTGCACAGCGCGCTTCATGGCACGGCGGAACATCACACGACGCTCGAGCTGCGAAGCAATGCTGTCAGCAACCAACTTCGCATCGAGATCCGGCTTGCGGATTTCGTCGATGTTGATCTGCACCGGCATCTTCATCAGTTTGGCAACATCGCGACGCAGACGTTCAACGTCTTCGCCTTTCTTGCCAATCAGCACGCCTGGGCGAGCTGTGGAAATCGTGATGCGGGCATTCTCGGACGGACGCTCGATGAGGATCTTGCTGATCGAGGCCGCTTTCAGGCGCTCGTTCAGGAAATCACGCACCTGAAGGTCGGCGAGCAAGAATTCAGCGTATTGCTTCGGGCTGGCGTACCAGTTCGCGTTGTGCTTCTTGACGATGCCCAGGCGAATACCGATTGGATGAACTTTCTGACCCATTTCTTCAGCCCCTTACTTGCCTTCGGCCACGATGACGGTGATGTGGCAGGTACGCTTGCTGATGCGATCAGCACGACCTTTGGCACGCGGCTGAATACGCTTCAGCGTGATGCCTTCATCCACACAGATAGTGGCGACACGAAGCTCGTCCACATCCGCACCCTGGTTATGTTCGGCGTTAGCAATAGCCGACATGATCACTTTCTTAACGAAGTGAGCAGCCTTCTTGTTGCTGAACGTCAGCGTGTTCAGCGCCAGCTCGATCTTCAGACCGCGAACCTGGTCAGCGACGAGGCGGGCTTTCTGGGCCGAGATCGGCGCGCCACGCAATTTGGCGATAGCTTCCATCATGCTCTCCTTATCGCTTCGACTTTTTGTCGACAGCGTGACCACGATAGGTACGAGTCGGCGAGAACTCACCCAGCTTGTGGCCGACCATATGCTCGGTCACGAGGACCGGGATATGTTGCTTGCCGTTATGCACGGCAATTGTCAGGCCAACCATTTCCGGGAGGATCATCGAACGACGCGACCAGGTCTTGATGGGCTTCTTGGAATGTACGGCCGCTGCAGCTTCCACCTTGACGAACAGGTGAGTGTCTACAAACGGACCTTTTTTCAGTGAACGAGGCATAGTGGCTCTCCTCTACCCATTACTTGACGCGACGGTCGCGGACAATCATGCCGCTCGTACGCTTGTTGTTACGGGTCTTGTAACCCTTGGATGGCGTGCCCCATGGCGACACCGGCTGAATGCCCTTGTTACGGCCTTCACCACCACCGTGCGGATGGTCAACCGGGTTCATGGCCATACCACGAACTGTTGGTCGAATACCGCGCCAGCGACTGGCACCAGCCTTACCCAGCGAGCGCAGGCTGTGCTCGCTGTTGGACACTTCGCCGAAGGCAGCACGGCAATCCACATGAATCTTGCGCATTTCGCCCGAGCGCAGACGCACAATGGCGTATGCACCGTCGCGACCGAGCAGCTGAGCCGAAGTACCAGCCGAACGCACCAACTGGGCGCCCTTGCCTGGCTTCAACTCGATGCAGCAGATGGTCGAACCGAGCGGCATGTTGCGCAGCGGAAGCACATTACCGACCTTGATCGGAGCGGCATCGCCAGACATCACTGCATCGCCTACTTGCTGACCCTTGAGAGCGATCATGTAGCGACGATCACCATCGGCATACTTCAGCAGCGCGATGTGAGCGGTACGGTTCGGGTCATATTCAATACGCTCAACAACGGCTGGAATGCCGTCTTTGCCGCGCTTGAAGTCGATGACGCGATAAAGCTGCTTGTGACCACCACCAATGTGACGCATGGTGATGTGGCCATTGTTGTTGCGACCACCGGAACGCTTCTGGCTTTCGACCAGCGGAGCGTGCGGACGACCCTTGAAAAGATGGTCATGAACGACCTTCTCGACAAAGCGACGACCCGGGGAGGTCGGTTTACATTTTACGATTGGCATGTCAGTACTCCCGGCCCTTACTCAGCTGCAATAGCTGCGGCGAAGTCGATTTGAGCGCCATCTTTCAAGGAGACATAAGCCTTCTTGAAGTCTTGACGACGACCGAGGGAACCGCCGAAACGCTTGCTCTTGCCTTTGGTCAGCGTGGTGTTAACCGAAGCGACTTCGACCTTGAACAGTGTTTCCACGGCCTTCTTGATTTCGAGCTTGTTGGCGTCGCGACGAACCTTGAACACCACTTGATTATGCTTTTCAGCAATCATCGTGGCCTTCTCAGAGACATGCGGCGCAAGCAAAACCTGCAACAGACGTTCTGTGTTCATCCCAGTTCCACCTCAAGTTTCTTGGCAGCAGGCACCGACATCAGCACCTTCTCATAGCCAATCAGACTCACCGGATCAACCGCCGTGGTGTCGATCACTTCGACATGCGGCAGGTTGCGTGCAGCGAGATACAGATTCTCGTCAACAGCATCCGTAATGATCAGGGTATTTTTCAGACCCAGAGCATTGAGCTTGCCGAGCAGTTCCTTGGTCTTCGGTGCGGAGACAGTGAAGTCATCCACGAAAACCAGGCGATCCTGACGAACCAGTTCGGCCAGAATGCACTGCATGGCACCGCGATACATTTTGCGGTTAACTTTTTGATCCCAGTCTTGCGGACGGGCAGCAAAGCTCTTGCCACCACCACGCCAGATCGGGCTACGGATCGAACCGGCACGAGCACGGCCCGAACCTTTCTGGTTGAACGGCTTCTTGCCGCCACCGCTGACTTCTGCGCGGGACTTCTGAGCCTTGGTACCTTGACGAGCGCCAGCCATGTAGGCGACGACGACCTGGTGCACCAGGGCCTCATTGAAGTCCTTGCCGAAGGCAACTTCGGAGAGCTCGAGAGCTGCTCCGGAAACAGTCTTCAGGTTCACGTTAATCTCCCTCAGGCCTTAACGGACGGACGCACGATGACGTCATTACCGGTAGCACCCGGAACGGCACCCTTGACCACGAGCACACTGCGCTCGACGTCAACGGAAACGATTTCCAGACCCTGGACAGTGACGCGCTCGGCACCCATGTGGCCGGCCATCTTCTTGCCCTTGAACACCTTGCCCGGGCTCTGGTTTTGACCAGTGGAGCCGTGAACACGGTGCGATACGGAGTTACCGTGGGTAGCATCCTGTGTACGGAAGTTCCAACGCTTGACCGGACCCTGAAAGCCCTTGCCCTTGGAAACACCCGTCACATCAACTGCCTGGCCAACGCTGAACAGCGTGACTTCGAGCTGACCACCCACTGCGAGGCCGGCAGCTTCTTCGCCGGCAACGCGGAATTCCCAAACGCCACGACCAGCAGCAACACTTGCTTTCGCAAAGTGACCAGCCATGGCCTTGGTTACACGGGAAGCACGACGCTCGCCAGTTGTGATCTGCACAGCCTGGTAGCCATCGCTTTCCAGCGACTTAATTTGTGTAATGCGGTTCGGATCGACTTCGATCACGGTAACCGGCACCGAAACGCCAGCCTCCGTGAACACGCGGGTCATACCGCACTTGCGACCGACTAATCCAATAGCCATTTATTCAAACCTCTTTGGCAACTTGGCCTCTTGAGAGACTCAATGCTGAACGATCAGCCCAGGCTGATCTGAACATCCACGCCTGCGGCGAGGTCCAGCTTCATCAGTGCGTCAACGGTCTTGTCCGTTGGCATCACGATGTCCACAAGACGCTTGTGGGTACGAATTTCGTACTGGTCACGCGCGTCCTTGTTGACGTGCGGAGACGTCAGGACGTTGAAGCGCTCGATACGCGTAGGCATCGGGATCGGGCCACAAACCTGGGCACCTGTACGCTTCGCGGTTTCGACAATTTCAAGCGCCGACTGATCGATCAGACGATGATCGAACGCCTTAAGGCGGATGCGAATTCTCTGGCTAGCCATTCCAGCAACTCCAAAGCAAAAAAGAACTAGCCCACCACTGAATTTGTACTTCAGGGGAAGGCTTCTCACAAACCGGTCCGGGAACGATGCCCCGGCTGTAACACCACCCTGTTGTCAGGGGTGGCGCATAGTAGTGGATATAATTCCATCACGCAAGAGTTATTCGCGCTCTAGTCTCACATTCCACTCACAAGACCCTGAGGCCTTGCGCCTAGCAAAACGGGCCTGCCGAAACAGGCCCGTTTTATTCGCTTTTAGGCGAAGATCTTGGCCACAACACCGGCGCCGACGGTACGACCGCCCTCACGGATGGCGAAGCGCAGACCTTCTTCCATGGCGATCGGAGCGATCAAGACAA
>JAZKHU010000005.1:0-173204 GCA_040385225.1 Pseudomonadota bacterium | reverse complement strand
TCTTCGCTACACCTCAGCATCGCTGCGGTGTGGGGCGCATTATAGGGATGCCAAACGGGGTGTCAAACACCTTTTCACGAAACCGTCATCGTTCGCTCATTTTTCCGTCAAAATCTGGAGTTCTGTCGGATTTATGAACGATTCAGGCGGCACTGACGCGGGCAATCGCTTTCTTGCCTGCCTGAATCACATGCGTCATGCCACGCTGCATGCAGAAGCCGGATGGCGCCAGGGCGCCATCGACAAAAACGGCATTGCGCTGAATGACATCCTTGGCAGCAGCAGAGTTCTTGGTGAGGCCGGCACGATTCAAGATAGCGACCAGGTGCAGTACATCCTCTTCAGCGGCCAGCGTAATCGTCACCTCAGGGACATCCGAGGGGATTTCGCCCTTCTGCAGAAGGTTGCCAGCACCTTTATGTGCGCCGGCGGCAGCTTCCACACCATGAAAGCGAGTGATGATCTCCTCGGCAAGCAGTCGCTTCACCTCTTGCGGGTTGCGACCAGCAGCAACTTCAGCCTGCAAGCCAGCCACTTCATCGGCATCGCGGAAGCTCAGTAGCTCGAAATAACGCCAAAGCACACCATCCGGTATCGACAGGAGCTTCTGATACATCTCGCCGGGAGCATCCGTGACGCCAACATAGTTACCAAGAGACTTGGACATCTTCTGCACACCATCGAGACCCTCAAGGATGGGCACGGTGATGCAGGTTTGCGAGGGCTGGCCATGACGAGCCTGCAGCGTACGCCCCATGAGCAGATTGAACTTCTGATCCGTGCCGCCAAGCTCGACATCCGCCTCCAGCTCCACCGAGTCATAGCCCTGCAGCAGGGGATAGAGGAATTCGTGAATGGAAATGGGCTGTTGCGCTGCAAAGCGCTTGGTGAAGTCATCACGCTCCATCATGCGGGTGACGGTGTACTGAGCAGCGAGGGCAATCATGTCGGCGGCCGACTTCTTGTTCATCCACTCCGAGTTGAACACGACGCGCGTTTTCGCCGGGTCCAGGATCTTGAATACCTGGGCGGCATAGGATTTGGCGTTTTCTGCAACCTGCTCAGCCGTCAGCGGCTTGCGGGTGACATTCTTGCCGGTGGGATCACCAATCATCCCGGTGAAGTCGCCTATCAGGAAAATGACTTCGTGGCCGAGATCCTGAAATACTTTCAGTTTGTTGATCAGCACGGTATGGCCAAGATGCAGATCGGGCGCTGTTGGATCGAAGCCGGCCTTGACTCTTAGGGGACGGCCCGATTTCAGGCGCTCCAGCAGCTCATCAACTTGAATGATTTCTTCAGTGCCGCGCTGAATGCGGGCGAGTTGTTGTTCGGGGGTCATTGCCACAGCTCATCGGATGAATTTTTGCCATTCTAGCATTGCCCTTGCGTGCCGGCTTGCTGTCGCTGATCGATCAATGCGCTACGCTAATCGCCTTCCCAGCCATTTTATAGATGAGAGCTGATTTTGAACATTTTCATGGGCGTGATGTCCGGAACCAGTGTCGATGCCATTGATGTGGTGCTTGCAGATTGGAGCAACCCCGGGCAGCCCGTCTTGCTGGCCAGCATCAGCAAGGCCTGGCCAGACGCTGCAAGACAAGACATTCTGGCGCTGGCCGGCGGCCACTCCGACAGCATAGACAAGCTTGGCGAGCTGGACAGACGTATCGGCATGCTGACCGCCGAGGCATGCCTCGCCTGCCTGACACAGGCCAACATGGCCGCCTCCGCCGTCACCGCCATCGGCTTTCATGGTCAGACCATCCGTCATTGCCCGGATATGACGCCACCATTTACGCTGCAAATTGGCGACGCCAATACGCTTGCGGAAATGACCGGGATTTCTGTCGTGAGCGACTTCCGGCGGCGCGACGTGGCTGCTGGGGGGCAAGGAGCGCCACTGGTACCCGCGTTTCATGAACAGATTTTTGGTCACGCACAGACAGATACCGTGGTGCTCAACCTCGGCGGCATCGCCAATATTACTGTGCTGCCCGGGCAAGCCGACGCAAGCGAGACCCAGGGTTTTGATACAGGCCCCGCCAATATGCTCATGGATGCATGGGTTCAGCAGCATACCGGACATGCTTTTGATGCTGATGGACACTGGGCTGCCAGCGGACAGGTTGATGCCGTCTTGCTAGAGCGACTGCTAGCGCACCCCTATTTCAGCAGGTCAGCCCCCAAAAGCACTGGCCGCGAGACCTTCAGCCTAGGCTGGCTGAACGCGCAGCTGGCAGGCGAAGGGCGCAGCATCCGGCCTGTCGATGTGCAGGCGACTCTCGCCGAAGTCACCGCGATATCCGTGTGTGACGCCATCAGGCAATCCTGCCAGGAATTATCCGGAGAAGTCCTGGTCTGTGGCGGTGGCGCCAACAATACCCACCTGATGGCAAGACTCAGGCATCACCTGACAGCGTGGCGCATTGTCAGCACCGCCAGCAAAGGTATCGATCCGCAATGGATAGAGGCGCTGGCGTTTGCCTGGCTTGCACGCCAGATGATTTCAGGACTCCCGGGAAACCTGCCAGCCGTCACGGGAGCGCATGGCCCCCGCATCCTGGGCTCGTATCACCCCGCAACCTTAGGGCAGATACTGCGACGCTAAGCAGCGTCGCCGACAGGCATCAGATGGAGAAGGACGAGCCACAACCGCAGGTAGCGGTCGCATTAGGGTTATGAACAACAAATTGCGAGCCGTTCAAGCCCTCGACATAGTCAACTTCCGAGCCAACAAGATATTGAAAGCTCATGGAGTCCACCAGCATGGTGACATCGCCATTGCAAAAATGAGAGTCGCCGTCTTTCTCGCTCTCGTCAAACGTGAACCCGTAGGAAAAGCCGGAACATCCGCCGCCGGTAATATAGACACGCAGCTTCAGATCCGGATTGTCCTCACCAGCGCGAAGCTTGCGAACCTTTTCGGCCGCCTTGTCGCTCAGCACCAATGCTGCAGATACATCGCTCATTACCAAACACCCGCTTTTCTATAAGACATGCCGGAATTATGCCGCATATCCCAGTGTGGCAGTCAACTATTCGCCACTCAGGCGGCCGGCTCCTTCACCACGCTCAGCGCAGGACGGGTCATCGGCTGCAAGAGTCCGGTGACCTGGGCGCCCAGCATCATCTCCAAGCTGTGATAGGTCACCGTGCCGAAAACCTCTGCCTCACTCGCCAGCTCCAGATGCTCGTGGCAGGTCAGGTTACCGCGAACAACACCGTTGATGACGGCATTGGCCACATCGATATCGCCGACAATTTCACCGTGCAAATGCAGACAGCCATCTTTGGCAATAACCTGCCCTTCTATGCGGCCCTCAACATGCAAGGCCCCCTGGAAGTGGATGTCACCCTGAATACGTGCCTGCTTGCTGATGAAGCTATGGTCTTTATAGGCGGACAAATCGGTCTTTTTCGTTTTTGTACTGAACATGAACAACCTCTGCTGTTAGCGGGCCTGAATTTCCCACTTGTATCGGCGCGTGATCGAGCCACCGGCACTGCTCACCTGGATATCGACGCGCTCTGGCTGAAATCCTGCCGGCAAAGCCCACTCGCCACTGAATTGCTGATAATAACGGAACTGGAAGCGGGGCGCAGGCATCGCAAGCTTGATGGCACGGCCACCGGCACTGGCCGTGACAGAGACCGAAGCGCTGGTCGTGGCGCCTGCGCCTCCGCGTGTGACCAGCAAGCGGTATCGGACATGGCCCGGCAATTTGGCGGGCAGGAGCTCAAACTGCTCGATACTCAGCGGATTGCTTGCCGCCTGTGGCGTTGCCAAGCGCTTGAAAAAGGCTGTGCGATCTTCAAGCAAGGCCAGGCTGGCGAGCAGTTCCTGATTATCTTCCTGCAATCGTTCGGAGGCCGCCTGAATGATGCCGCACTCCTTCAGACGAATATCCGTGCGCTCCTCCAGCGAGCGCAACTGACTCTGACTGGACTGCGTAATTTGATCCACTTGTTGCGTGGCATCACTCGCCGACTGCGAGACAGACCAACGTCCGGACAGAAACGCCAGGCCGGCACAAAGCACAAGCGCAGCGGCCCATGCCGCGCGCGTCGACAGCTGGCGCAGCGGGCTGACCGGCACCAGCATGATCCGCTGCAAACGATCCCGGCGCCGCGGCGTCTTGACCATCAGGGCAGCAACCCGATGTGCTTGAGGCCTGAATTTTCCTCAAAGCCGAACATGATGTTCATGTTCTGCACGGCCTGACCGGCCGCGCCCTTGACCAGGTTGTCAATGACGGACAACACCACAACCGTATCGCCACCTTGCGGCCGGAAGATCGCCAAACGACAGGTGTTGGCACCTTTCACGCTGCGGGTTTCGGGATGGCTGCCGGCAGGCATGACATCAACAAAAGGCTCGTTGACATAGGCCTCCTCGTAAAGTGCCTGCAGGTCCGCCGTCGAGGCATTCAGACGTGCATACAAGGTGGCATGAATGCCGCGGATCATCGGCGTCAGGTGCGGCACAAAGGTCAGGCCGACGGCAGCGCCATGGGCACTCGCCAGACCCTGACGGATCTCAGGCAGGTGGCGATGCCCCGCAACACCATAGGCCTTGAAGCTCTCACTGGTCTCGCACAACAGGCTATGCACCTCAGCCTTGCGACCTGCGCCGGAAACACCGGACTTGACGTCGGCAATCAACCGACTGGCATCGACAAGGCCAGCATTCAGCAAGGGCAGAAAGCCGAGTTGAACTGCGGTGGGGTAGCAGCCGGGATTAGCCACCAGACGCGCCTGCCGAATAGCCGCACGATTCACTTCCGGAAGGCCGTAGACCGCCTCCGCCAGTAATTCGGGACAAGCATGCGGCATGCCATACCAGTGGGCCCAGTCCGCAGCATCCTTGAGACGAAAATCAGCCGCCAGGTCAATGACACGGACACCCGCAGCCAGTAGCGCCGGCACCTGCTGCATGGCAATGCCATTCGGTGTCGCAAAGAACACCACATCGCAAGTCAGCAACGCCTGCAGATCCGGAGCCGTGAAGGCCAGATCGACATGGCCACGCAAATTGGGGAACATCGTCGCCACGGGCAGGCCAGCCTCGCCACGCGAGGTAATGACGGCGATTTCAACCTCCGGATGCTGTGCCAGCAAGCGCAGCAGCTCGACACCGGTGTAGCCCGTGCCCCCGACAATACCAACTTTGATCATGCGAAGATGACTCCTGTGCGCTCACCTGAAACAAGCCGCTAGCGAAAATTCAGGGCATGATTATCCGAGAACCCGAGCAACGGAGCAAACCATCCGTTGCAGTGCTGGCCAGTAGCCGCGAAGCCATGATCTTGGCAGACTGCAGGACCTTCAGGGAGAAAACCATGCTGTGGCTGAAAGCCTTCCACATTATTGCTGTCATTTGCTGGTTTGCCGGTCTGTTTTATTTGCCGCGCCTGTTCGTTTATCACGTCGCCACACGTGATGATGCCGGCCACGAGCGCTTTGTCATCATGGAGCGCAAGCTCTATCGCGGCATCATGTGGCCCTCCATGATCGCTACCATCGCACTCGGTATCGCGCTCCTGATTCTGCAGTGGCCGGCCTGGCAAGGCCAGGGCTGGCTGCATGCCAAGCTTGCTCTGGTTGTCGCCCTTGTCGGCTACCACCTTGCCTGCGGCCACTACCGCCAGCAACTGGCTGAGCGGCGCTGCCAAAAGTCGCCTGTCTTTTTCCGTGTGTTCAACGAAGCACCGGTTCTGGCCCTGATCGCCATCGTGATCCTCGTGACAGTGAAACCCTTCTGATGCGGCCGGTGACACTCTGCTTCTCAGGGCTGGATCCTTCTGGCGGCGCCGGCCTGCAGGCCGACATCGAGACCATTGCCGCCCTCGGCGGTCATGCCGCCGTTATTGCAACGGCACTGACCGTGCAGGACAGCCAGCGTGTCCATGGCTTTCAGCTCACGGATCCAGAATTGATGCAGACCCAGGCCAGCCACATACTGGCTGACCTGCCGGTAAGCTGCATCAAGCTCGGCATGCTGGGCTCGGCAGCGGCCGTCAGCGCCGTACTGTCCAGCCTCGCAAGCTATCAACATCTGCCCGTGGTGCTCGACCCGGTATTGTCGGCAAACTCGGGGGGCTCACTGGCGCAAGGTGGTCTCCGTGAGGCCTTGCTGGCCGCACTGCCCCAGGTCAGCGTCATCACGCCAAACAGTGTCGAGCTGCGCCTTCTGGCGAATTGTCAGGACCTTGCCGAAGCGGTGTCTCGCTTGACGAAGGCCGGCGCAAAGGCGATCTGGCTGAAAGGCGGCCATGAGCCTGGCAAAACGTTGATCAATACCCTGTATGTGCAAGGCGAGCTGGTCATGCGCTCGGAGCTGAGGCGCTTACCCGGCGAATTTCATGGCTCCGGCTGCACGCTTGCTGCCGCGCTGGCCGCCGGACTGGCAGCCGGTCTGACGTTGCCCGCAGCGATAGAGCAAAGCCAGGCATTTGTCTCTGCGGCACTCGAACACGCCGATCGACCCCGCGATGAGGGACAGTGGCTGCCCCGGCGCATCATCAACACGTGGCGGCGATAAACCTCATGCATCCGATTCAAGGGCTCTATGCCATCACAGACAATCGTTTGCTTGCAGATCGCCTGCTGCCGGCCGTCGAGGCCGCACTGCAAGGCGGCGCACGAATCATCCAGTATCGTGACAAGTCGGTCAGCAATCATGACTGGCAACGACGTCAAGACGAAGCCTCTGCACTGCTGGCACTATGCCGGCGCTACCGCGTGCCCTTGCTCATCAATGATGATGTCGATCTCGCTGTCGCGATTGGTGCCGATGGTGTTCATCTGGGCCAGGGCGATGGCAGCCTGGTCACTGCCCGCATACGCCTGGGCGCTGATGCCATCATCGGGGTGACCTGTCACGATCAAATCAGCCTGGCCGAAACAGCCGCACGCGATGGTGCCAGCTATGTCGCCTTCGGTGCCATGTTTGCGTCCGGCACCAAGCCGTTGGCACAGCTATGTCCACTTGCCGTACTAAGCCGTGCGCGGGCACAACTGGCACTGCCGCTGGTAGCGATCGGTGGCATTACGCCGGATAATGCAGCATCCGTGATTCACGCCGGCGCACAGGGTCTGGCCGTGATCGCCAGCTTATGGCAGGCGCCCGATATCCGGGTGCGCGCACAGCAGTTTTCTCAGGAGTTTGTTCACAGATGAGCAGCAATCGTTCCGATCGTTTATTCCAGACCGCCTGCGAAGTCATTCCCGGTGGCGTTAACTCGCCCGTTCGAGCATTCCGGGGCGTTGGCGGCAATCCGGTATTCTTTTCCCGCGCTCAAGGCGCCTATCTGTTTGATGCAGATGATCGCTGCTACATCGACTACGTCTGCTCCTGGGGCCCGGCCATCCTCGGTCACGCTCATCCGGACGTGATCCGTGAAGTGCAGGAGGCCGCCACGCTGGGCCTGTCGTTCGGTGCACCGACGGAAGTTGAAGTGGAGATGGCCACGCGAGTGCGCGAGCTGATGCCGAGCATGGAGCTGATCCGCATGGTCAGCTCAGGGACCGAGGCCACGATGAGCGCCATTCGTCTCGCTCGTGGCTACACCAAACGCGATGTGCTGGTGAAGTTTGAAGGCTGCTATCACGGTCACTCGGACTCCTTGCTGGTCAAAGCCGGCTCGGGCGCACTCACGCTCGGCGTTCCCAGCTCGGCCGGCGTGCCGGAAAGCCTGGCGGTTCACACCATCACACTGCCGTATAACGACATCGCCGCAACGCAAGCATTCTTTGCCGAGCGCGGCCATGAAGTGGCCTGCATCATTGTCGAGCCGGTCGCCGGCAACATGAACCTGATCCCGCCCGTACCGGGCTTTCTGCAAGGCCTGCGCGAACTTTGTGACAGCTCGGGCGCCGTGCTCATCTTTGATGAGGTCATGACCGGCTTCCGTGTTGCGCTGGGCGGAGCCCAGGCACTTTATGGCGTCAAGCCTGACCTCACGACGCTCGGCAAGATCATCGGCGGTGGCATGCCGGTAGGCGCTTTTGGCGGCCGCCGCGACATCATGTCGTGTATCGCACCCTTGGGGCCGGTGTATCAGGCCGGGACGCTGTCCGGCAATCCGATCGCCATGCGCGCAGGCTTGATGACGCTGAAACTGATCAGTCAGCCCGGCTTCCACGACCAGCTCAGCGCCAATACACGCGCACTCTGCGATGGCCTTGAAGCTGCCGGTCGCGCCGCCGGCGTGCCGATCACGACACATCAGGTCGGCGGCATGTTCGGCCTGTTCTTCAGCGACAAGCCGGTCTGGTCATACGAAGACACCACGCACTGCGATGTCGAACACTTCAAGCGCTTCTTCCATGCCATGCTGGAAGAGGGAATCTACCTGGCCCCCTCAGCTTTCGAGGCCGGATTTGTCTCCATCGCACATACCAGTGCCGATATCGCCAACACTGTCGCCGCGGCTGAGCGCGCGCTGCTGGCAACACACCGAGACGGCTCATGACAGGCAAAACCTCACCTTGAGTCATCGCGCATGATGATTCGCCGGCCGCTGCTCTGGACGCTGACACTGTCAGTGCTCCTGCATGCGTGCTGGATGGTGGATGTCGAATGGGCATGGCCGTGGCAAAAGCAGCTTCCTGATCAAGTACTGGCCACGAAAAAGGCAGATGCCGTCAAGCGTGTTCGACTCGCCGCAAAGGCCAAGGTCGTGCGCAGCGACATCCTGCAAGTGACCCTGATGGCACCGGCAGGTGAACCACAGGCTGTTAGCGGCAATACCCCTCCGGCCAGAAAGCCGTCGACAAGGCAGGACGTGGCCGCCGCAACGCACAACAAGCCCGAGACCAGTACAGCATCAGCCATGCCCGACTCGCCGGCGTTACCGAAAGCGCCGGAGCCAGAGCCGGAGCTGACCTTTCCGCTTTCAGTGCTGGCCAAGCAACGGGCGCATTACTATGGCTTCGCCATGGATCTCAGCCAGCAGTGGCTGATGGAAGGCACGCGCTATGTCATCCGGAATGAGGCGAGCAAATTTGGGTTCAAAGCAGAGATCCTCAGTGAAGGCGGCGTCTCACCGGACGGTCTTCAGCCCGAACATTATCGACTCTCACTGAATAACGCCCTGCGCAATTACGCGGACTTTGACCGTGCACAGAATCAATTGGTTCATGGCAAGGCGGGGGCGCGGAAAATAGCCGAGCTGACTCGCGACATGCAGGACATGGCCAGCCTGCCATTTCATGTCGCTGTCACCTACGAAGGTGCTGCCGACAGGCGCCTGATGGTCACGACAGGCAGCTCCGTCTACGAAATCACGCTCCATGTGGTCGCCGAAGAAACCCTGAAATTGCCAGGCGGCACACTCCAGACAATCCATTTGCAAGGCAATCGCACACGCAGTGACGGCACACGGCAGGAGGGCTACAACATCTGGCTGGCCCCGCGTTACCGAAACTTCCCGGTGCGCTTCAGCGGGCCCGACAGCAAAGGCAATCTGCTGGAAATGTCAGTCAGCTCTCTGGCATTTGATGGCAAGAATGTCTTTGGTCGCGATCTGCCGGCCTTGCCTGAGGCCTCCAGTCAGGAAGGCATTCCCGCGCAAATGCAGATTGACCATCTGCAGGTGCCGGATGCAGCCAATGCTGCCCCGCAAGCGGGAGAGCCGACGCCAACACCACCGGAGCCCGAACCTGCCCCCGGCACTTAACGTCTGAACAGATTCAGAACGCCATCAACCATAGAGTCGATGAATGCCGGCACCCCGCCGCTGGCACAGGGGGTCTGCTCGGCTGGCATGGATTTTAGTGCCAGCGGAACCCGCAAGGCACCGCTGCAGGATTCGGCGCTGAGCCGCCCGCTGGCAACATCAATCCATTGCCAGCTGACACCCGCCGGCACCACCGGCAACGGTGCCGCCGGCTGCAAGCGCTGCATGAAGTCGACCCAGACCGGTAATGCACCCGTACCGCCAGACAGACCAATCGGCTGATTGTCATCACGACCCAGCCAGACCACGGCCAGCGTGCGCCCCGCACTGCCGGCAAACCAGCTGTCACGCAGATCATTGGTCGTGCCGGTCTTGCCCGCCAGCACCCAGGTCGATGGCAGACGCTGATATGCCGCTGCTCCCGTGCCTTGACGCATGACTTGCTGCAAGCCGAAGTGCAGCAGATAAGCATCTGACGCATCCAGAATCTGCTGACGCTCGGTGACAAACTGCTGCAATGGGCGCCCCCCGGCATCGACTACCGCCACAATGCTTTGCAAGGGCGCACGAATGCCGCCAGACAGCAAGGTCTGATAAAGCTGCAACACCTGCATCGGCGTCTGATTCAAGGCCCCCAGCAGCAGCGAGGGATAGGGCTTGCTATCGACCTTGACGCCAAGCTGCTGAAGGGTCTGCATGATCGCCGGCAAGCCCAGCGTCATGCCCAGACGCACCGAGGCCTGGTTATAGGAGTGTGCCAAGGCACTCTGCAAGGTCACGGTGCCATGACTTTGCTGGTCATAGTTTTGCGGCTGCCAAAGCTTGCCGCCATCGCTGACCACCTCCACGGGACCATCATCCAGCGGCGATGCCCACGTATATTGCCCCGTGCCGAGCGCGGTCAGATAGATCACCGGCTTGAGCAATGAGCCCACCTGCCGGGAGGCATCGATGGCCCGGTTGTAACCAGTGAAAAGGCCCGAGCCGCCGACCAGGGCGCGTAGCTCGCCGGTCTGGCTATCCGCTGCCACAACAACGCCTTCAACCTTGTTCAATGCCCGACCCTGGCCGCGCAGACGCTCGATCGTTCCCACCAGGGCACGCTCCGCGGCATTCTGCATGCGCGGATCGAGCGTGGTGAAAATTTGCAGACCCTGGCTGCTCAGGTCTTCCGGCTGATAACTCTCACGCAGCTGACGCCGCACCAGATCGAGAAAATCCGGGTAGATATTGCTGGCCGCCGTTGGCTTTGCAATGACCCCGAGCGGCATGAGCATGGCCTGATCGCGGGCCGGGGCACTGATGAAGCCTTCACGATAAAGATTGTCGAGCACGATGTTGCGGCGCTCGCGCGCTCGCTCAGGCTGACGACGCGGATTGTAATAGGACGGCCCCTTGACCATGCCCACCAGCAGCGCGACCTGAGGCAGCGACAGCTCGGCAATCGGCTGTCCGAAGTAATACTGCGCCGCCAGACCAAAGCCATTCACGGAACGCGAACCCTGCTGACCTAGGTTCACTTCGTTGAGATAGGTTTCCAGAATTTCATTCTTCTCGTAGTGCCACTCCAGCAGCATCGCCATGATGGCTTCGTTGGCTTTGCGCCGCAGCGAACGCTCATCCGTCAGATAGAAATTCTTCACCAGCTGCTGGGTCAGCGTGCTACCGCCCTGCCGCACCGAACCACTGCTGAAATTAACCCAGACCGCACGCAGGATGCCGCGCACCGAGATGCCGATGTGTTGATAGAAACGCTGGTCTTCGGTGGCCATCAGAGCATCCACCAGATGCGGTGGGGCCTCCTTCAGCTGAATCAGCACACGGTCTTCATTCTGGCTGGGATAGATGCCGCCAATCACCATCGGTTCCAGACGCACGCTGCCATTGGCACGTGGCAACGTGCTGGCAAGCGCGGCAATACGCTGGCCATCAAATTGCAAGCGCAGCACTTGTGATGGCTCACGCTCGGACTCCGCAAAGAAGAAGCCGCGCGTATGCAGATAGAGCGTATTGTTTTGCTGTGAGAATGTGCCTGGCGTTGGCGCACCTGCCAGCTCGCGATAATTCAAGCCCAGCAACTCGCTACGCACCTCGCTCAGACTCAGCGGCAAGCCAGCCTGCAACGTCAATGGCCGGGCAAACACTTTGGCGGGGATAGCCCAGCGCTTGCCCTCGAACTTATCGCGGACAATGCCATCGAGACGCATGACATAGGCTCCACCACCGACCAGCGTGATCAGCAACACCAGCATCAACAACAGGACCAAGGCCGGCTGGATGCGCTGCCAAAAACTGACGGGCTTGGACACGATGCTTGGCACTCACAAACAAAAAGTAAGGCGATTGTAACGATTGCCATGCCCCTGCGGTAACTTGCAGGATGGCGTTCGCCACAAGCCTCACTATAATGCGGGCGTTTTTCCACCGCTTGATTCTTCCGACGCTGAGCACGAGAGCCTTATGACAACACGTTTTGATGTGTACGCCGTGGGCAATGCCCTGGTCGATCTCGAATACCGGGTGGACGATGCCTTCCTGCAGGCCCAAGGCATCGAGAAAGGCGTGATGACGCTGGCTGAAGCCGATGCTCAGGCGCGCCTTCTGAACGCCCTGGACAACCAGCACACGCGGGAGAAACAGGCCAGCGGCGGCTCTGCCGCCAACAGCATCATCGCCGCCAGCGCCTTTGGCAGCCGCTGCTTCTACAGCTGCAAGGTCGCCGCCGACAGCCTGGGTGACTTTTACCGCCGCGACCTGATTGCCGCCGGTGTCAACACCAACCTGCAGGAGCAGCGCCCCGAAGGCGTGTCCGGCACCTGTGTGGTCATGGTCACGCCCGACAGCGAGCGCACCATGAACACCTACCTCGGCATTACCGCCGATGTCTCGACCAGCGAACTCGATCTGGATGCCTTGCGTGCCAGTCGCTGGCTCTACATCGAAGGCTATCTGAGCACATCGGAGAGCGCTCGCGCCGCCGTGGCAGTAGCACGCACCGAGGCACGAGCTGCCGGCGTGAAGCTGGCGCTGACCTTTTCCGATCCGGCCATGGTGCAATATTTCCAGCCGCAGCTGCGCGAGCTCCTCGGCGATGGCGTGGATCTGCTGTTCTGCAACGAATGGGAAGCGAAAAGCTTTGCCGGCAGCGATGATCTCGACACTGCCCTCGCCGCCCTGCGCCAGGTCGCGCAGATGGGTGTGCTGACGCGTGGTGCCGAGGGTGCCTGGGCATGGACACAACAGTCCATCCTGGAATTGCCCGCCGTGGCGGCGAAAGCCATCGACACACTCGGCGCCGGCGATAGCGTCGCGGGTGCCGTCCTGCATGGCCTAAGCCAGGGCTGGACGCTGGAGCAGAGCACCCGCCTGGCACTGAAAACCGCCAGCGCCGTGGTCAGCCAATACGGCCCGCGCCTGCCCTTGGCGCAGTACCGCGAACTGCTGGAGGCCTGAGCATGAGTTTCAGACTTTGCGCCGTCAGCGAGCTGGAGGAAAACGTCGGTCGCAGCTTCCGCTCGCCGGCCGGCGAAGTCATTCTCGTGCTGCGCGATGCCCAGATTTACGCCTGGCAGAACATTTGCCCGCACCTGGGCATCAATCTAGAGTTTAATCCGGATGAATTCATGGACTGCGAGCAGCATTATCTGCTGTGCAGTAATCATGGTGCCTTGTTTCAAGTGGAAGATGGCCGCTGCGTGGCCGGCCCGTGTCACGGCGAGTCGCTGCTGAGCGTGCCCATCCGTATTGTGTCCGGCGAAATTCGTCTGGCAGAGACCGTAACAAACGCAGAATAAGCAGAGAGGGTTTGCGCCGTCTGACTGCCTCTGTTATAGATTCCTGATTGGTTTTTGAGAGATGAACATGGCTACCCGCACCAGCGAAAAACCCGCCACCAGCGCCAAGAAGAAAGCCGTCATTGGCAATGGCCTGATTTATGGCTTGGCCCCCTACAAAGAGGCCAAAGGCGAAGATTACATGTCGCTGCCACAACGCGAGCACTTTCGCAGCATCCTGGGTGCCTGGAAGCAGGAGCTGATGCAGGAAGTTGATCGTACGGTCCACCACATGCAGGATGAGTCCGGCAGCCTGCCCGACCCGAATGACCGCGCAACGCAGGAAGAAGAGTTTTCACTGGAGCTGCGCACTCGCGATCGCGAACGCAAGCTGATCAAGAAAATCGACTCCACGCTCGAGCGCATCGAGAAGGACGACTACGGCTATTGCGACGATTGCGGTGTTGAAATCGGTATTCGCCGTCTGGAGGCCCGACCGACCGCTACGCTCTGCATCGACTGCAAGAGCCTGCAGGAAATCAAGGAAAAGCAGCTGCTGGGCGGCTGACGCCATCGCTCAGTCAGTCGTTGGTCGCTTCGCCCCGTCCCCCACGGGGCGATTGCATGCCGGCTCCCTGCTGGCCGCTGTTGGCAGCTATGTCAGTGCCCGGCAGCAAGGCGGCCGCTGGCTGCTGCGCATCGAAGACCTGGATCCGCCCAGGGCCGAAGCCGGGGCCAGTGCTGCCATCCTGAACAGCCTGGAGGCTCACGGCCTGCACTGGGATGGCTCGGTAACGTATCAACTGCCCCGCGCCGAGCACTATGAAGCCGCTCTGCAGAAACTCATCAAGAGCGATCTGCTTTATCCCTGCCGATGCTCGCGTCAGCAACTTCTGGATTACGCCAGCGCACATCACAGGCTCAGCTCTTGCAGCATCTGCACAGGGACATGCCGTGTTGATGGCGTTACGCTCGCCAGTACCGATGTAGCGTGGCGACTGCGTACGGCGGCGGCAGGTCGCATCACGTTCACAGACATCCTGCGCGGCGAACAGCACAGCCAGCTGCATGAGCAGGTGGGTGACATCGTGCTCAAGCGCCGGGATGGTCTCTATGCCTATCAGCTCGCCGTCGTTGTCGATGACGCCGCCACCGGGGTGACCGAAGTCGTGCGCGGCGCAGACCTGCTCGACAATACCGCTCGCCAATGCTGGCTCATGCAATGTCTGGGATTGAGCAGACCATGCTATCTGCACCTGCCTGTGATCACCGGACACAATGGCCAGAAACTTTCCAAGCAGAATCATGCCCCAGCGCTCAACAACCTGACCGCAGCAGAAAATGTATGGCTGGCCTTGCAAGCACTCGGGCAGTCGCCCCAGGCAGCGCTGAAAAAAGCCGAGCCCGCTGAAATACTGGCCTGGGCCTGTGAAAACTGGCGCGTGAAACGCATTCCTCACCCTGACAGCATCGGCCAGAACTGTTACCTTGCGTAACAGTGCCACAGGGGTTGCACATGTATATTGATCGCCTGATTTTGCTGTTCGTTGCCGGTGCCTTTCTGCTCTCGCCTATCGTGATTGACTGGTGGAGTGCCAATGGCAGCACATGGTATCGGCCCTATCTGATCTGGGCACTACTGATTGTGCTGGCCTTGTGGATTGCCCGCAGTAGAGACCTCAATGATCTTTAGCTCCGGTGTTCTTTTCAGCCTCAGCGTGGCTTATCTGGGCCTGCTCTTTCTACTCGCCCATGCCAGTGAAAAGGGCTGGTTGCCGCTGCGCTGGGTTCGTCACCCGGCCGTCTACACACTATCGCTGGGCGTCTTCATCAGCTCCTGGGGACTCTACGGTGTCGTGCAGTTTGCGGCGGATTTCGGCTACAACTTCCTTGCCTTCTACATGGGCTTGTCAGGCGCCTTTCTGGTTGCCCCGATGTTCCTGCAACCGATCCTACGCCTGGCCAAAACGCACCAGCTGCATTCGCTGCCCGATTTGCTGGCATTCCGCTTCCGCAGCCAAGGCGTCGGCACCATTGCTACCCTGGCCATCCTGATTGGCGTGATGCCACTGCTGACAGCACAGATGCAGACTATGGCAGACCTGGTCTATCTGCTCACCGGCGGCCACAGCACACGCAGCATGGGCGCCTTCTTTTGCGGCGTGCTGATCTGCTTCACCCTGCTTTTCGGTACACGCCAGCGCAATACCCGCGGCCCCAGTCATGATGGCCTGGTCATTGCGATTGCTGTCGAATCCCTGATCAAGCTGATTGCCATGCTGGCCGTCGCTGCATATGCCTACTTCAGTGTGCTCGGCGGTGAAAGCGGTCTGAGCCAATGGCTGGCAGCCAATCCGGGTGCTCTGCAGCAAATGTATCAACCACTGCAAGGGGGCTACTGGCACAGCCTGCTCCTGCTTTTCTTCTTTGCCGCGGTCGTCATGCCCTGCATGTACCAGATGGCATTCACCGAGAACCGGGAGCCCAGAGATCTGGTCACTGCCAGCTGGGGAGTGCCGCTCTACTTCATGCTCATGGCCATCGGCATCCCCATACTGCTGTGGGCCGGTGAAGCACTGCAGCTCAATCTGCCACCCACCTATTTCAGCCTGGGCATTACTCTGCAGTCAGACTCGCCCTGGATGACGCTGATCCTGTTCGTCGGCACTCTGGCAGCGTCCAGCGGCATCCTGATTGTCACGACCCTGGCTCTGGCCAACATGCTGCTCAATCATGTGCTGCTACCAATCCGGGGACTCTCCACCGGCGACGACCTGTACCAACGCACATTGCGTCAGCAGCGCCTGCTGATTGCCTTCATACCCAGCGCCGCATTTCTGCTCTCCTGGTTGCCGGCGCTCAGACCGGACAGCACCGAAATGTCGATGTTGTCATTTGTCGCCACCATTCAGCTGGCACCCAGCATGCTGGCACTGCTGTTCTGGCCGCGAGCCACCAGCGCCGGTGTCATCAGCGGGCTGGCAGCCGGCACGCTGACCTGGTTCATCACGCTGGCAGTACCTTCGTTTTTCCTGCCCGATTTCGATACCAGCATCTGGCTGGGTATTGATGTCAGCAATCAGCTCGGCCACTGGCAAGCCATGGGCCTGATTGCCACGCTCATCAATATCGCCCTCATGCTGGCCGTTTCCCTGCTCAGCAGTCAGAGCGCCGACGACAAAGAGATTGCCGAAGCCTGCTCGGTCGACAATCTGCGCAGCCCGGTGCGCTGGGGCCTGAGCGCCGACAGCACCGATGCCTTCATCACCGCCTTGTCGCCATCACTCGGGCCGGTCACGGCTGAGCGTGAAGTGCGCATGGCACTGCAGGACCTTGCGCTGCGCAATGATGAGCGCCGCCCCTACGCCCTGCGACGCTTGCGCGAACAGCTCAACGCCAACCTGTCCGGACTGCTCGGCCCCAGCATGGCGCAGGAGCTGCTGGATGAGCATTTGCCGCACAAGATTCTCGCGCACTCACCGGGCGACGATATTCACTACATCGAATTGCGTCTCGAAGAATATCGCGACAAGCTCTCCGGCCTCGCCGGCGAGCTTGACCTGCTGCGTCGCTTCCATCGCCAGACCCTCCATGATTTGCCGCTAGGCGTCTGCACACTGGCCGGCGATCTCGAAATCATGAGCTGGAATCACGCCATGATGCAGATCACCGGCTGCCCGGACTCGCTGATGATCGGCGCCCGACTGGAAGATCTGCCGGCACCCTGGAATCAGGTCTTTGCTGACTTTCTGATCAATCCGAATGCACAGCAACTGCGCACACGCCTGGAGCTCGATGGCCAGGTGCGCTGGCTCAATCTGCACCGTGCCGTCATTGGCGACGCCGCCGGCAGCCAGGTGCTGGTGATGGAGGATGTCAGTCCCCTGCAGCAGCTGGAGTCGCGCTTGCAGCATGCCGAGCGCCTGGCGGCGATTGGCCGCCTCGCCGCTGGTGTCGCGCACGAGATTGGCAATCCGATCACCGGAATCGCCTCCCTGGCGCAAAACCTGCGCGCCGAATTCCCCGATGGTCACGAAGTCAACGACACCGCGCAAAGCATCCTGGAGCAGACCCATCGCGTCAGCCGCATTGTGCAATCGCTGGTGGGCTTTTCGCGCAGCGAGCATCATGCCAGCGGCGAATTCGAGGCTGTACCGCTGGCTGCCGTCATGGCCGAAGCCGTGCATCTGCTGAAGCTGTCGCCAGAAGCGCGCTTCACCGATTTTGACTGCCAGATTCGCGACAACCTCCATGTTCGCGGCGATGCACAGCGACTCTGCCAGGTCTTCATCAATCTGCTCAGCAATGCCCGCGATGCCAGCACGCAGCAAGGCAGAGTCGCCATGCGCGCCAGCCGTCATGGCAGCCAGGTCCGTATCGAGATCGAAGACTTTGGCCACGGCCTGCCTGACGGTGATATCCGTGCCAACCTGTTCGAGCCCTTTGTCACCACCAAGCCTCCCGGCAAGGGCACGGGCCTGGGCCTGGCACTGGTGCACGGCATCATCGAAGCACATCAGGGTCGCATCCAGCTCATTGACAAGCGCGACTACGATCAAGGGCAGGGCGTGATCGTGCAAATCACCCTGCCTTGGGCAAACTGCCCGGCAGCTCATCCAGAGGACTTTCCGGCGTGAACCATGTTTTGATTGTCGATGACGAGGCCGTCATTCGCAGCAGCCTGAAGCGGCTGCTTGAGCGCCATAACTACCAGGTCAGCCTGGCCGGCAGCGTCGAGGAGGCATTGGCTGGCGCTGCGCTGGACAGCTTTTCGCTGATCATTTCCGATCTGCGCTTGCCGGGCGCCGCCGGCATCACGCTGATCGACAAGGCTCTGGATACACCGGTACTGATCATGACCAGCTTCGCCAGCATTCGCTCGGCGGTCGATGCCGTGCGTGCCGGTGCCGCCGACTACATTGCCAAGCCCTTCGATCACGATGACATGCTGCTCACCATAGACCGTATTCTCCGCGAGCGTCTGTTGCGCCGACAAAACGCCGCCCTGCAAATGACCGTCGCCGCCAGCCAGCCCGACAGCGGCATCATCGGCAACTGCGAGGCCATGCAACAGCTGCATCGCCGCATTTCGCGCGTAGCCCCACTGAATACCACCGTGCTCATTCACGGCGAATCCGGCACGGGGAAGGAGCTGGTCGCCCGCGCGCTGCACGATCAAAGCCCGCGCCGCCAGGCACCTCTGATTTCGGTGAACTGCGCCGCCATTCCTGAATCGCTGATCGAATCCGAACTGTTCGGCCACGAGAAAGGCGCATTCACCGGTGCACAACAATTACGCAAAGGCCTCGTGGAAGCCGCTGATGGCGGCTCATTATTTCTCGATGAAATTGGCGAACTACCGCTGGATGCGCAAGCACGGCTGCTCCGCTTGCTGCAGGAAAAAGAGGTTCGTCGCCTGGGTGCCACGCAATCGCGCACCATTGACGTCCGCCTGATTGCAGCGACGCATCGAAATCTCAAGCAAATGGCCAGCGCCGGGCTGTTTCGCGAGGATCTGTTTTTTCGCCTGAACGTAGTCGAGCTCAACCTGCCACCACTGCGTGAACGCGGCGACGACATCCTGGATATTGCCCATGCCTTGCTGACACGCACCATCGGACGCCTCGGCAACGCGCCCCTGCACTTCAGTGCCGACGCCATCGGAGCCATGAGCAGCTACCACTGGCCCGGCAATATCCGCGAACTGGAAAACGCCATTGAGCGGGCAGTCATTCTCTGTGAGGGTGCTGAAATTTCGCCCGAACTGCTCGCCATTGATTTTCCGCGCACCAAGGAGCATGCCGGTCATGCTGTCACCAGCAATCATGAGCCACCTGCAGGCCTGTCACTGGAAGACTATTTTCAGCACTTTGTGCTGGAGCATCAGGACCAGATGTCAGAGACCGAACTGGCACAAAAGCTCGGCATCAGTCGGAAAACACTTTGGGAACGACGTCAGCGCTTGGGCATTCCACGCAAGCGTGGCGCGGATGCACCGTAAACCCACTCATGTTACCTAAATACACAAATGTGTTACGACTGTAACAGTTACTGCTACCAACACCCCTGATCCAACATTTGATTGATATATAAGCTATTGGTTTTAAATGGAAATTATATATTTCCGAGTTGGCATGGCGCGTGCTAATGCTAACCAGCGATAACAACAACAACTCATCGCAAAACCTCACCTTGGTGAAGGTCATAAAAAAAGCGCCGACCCGGATGTCGGAACGCAAATGCCAGGATGCTCAGGCAAAAAAAATAATCAATGCCTCGAATAATAAGATGGTCATAAGCCACGCACCGTTCAGCGACCGCGGGAGGTAACCCCTCCCGCATTGCTTCACCACTCGTTACCCTCCTCGTCTGATCTCTGCGCAGTTCCTGTGCAATCTTGCTATTATCCGCGCTCAATTCATGACCCTGAGTGCAAGCATGTTGAAAGGTTGGTTGGATCGCTGGCGTGGCCGCGGCAAAACATTGAGCCGTTTGAAACCCGTCATCATTCCGCGAGATCAGCATGCCGTGTCACGCCGCGATATCAGCAGCGTCGCGGTAAAGACCCTGTATCGCCTGCATGACGGCGGCCATCAGGCCTTCCTCATTGGCGGTGGCGTGCGCGACATTCTGCTCGGCATGCAGCCCAAGGACTTCGACATCGCCACCAGCGCGACACCCGAACAAGTGAAGCAGCTGTTCGGCAACCAATGCCAGATCATCGGCCGACGCTTCCGTCTCGCGCATGTGCGCTGGGGTCGCGAGGTCATCGAAGTGGCCACTTTCCGCGCACACCATAGCGAAGGTGATGCCGCCAACGCCAAGACCAATGCCGAAGGCCTGATCCTGCGCGACAACGTCTGGGGCAACATCGAAGAGGATGCTGCTCGCCGCGACTTCAGCATCAATGCCATCTACTACAACATCGCCGACTTCAGTCTCTGGGACTTCGCTCATGGCATGAAGGATCTGGACGCACGCGTGCTGCGCCTGATCGGCGACCCGGTAACACGCTACCGCGAAGACCCGGTGCGCATGCTGCGAGCCATTCGCTTCGCCGCCAAGCTCGACTTCAGCCTCGACGCGAATACGGCACAGCCGATTCCGGAACTGGCCCACCTCATTGAAGACATCTCCTCGCACCGTCTTTATGATGAATGCCAGAAGCTCTTCTCGGCAGGCTATTCGCTGCCCGTGCTCGATCTCATGCACGAATTCGAGCTGTTTGAAGTCCTGTTCCCCGAAGCTGAACTGTATCCGCGCGACCTGCTCTGGCAACTCACGGCCGAAAGCACCGATGAACGCGTGCATGAAGGCAAAGGCATCAATCCGGCCTTCTTCTATGCTGCACTGCTCTGGGGTGTCACCGAAGATCGCCAGGCCAAGCTGCTCGCCGATGGCGTACCGCCTGTGCCCGCCTGGCAACAAGCCAGCCAGCAAGTACTTACCGTCCAGCATCAGCGCACGGCTATTCCGCGCCATGTTGGCCAGACCGTTCGCGATATCTGGGAGATGCAACCCAAACTGGAGCAGCCACGACCGCGCCAGGTCGAGGCGACGGCACAGAGCGAGCGCTTCCGCGCCGGCTATGATTTCCTTGTCCTGCGTGAGCTGGCCGGCGAAGACACAGGCGGCATGGGTGCCTGGTGGACACGCTGGCAGGATGCCGACCCCGGTTTGCGCGCCGAGATGGCACGTGCACTGGAGGACAAGCCGGCCGCCCCCAAGAAGAAGCGCAGACGCAAGCCCAGCGCTGGAGCCTGAGAGCTTTCATGCCTAGCATTCGTTGCGCGATCGGCCTTGGCGGCAATCTCGGTGATGCGCCAGAAACGCTGACACACGCGTTGCATGCCCTGTCGGCCCTGCAGGATAGCTGCGTCATTAGCGTCTCGGCCCTGTATCGAAGTGCCGCCATTGGCCCGGCAGGCCAGCCTGACTATGCCAATGCAGCCATCCTTCTGGATACGCTGCTATCGCCCTGGCAGCTGCTCGATGAGCTGCAGGCACTGGAGTCCACTGCCGGTCGTGTGCGAGCGTTACGCTGGGGCGCACGAACTCTGGATCTGGACCTGCTGCTCTATGGCGAGCAACGTATCCACGATGCACGCCTGACCGTGCCGCACCCCGAAATGCATAAACGTGCCTTTGTTCTGCGCCCTCTGCAGGATATTTGGCCGCAGGCGCACTGGTCAGACGCGCCGGATCTCGTCACACTTTTGCAACAGCCTGCGCTGAGCCAGCAAGTGCTACAGCCCTGGCCGGACCCGCGCTGGCTTGCGGCACGCGCGCAATACAGCTCACCTTTGCGGAGTACCCCATGAAAGCTGTCACGCTACACACGCTGAAAGCCCTGAAAAACAATGGCGAGCGCTTCAGCGTACTGACCTGCTACGACGCCAGCTTTGCCGCCGCCATGGCACGAGCCGAAGTCGAAGTCATCCTGATTGGCGACTCTCTGGGCATGGTACTGCAAGGGCACGAATCAACATTGCCGGTCACGGTCGCAGACATGGCCTATCACACAGCCGCTGTTGCGCGCGGTAACAAGACGTCACTGCTGATGGCCGATCTGCCTTTCATGGCCTACGCCACCATGACCGATGCGCTGGCGAATGCCGCCACCCTCATGCGCGCCGGCGCTCATCTGGTCAAGCTCGAAGGCGGCGCCTGGCTTGCCGATACCATCACGCAGTTGACGCGCGGCGGCATCCCGGTCTGCATTCATCTGGGCCTCACGCCACAGTCGGTGAATGTCATGGGCGGCTATCGTGTACAGGGCCGCGACGAAGCGGCTGCCGAGCAACTACTCGCCGACGCCCTGGCTGCCGAAGCTGCCGGTGCCGCACTGCTCCTGCTCGAATGCGTCCCGCAAAGCTTGGCACAACGCGTGCAACAGACATTAGGCATTCCTGTCATCGGCATTGGTGCCGGCGCGGCATGCGATGGTCAGGTACTGGTGCTGCACGACATGCTGGGTCTGCACAACGGCAAGCCTGCACGATTCGTGAAAAACTTCCTGTCAGAAGGAGATGGCAGCATCGAAGGCGCATTTCGTGCCTATGTGCAGGCCGTCAAATCTGGCCGCTACCCTGCTGCCGAACATGCATTCGCCTGAACATTGTTGTTCCAAGGAACACGGTCATGAAAATTGAAAACAGTATTCAGGGCGTAAGAGCCGCACTGAAGCAAGCCAGAAAAGCCGGGAAGTCTGTCGCTTTCGTGCCCACCATGGGCAATTTGCATAGCGGTCATATTTCTCTGGTTGCTGAAGCGAAGCGCCGGGCCGACTATGTTGTTGCCAGCATTTTCGTTAATCCGACGCAATTTGGTGTCAATGAAGACTTCAGCAGCTATCCACGGACACTGGATAACGATGCCGGCCTGCTGGCCGAGGCCCGCTGCGATCTCCTGTTTGCACCATCTGCCGAAGAAATGTATCCCGACGGCCGCCAGCAGGCGACCACCGTACACGTCGCAGACATCACCGACAGGCTCTGTGGCGCATCCCGACCGGGCCACTTTACGGGCGTTGCGACCGTGGTGACCAAGCTGTTCAATATCATTCAGCCCGACATGGCACTGTTCGGCGAGAAAGACTACCAGCAGCTCGCTGTGATCAGACGCCTGGTGACCGAGTTGTGCATACCGACAAGCATCATCGGCATGCCGACTCAGCGTGCCGATGATGGCCTGGCACTGAGCTCACGCAACGGCTTCCTGACGCCGGCAGAGCGCCTGCAAGCACCGCTGCTCTATCAAACACTGGCACAGTTGCAGACGGCAATACTGTCAGGCCAGCGTGACTATGCCGCGCTGAGCGCTGCCGCCAAGGCACATTTGACGAAGTGCGGATTTGCGCCAGACTATGTTGAAGTATGCACTCAGGATCTGAATACGCCGGCAGAGAGCGATACTGACCTGGTCATTCTGCTTGCTGCGCGTCTGGGAAAGACACGATTGATCGACAATCTGGCTTTTTCGGTGGCATGAAATGAACCTGATTTGTATACGTTCAACGATTGAACCTCGCGCCATCTTGCGGCAAAATGGCGCGCCCGCGGGGAGGCTGACTAGCAAGTCTGTCACTTCGCTCCTGTTTGCTGCTGTGCGGAGGTAAACGCTCATGCAATGCATCATGCTCAAAGCCAAGTTGCATCGGGCCTGTGTGACCCATGCCGAATTGGATTATGAGGGATCGTGCGCGATCGACGGTGACCTGCTGGATTTAGCCGGCATCCGTGAATACGAGCAGATCCAGATTTACAACGTAGCCAATGGCGAACGCTTCACGACTTACGCTATTCGTGCCGAATGCGGCTCAAAAATGATTTCGGTCAATGGCGCTGCTGCTCACAAGGCCCAGCCCGGCGACAGAGTGATCATCTGCACATACGCGCAATTTGAGCAGGCCGAACTGGCCAGCTTCGAACCACGTTTGGTGTACTGCAATCCGGACAACTCCGTCAGCCACAGCGCTAACGCGATTCCTGTACAAGTTGCCTGAACATTACCAAGGCAATTAAAAACCGGCGAAATGCCGGTTTTTTTTCGTCCGCGACAACACCACAGAAATTCCACCCAATAAAAAGCCGGCACTCAGGCCGGCTTTTTATCTGCATCATCAGCGCTTAGCCGAGAATGCCATCCAGCGCAGCACGCCACTCTGCGCCATGCATCACGAGCAACTGCCCACCGTAGACCACGGTCAACAAACCAACTGCCAACACCACGACCGGCAAGATCCAGCGCTCATAGCGATAGTAGAAAGACTTGTGCGCGACTTCTGCATCAGCCTCGTCCATGACCTTCTCACCGACCACCATGCGCACCAACAGCTGATTCAAGGCTACAGGCGGAGACAGATAGCCCAACTCAAAGGCTGTCAGCACGATCATCCAGAAGTGGACCGGATCAATACCGTTGCTGTAGGCAATCGGAGCAATGGTCGCCGATACCAGAATTACAGCACCGAACGGATCCATGATCATGCCGATGAAGACCAAGGTACCCATCAGGATGGTCAGTGCCAGCCAGATATTGCCCAGATCAGCCGGGACATTTTCCATCATGCCGGATCGCTCGATCACACCACCGACGGACACCGACAGCGCCATCAACATGATCAGCGCACCAATGTGGCCAATCGTTTCGTTGGTGGCAAAGCGCACTGCGCCTTCCAGACCGACGCGACGCTCCGCTTCCGGATTGTTGATAACCGCAACAGCCTTCGGCTCACGACGCATTTTGTCGAAAATGACGATGAACAACATGATCACCGGCAACATGACGGGCGCAGTGAACTCGTCCAGCTTGGTATCCAGGAAGTACTGGTAGGCCTGAACCACAGCAACCACGATGACGATATACGGCGACACCGGCACCAAGGCACGAGCCGAGCCGCGCAGCGCCTCACCGAGATTGGTTTTCTCGCTGACACCCTCACGCAGATAGAGGGAGAACAGGAAGAAGATTGTCGATGTCAGCAGGAATACCGATACACCCCAACCGTACAGCTCGTTGGTTGTTACCTGCTTGTTCAGTGCGGCAATCAGTACAATGAGCAAGCACGGACGCAGCACCACACCCAGCGAGCCGGACATGGCTGCCGCAGCAAGCGCATATTGACGACGAGCGCCCGACTGCAGCACTTCCTTGTAAACAATCGCACCGGCCGCGATAACGAAGATGCCGGAGGCACCGGTATAGGCCGTCGGAACTGCAGCAGCGATCAAAATGACCCAAGTCAGTGTTTCCGGCGAGAACTTGAACGGACGCACAACATCCATGAACAAGTGCACAACACGAGTCTGCTTCAACAGCATACCGGCCCAGATGTACAGACCGAGGTTGAGGAAGATGCCAGAGTACTCAAGCAGCTGGCCCAGATAGATGGCCAGACCGGCCATGTGGCCTTCGCCTAGGAAGGCAATCGACGAGCTAATCGCCATGAAGGCATACAGCGGAATCGACAGTGTTGCCAAGCCCCAGCTGCCACCTTCCTCCGCTTCTACCGGCGGACGCACCAGCTTGAACAGGCTGATACCCGTCAAGATGGCAAACAAGCCGATCATGATGTAGTTCAGCAGCGGCTGCTCAACCGGAATACCGGAGTTCAACAACACATTGTTGTAGTAGAACCAGCAAGAGAACAGCGCCAGACCGTTGGCAACCACCATCGACAAGCCATACACCGGAAAGTCTTTCTTGTAGCGCGGCGGACGCAGACCAATGTGGTGAACACCCAGCGTCGTTGTTACGGCAGCAATGGCAAACATCACCAGCAACAGCAACGGGCGATTTTCGGTACCGAACTTGAAGATACCGAAGAAACCCGTCTCGACAGCGCGGAAGGCTTTTACCTTGGGCGTGATGTTCTTGACGATGCCTTCGTACATCGTGTTCTTTTCAATGCAAAGCGCCTTGGCTTTTTCCATTGAATCACGAATAGCGGCAGGATCCTGAGGCTCAGAGGCAAACAGCGCATCCAGCGGATCATCAGACACGACGGCAGGTGCGGCGGCCTGAGCAGCTACGGCTGCATCGATATCCATGTTGGCGTCGCAATCCGGCTTGGTCGGATCGGCACGCAACATGAAGTACTGAATATTGTTGGAAGGGTCACCAAACATGCGTTCGCCCATGCGCAGCAACTGCCCATGGAACATTTCACCGGTACCAATGACCAGTGTTAACAACAGCAATATCAGTACAGGAAGGCTGGAAAACCATTCCGAAGCACTGCGATTGAGGAAGAGAGGCTTGTTATTCATTTTTAGCTTCCTTGAAGAATGAAAACGCCAGAGTCATGACAGACCCTGGCGATCATTGCGCGATTGCTCGAAATTACTCGAGGTTCTGCGAGCACTCGGCATCAGCACCATCCACCGAACAACGGGTCTTCTTCAAGACCTTCATGGTGAACGGGTTGTAGATGCCTTCCTTAGTCAGCGCAATACGCGCGTCACGCAACAGAACTACATAGCCATCCTTGTCCTTTTCCGGCAGATCCATCCAGACACCAGCAGGGATGTCTTTCTCAGCCTTGTTCACGATGCCCATGGCACGCGGAGTCTGTGCATTCCAGTAGGCACGCGACTTCTGACCGAAGTCAGCCGGGAATTTTTCTTTGTTGATGATCAGCTGGAAGGTCAGCTGAACAACCGGGAAGCGAACGATGGCGCCGGTCTTGCCCAGGCCCTTGTACATTTCCAGCGGCTTGTAAGCCAGCGCTGGTGCAGCAACGATATCAACTGCACCGTTGTTGAATTTGGCAGCGAAGTTAGTGATATCGGACGATACCGGCTGAGCGCCGATCTTCTGCACCATCTTGGCTTGCGACTTGTCGTAGTCGAATACAGCAATCTTCTTGCCCGCCAGCTTTTCTACGCTGTTGATCGAACGATCCTTGACGAAGAGGTAAGCAGCACCTGCCGGAGCAATACCCGCAACCTCATACTTACCCTGAATCATCTTGGAGGCCAAGGCCGGGTTAGCCAGTGTCGCGAGGGCCTTTTCCATGATCTTGTTGGACGGAATGGCGCCCAGGGAGTCCAGCGAACCGGTGAAGTCATTGAACTGACGACCGCGCAGACCTGTCAGCATCACGGCATCACACTGGCCAGCCTTGAAGTCTTCAGCGGCAGTACGTTCGTCGGTATAGGTTTTCAGATCCAGCTGACCACCCATGCCCTTGGCGGCAAGAGCGTAGTCTTTCATCATGCCGGTGACATCACCCTGAGCGCCCAGGATGTCGAATACACAAACCTTGCTGGCAGCTGAAGCCTGCATGGAAACAGTAGCAGCGACGGCAAACAGCGATGCAGCAATAGGGTTTAATTTACGCATGAGAGTTCCCTCTATCTATTTGAACTATTTATTTGAAACCTGAAAACAACAGGCTCACAGCGTCAAACGCCATGAGCCTCAATAAGTTCACAGCAGGTCGCCGACATCCACGCCTTCCGGAGCTTCAACCTTTTCATCCCAGAACTTGCCGAGACTGCCCGGAGGTGTACGCGTACCAGCACCTTCGGTCCAGAGCTTGTCAGACAGGGAGGTCACGATGAAGCCGGCAAGACTGTCAACCAAGGCATATTGCGCATTGGGCTTGAAGCCTTCTTTCACATTGACGAAGCGACGGATGGCATCGCGAACACGCGCATTGTCATCTTTGCCGACAGCCGACAAGGCATACATAGCATGCGGCAGACGAACACCAGCCTCTTCACCCAGTGTCATGGAGGCATTGAAAGCACCCCAGACATCCTTGCCTTCATCAAGACCCGGCAATACGTTCCAGATCACTGCGCGAGCAGCGACGGGAACACCCCACCACTTCTTGTTGTCCAGGCACGAGAAGGCACGCTCAGCCTTGGCAGCAATATCAAGCGGAACGCCAACGGCCTGCTGCGCAGTAATGTCATTCAGTACAGCCTGCAGGCCCGTGATCAGACCCAGCATGTAGACGAATTCATCGAAATCCTTGTAGAAATCGGTGCACTCTTCGCCAATCTTGATGTCGTAACGCTTCTCGTAATACGTCACGAAACGGTTATAGGCATTGAGCTGACGACGAGCAGCCAGTTCGGCCATGCGCTTTTGCGCAATACGAGCGTCCTGGGCTTCTTCAACATTGCCGGCACGCGAGGCACGCAGGTAGCGCAGTTCGTTTTCGAAAGCGACTGTTTCTGCGCAGAGTGCCGCCGTGGTGTAAAGCAGAGTTCCGAGCTGATTGGCGTCTGCACCGAGGTTTTCGGTAGCCATGATCAGAGGAGCTGTGGCGACGCCTGACGAGCAGGCCATGATGTAGTCCGTGTCTTTCAACATCGGCGGGACGAGCTTCTTTTCAACGAAGCGCAAGGACTGGTTACTGATAAATGCAACAGGATCGCAGGCCGAGAGCAGAACGGACGCACCAATGATGGCACCGGCGAAACCGCGACGGAGCAGGCTTGAGCCCCTCATGTCTTTCTCCTTGAAGTGATTATTATTGTTTCGCTCAGCCGCAGTCTTTTTGATATATGCGATATGAACGCGCCAGCGCTAGCTGACAGCACCGGCAGAAGATACCACCAAGCACTGTCAAGTTAGAAGCACCCGACAGCACCGTTCGGTGGTTTTTTTACATCAGACGGACAGCATTCGGGCGCCCGAGGAGAGCGCCCGAAAAGGCCGTGACTCAGGACTCGATCAGCTCTTTGATCGACAATTTGATACGACCGCGCTGATCCACATCCAGCACCTTGACCTTCACAACCTGGCCTTCCTTCAGGTGATCGGCCACATTCTCGACACGCTCGTGAGCGATCTGCGAAATATGCACCAAGCCGTCAGTACCCGGGAGAATATTGATGAAGGCACCGAAGTCGACGATACGGGCCACCGTACCTTCGTAAACCGCGCCCACCTCAACTTCGGCAGTGACTTCCTGAACACGCGCCAGAGCAGCCTGGGTCGCACCCTTGGTTTCACCGTAGATACGCACCAGACCGGAGTCATCGATGTCGATGCTGGCCTTGGTCTGCTCGCAGATGCTGCGAATCATGGCACCGCCCTTGCCGATGACATCACGGATCTTGTCGGTGCTGATCTGGATGGTGGCATAGGTCGGGGCGTTGGCATTCACTTCCGGACGCGAGGCCGCAAGCACCTGGTTCATCTGGGCGAGGATGTTGAGACGGGCTTCACGAGCCTGGCCCAGCGCCACTTCCATGATTTCTTCGGTGATGCCTTCGATCTTGATGTCCATCTGCAGCGCGGTCACGCCATTGGCGGAACCGGCAACCTTGAAGTCCATGTCGCCGAGATGATCTTCGTCGCCCAGGATGTCGGTCAGCACGGCGAAACGCTCGCCTTCCTTGACCAGACCCATGGCGATACCGGCCACCGGCGCCTTCATCGGCACGCCGGCATCCATCAGCGCCAGCGAAGCGCCGCAGATCGAGGCCATCGACGACGAGCCGTTGGATTCGGTGATTTCCGATACCACACGAATGGCGTACGGGAACTTGTCGGAAGCCGGCAGCATCGGATGCACACCACGACGGGCGAGACGCCCGTGACCGATTTCACGGCGCTTCGGGCCGGACTCGCGACCGGTTTCACCCACCGAGTAGGCCGGGAAGTTGTAGTGCAGCATGAAGTTGTCGGTGTAGCTGCCTTCAAGGGCATCGATCATCATGGCATCACGTGTGCCGCCGAGCGTGGCAGTCACCAGCGCCTGCGTTTCACCACGGGTGAACAGGGCCGAGCCATGAGCCTTGCCGAGCACACCGGTCTGGATGTCGAGCGCGCGGACGGTACGGGTGTCACGACCATCGATACGCGGCTTGCCGGACAGGATGTTGTCGCGAACGGTGCGGTACTTCAGATCTTCGAAGAGCTCTTCGAGCTCGTCGGCATTGCCTTCTTCCGTGGCGAACTGAGCCAGGGCAGCAATCTTGATTTCGCCCAGACGCGTGTAACGATCCTGCTTTTCGCGAATCGTGTAGGCCTCGGAAATTTGCGTCTCGAAAGCGGCCTTGAGGGCGGCCTTCAATTCAACATTGACGGCAGGCAGCGTCAGCTCCCAGCGCGGTGTGCCGACTTCAGCAGCAAAGGCCTTGATGGCTTCGATGGCAACCTGCATTTCATCGTGACCGAAAAGCACGGCACCGAGCATCTGATCTTCGCTGAGCTCTTTCGCTTCCGACTCAACCATCAGTACCGCGCTCTGCGTACCGGCAACGACCAGATCCAGCGCCGAGGTCTTCAGCTGCTCGTAGGTCGGGTTGATGATGTACTCATCATTGATGTAGGCCACGCGAGCAGCGCCAATCGGACCATTGAACGGCAGACCGGAGATGGCCAGTGCCGCCGAAGTGCCGAGCAGGGCAGCGATATCCGGGTCCTGCAGCTTGTCCGTGGAGATGACGGTTGCCGTGACCTGCACTTCATTGACAAAGCCTTCCGGGAACAGCGGGCGAATCGGGCGATCGATCAGACGCGAAGTCAGCGTTTCTTTTTCCGAAGGACGGCCTTCACGTTTGAAGTAGCCACCCGGGATACGGCCGGCGGCGTAGGTCTTTTCCTGATAATTCACGGTCAGCGGGAAAAAATCCTGACCTGGCTTGGCCTTCTTGGCACCAACAACAGCAACCAGAACTTGCAGGCCGCCCATGGTGACGACAACAGCGCCACTGGCCTGGCGGGCAATACGACCGGTTTCAAGGCTGACGGTCTGCTGACCGAACTGGAATTCTTTGCGAACGATATTGAACATGCTATTCCTCTGCGGACTGCCCCATGGCAATCCTTGGTTTTCGATATTTATTTTCAGGCTGCTCAAAAGACTGGGAGCGGCAAGCCGCTCCCAGTTTGTTCCGCTTAGCGACGCAGACCCAGTTCCTGGATCAGTGCGCTGTAGCGTGTGCTGTCTTTACGCTTCAGGTAGTCGAGCAGCGTACGACGCTGGTTGACCATCCGAATCAGACCGCGACGCGAGTGGTGGTCATGCTTGTGCGCCTTGAAGTGACCCTGCAGGTCATCAATGTTGGCGCTGAGCAGCGCAACTTGAACTTCACAGGAACCGGTATCGCCGGCAGCGCGGGCAAACTTGGCAACAATCGCAGCTTTGTCTTGGACCGTAAGGGCCATGGTATTACTCCTTCCGAGAGGCCAATAGAACAGCGACAGACCGCGCCTCTCTGCAGTCCGCGCCAACATCCCCCAAAGGGGTTGTACAGGCATTTGCTAGTACGATGACTTGAGCAAACGCTTGGGAGCCAGCATGCCGTCATCATCGACAAAACCGATTCCCAGGAATTCTTCGGTGTCGGCCTCGACCTGAAAGATCAGTACCGAGCCTTCGCGCGGCAGGCCGGAGGCCCGCACGGGATTACCGTGGCGCAGATAATACGCCGAATTTTCACTCAACTCCACCCGTGGCCAGTCGGCCAGGCCGGACCAGGGCGGCAGCAACAAGCTATCCAGAGCCGGGAAACCTTGTGGCTCGAGCGCCTCAATTTGCTCAGGCGTGATGGCTTGCGCCAGGGTGAAGGGCCCCGCCGACAAACGGCGCAACTCAACCACATGGGCACCACAGCCGATAGCCTCGCCGATGTCTTCGACCAGATTGCGAATATAGGTGCCCTTGGAGCAACTGACCGTCAGCTCTGCAAACGGAAGCTCCAGCACATCCAACGTCAGCGAAAAGATTGTCACCGGACGCGGCTCACGCGCTACTTCAATGCCGGCGCGCGCCAGCTCGTAGAGTGGTCTGCCGTCCTGCTTGAGAGCAGAGAACATCGAAGGCACTTGCAGGATGTCGCCACGAAAGCGCATCAGCACCGATTCAAGTGATTCAGCTGTGATTTCCGGGATAGGGCGCTCTTCAACGACTTCGCCATCGGCATCCGAGGTATTGGTGCGCTGACCGAAACGTAAACGGGTGCGATAGCTTTTGTCGGCTTCGAGCAGGTAGTGCGAATATTTGGTGGCTTCACCCAGGCAGATGGGCAGAACGCCCGTCGCCAAAGGGTCCAGGCTGCCGGTATGACCTGCTTTCTCAGCTTGATAACGATGCTTGACCCACTGCAGGATATGATTCGAGGTCATGCCCGCCGGTTTGTCCAGCAGCAGGACGCCATCGATAGGACGCTTGGGGCGGCGCGGTTTGCTCAAGACAGACTCAGGTGGCCGACGCGTCTTCGTTGCCGGCAACATCAGCCTGCGGGAAAGATTCCGCGCGCTCGACATCGTCTTTCACGGCTTGCGAAATCAGTGCCGCCATGCGGTTGCCGCGCGTCACCACCACATCATGATGAAAGCGCAAATGCGGCACGATGCGCGTGCGCAGACCACGGCCCAGCTCGCCACGCAGAATGCCGGAGGCGGCATTGAGAATCGCAATGCCTTCGTCTGGCGCTTCATCCAGGGTCTTGCCGAGGATGGTGACATAGATGTCGGCATAGCCCATGTCAGGACTGACCTTGACTGCCGAGATCGTCACCATGCCCAGGCGCGGATCCCGCAGGCGCTGACGAATCAGGCCGGAGATGTCGCGCTGGATCTGGTCGCCCATGCGTTGCGTGCGTTGGCTCACTCAGTCGGCCTCTTACAAGCTGCGCTTGATGATTTGAACTTCATAGACTTCGACCTTGTCGCCAGCCTTGATGTCCTTGTAGCCCTTCACCGCGAGACCGCACTCCATGCCATGACGCACTTCCATGACGTCTTCCTTGAAGCGGCGCAGCGATTCCAGTTCACCCTGGAATACCACCACATCTTCACGCAGCACGCGAATCGGCTTGTTCTTGAACAGGCTGCCTTCGAGCACCATGCAACCGGCAGCGGAGCCGAACTTCGAGGAATGGAACACTTCACGCACCTGCGCCATACCCACGATGTTTTCGCGACGCTCAGGCGTCAGCAGACCCGACATGGCATCACGCACATCATCAATCAGCTCATAGATGATGCTGTAGTAGCGCAGGTCAATGCCGTCGTTCTGGCACTTGGCACGAGCAGCATTATCGGCACGGACATTGAAGCCGAGCACAACAGAACCGGTCGATTCGGCCAGCGCCACATCGGATTCGGCAATGGCACCGACACCCGAGCTGACGATCTTCACACGCACTTCATCGGTGCTGAGATCGTTCAGAGCAGCGGTCAGCGCTTCGAGCGAACCACGAACATCCGTCTTCAGCACAATATTGACCGAGGCCACTTCTGCCTTGCCCATGTTGGCAAAGAGATTTTCCAGCTTCATGCTTTCGGCCAGATCCATGCGCACCTGACGATCACGGGCGATACGGAAATCAGCGACTTCACGCGCCTTGCGATCATCGGCAACGACGAGGAACTCATCGCCAGCACCCGGCGCATCCGGCAAGCCGAGAATCTCGACCGGCATGGATGGGCCAACCGACTTCACCGGCTTGCCGTTTTCATCGATGAGCGCGCGGGCACGGCCATAGAGTGTACCGGCCAGGACCAGATCACCCTGCCGCAGCGTGCCTTTCTGCACCAGCAATGTCGCGATAGCGCCACGGCCTTTGTCGATACGCGACTCAATCACCACGCCTTGCGCCGGGCCTTCCGACACAGCGGTGAGCTCCAGCAGCTCAGCCTGAATCAGGATGGCCTCGAGCAGCTCGTCGATACCAAAACCAGTCTTCGCCGACACTTTCACGACCTGCGTATCGCCGCCCCACTCTTCGCAGACAACCTGCTTGGCGGACAGCTCGCTGAGCACGCGATCGAAGTCCACGGACTCCTTGTCGACCTTGTTCATAGCCACAATCAGCGGCACGCCCGAGGCACGAGCATGGTCAATGGCTTCGGCTGTCTGCGGCATCACGCCGTCATCAGCAGCCACCACCAGCACAACAATATCCGTGGCCTTGGCACCACGAGCACGCATGGCCGTGAAGGCAGCGTGACCCGGAGTATCGAGGAAGGTGATCATGCCGCGCGGCGTTTCCACGTGGTAGGCACCGATGTGCTGCGTAATGCCGCCGGCTTCGCCAGCAGCAACCTTGGCACGACGAATGTAGTCGAGCAGCGAGGTCTTGCCGTGGTCAACATGACCCATGATGGTCACGACCGGGGCACGCGTCTTGGCATCGCCATCGCGCACGATGGAGCTCATCAGCGAGTCTTCCAGCGCGGTTTCGCTGACGAACTTGGCGGCATGGCCCATTTCTTCTACAACCAAGGCTGCCGTTGCTTGATCAATGACTTGATCGGCAGTAACGACTTCACCCATCTTCATGAGTACACGAATGACTTCGCGCGTCTTCTTGGCCATTTTTTGCGCCAAGTCACTGACAACAATCGATTCACCGATGCTGACTTCGTACACCTGCTTCTCCACCGGCTTTTCAAAGCCATGCTTTTTCGACAGCGCACTGGTCAGCGTGCGCTGTACTGGCCGGAAGCTTTGCTCTTCGCGCTTCTTCGGACCTTTTTTGGCGGTGCGCGACGGCGTGCTGGTACCGCGCTTGATGTCACGATCTTCACGCGCAAACGAATCTTCGTAAGCCACGCCAACCAAGCCACGCGCCAACGGCGTATCGGTAGCGGGAGCAGCCACCGGCGCACGACCAGCCAGCTCTTCAGCAATACGGCGGGCCTGCTCCATGGTTTTCTGGCTGGCCTTTTCTTCAGCCTCTTTGCGTGTGGCCTCTTCCTGACGGCGGCGCACATCCTCAGCAGCGCGATCCTTCACCGCCTGCTCTTCGCGACGGGCGCGCTCTTCAGGAGTTTCCAGCTTCTTGATGTCGACCTTGGGCACGCTCAGCTTGCGTGAGTCCTTGGCATCGCCACCCATTTGCTTGCGGGCTTCTTCAGCGGCCTTGCGAGCCTCTTCTTCAGCCGCAGCAATACGAATTTCTTCGGCCGCACGGCGCACCGCCGCTTCAGCCGCCAGACGCTCGGCTTCAGCCAGGCGCACCGCTTCTTCAGCCGCCAGACGTGCCTGCTCTTCGGCCTCGCGAGTCGTCTCTTCCTGCTCTTCGAGCAGCGAACGCTTCACATAAGTCTTGGTTTTGCGCACTTCGACATTGACCGTCTTGGCCTTGCCACCGGTCGCAGGCGCTGTCTTCAGCGTGCTCACGGTCTTGCGCTGTAGAGTGATCTTCTGTGGCTGGCCAGCGGCCTCGCCATGCGCACGCTTCAGGTGCGACAGCAGCTGCTGTTTCTCGATATCCGACACCGCTTCATCAGCACTCGCGTGCGACAAGCCGGCATCGCGCATTTGCGCCAGCAGCACATCAACTGAACGACCGACTGTTTCGGCGAGTTGTTTGACAGTTACATCAGCCATGGGGCGTGGTTCTCCGTTGCAAAGAGGTGGCCAAGGTTCAGTTGAACCAGGGCTCACGCGCCTTCATGATCAATTGGGCTGCCGACTCGGGCGTGATGCCTTCGATATCAGCGATGTCATCAATGGCTTGTTCAGCCAGGTCTTCCATGGTCACGATGCCGCGAGCAGCCAGAGCAAACGCCAGCTTGCGCTCCATCCCTTCCATCGCCAGCAGGTCGTCAGCAGGCTCTTTCGCGCCCTCTTCCGACACCAGCGCCTTGGTCAGCAACGCGTCTTTGGCGCGCTGACGCAGAGCTTCAACGAGCTCTTCATCAAAATCTTCAATGGCCAGCAGCTCTTCCAGCGGCACGTAGGCCACTTCTTCGAGCGTGGTGAAGCCTTCGTTGACGAGGATGCCGGCGATGTCTTCATCGACACCGAGATCGGCAACAAAGCCATCAACAAATTTCTGTGCTTCGGTTTCCTGCTTGGCTTGCGCGTCAGCAACCGTCATCACGTTCAGACGCCAGCCGGTCAGATCGGACGCCAGGCGCACGTTCTGGCCACCGCGACCAATGGCCATGGCGAGCTGATCTTCCTCGACGGCAACATCCATGCTGTGGCTGTCTTCATCCACAATGATCGAAGACACTTCGGCCGGCTGCAGGGCATTGATGACGAACTGCGCGGGATTGTCGTCCCAGAGCACGATGTCGACACGCTCGCCACCAAGCTCACCGGATACGGCCTGCACACGCGAACCACGCATGCCGATGCAGGCACCCTGCGGGTCGATGCGATGGTCATTGCTCTTCACGGCGAGCTTGGCACGTACACCCGGGTCACGCGCAGCAGCGCGGATGGCAATGATTTCTTCGCCGATTTCCGGCACTTCAATGCGGAACAGCTCGATCAGCATTTCCGGGCTGGCACGCGACAGCAGCAGCTGAGCACCACGGCCCTCACTGTTGACGGCATAAAGCACGGCGCGAATACGGTCACCCATGCGGAAGTTTTCGCGCGGCAGCATTTCTTCTTTAGCCAGATACGCCTCGGCATTGGCACCGAGATCGACAATGATGCCATCACGTGTACTTTTCTTGACAGTGCCGGAGAGAATCTCGCCAATACGATCACGATAGGCATCAACCACCAGGGCGCGCTCGGCTTCACGCACTTTCTGCACGATGACCTGCTTGGCAGTCTGCGCGGCGATACGACCGAATTCGATCGATGGCACGGTCTCTTCGACGATGTCACCGAGCTTCAGGCCCTTTTCTTCGACATCGCTAATCGCCAGCTGCATGGCCGGAATTTCATGGTCTTCATCGGCCACAACTTCCCAGAAGCGGAAGGTTGTGTACTCGCCGGTACGGCGATCGATAACGACGCGAATATTGATTTCGTCGGTGTCAAAACGCTTCTTGGTAGCCGCAACCAGCGCCTGCTCCAAAGCCTCGAAAATGACTTCGCGCGCAACACCTTTCTCGTTGCTGACGGAGTCCACTACCAACAGGATTTCTTTGCTCATGATTCGACCTGCGTGATCATTTGTTCTTGTCAGAAATTAGGCACGATGTTGGCTTTGTCGATGCTCAGGAAGGGAATCTGCACCAGCACACCCTCCACTTGCAACGACAGCTGCACATCATCTGCCGCCTGAATATGGCCTTTGAAACGGCGACGACCCTGGATGGGTGCCGTCAACCGCACGTTTACTTCTTCACCGATGAAACGAATGTAATGCGCTGGCTTGAACAGTGCACGATCCCAGCCCGGCGATGACACCTCCAGGGTGTATTCGCCACTGATCGGATCTTCAACATCGAGCACGCCGCTGACCTGATGACTCACGGTCGAGCAATCATCAATGCCGACACCTTCCTCGCGTTCGGTTTCAATAAAAAGACGCAATACGGAATGCTTGCCCTGCTGGAAAAATTCCAGACCCCAGAGCTCGAAGCCGCAGGCAGTAACTGCCGGCTCAATCAGCTGTGTCAGATCTTCGACTTTCTTCGAGATTGCCATGCTGGCCCCTCTCCCCGTCATGCGCCCGCGCAACGAAACCCAAGGTCGCGAAACCCAAACGCCAGAAACAAAAAGTGGGCGAATCGCCCACGGTATCGGCAGCCACAGCATCCGAAGATGCCTGCCGCAGGACCCATAAAAAAGCCCACTTAAGCGTGGGCTTTTTTACAAAGTCCGAATGTGGTAGCGGGGGCTGGATTTGAACCAACGACCTTCGGGTTATGAGCCCGACGAGCTACCTGACTGCTCCACCCCGCATCAGAGGTTGCGAACTGTACGGATCTGACACGGACTTGTCAAACCCTTTCGCCACCGGCGATGCCGGTATTTACAGCTCATTTCAGACAGGTGCCGAAACAAGCTTTTAATTGGTGCGGAAGGGGGGACTTGAACCCCCACGCCGTTAGGCACAGCCACCTCAAGGCTGCGTGTATACCAATTTCACCACTTCCGCATTTCGGTGTTTCAACCCGCCTCCGGGCACTGACATGACAGCACTTGGCCGCACATCAACTCACTCTGCCAACGCTTACTTCGAGGAAGTTGGCAGATCTGAATTCAACGGTACCGCCGGAGCCACGGCTGCTTCCGGCAGCATCGGCAAACCGGAGGCCGGCGCTTCTGCAGCAAACGGAAATACCGACTCTGCCGCCTTGACCGAATTTTGCTTGGCAAACACCGCCAGACCCAGACTGGTCATGAAGAACACCATTGCCAGGCCTGCGGTCAGCTTGGTCAGAAAGCCCGCCGAGCCAGCACTGCCGAATACCGTGCCAGACGCACCAGAACCAAAGGAAGCACCCATTTCGGCACCCTTGCCCTGCTGCAACAGGATCAGCACAATCATCACGACTGCAACCAACACATGTACGACCAGAACCAGCGTTTCCATCTCAATACCCTGTTAGAGCGACTGCCGTGCCGCCTGGCAAATCGCTACAAATTCCGAGGCCTGCAGGGAAGCCCCGCCAACCAGTGCGCCATCAATGTCAGGCATGGCAAACAGGCCCTGCGCATTCGATGCCTTGACGCTACCGCCATAAACAATTCGCAATGCTGCGGCACGCCCGGCATCAAACGCAGCCACTACGGCACGCAACGAAGCATGCACGGCCTGCGCCTGCACAGGCGAAGCCGTCAGACCGGTTCCAATCGCCCATACCGGCTCGTAAGCCAGCACGGCATAATCAAAGGCTTCCGGGCCTTGCGACTCCAGCACTGCCAGCAACTGGCGAGACACCACAGACAGGGTCTCACCCGCTTCGCGCTCCGCCAGAGTTTCGCCAACACACAGAACCGGCTGCAACCCTGCGATACGCAGCGCTTTGAACTTTGCTGCCACAGCAGCATCATCCTCAGCAAACAACTGCCTGCGCTCCGAATGCCCGACCAATGCACCCGATACGCCACAGTCTTTCAGCATGGCCGACGACAATTCGCCGGTATAGGCACCCGAGTCATACTCGGACACCGTTTGCGCCAACACCCGGAGCGCCCCCCCTTTCAGGGCTGCGCCAGTCTGCAACCAGTAAGGTGCAGGCGGTGCGACACAAATATCAATTTCGCCGATTTCATTCAGCTCGGCCAGCGCCTTCAACAGCGACTCGGCCTGCTCGCAGGAACCGTTCATTTTCCAATTGCCAGCGACCCAGGGGCGACGCATAACTTACTCCTTGGCGGGCCGGCCTCGCGAGGTCGGCAATACTAGCGAAGCTCTCGCAGGCTTACAAGCTGTTGCGCACCACTTCTGCCAACTCTTCGGCCAATTCTTGCACCAATGCCGCATCAGCACCCTCAACCATGACCCGAATCAGCGGCTCGGTACCCGACGCCCGCAGCAAGACACGCCCTTGATCGGCCAATCGGGCCTCGGCATTCGCTACGGCTTTCTGCACGGATGGCACCGCCTTCACATCAATTTTTTGTGCTAGGCGAACATTGATGAGCACTTGCGGGTACTTGCTCATGCCAGCCTTCAGTTCAGCCAGCGATTTCCCTGTCGACACCATGGCCGCCAGCACTTGCAGCGCAGCAACAATGGCATCGCCCGTGGTGGCCTTGTCGAGACAGACGATATGACCCGAAGCCTCGCCGCCCAGCGTCCAGCCGCGACTCTCCAGCGCCGCCATGACATAGCGATCACCGACATTGGCGCGGACAAACTCCAGGCCAAGAGCCTGAATCGCCTTCTCCATGCCGAAGTTGCTCATCAATGTACCCACCACACCGCCGACCTTGCGCCCAGCGCGCTGACGCTCACGCGCAATCAAATAAATGAGCTCGTCGCCATCCACCAGCTCACCGCGATGGTCCACCATGACGATACGGTCGCCATCACCATCAAACGCAATGCCGACATCCGCCTGCTCGGCAAGAACACGCGCCTGAAGGCCTTCGGGATGCGTCGAACCGACATCGTGATTGATGTTGAGACCATCAGGCTCGCAGGCATGCTTGATGACTGTCGCGCCCAGCTCGGCAAATACCGCAGGGCCGACCTGATACGTTGCGCCATGCGCAGCATCCACGACGATCTTCAGGCCCTGCAGGGACATGCTGAACGGCAAGGCAGACTTGCAGAATTCGATATAGCGGCCGCGCGCATCTTCCTGGCGGATAACCTTGCCCAGGCGGTCCGGATGATCGATTGTCATCTCGCGATCCATCCAGGCCTCAATTTCCAGCTCGACAGAATCAGAAAGCTTTTTACCGTCAGCGCCGAAGAACTTAATGCCATTGTCGTAATACGGATTGTGCGATGCCGAAATAACAACACCTGCGCTGGCATGGAAGGCACGTGTCAAATGTGCGACCGCTGGCGTCGGAATCGGACCGAGCAAGCGCACACTGACGCCTGCAGCCGACAAACCTGATTCCAGCGCCGACTCGAAAACATAGCCGGAGAGACGCGTGTCTTTGCCAACCACGACCGAAGCATTGCCTTGCGAGGCCATTGCACGGCCCGCAGCCCAGCCCAGCTTGAGCGCAAAATCAGGCGTAATGGGGTATTGACCAACCAGCCCGCGAACCCCATCAGTTCCGAAATACTTCCTGCTCATGCTGACTCCTGTTTATGATTTTCTTGTGCCTGCCAGAGCGCTAACGCATCTGCCGTCGGGCGTACATCATGACTGCGGACAATACGTGCGCCGCGCTCAACCGCCAAGAGCATCGCCGCTAGACCCGCCGACTGTCGCTCATTCACGGCTGCACCAGCAAGTACCTGACCAAGCATGGACTTGCGCGATACGCCGACCAGCAGCGGCAGCGCCAGAGACTGCAAATCATCAAAATGACGCAATAACTGCAGATTGTGCTGCAGACTTTTGCCAAAGCCGAAGCCTGGATCGCCAATCAGTTTGGAGCGCGGAATTCCGGCCGCCTCGCACGCCTGAATACGCTCAGACAGGAAAGCGCAGACATCACTCACCACCTGCCGGTAATGTGGCGCCGCCTGCATGTCTGTCGGCTCACCCTGCATGTGCATGAGGCATATCGGCAAGCCCGTTGCTGCCGCCGCCGTCAACGCGCCCGGTCGGCGCAGGGCACGCACATCGTTGATCAGGCCCGCCCCGGCCGCCGCTGCTGCTGTCATGGCCTCGGGCGTTGATGTATCAATAGAGATGATGACATCCAGACGACTCGCGATCGCCTCGACTACCGGCAACAAGCGATCAAGCTCTTCCGCAACACCAACGACAGCCGCACCAGGACGCGTGCTTTCGGCGCCGACATCAATGATCGCAGCACCGTCTGACAGCATTTGCTCGGCATGACGAAGCGCGGCATCCAGACGCGTATAGCGCCCGCCGTCGGAAAAGGAGTCCGGGGTGATATTGAGAATACCCATGACCACTGGCGTCTGCAGCGAGAGTGAACGCGATCCGCAAATTAGCGTGTTCATGTAAAGAGCATCTTTCGAAGAGCAGGCAATACGCCTGTACCCGGAGGCACAGGCGTCACATCAGACAGCGTCAGGCGCGGGCGTGCCCATGCTGCCGGCAGCCTCATCGGCAGTGGCTGGCGCGGGCGTCCCGCCGGACTTGTCGCTATCGCTCCAGCCACGTGGCGTGCGTACTTCGCGACGCTCCATGAGGTCATCGATCTGGTCCGAGTCAATCGTTTCGTACTGCATCAGGGCTTTCGCCATGCTGTCGAGAATATCGCGATTATCGACCAGCAGCTGGCGCGATCTGTCGTAGCAGCGATCAATGATGGAGCGCATCTCCAGATCAATATCAATCGCGGTTTGCGACGAAATATTGCCGCGCGAGCCAGGCCGGCCGTAGGACTCGCCCTCATTTTCCTCGTAAAGCAAAGGACCGAGCTTTTCCGACAGGCCCCACTTGGTCACCATGTTGCGCGCCAGTTCGGTGGCACGCTGAATATCATTGCTGGCACCCGTGGTGACGCCATCGACGCCAAGCGTCAGCTCCTCGGCAATGCGTCCACCGAACAGCGAGCAAATATTTCCTTCGATGCCTCGCTTGGAGATCGAATAGCGATCTTCCTCCGGCAGGAACATGGTGACACCAAGTGCACGGCCACGCGGAATGATCGATACCTTGTAGACCGGATCATGCTCAGGCGTAAGGCGCCCGACAATCGCATGACCCGCCTCATGATAGGCCGTGTTGAGCTTTTCCTTGTCAGACATGACCATGGATTTGCGCTCGGCACCCATCATGATCTTGTCCTTGGCTTTCTCGAAGTCATTCATGCTGACCTGTTTGGAGTCGCCACGAGCAGCAAAGAGCGCAGCCTCGTTAACCAGATTCGCCAGGTCGGCACCGGAGAAGCCCGGCGTGGAGCGCGCCAACGTAGAAGCGTCGACATCACCAGACATCGGAATCTTGCGCATGTGCACACGCAGAATCTGCTCACGACCACGAATGTCGGGCAGACCAACGACTACCTGACGGTCGAAACGGCCCGGGCGCAGCAACGCCGAATCGAGTACATCAGGACGGTTGGTGGCGGCAATGACGATCACACCTTCATTGCCTTCAAAGCCATCCATTTCCACCAGCAGCTGGTTCAGCGTCTGCTCGCGCTCATCGTTGCCACCGCCCATGCCGGCACCACGGTGGCGACCGACCGCATCAATTTCATCAATGAAGATGATGCAGGGAGACTGCTTCTTGGCCTCTTCGAACATGTCACGCACGCGACTTGCGCCGACGCCGACAAACATTTCGACAAAATCTGAGCCGGAGATAGAGAAAAATGGCACCTTGGCCTCGCCAGCGATGGCTTTCGCCAGCAGCGTCTTGCCCGTACCGGGCTGGCCAGCCATGAGAATGCCGCGAGGAATGCGGCCTCCGAGCTGCTGGAACTTGCCCGGATCACGCAAGAACTCAACGACTTCCTTGACCTCTTCCTTGGCTTCATCACAACCCGCCACATCAGCAAAAGTCACCTTGATCTGATCTTCCGTGAGCTGGCGCGCACGCGACTTGCCAAAGCTCATCGGGTTACCGCGACCGCCGGGACCGCCGCCCATGCCGCCGCCCATCTTGCGCGACAGGAACATGAACAGGCCGACCATCAGCAAAATCGGAAAGGCAGCGACCAGCAGCTGCGACACCAGGCCCTGCTGCTCGGCAGGCGCACCGACAATGGCCACATTCTGCTTCAGCAGCTGATTCATCAGATCTGGATCGGCAATGGGCGGACGCACGACATCAAAGCGCTGGCCACTGGCCCGATCACCCGAAATATTGTCGGGCGTGATGCGCACCTGCTTGATCTCGCCAGCATCAACGGCCGTGAGAAATTCGCTATAGCTCATGGCCTGTGCAGGCTTGGCCTTGTTGAAGTTGCCGAAGGCAAACATGAGGCCAGCGGCAATCAGCAACCAGACTAGTAAATTTTTGGCGATATCATTCACGATCACGAACCTCCAGGTTCAGAATTATGCTCAGGGCTTGAAGCCCGTGGCCACCAGATACACTTCACGCGAGCGCGCCCGCGAGGCATCCGGCTTGCGCGCCTTCAGCACCGGAAAGTGCAGGCGAATCTGCCGGCGATACTCTTCGTAGCCTTCACCCTGAAACACCTTCACCAGAAAGGCACCGCCGGGTTTCAACACCCTCACCGCCATATCCAGCGCCAGCTCACACAAATACATTCCGCGTGGCTGATCTACAGCATTGTTACCAGACATATTGGGGGCCATGTCACAAATTACAAGGTCAACCGGCTGATCACCTAACGCCAGCATGATTTCGTCGAGCACAGCGGCTTCGCGAAAATCACCCTGCACAAAGGTAACATCCGGCAGAGTATCCATCGGCAGGATATCGGTCGCGACTACACAACCACGATCACCAAGAATCTTTCCCGCCACCTGACACCAGCCGCCAGGCGCAGAGCCAAGATCCAGTACGCGCATACCTGGCTTGATCAGCCTGTCTTTCTCCTGAATCTCCAGGAGCTTGTAACTGGCACGCGAGCGATAGCCGTCTTTCCAGGCGCGCTGCACATAGTGATCATCAAGATGCTCGCGCATCCAGACCTTGCTGCTGCCGCTGAGTTTGTGGTTAGTAATCTTTGTAGCCATATCTCACCGCAGGCTGGCCTGCAAAAAAAGCGAACTCGCCCGCGTCAACAGGCTAAACTAGGCGTCCTTTTTACCAGAAACCCGCCTGCTTTTCCTGACAAACCGCTTTCGCGACAGGAATACGCCCCGGGCCAGCGTCATTTGAGGTTTATTGTGAGCTTGTCTACTGCTGAGAAAAAACGCCTGCGCCAGATTGGTCACCACCTGAATCCGGTCGTCTTGCTCGGCGGCAACGGCCTGACCGAATCGGTGATTGCCGAGATTGATGCCCGCCTGGAGGATCATGAGCTGATCAAGGTTCGTGTCGGCGGAGAAGATCGCGAAGCACGCCTGGCCGCGATCGCCGAAATTGCCAGCGCAACACAGTCAGAAGTCGCTCAGATCATCGGCAAGCTGGTGCTGCTGTATCGTGCCGCGCGCAAGCCGGACCCAAAACTGTCGAATCTGCTGCGCGCACTGGCCTGACCGGAACTGCGCGGCTCAGAGACCGCGCTGAAGCTTCTGCTGCACAAACAACGGGCCGACCAGAAGAAAGACCAGATCATCCGAAAACGATGGCTTGGCACCTTCCACCTTGTGCCCCCAGAACTGCACCGCCCATGCCGCCACCCAGATGCCGGCAAATATCGGTAATAGCGGCAGGCCGGCCTGCTCCAAGAGCACGATGCCGGCAAAGCTGACGATCAGCCAAGCCAGACCCGTCAGCGTACTCCACAAGGACAGGCACACATAAAAGGCCATGACCGGCAGCACACCCAGCGTAGCCAGATTCACCCATGACTGGTACGCCTCAGGCACACCGGGAATCCACTGACCTACCGGTAACAGCCAGAACAACCCTAATGTGGCGAAAAAAATCAGCGGCACACAGAACATGTGTACGATCTGATTGGTCTTGTTACGATGGCTTTTGGCGTACTCCGCCAGAAACTCTGCTTCGGTGCGCATGGACATACCTTGTTCTTGTTAGGTTATGGATCTTTTATGCAGTCTAGCCGACGCTGTCAACACGAACGACAACCTGCGTCAACGGCAAAGAAGCAGGCTCGTTGTATAGACCAACTTACCGGAGAAACACTCATGAAAAAATATCTAGCCGCCGTTCTGCTAATCGCCGCAGCCCCGACGTTTGCCGCCGATGTCGGCGTTTCTGTCAGCATCGGTCAGCCCGGCTTTTACGGCCAGATCGAGATTGGCAATCAATATCCGCGTCCGGCACTGGTCTATAGCCAGCCCGTGATCATCCAGCAAGTCCAGGCAGTCAGGCAGCCGCTGTATCTGCATGTTCCGCCTGGTCATGCAAAGAACTGGCGCAAGCATTGCCGTCAGTATGGTGCCTGTGGCACGCCTGTCTATTTCGTGCAGGACAACTGGTACAACAATGTCTACGCACCGGAGTATCGCAAGCACAAAGGCAATCGCGGCCATGACAAGCACGACCATCGCGACAACCGTGGCGACCGCGGGAATCATGGCGACCGAGGCAATGGTCACGGAAATGGCCACGGCCATAAAGACTAAAAAAAACGCCCTCAGCTGAGGGCGTTTTTCATGGCGGAACGCTCAGGCGTAGCGCACGGCAATGACTTCATACTCGACGCGACCGCCAGGCGTTTCGATCATCACCGAATCACCCTCGACCTTGCCAATCAGGCCACGCGCGATCGGCGAGTTGACCGAGATCTTGCCCACCTTGAAGTCAGCTTCGTCATCACCAACGATCTGATAGGTCTTGGCTTCTTCGGTCTCGACATTTTCAATGTCTACCGTTGCACCAAAGATCACCTTGCCGTTATTGGTCATCTGCGTGATATCAATGACCTGAGCATTGGAAAGCTTGCCTTCGATGTCCTGAATGCGCCCCTCAATAAAGCCTTGCTGCTCACGCGCGGCGTGATACTCGGCATTCTCTTTCAGGTCACCATGCGCACGCGCCTCAGCAATCGCTGCAGTTACGGCAGGACGATCAATGCCCTTGAGCTTGTTCAGCTCGGCCTTGAGCGCCTCGGCGCCCTGCACCGTCATCGGATAGCGTTGCATCAGACGATTCCCTCGTGCATGTCTTGCAGACGGCGCACGGTCAGCGCGTCCTTCGAGCGCAACGACTGGCAGACTGCCTCGGCGCCACTGAGCGTGGTCGTGTAATAGACCTTGCCCTGCAGCGCGCTGCGGCGGATCGAGAACGAGTCCTGCTGCGCCTGCTTGCCTTCGGTGGTGTTGATGATGAAGCTGATCTCGCCATTCTTCAGCATGTCGACCACATGCGGACGACCTTCGGTAACCTTGTTGATGCGGCGGCAGGCGATGCCGGCAGCCTCCAGCTCACGCTGCGTACCGCTGGTGGCAACCAGCTCGAAGCCGAGCTCGAACAGCTCGCGACCGATACGGGGCAGATGCACCTTGTCGGAATCACGCACCGACAGGAACACGCGACCACCGTCAGGCAGACGCTCGTTGGAGCCGAGCACGGCCTTGTGAAAGGCTTCCGCAAAGGTATCGCCCGAGCCCATGACTTCGCCGGTGGACTTCATTTCCGGACCAAGAATCGGGTCGACGCCAGGGAATTTGGCAAACGGGAACACGGCTTCTTTCACGCTGTAATACGGCGGGATGATTTCTTTCGTGAAGCCTTGATCGACCAGCGACATGCCGGCCATGCAGCGCGCCGCAATCTTGGCCAGCGAGGTGCCGATGCACTTGGATACGAACGGGACGGTGCGCGAGGCACGCGGGTTCACTTCCAGCACATAGACATCCTGACCCTTGACCGCAAACTGCACATTCATGAGGCCGACCACGCCGAGCTCGCGCGCCATGCGGATGGTCTGATCGCGCATGATGTCCTGCAGTTCGGCCGAGAGGTTGTACGGCGGCAGCGAGCAAGCGGAGTCACCGGAGTGGATGCCGGCCTGTTCGATGTGCTGCATGATGCCGCCGATGACAACATCCTTGCCGTCGCTGACACAGTCGACGTCGACTTCGATGGCATCATCAAGGAAGCGGTCGAGGAGCACCGGCGATTCGTTGGACGCCTGCACGGCTTCGCGCAGATAGCGCGCCAGCTCGGCATCGTTGAAGACGATTTCCATGGCGCGACCGCCGAGCACGTAGCTCGGGCGAACGACCAGCGGATAGCCGACTTCCGAGGCCAACAACAGGCCTTCTTCGGCCGAGCGCGCGATGCGGTTGGGCGGCTGCAGCAGGTTCAGGCGCTCGACCATCTGCTGGAAGCGCTCGCGGTCTTCGGCACGGTCGATGGCATCCGGCGAGGTGCCGATGATGGGCACGCCGGCGGCTTCAAGAGCACGCGCCAGCTTCAGTGGCGTCTGACCGCCGTACTGCACGATGACGCCCTTGGGCTTTTCCAGCGCAGCGATTTCAAGCACATCTTCCAGCGTCACTGGCTCAAAGAACAGGCGATCGGAGGTGTCGTAGTCGGTAGACACGGTTTCCGGGTTGCAGTTGACCATGATGGTCTCGTAGCCGTCTTCGCGCATGGCGAGGGCCGCGTGGACGCAGCAGTAGTCGAACTCGATGCCCTGACCGATGCGGTTCGGACCGCCGCCCAGCACCATGATCTTGTCACGGCTGCTCGGGTTGGCTTCGCACTCTTCCTCGTAGGTCGAGTACATGTAGGCGGTGCTGGTGGAGAACTCGGCAGCGCAGGTATCGACACGCTTGTAGACCGGGCGGATGCCCAGACTCCAGCGCCGCGTGCGCAGCTCTTTCTCGGACACACCAATCAGGCTGGCGAGACGGCTGTCGGCAAAGCCTTTGCGTTTGAGACCCCACATCGTGTCGTAATCGAGACCAGCAAAGCCGATACGAGCCACCTCGGCTTCGGACTTGATCAGATCTTCGATCTGCACCAGGAACCATTTGTCGACGCCGGTGAGACGATAGACCTCATCCAGGCTCAGGCCCATGCGGAAGGCATCGCCGATGAACCAGATGCGGTCCGGGCCCGGATTCGACAGCTCGTTACGGAGCTTGGCTTCGGCCTCGGCATCGTTCAGATCGAGCTTGGGGGTGAAACCATCAACGCCGACTTCGAGGCCGCGCAGAGCTTTCTGCAGCGACTCCTGGAAGGTGCGACCGATGGCCATGACTTCGCCGACGGACTTCATCTGCGTGGTCAGACGCGGTTCGGCCTGCGGGAATTTCTCGAAGTTGAAGCGCGGAATCTTGGTGACGACGTAGTCGATGGACGGCTCGAACGAGGCCGGCGTGCGACCGCCGGTGATGTCGTTCTTGAGCTCGTCGAGCGTGTAGCCGACGGCGAGCTTGGCGGCGACCTTGGCGATCGGGAAGCCGGTGGCCTTCGAGGCCAGCGCCGACGAGCGCGACACACGCGGGTTCATTTCGATAATGACCATGCGGCCATCAACCGGGCTGATGCCGAACTGAACATTGGAGCCGCCAGTTTCGACACCAATCTCGCGCAGCACGGCGCACGAGGCGTCGCGCATGATCTGGTATTCCTTGTCGGTCAGGGTCTGCGCCGGCGCGACGGTAATCGAGTCGCCGGTGTGCACGCCCATGGCGTCGAAGTTTTCGATGGCGCAGACGATGATGCAGTTGTCATTGCGATCACGCACAACTTCCATCTCGTATTCTTTCCAGCCGATCAACGACTCGTCGATGAGCAGCTCGTGCGTCGGCGACAGGTCGAAACCGCGCTCGCAGATCTCAATGAACTCTTCACGGTTGTAGGCGATGCCGCCGCCCGATCCGCCCATGGTGAACGACGGACGAATGATGGACGGGAAGCCGGTGGTCTCGAGAACCGCAAAGGCTTCTTCCATGGTGTTGGCGATGCCGGCGCGCGGGCATTCGAGGCCAATGCGGCGCATGGCCTGGTCGAACAGGCGACGGTCTTCGGCCATGCGGATGGCCTCTTTCGAAGCACCGATCAGCTCAACATTGAACTTCGCCAGCACGCCCTGCTTGTCCAGCTCCAGCGCGCAATTCAGCGCGGTCTGGCCACCCATGGTCGGCAGCAGCGCATCCGGGCGCTCCTTCTCGATGATCTGCGCCACGGTCTGCCAGGTGATCGGCTCGATGTAGGTCGAGTCGGCCATCGACGGGTCGGTCATGATGGTAGCGGGGTTCGAGTTCACCAGAATGACGCGGTAACCCTCTTCGCGCAGCGCCTTGCAGGCCTGAGCGCCGGAATAATCGAACTCGCAGGCCTGGCCGATGACGATGGGGCCGGCACCGATGATGAGAATGCTTTGAATATCAGAACGCTTTGGCATGACTTATTTCCGGGCCTGCATCAATTCAATGAAATGGTCGAACAGCGCTTGCGCATCGTTCGGGCCGGGGCTGGCTTCGGGGTGACCCTGGAAGCTGAAGGCCGGCTTGTCGGTACGGTGGATGCCTTGCAGCGAGCCATCGAACAGCGACTTGTGAGTAACCCGCAGATTCGCCGGCAGCGAGGCTTCATCGACCGCAAAACCGTGGTTCTGGCTGGTGATCATGACGCGACCGGTATCGGTGTCTTGCACCGGATGGTTGGCGCCGTGATGGCCAAACTTCATCTTCAGGGTCTGCGCGCCGGAGGCCAGCGCCAGCAGCTGGTGGCCGAGGCAGATGCCGAACACCGGAATGTCCGTCTTCAGGAATTCGGCAATCGCGGCAATCGCGTAGTCGCAAGGCGCGGGGTCGCCGGGGCCGTTGGACAGGAAAATGCCATCCGGGTTCAGCGCCAGCACATCGGCGGCAGAGGTTTGAGCCGGAACCACGGTGACCGCGCAGCCGCGATCGGCGAGCAGACGCAGGATGTTGTGCTTGACGCCGAAGTCATAGGCCACAACCTTGAACTGCGGAGCGGCTGTCGGCGTGACATAGCCCTTGTCCAGCGTCCAGCTGCCCTCGGTCCACTGATACTTTTCCGTGACCGAAACCACCTTGGCGAGATCGGCGCCCTTCAGGCCGGGGAAAGCGCGAGCGGCGGCCAGTGCGGCCTCGACAGCGCCTTCGGCAGCCGCAGCCGGCCCGGCGATGATGGCGCCATTCTGGGCACCCTTTTCACGCAGAATCCGGGTTAGACGGCGGGTATCGATGTCGGCAATCGCGGTCACTCCGTTGCGCACGAGGTAGTCCGGCAGCGTCTCGGTCATGCGCCAGTTGCTGGCCAGCAGCGGCAGATCACGGATGATCAGGCCGGCAGCCCAAACCTGCGTCGACTCGTTGTCTTCGTTGTTGATGCCGGTGTTGCCGATGTGAGGATAGGTCAGTGTGACCATTTGCTGGCAATACGACGGGTCGGTAAGAATTTCCTGATAGCCGGTCATGGCCGTATTGAAAACGACCTCACCGCTGGATTGCCCTGCGGCACCGATGGAACGACCCCGAAAAACGCTACCGTCTTCCAGAGCGAGAATGGCTGGCTGGCTCAAACCGACCTCCGAGCAGAGTAATGGGCTAGGCGTGCGCGCAAAAAAAGCGAGGAAGAGGAACTCCTTCTCGCTTTAGGCTGCGTATTTCAGCAGTGATGCGCACAGGCACGATTTGAGCGGCGATTTTACGCGGATGAACGGCTGCTGTCCAACCCTGACTGCAGGTTCTGCATCCTCACTTGAGGTTCAGCACATCGCGCATGTCATACAGGGCCGGCTCTTTTGCCGCCGCCCAAAGCGCGGCACGCACGGCACCCACAGCGAAATTGGCACGATTGGTCGCGACATGACGAATTTCCACACGCTCGCCTTCACCGAAAAAGAATACGGTGTGATCGCCTACTGTGTCGCCACCGCGCAGGGTCTGGAAGCCAATCTGCTGGCGCTCGCGCGGGCCGGTGTGGCCCTCGCGGGCATAGACGGCGACATCCTTGAGGTCACGGCCGAGCGCGCCGGCAACGGCCTCGCCCATCATCAGGGCGGTGCCGGACGGGGCGTCGACCTTATGGCGGTGGTGGGCTTCGAGCACATCGATGTCTACCGTGTCGCCAAAAGTTCTGGCGGCCATTTCGAGCAGCTTGAGGCTGACATTGACGCCCACGGAATAGTTGCCGGAATAGACGACCGGCACCTGGCCGGCAGCCGCGCTGACCTGCTGCTTCTGCTCGTCATTGAGGCCGGTGGTGCCGATGACGATGGCCTTGCCGTGTGCCTGACACAGCGCCAGATGCGCCACGGTGGCGGCCGGCGCGGTGAAGTCGATGACCACATCAAATTGGTCGATGACCTCAGCCAGGCTGCCCGCCAGTGTCACGCCGAGGCGACCGATGCCGGCCAACTCGCCAGCATCGGCACCGATCAGCGACGACTCGGCGCGCTCGACGGCAGCGGTCAGCGTCGCGCCATCGGCAGCATGCACAGCAGCGATGAGGGCACGACCCATGCGCCCACCGGCGCCACAGACAGCGATTCGCGTCATTTCGTCATCTCGTCAAAGAATTTGCGCACGCCGCTGAGGAACGAGTCCTTGTTCGGCGATTGCTTACGGTCTTCGCCATCGAGCGACGCCTGGAAGTCCTTGAGCAAGTCTTTCTGCTTGGCCGTCAGGTGCACCGGCGTTTCGATGACGATGCGGCAGAGCATATCACCCGGCGCATGCGAGCGAATCGGCTTCACGCCCTTGCCCTTGAGGCGGAACAGCTTGCCGGTCTGAGTGCCATCGGGGATGCGCAGCTTGACGCGGCCGTCGAGCGTGGGCACTTCGATTTCGCCACCGAGAGCGGCGGCGGTGAAGTCGATGGGTACTTCGCAATACAGATCGGCACCGTCGCGCTTGAAGATGCGGTGATCGCGCACCGACACCTGCACATACAGGTCGCCGGCCGGGCCACCATGAGCGCCGGCCTCGCCTTCGCCGGTCAGACGAATGCGGTCGCCGGTATCGACGCCGGCCGGAATTTTCACTTCCAGCGTCTTCTGCTTGCGCACGCGACCTTCGCCGTGACAGCTGGAGCAAGGGCTGGGGATGACTTTGCCGCGACCATGACAGCTCGGGCAGGTCTGGCTCATGACAAAGAAGCCCTGCTGCACGCGGACCTGGCCACTGCCATTACAGGTGCGACATTGTGTAGCGCTGGTACCTTTTTTGGCGCCAGTGCCATCGCAAGGCTCGCATTCGACCTGGGTCGGCACGCGAATCTGCGCTTTGGTGCCGCGCACGGCTTCTTCGAGATCCAGCTCCATGGTGTAGCCGAGGTCGGCGCCGCGATTGCTGCGCTGCTGACCGCCACGACCACCGCCACCGAAAATGTCGCCGAAGACATCACCGAAAATATCGCCAAAACCGGCACCGCCAGCCCCACCGCCGCCACCCATGCTGGGATCGACGCCGGCGTGGCCGTAACGGTCGTAGGCCGCCCGCTTGTCAGCGTTGGTGAGCATCTCGTAGGCCTCGTTGGCCTCCTTGAACTTCTCTTCAGCTTCCTTATTGTCCGGGTTGCGGTCCGGGTGATACTTCATTGCAAGACGGCGATACGCCTTCTTCATTTCATCATCGGTGGCATTCTTGGCGACACCGAGGACTTCGTAAAAATCACGCTTGGCCATGTTGACCCCTGGGGCAGCGCGCCCGTTTCAGCTGGTTTTCAGTCATTGCACATTTACAATGATCGGATGCGCAAACGCGGGGAGGCCCCCGCGTCTGCATCGTGAAGTCGCTGAAAGACTTACTTCTTGTCGTCTTTCACTTCTTCGAACTCGGCATCCACGGCACCGTCGTCCTGCTTGGCCTGACCACCGGCACCGGCAGCAGCGTCAGTGAACTGCGCGCCGTCGGCACCACCGGCCTGAGCCTGGTCGGCGTAGAGCTTCTGCATCAGCGGCATGGACGCGTTGCTGAGTGCTTCCACAGCAGCGTCGATCATATCCTTGTCGTTAGCCTTGATGGCCTCTTCGACTTTGACGATTTCAGCTTCGACGGCGGCCTTCTCTTCGGCTGTGGCCTTGTCGCCAAGATCCATCAGCGTCTTCTTCGTGGCATGCACCAGCTGATCGGCTTGGTTGCGGGCATCGACCAGCTCAGAGAACTTCTTGTCTTCTTCGGCATTGGCTTCGGCGTCACGCACCATCTGCTCAATCTCGGCATCGGTGAGGCCGGAGTTGGCCTTGATGATGATGCTCTGCGCCTTGCCGGTGGCCTTGTCTTTGGCGCCGACATTGAGGATGCCGTTGGCGTCGATGTCGAAAGTGACTTCGATCTGCGGCATACCGCGCGGGGCCGGCGGAATGTCGGCGAGGTCGAAACGACCCAGCGACTTGTTCTGCGCGGCCTGCTTGCGCTCGCCTTGCAGCACATGGATGGTCACCGCCGCCTGATTGTCGTCCGCAGTGGAGAACACCTGCTGCTTCTTGGTCGGGATGGTGGTGTTCTTTTCGATGAGCACGGTCATCACGCCGCCCATGGTTTCGATGCCCAACGACAGCGGGCTGACATCGAGCAGCAGCACATCCTTGACATCGCCGGAGAGCACGGCGCCCTGGAAGGCGGCACCGATGGCGACGGCTTCATCCGGGTTCACATCGCGACGCGGCTCTTGGCCGAAGAACGCCTTCACGCGCTCCAGCACCAGCGGCATGCGGGTCTGACCGCCAACCATGATGATGTCGCCGATGTCACCGATCTTCAGGCCGGCATCGTTCAGTGCCACACGGCAAGGCTCGATGGTGCGCGCCACCAGATCTTCGACCAGCGCTTCCAGCTTGGCGCGCGTGACCTTGACGGTGAGATGCTTCGGACCGGTGGCATCGGCCGTGATGTAGGGCAGATTGACTTCGGTCTGGGTCGACGACGACAGCTCGATCTTGGCCTTCTCAGCAGCTTCCTTGAGACGCTGCAGCGCCAGCGGATCGTTGTGCAGGTCGATGCCGGTGTCTTTCTTGAACTCGTCGGAGAGATAGTCGATCAAGCGCAGATCGAAGTCTTCGCCGCCGAGGAAGGTGTCGCCATTGGTGGACAGCACTTCGAACTGGTGCTCGCCATCAACTTCGGCGATTTCGATGATGGACACGTCGAAGGTGCCGCCGCCGAGGTCATAGACAGCAATCTTGCGGTCGCCTTCCTTTTTGTCCATGCCGAACGCGAGCGCAGCAGCGGTCGGCTCGTTGATGATGCGCTTCACATCCAGACCGGCGATGCGACCAGCATCCTTGGTGGCCTGACGCTGGCTGTCGTTGAAGTAAGCCGGCACCGTGATGACGGCCTCGGTCACTGGCTCGCCGAGGTAATCTTCGGCGGTCTTCTTCATCTTCTTCAGCACTTCGGCGGAGATCTGCGGCGGCGCCTTGCGGTCACCCTTCACATCCACCCAGGCATCGCCATTGTCGGCGGCGACGATGCTGTACGGCACCATCTTGATGTCTTTCTGAACCACATCGTCTTTGAACTTGCGGCCAATCAGGCGCTTCACGGCGAACAGCGTGTTCTTCGGGTTGGTCACGGCCTGACGCTTGGCGCCGGCGCCGACCAGCACTTCGTTGTCGGTGTAGGCAACGATGGACGGCGTGGTGCGCGCGCCTTCCGAGTTTTCGATGACCTTGACCTTGTCGCCTTCGAGAATGGCGACGCAGCTGTTAGTGGTGCCAAGGTCGATACCGATGATTCTGCCCATGATGCTCTCCAATAAATTGCGCTGGTTATTTAACCGCTTGCTTTGAATATGTGGGTCGATGCGTCCTTTTCAAGGGCGCATCACGAAACGAATGCTTAACCTGCAGTTGCCACAACCACCATGGCCGGGCGCAAGAGGCGGCCGGACAGCGTGTAGCCCTTCTGGAACACGGCGGTGACGGTGTTCGGTTCGGCAGTGGTCGATGGCTGCATGGACACGGCCTGATGCTGCTCAGGGTCGAACGGCGCACCGAGCGGGTCCACCGACTCCACGGCGAAACGCTTGAGCGTGTCGCTGAACAGTTTGTGGGTCAGGCTCACGCCTTCCTGCAAGGCCTTCACCGCCGGCTCTTCGGATGGCACGGAACCGAGCGCACGCTCGAGGTTGTCCACCACTTCCAGCAGGCTGCCGGCGAACTTTTCCAGCGCGAACTTGTGCGCATTGGTGACATCACGCTCGGCACGACGCTGGATGTTCTGGACTTCGGCCTGGGCACGCAGCTGCTGATCGCGCAGCTGCGCTTCCAGTTCGGCGACGCGTGCGGCCAGATCGATATCATTCACCGTTTCAGGGGTCAGCTCGGCGCTGACAAGCTCTTCCGGGGTCGGCTGAGCATCGTGCTCGTGGGCTGAATCAGTCATTTTCCTCTCCTCATGCGCTTGCGGCGCGCTTTTAAAGCCATGCCCCACAAGTGGAGATTGCCTGCCGGAATTTCAAGGGCTAAATCTGCATCTGGAAAAAACTCCCTGACGAGACATCGCGAAGGTCGCTGGCCTGACCTATGATTACGACCAGTCTTTTGCGGAATGCCGTCATGCTGAGCCTGCTCAAAATCAGTCAATTTGCCATCGTGGAGAACCTCGAGCTGGAGTTTTCCCAAGGCTTTTCGGTGATCACCGGCGAAACCGGTGCCGGCAAATCCATCCTCATGGATGCGCTCGGCCTGTGCCTGGGCGACCGTGCCGATGGCGGCGTGGTGCGGGCGGGGGCCGAGCGCGCCGATGTCAGCGCGCTCTTTGTCGTCGGCCATCTGCCCGAGGCGCTGGCCTGGCTGCAAGCCCGCGAGCTGGATGAAGGCGAAGATTGCACGCTGCGCCGCACTTTCACCCGCGATGGCCGCTCGCGCGCCTACATCAATGGTCGCCCGGCCACGCTCAGCGACCTGCGCGACATCGGCGAGCTGCTCATCGACATCCACAGCCAGCACGAGCATCAGACGCTGCTGCGCAAGGACAGCCATCGCCAGATGCTCGACAGCTATGCCGATCTGCAAACGCTGGCGCGGGACACGGCACAGCAGTATCGCCACTGGCAGAGCGCGGCCGAAAAGCTGCAAAAAGCGGAAAGTGCCGGCGCCGCCCAGAGTGCGCGCCTGGAAATCGTCGAGCATTTGCTGCGTGAGCTGGAGCAGCTGGGCCTGAATGCCGGCGAATATGAAGCCATCGAGCAGCGCCACGACACGCTGGCGCACCTCGGCAGCCTGCAGCAGGATGGCGAGCTGGCGCTGGCGCTGATGACCGAAGGCGATGGCGACACCGCCGCCCGGCTCTTGCAGCGCGCCGTGAAAACGCTGGAAAGCCATGCTCACCGCGCGCCAGCCCTGAGCAGCACGGTCGAGCTGCTGCGCGGCGCACTGATTCAGCTTGAAGAAGCCAGCCCTGGCTTGCGCCACTTTCTCGATGATCTCGAAGCCAGCCCCGGCGAGCTGGAGCAGCTGGAGCAACGGCTGAGTCATTGCCATCAACTGGCACGCAAGCATCGCGTCACGCCGCATGAGCTGGTGACGGTGGCCGAGCAGCTTGATCAGGAATGCCAAGCCTTGCGCGAGGCTCAGGATCTGGCACAGCTGGCCGATGATGCGCGACTCGCCGAGCATGCTTTCATGCAGCTGGCCGAGCAACTGCGCAGCGGCCGTTTTGAAGCAGCCAGCACTTTCTGCGTACAGATTCAGGTCTTCCTGCAAGGGCTGGGTATGGGTAATGCCCGCCTGGAACTGACGCTGACACCGCTAGCCAAGCCATCCTTACATGGCCTCGATGACATCGAATTCCTGTTCAGCGCCAACCCCGGCCAGCCGCTGCGGCCGCTGGGCAAGGTCGCCTCCGGCGGCGAGTTGTCGCGTCTGTCACTGGCGATCCAGGTTGTGCACGCCCGCCATTCGCCCGTGCCGGTCATGGTCTTTGACGAAGTGGATGTCGGCATTGGCGGCGGCATCGCGGAAGTCGTCGGGCGCTTGCTGAAAGCCCTGGGCGAGCACGCACAGGTGTTCAGCATTACCCATCAGCCACAGGTTGCGGCACGCGGGCATCAGCATTTGCGGGTGGAGAAGCGGGTGCAGGATGGCAATACACACAGCACCGTGGTGCTGTTGTCGCCGGCAGAGCGTATCGAGGAGATTGCGCGAATGTCAGGCGGACTGACCATCACCGATGAAACCCGAAAGCATGCCGAGATGATGCTCGCCGGCTGAACGCCGGCAGCCGTTAGACGCCCGGCTTGCCAGAGCAGCCGCCCTTCAGGCAGCTGCCATACAGATGCAGCGAGTGCCCGGTCAGGCTGAAGCCCAGCGACTCCGCCACGGCAATTTGTCTGGCCTCGATGACATCGTCATGAAACTCGCAGACGCGGCCGCAATCGGTGCAGACGATGTGGTCGTGATGCTCGTCATCTTTCAGCTCGAACACCGAATGGCCGCCCTCGAAATGATGGCGCTCTACGATGCCGGCCGCTTCAAACTGGGTCAGCACGCGATAGACCGTCGCAAGGCCGACATCTTCGCCGGCTGCAAGCAACGCCTTGTAGACATCTTCGGCACTGAGGTGGTGGATAGGCGAACTCTCGAGCAGTTCGAGAATGCGCACACGCGGCAACGTGATCTTGAGACCGGCCTTGCGCAATTCATTATTGCTGATCGACATGGATTCATCTCTAAGCAGGCGATGCCGTATGATAGCGCGACCTGACCGGCGATGGGACAACTCCCGCTGACCGGCTTTACCGAGATGACTGACCAGGAGCCGCCGGCCCATGCAAAGAAAGCTGATGACCGCCGTGATGCTGACCGCCGTGGCAACCACGACGCTAGCCACCTCCGGCTGCAAGAATCTGTTTCGCGCCTATCGTATTGATATTGTGCAAGGCCAGACGGTAACGCAGGAACAGGCAGACCAGATCAAGGCCGGCATGACACCGGCACAGGTGCGCTATGTGCTGGGCACCCCACTGGTCACTGACACGCTGAATCCGGGTCGCTGGGACTATGCCTACAAGTTCATTCCCGGCACCTATGCGCGGGAAAGCAAGATTGCTGCCGTACCGCATCGCCGCTTCAGCGTGATTTTTGCTGCAGGTGTTGTGGAGCGCACGGAATCTGACAGCGCGCTGCCGACAAAGAGCACATCACTGCCCGGCAGCAAGGACAGTGCAGTGCGCGCCAATGACACCACGGTTCGTGAGCAGGCCAATCAGGAACAGGTCAAGATCACACCGGCAGACCCTCGCCCGACAGAGCCCTCCGCCGACGTCAAGGCCGCTGAAGCAGCTTCCGCCCCTGCCCCCTGATCAGGCGCCCGTCTGGCGCGTGCGCTGCTGACGAGCCTTGTCCGCACGCGCCTTGCGCGCTGCCATCGGATCCAGAGACAGCGGCCGGTAGATCTCGACACGATCACCGGCATGCAGCTGTCGCGCCTGCGGTGACTTCTCGATCTGCCCCCAGACGCCTACCGTAAACAGACCCGCCGCCAGCTCCGGACATTGCTCTGACAATCGGGCAGCCGCCAAGGCATCTGTCACTGAGCTGCCCTCGGGCAGCTCGAGTGTCAGCAAATACTGCCTGTCGGGACGGGCATAGGCCACTTCAATACGCATCAGAACAGGCCCCACGCCTTGGCCAGGGCCACCAGCAAGGTAACGGGCGAAAGCCAGCGCAAGGCAATCCGGAGAACGTTGTAGAGCAACTCGGATGGCAGATTCACGGCTTTGCGCAGATGACTGATCTTCATGACCCAGCCGGCATAGATCGAGATCAGCAACAGGTTCAGCGCCAAGGCGACGGCAATCAGCCGTATCAGTAGCGCCAGCGTACCGACATCACCCCAAAGCCACAGCGACTCCGCCAACAACGTCACGGGAATAATCACTGCCATGGGTGCCGCAAGTGCCGGCAAATTGCGCTGACGCGCCTCGGCAAACGCAGGCGCCAGACTGGCACTCAAGCCCAGCTGCGTCACCACCACCGCCAGCAAAGCAGCAGCCACACACAAACCACCGTGGTGCAGAGCAAACACTGCGACCACAAACAGCGTGACCATGGCCGGCACCACAAGCGCCGACTTGAGCTCGCCATACTGCAGGCGCAAGGCAGCCGCAGCGCCCATGCCGCCGCCTGCCACTAACGCCCCGGAGAGCAGACTGCCACTGGCAACGTCAGCATTGGCCAGACCCGTCAGCAGACCCAGGTCCGTCACCAGTGGAATCGTCTGATGATTGGCCATCTGCAGGCCGAGCAAGGCCAGCAGGATCAGCGTCAGCACCAGCCAGAGCCACATCGGCACCGTGCGGATGCTGCGGCCGAGGGCAATCAGCAGCGACATCAGCGTCAACACGGGCCACAAGGCCGCACCGGTGGGCACCGCAGTTGCCGTCAGGCCAAACGTGCCTGCCAGCGGCTGCCACAAGGTCTGTACGGCCTGCGTGAGCAACAGGCCGCTGGCCAGCGCCAGAACTGCACTGACCGCAATGCTCAGGAACAGGGCGACATACGCCGGAAAGCGCCAGGCGCGAGCTGCATCCGCCTCACGTGTCAGCACTTGCATGCCGGCAATGCCCGGCTGCCGGGCACGCACGGCCATGGCCTGCTCGGCCAGCAGGAGCGGCAGGCCCACGAGCAAAGCACCAAGCAGCCCGAGCGGCCAGGAGAACCCCGTGGCAGGAACAAATATCACGCTCAATGCCAGCATCAGCGCCAATAACTGGCCACCACGCTGCCAGGCCGGGGATTCACTTTGGGCACGCATCTCAGTCCATCCAGAAGTTTTGAAAACGGTTGCTATTGTCTGCACTGCATGGCGCGTATACAAGCTCGCCAATCCGCCTATAATCCTGCGCCATGAGTCAGTCCAAAGGGTCCTCTGCGACCATCGCCCAAAACCGCCGCGCCCGTCACGAGTTTTTCATTGAAGATAAATTCGAGGCCGGTCTTTGCCTGCTCGGCTGGGAAGTGAAGTCGCTTCGCGCCGGCAAGTGCAACCTCACCGATGCCTACATTCTGCTGAAGAACAACGAAGCCTGGGCCATCGGCATTCACATCACCCCGCTGCTGGCGACCTCGACGCATGTCGTGGCCGACCCGACGCGCACGCGCAAACTGCTGCTCAACCGGCGCGAGATCAACAATCTGATCGCCGATATCCAGCAGAAAGGCCACACCTGTGTGCCGCTCGCGATGTACTGGAGCCGTGGCCGCGCCAAGCTCGAAATCGCCGTGGTGAAAGGCAAACAGCTGCACGACAAGCGTGATGCCGAAAAGAATCGTGACTGGGCCCGCGAGAAGGGTCGCATCATGAGAGATCGCGGCTAACCCTCACTCAAGGCTCACCCATGGACGCTTTCTTTGTTTCGACCGGCATTGTTGCGCTCGCTGAAATCGGCGACAAGACACAACTGCTGGCCTTCATTCTCGCCGCGCGCTTTCGCAAGCCTGTCCCGATCATCCTCGGCATTCTGGTCGCGACGCTGCTCAATCACGGCCTGGCCGGTGCCCTTGGCGCATGGATCACCACCCAACTCTCGCCGGAGTCACTGCGCTATGGACTGGGCATTTCCTTCCTGGCCATGGCGGCCTGGATCATGGTGCCGGACAAGATTGACGATGCAGAGGCGCGACTGAGCCGCTTCGGCATTTTCGCCACCACGCTGACTACTTTCTTTCTGGCTGAAATCGGCGACAAGACACAGATCGCCACCATCATGCTGGCCGCGCAGTATCCGTCCTTGCTCGCTGTGGTACTGGGCACGACGGCAGGCATGATGCTGGCCAACGTGCCGGCCGTGCTGCTCGGTGACCGCATCGCCAATGCGCTGCCGACACGCTGGATCCATGGCGTGGCTGCAGGCATTTTCGCGGTGCTGGGCGTGGCAACACTGCTCGGTGCAGGTCGCCAGCTCGGACTTTAAACCGTCTTCAGGAAAATCGAGATCAGCTTGCGCGTGAACGGCGTATAGGGCGGGAAGAACATCTTCGCCAGCATGATGCGCGTGCGGACCACGGCGCGCTCGTGCGAGAAGGTCTTGAAGCCGTGATGGCCGTGAGCGCTGCCGATACCGGAGTTGTTGACGCCACCGAACGGCAGGTTGCCGTGCAGGAACTGCACCACGCAATGGTTGATGCAGGCTCCACCCGAACTGGTCTGCTGCATGACGCGCGTGATATTGGCCTCGGTGCGGCTCCAGATGTAGAGCGCCAGCGGCTTGGGGTCGGCGTTGATACGCGCGATCACCGAATCCAGATTGCTGAACGAAATCACCGGCAGCAGCGGTCCGAAAATCTCTTCACGCATGATCAGGGCATCGGCCGGGATGTCGCCGAGCAAGGTCGGGGCGATGTAGCTGTCGCCCATGTCGGTCTGGCCGCCAGCCAGCACTTTCGCGCCACGGGCCACGGCATCTTCCAGCAAGGCTCCGATACGACCGGTGTGACGCGAGTTGACGACGCGTGCCAGCGAATCACTGGCTTGCGGGTTGGCTCCGTAGACATCCTTGAGCACACGCGCACAGGCGTCGACAAAGGCGCCACGCACCTTTTCGTGCACATAAATATGATCGGGGGCGATGCAGGTCTGACCATTGTTGGTGAACTTGGCCCAGAGGATATTTTTCGCCGCCAGCTCGATGTCCGCCGTTTCATCCACGATGGTCGGCGACTTGCCACCCAGCTCCAGCGTGACGCTGGTCAGGTGCTTGGCCGCTGCCGCCATGACCACCTTGCCGATGGCTGGCGAGCCGGTGAAGAAGATGTGATCGAAGGGCAGCTCGAGCAGTGCCTGCGCGACCGGCGCCTCGCCCTCGATGACGGTGACTTCGCTGGGATCGAACACTTCACGCACGATCTTGCTGATGATGGCCGATGCATGCGGCGTCATCTCGGAAGGCTTGATGATGGCGGTGTTGCCGGCGGCAATGGCCGAAACCAGCGGCCCCAGGCTGAGGTTCACCGGGTAGTTCCACGGCGACACGATCAGGCAGCGGCCCTTCGGCTCGTACTGCATATAGCCCTTGGTACCCATCATCATGCGTGATGGCCAGACCCCCTTCGGCTTCATCCAGGCCTTCAGGTTACGCATGGCATCGTTGGCTTCGGCGACCACCGGCAGCACTTCGGTGAGATCGACCTCGGCGGCCGGCTTGCGGAAGTCGGCCCAGCCGGCCTGCACGATTTCGTCCTGATACTTGAGCATGGCATCGCGCAGTTTCAGGATTTTCGCCTTGCGCTCGGCCAGTGTCGATTGGCGAAGACGCAGGGCGGTGTCGCGCTGGGCATCAAAGGCTTGCTGGATGGTGGTCATGTCAGGCTCTCGGGTTATTGCTGCAAATGCAGTTCGGAAATTTTTTGCTGGCTGATGTCAGCCGCGCTGAACGGGAATTTCTGCCACTTCTTCTGGCTGTAGGCCTTGGTGAAGTCGTCGTAGTGCGGGCTGGCCGGGTCTGTCGACTGCGAATAGGTGATGAAGCCCTCCGCCTGTGGCTGCCCCTTGGCATCCCAAGTCACGGTCTGGATATAGCTGTTGCCAAAGACGATACCGTAGCCGTCTTTGGTGAGATTTTCACCCTGTGTGGAAACAATCGTAAAGGCACCGACACTGCCCTCGCCACCGAAGATCGGAATACGCGAATTCTTCTGTACGCCGGAGTACTGAATCTGCCCAAGCGGACGGTCAAACGGGATGCCGCTGGCCTTCACCGCCGCAATGCCATCAGCAAACGCCTGCTGCACTTGCAGATTGTTGGTGTTGAGGGTGTTCGGCGTATTCACCGGATCGCTGGCCGAAAAGGCATTCTGCCAGATGCCGGTCAGCGGCGTGGCCGGCAAGCCCACGGGCAGGCCGCCGAGATTGCCGACGGCACGACGGAAGAACTCGCGCCAGACATGGCTGCCGACCGAGGCCAGATTGTCCTTGCCATCCCACGCTGTGAGTACCGCGCAGGCAGCCGCTTGATCGCCGGCAGCAACCGGGCCGGCACTGCCGATCAGCAGTGGCTGGGTGCACAGGCTGTCGAGCACCTGCTTGCGAGCAAGCTCGACCGAGTAGATCTGGCTGGACAGCGCAATGTCCTGCAGTGCCGGAATTGTGAAGGTGGTGCCCGGGCGACCGTCCGTACCGGCGAGGCGACGCTCAGCCTGCAGGATGCACAGGCGGGTGCGCAGCGAGCGCTCCGTGCCTTCATCGCCGATGATGCGGCTGAAGCCGGTAACCGGCGCCTTCGGATTGGTCAGCCAGTAGCTGTCATTGCAGTTGTGCACATAGTCATCGCGCACCAGCGTGGGCAGGTTCTTGCTACCGAAGATGCCCGGTGCCGGCGCATCGGCATCGGTGCCCCACTCGCAGGCGGCACGCGAACCATCGAGCAAGGGCAGGCCGGGCGCAACCTGTGCCACCACCAGCCCCAGCGGCGACGTGCTGCAGCTGCTGACCTGGGCATCGGTAACATTCGGCACCACGGTGACATCGCCATAGTAGGCCCTGCCATTGGGGCCGCTGGCGACTGTGTTGACCCAGGGCACACCCAGAATCGATTTGTGCAGGCCGATGAAGTCATCGAGACTCTTCGCCATGTTCCAGCGCCCGAACTGATTGATCAGACGGTCGTTCTCGTAATTGGCATCGCGCAGGGTGTACGCCAGGCCGTTGGCCCACGGCAGGATGGGCACGCCGGAAGCCGACAGCGTGATCATCGGGCCGAAATGGCTCTTGTAGAGCGTACGCGTCATTTCCTGAAGGCTGCCGTCTGCCTGCTTGACCTGCACCTTCAGCGGTACCGCCGTCATGTCGCGAAGACCGCCTTCATAGAGATACTGTGTCGGATTCACCGGATTCACTTTCAGCTCATACAGCGTGAAGCGGTATGCCGTGGATACCGTATGGCTCCAAGCCACTTTGTCATTGAAACCGATGAGCACCGCCGGCACACCGTAGAGCGATGAGCCCATGATGTCGATCTTGCCGGGAATGGTGTTGTGCGAAATGTAGAGGCGCTCGGTGCCGCGCCACGGGAAGTGTGGATTGCCATAGACAATCGGCTGACCGCTGGCGCTGCCATTCTTGCCAATGGCGTACATGTTGCTGCCGAAATGGTCTTTCTGCTGCAGGTCGGCAAATGGGCCGGGAGCCCGCGCCAGCGCGCGCTTCCGCTCGCTCAGTGACGCCAGGCGCACCTGCGATTTGGCCGTGCTGCGCGCGGCACCGACACTGGGCGGGATGGCCGGCGGCTGGGCATTGGCAATCTCGCTGACAAAGACCGAGCTGCTGGCCAGAATCGACAAGCGCACGAAGCGGCGATACATGTCGGCGTCGACAATCGGCTGCAGCCACTCGCCCTTGGCACAGGCGGCATGACGGCCCGGATGCTTACCTGCCTTCAGCTCGGCGATATAGCGATTGAAGCCCGCGACATAGCCGGTGACCAACTCGCGGAACTGCGGCTCGGTCTTGCTGCGCGTGCGCTGCCAGGCGGCATCATCGAGCATGAATTTCCAGAAGAAATCGCTGGAGACATTGTCCGCCACGGAGCCATTGGGCTCGATGCGATAGCTGCCATCGGCCCCAAAATAGCGGGCACGCTCACCACGACTGGTGATGAAGTCTTCCATCATGACGCAGAGATTGTCTTCGGCGAAGGCATAGGCCTGGCCGTAGCCGAGACTGCCGAAATCGTTGGCGGTGATATGCGGGATGCCCATTTGCGTACGCACGATGCGGGCATCGTAGCTGCCGGTACGCGGTGCGCCTGGAGCAGAGGAGGAGCTATCGCTGCCGAAGCCGCAGGCGGTGAGCGCCAACACCAGGCTGAGCGCAGAAAACTTGATCGCAGTCGGACGCATCGTCGGCATCTCTTGTTGTTTTTGACTGCGCGAACAGTAAATGACCATGCAGTCGGGAGCAAGCGGACACAGACGCTAGTGACAAGTCCCGGCCGTGGGCGCACACTAGGCCTGCTCTGGGGATGACATGGCTTCGACGCTGGTTATGAAGCCCGCAGGTGCATGCGGAGAGTGGAATGTCTCTCCTAAATAAACGCTCCAAAAAAATAGTCGCAAACGACGAAAACTACGCACTAGCCGCCTAATCCCGGCTTATGACCAAACTTGCATGCCGGTATGCGGGGGCGGTCAGCGCAAAAAATACCGGATCGCTTCGTAACCCGCCTCGTGTTGCGTCGCTAAAACCCTAGAGGATCGCCTTCCATGCCCTGTCTCTCGGGCCGTGTCGGGTTAAATCAATAGAGAAGACTAAGCATGTAGATCCGAGGGTAGAGTGCTGGCGGACGCGGGTTCGATACCCGCCATCTCCACCAACTAAGTTGTAACTTGTTGTTGTAACAGCAAGCCCAGTGTTTAAGCGCCTTTCAAGCGGTCTGAGTGGATACATTTCAGGATACTTTCCTGCTATTGTCCTAGGATGACTGAGAAATTGGCAAAACAAACTGGGCTCGTTAGAGGGGCATCCGGCATCTATGCATTTCAAATGCGAGTGCCGGTTGACCTCCTGCCCCACTACGCCCCCAAGCAGCTCATCAAGCAGAGCCTCCGCACAAGAGACCTCAAAGAAGCCAAGCGCCTTTGTGCTCAAAAGAATGCCGAGCTACATGCCGAATGGGACGCCCTACGCGCCACCAAAGAGCCCCGTAAGACATCCATCAGCACCCCCGAGATTCAGCACCTCGTCGAGATGGCTATCCACTCACGACTATCCGCCGACGAAAGCATCAGAAGCGACGGCGTAGATGATGACTTGTGGGAAAGGATGCAAGAGTGGACAAAGGAGGCCGAGGAGTCGGGAAAGTCCGCCATTTCAAGAGGGATGCTAGACGACCACGCGAGTGCCGTGATTGAAGACTGGCTGACCTGCAACGGCTATGACCTCCCGCAAGACTCGCCTGACCGCAGACGCTTCAGTACGGCTTTGATGAAGGCTCAGGCAAGGGCCACGGCAGCCATCAGAGAGCGCGATAAGGGCAAACCCATAGACACCCCTCCTCCGCCCTCCACAACCCCGCCAGCACCCCCTAAAGCCCCCACAGGCGATAGCTCTCTAACGCTCTCGGGAACCATTCAGCACTTCCTTGCCCGCCACGACAAAGCGAAGTCTATGTACCGCAAATACGATGTGGGAACTAGGCTGCTACTGCTGATGCTGGGCGACAAACCCGTCCACGAACTCCAGCAAGTCGAGCTAGAGCGATACTGTCAAGACATCTGCCGGCTACCTGCATACTGGTCGAAAGTTAGCGCCAAAACGGGCAAGCACCCCCGCGACCTGATGCTGGAACAGCCCACAAAGCTGTGCATTGCACCGGGAACCTTCGAGAACACCTACAAGGCCACTGTCAGTGCCTACCTGAGCAGCTCCAAACGCAGCTTTGGGGGGCAAGGCTTTCCGGGGTATCTATCAGTCGAGAAGGAAGCGTACAAGGGCAGCAGAGGCGAGACTGAAAGGAAGCAGCGTGCATTTACTGCCGCAGAGCTGAAGAGACTATTTGAGGGGGAGGAGCTGCAAAATGCTAGGCAAAACACGCAGACAGAAGCGTATTTTTGGCTGCCCCTAGTAGGGCTGCTGACGGGGGCGCGAGTGAATGAAGTCTGCCAAATTAACCCGCAGACAGATGTCCTGCGAAATGAGGAAGGTATTTGGTACTTCAGTATTACTGGCGAAGGTAATGCGGACCCACGGGTGACTAAATCCATCAAGAACAAGGTCTCTAGGCGGGATGTGCCACTGCACGCCACACTGCTGGAGCTGGACTTTCTGAGCTACTTTGAGCGTGTACGCAGTGAAGGTGCACAGCTTTTGTTCCCGACATTTAAGCCAAAGAATCGTAGGGCAGCAGGGAGCGCTGAAGAGTGGTTCCGCGACTTGCTGAGGGAAACAGGGCTCCGTGACGAAACACCGGGAAAAACACTCACTGGCTTCCACGCCTTCAGGCACACCATCGAAACCCGTGCCAAGAATCTGAGGGTTGGCTCCATAAACGACATCACCGGCCATGCTGGGCCTGAGTCAGCCGTCGTCAGGGGATACCAAGGGACACTGGAGCTGGCACACAAGCAGCAACTGCTGGACAGCATCACCTTCGAGCTGGACTTAAGCCCCATCCCGTAGCCGGCCAAGAGCAGTCATCGCCAAGGGGCATGGAGTCCCTCCATAGGATAACAAGGGGCTCTAACCCTCCCCTTGAAGCTCCTCCCACAACCCCCAAGCCCTTCGCACCATGCCCACTAACAGGGGCTGTGGCGATGGCGGCTGCCTATGAGTAACCACTATGGAACACATCGAAACCCCTAGGAGGCCCACAGAGGGCACCCGCGCTTCATCCCAAGCAGACCCCAGAGTTGAAGCACTTCGTTGCATTGGCAGAAGCACAGCTTCGCCAAGCAAAGCCAAAACGGCCATTGAAAAGCAAGTCAAGCGAGGATGGGCCACCCCGACCCCTCTTCCCGTAACGCTACGGGCAAGCGACATCGTTGTCGTGGAGAAAGTCTTCCAACACAGAGACCCGTCAAAGCACCAGAGCCGGTGGCACATACGCCAGCTGGCGAGGACACCCAAAGACGGCCGCATGCTAGCCCCTATATTGGTCTGGTGGGCCGGTACGGGTTGGGTCGTGGTTGATGGGCACCACCGCCTAGAGGCCTATAGGGCAGCGGACTGGGGGAGTGAAGAAATAGCTGTTAGCTGCCTCACGGGAACCCTAGAAGAAGCCTTGCTAGAGGGGGCGAAGGCGAATTGCAGGCCAACGCTGCAAATGGACAAAAGCGAGCGCCTGAATGCGGCTTGGAGGCTGACCTTGCTTGCAGGAGGCTCGAAGGCTCAGCTGGCAGAAGCAGCAGGCGTGGCCACAAGCACCATAGGCGGGATGAGAAAAGTAGCGGGGATGCTCAGAAAGGATGACTCCGAGGAAGACCTCAGCGAGCTTTCATGGAAACGAGCATTGGGGCTAGCGCGAGGCGCGACACCGGACGATGCAAACTTTGAGGAGGAGCAAGCGAAGGAGGCCCGGGAGATGGCCAATACTTTACTGGGCACATTCGGCAGGCTTTCTTACCGCAAGAAGGAGACCCTCGCCATGGCACTCTCCATTTATGACTGCCAACTCGTCAGAGAGGTCGTTAATCAACTAAATATAGCCGAGCTGGAGGAGGTGGCGGAACAACGGCGTGCAGACATCGCGGAGGACCGCAGGGAGGATATCTAGGGAGGCCCAGCTGAAAACCCCCTCAAAACCACCTGCCGGCTCACCCAGCTGTACATCCCTAGATAGGGCTGCCTGTACACCATGTACACACGGAGGGGGCTCAAGAAAGGTTTTCTGCTGAAGATGTGAAAGCCCACCTCGACCGCCTCAAGGCGCAAGTCCCCCCCGTACCGGGGGTCTCTGGGGCGTTTACCGAGAGCAGGCGGCCTCCACTTCCCTGAGCAACACATAAGGGTCAAGGCCAAGCTGCCGGCACACATTCAGAAACTCGATCACATCTAGCCGCCGTTCCCCATTCTCCGACTTGGACACATACGACTGCGGCTTCCCTAAGCGCTCCGCGAGCTGGGCTTGGCTGAAGCCCGCAGCCTTCCTTGCGTGCTTCAGTAAAAGAAGCATCTGCTTGTAAGAGTCTGCATAAATTGAGGTCAAGGTGAGTCGCCGGCTAATAGAACGACTCCGTTAATAATCCCGCTACAGGATTTAACCCAAAATAGGATTTTACTGTGAGACCATGACCACCCAATCAAGCACGGAGCCACCCCTCATGTCGTCATTATTCAGCCTATTCGGAGTGCTCGCGGCAGCCTACATCATGTTTCTAGTGTTCAAGGCACCAAGCTACGGGACACAGGTACGGCTCTACATTACTCGCATGGGCACTGAACGCTTCGGGAACCGCCTAGCAACCCCCTACGCGTGCGCTACGGTACATGTTGCGAGGGATTGGCAGGAGCTTCTATCTCGACTCAGGGCAAGAGGGCTAGGGCCATATGCAGCGGCAGTCGTTGCTGCAACATGGCTCCGGGACAATGTCCCAGATATTAGAGAAAAAGAGGAACTGCAACACATGATGGACACTATCGCCATGCACTTACGCGAGGAGTTCGAGGAGCAGTTGGCTAAGCGTTTTGGCCATGAAAAATCCCGGGACATGGCGCACACAATCTTGGATGTCACCATGATTGACGAAGGCATTGACTACTACAAAATGGGGTTCAACCTAAGATAGGTTTTCTAGTGGGGGTATGCGAGCTCACCAAAGCAAGGAGCTATATCCATGCTGCTTACACAAAGCTGAATAGCATCATGCATCGGGAAGGTATATCAATCCACGAGTGATGCTGAGAGTCCGGAGCGACACCATGGCGACATTCTCTGAACACCTCTGTGAGGACTGCGGACTGCGGGCAACCATTAGTCCGGGCGACTCCGCCAACAGCGCAGGAGCTACGCGCACCGGTTACTGCGTCCACTGTGAGGATTTCCATGCCCCAGTGCTGGAGGAAGGCACCTGCCTACTGCCTCGCTCTTTGGATGTCTACCAGCGCCGCCGGTTCGTTTGTGAAACCCACTTTAGCACCCCGCTGGCGGCATGGTTTAAGGGGATGCGGTGCCCCCGCTGCGGAGGCTCTTTTGCAAGAGACCCCAATGGTGTTTCGTTCTGTGCAGACTGAGCGACGCAGCGCTTTGGTTGCCAACTCAGTTGGGAGTCATGGCGGCAATGTTCCTTAGGGTATACCCCTGAGAAACATTTATCTGGACCCCATAAGCGTCCCGATAGGGTTGACCGCATCAAAAGACACGGATAGTCTTAGGGAAACACCCTAAAGGACAAATCATGTATACCGTCTTCTATGCCCGTGTCTCCACCACCGACCAGACCATCGAACATCAGCAACGGCAGGCCGAAGAGGCAGGCCACAGATTTGATCGCATATTCACGGATGATGGCGAGTCGGGTATCAATAAGAAGCTAGCCGACAGACCGGCAGGCAAGGAACTGCTTGGCTATCTCAGAGCCGGGGATACCCTTGTGGTTCGCTGGATTGACCGCCTCGGCCGCAATTACGAGGATGTAACCTGCAACATCAGGGAGCTGCTGGGGAGAGGGGTCATCATCAAGACCGTTATCAACGCCATGACATTCGATGGCAGCACTACAGACCCCATGCAGAAGGCTGTCAGAGACACGCTGGTGGCGTTCATGTCAGCCATGGCACAGGCCCAAGGGGAAGCCACCAAGATCGCCCAAAGGGCCGGCATAGAGCACGCCAAGGCCTTCGCGGGAGAGGTCAAGTACAAGGGAAGGAAACCGGCATACAACCGCGAACAACTTGCTACCGTTCGCGACGGCCTTGGCCATGGTATGAGGGCAATGGAGCTGGCGAAGCAAACCGGGCTATCTCGCTCAACTATTTATCGAATCAAGGATGATTATATCGCTTCTGAGAAGGCACTGGCGACATGGGGGAAGTGAGCAAAAATTTCGAGCCAAATCGTCACTAAGGAAGGCTACATCTACATAATTAACTGGGGACCGCATCGCCACCACCGGAGCTATCTCCGGGCTCCCTAGGTAGGGTTTCCCACGTAAATAGGGCAAGCAGACGATTAGCTATGCCACGAGGGATTTTTCTAGGCCTAGTAGGCTCCGCACGGTCCCAACTGCAAATTAGCGCATGCGAAGGATTATCAGGGATATCATTTTCGTTTTCGATGCTGTCCTCCACCACGGTCAGGACTACATTAGGCAAGTTCCCCTTAGGCTCTTCTGGCGGAGTGTCGACCACCTGAATGATGTCAGATACTCGCGCTCGCCCCAGAGACCGTATCTCCTTGGACTCACCATCAGAGTGCATTCTGTTATTAAAGTCCCTCTTGAGAATCGAGACGATCTGATCGAGATCAAGGATGGCAAGCCTGCTTACGGACACCTCGGTTGAGGTGAAAGCAGATGGCGTTGCCCGCCCTAGGTTCGCATCCCAATATGGATGCATAGCAGCACGAATGACCTCCTCGCTACCGTCAATCAAGTCGCCATTCGCCATCAGGCTGCTTCGTGCCTCTTAATCGCGTCCAGTATTTGGTTGAACCCACTAGTGCCCATAGCAACTGACTCTTCCACACCACTACTCTCGATAAAGTAGTCAATTCTCAAAGAATTAAACTCCAACTCTACAAGCCTACCCGCCGCATCAGGCCAATTAACAACGACATTGCCCTGAGCAGACATAAAGACGCCCATTTTGGCTGGACAAAACCGGGTTTTATCGAAGAAGGATGAAAACGCTGTAACCGAGCTCAGATTCAGGGGCTTGCTAGCCCTTCCATCCCAACCAGCCTGCAGTTGAATGAAATCTCTCAAACGCAGTAGCCCAACCTCACCTATGACCCTTTTTGCAGCGTCGCTTACAAGGGTCGAGACAGGCCCGAGCTTGACCACTGATGACCGCCAAGTATCGGAGGTAGCATATTCTGTGAATACAGGATCCTGCAGATCGGTATATTGCGGCGCTGCCGCAGCAGACGGAACGGCCAAAAAGCTGGCCATAGCTACTATCGAGCTACCAAGCGTACTGAAAGCGCCTCTATTACTTATAGATAGGTTTGAGTGCATCAATTGCCTCGTCAGTCAGACACTTGAAGAATACAGTCTTATTGGCTAAACGAACTTTTTCTAGGGCGACGGACATCGAGCTAGCAAAATCCTTAGGGCTTTGTGACTGGCCTTGGGAAATCGTATCGATGTCTACTAATGCGCCCTGCATAGGCGCTACGCCCTCGGCTTGCGCAGTGACAGTGCCACTGATAGTAATAATGGTCAGAAAGCCGTCGACTACTGTCTCTGTGCGCAAAGTTGTGGTGTTTGCTTTGAGAGCAAGGTCGGCGATTTCAAACTTCCATGCCAGTGCTGACCGTGGCTCCGGCGTTTCATTTTCCTTGAATACATTCGTATATTTGAGGGAATATCGCTCGATCATTTTGACAAGGTTTGCATCGAGCAAAACAGTGAATACTTCTACTATAAGCGCTTTAAAAGCAGCCCAGCCCAAGTAAGGCGCGGGGTTAGCCACAGTAAGTGATCGCTCTCCAACCATGACCAAAATGCCTTTAAATCGCAGCTGTACAAGTGGCGAAAAAGCCATCTCTGCTTGGGCCGCTCGCACTTGCTCAGGAATCATCATCGCAGGCAACTGCCGAAGATCTGTGACGCCCGTCGGATGCTTCGCAAGAAGTATGCCCGGGAAGTATGTATTCAGAGCCACATTACTCAGAACGCGAAGCTCACATACCGCCTCGATAAGAGGCTCTTTTTCGAGCCGAACCGGTAAAAGTTTTGACATGTGCTCGCGCGCCGCGCATCCCTTAATTGGCTTTTTCGAAGAGTAACACAAATTTATGCGTGCACTGTTGAGGCCTCAAGACGGGCTACGTAGCGACTTTAAAAAGTAAGTTAAACGTATTGCACTCCCCAGCGCAAGCCGGTGTGCCACCCTCCTAAGCAAGAGCTCAAAGTAGGTCTGTTCAATCTGGAACAAGCAGCGGTTCACCAGTCCATAGAAACCGCGGATGGCCTCTTCAAGCTCACTGACGAACTAAAGAAAGCATTGAAGGCATACGACCAACGCAAGTGCTTCGGTATCTGTATTGTGCTCAGCTGGAATACCGCAGTAGCATGATTAGGTACCATATTATGGATACATCACTGGATACATTGGCCGTCCACCTACCGCTGGAAGCCGCATAGATACTGGGTTTGGTCGTTAGATATCGGTTACCCGCCATCTCCACCATACTGCAAGACCTGAAACCCGCCCGGCGCAAAGCCTGGCGGGTTTTTTCTTGGCCGCCGGCCAGCAACCGGTTAGTCTCAGCCGGTCGCACAACCAACAAGAAACGACGAGCGAGGCTCAACCGCCCGCCACCGTCTGCACCCGAGGCACGCCATGAACGCTTCAAGACTGCTTGCACTCTCTCTCTGCTGCACCCTCGCCGCCTGCGGCCAGTCCACGCATGAAGCCGGAGCCGATGCCCAAGGCCACACCGCCGCCACCGCCGCCACCCGCGAGGCCAATGCCAAGGTTCTCGACGAGCTCGACTTCAACGACAAGCAGGACTTTGCCGATGCCGAGCGCGGCCTCATCGCCCGCGATCCGATGCTGAAGATTCTGCGCACCACCGAGGATGGCAGTAGCACCGTCTGGGACATGCCCAGCTATGACTTCATCAAAGGTGCCGCGCCGGACAGTGTGAATCCGAGCCTGTGGCGACAGGCGCAGCTGAACAATATCCACGGCCTGTTCAAGGTCCGGGATGGCATTTACCAGCTGCGTGGCTATGACATTTCCAACATGACGATCATCGAGGGTCGCACCGGCTGGATCATCGTTGATCCGCTGACGGCGCAGGAGACTGCTGCACGCGCCATCGCTTTCGCACGCCAGCATCTGGGCACCAAGCCCATCGTCGCGGTGATTTTCACGCACAGCCATGTTGATCATTTTGGCGGCATGCTCGGTATTGTCAGTGCCGAACAGGCAAGCCAGCAGAAGCTGCGCATCATCGCGCCCGATGGCTTCATGGAAGAGGCCACCAGTGAGAATGTGCTGGCCGGCGTGACCATGCTGCGCCGCTCCATGTTCATGTACGGCAAGTCGCTGGCGCACACGCCGCGCGGCCACATCGACACCGGTCTGGGCAAGGCGCCGGCCTATGGCACCGTGGGCATTCTGGCACCGACCGAGCTGATCACGCACACCGGTCAGGAGCTCACGATTGACGGCCTGCGCTTCGTATTCCAGAACACGCCGGCATCGGAAGCCCCCGCAGAAATGACCTTCTACCTGCCGGAGCTGAAGGCGTTCTGTGGTGCCGAGCTGGCATCACATACGCTGCACAATCTCTATACCTTGCGCGGCGCCAAGGTGCGTGATGCGCTGAAGTGGAGCGGCTATCTGGACGAGGCGCTGAACCTGTTTGGCGATGCCGAGGTCTATATCGGCAGCCATCAGTGGCCGGTCTGGGGGAAGGAGCGCGTGCATGCGCTGCTGGAATCACAGCGCGATACCTTCAAGTACATCCACGATCAAACACTGCATCTGGCGCTGCAAGGTTTCACTTCGCGCGAGATCGCCGAGCAGGTCAAGCTGCCACCGAGCCTTAGCAAGGTGTTCTCCAGCCGTGGCTATTACGGCACCGTGGCGCACAACACCAAGGCCGTCTACCAGTTCTATTTCGGCTGGTATGACGCCAATCCGGCCAACCTGAATCCGCTGCCGCCGGAGAATGCCGGCAAGAAGTATGTGGAGTTCATGGGCGGTGCCGATGCCGTACTGAAGAAGGCGCAGAAAACCTTCGACGATGGTGAATACCGCTGGGCCGCCGAGGTGCTGAACCATCTCGTCTTTGCCGAGCCCGGCAATGCCGAGGCGAAGGCCCTGCTCGCCAAGACCTACGACCAGCTCGGCTATCAGGCCGAATCAGCGCCCTGGCGCGATGCCTATCTGACCGGCGCCTACGAGCTGCGTCACGGTACACCGAAGCAGGTACTGGACATGAGCAGCACGGTCGAGCTGTTGCGCAGCACGCCGATGCCGCGCTTCCTCGACGCCATGGCAGCGCGTCTGAAAGCCGACAAGGCCGAGGGCAAGGAGTACACCATCAATCTCGTGCTCACCGATCTCAAGCAGAGCTATGTGCTGCACCTGAAGAACTCGGTTCTGCATCATCGCGCCGGCAACGACCCCAAGGCCAACGCCACGCTGAAGCTGACGCACGCGATCTATCTGAAGATGGTCACGGGCAAGGCCGGCATCAGCGATACCCTGCTTTCAGATGACCTCAACGTCGAGGGCAGCCGCGTCGATCTGGTGCGCTTCTTCACGCTCTTCGAGCAGCCTAACGGCAGCTTCAACATCGTCACGCCCTGACACAGGCCGGCGTGTACCTGTCAGTCTTTTCATGCGACGGGCAGGTACGCGATGGCATCACTATTTCAATAAAGACAATACCTTGCGGCTCATGCTGCCGCGCCGAAAAAGATTATACAAAGCATAGACAATACTTGGTCCGGCTGCGACTATTGCGCAAATTTTGCGCGAAACCGACCCCATGCTGAAATTATTTTCCCACCTGCTGACTGTGTTCCTGCTGCTGGTGCTCGGTGGCTGCGGCAGTGGCAGCGACAGAACGTCGACCAATGCCGCTGCGACGATACGAAACGACAGCCTTGGCTGGATTGGCGCCTGGGGTGCCGCACCTTACGGTCCTTATCCGGCCGGTCCGCTCGGCGACATCGTGCCCATTGCCCTCCCCGGCAATATCCCGCTGCCCCCGATTCCAACACTGTTCAGCAATAACCACGCTCTGGATCAGAGCTTCCGCATGATTGTCCACCCGACCATCGGCGGCACCAGCGTGCGCATCCGTCTCTCCAATCTGATGGGCGATCGCCCGGTGGTCTTCAGCCCGGTACGGGTCGCAAAAGCAGCAGCCGTTGCACCCGCCATTATTCCGGGCAGCGATACCGCCGTGCTCTTCAACGGCAAGCCAGAGGTCACCGTCGCACCGGGTGCGGAGGCCGTGAGCGACCCGGTCAGCTTCACCTTTGCACCCGGCGATGACCTCGCCATCAGTTTCCATGTTGTCGGAGAGTCCGGCGCCATCACCTGGCACGCCGTCGCCTTCAGTCCGAACTATGTCAGCCTGCCCATGGCCGGTGATACCACCAGCGACCCCTCCGGCGCGACGTTCACGCAACCCACGCTGGGCTGGTTTTTCGTCAGCGGCGTCGATGTCTTGCGGCCGGACAGCGCGGGCACGCTGGTCGCGATTGGCGACTCGATTACGGACGGGGCCTTTACCCTGGGCAACACGCGCTGGACCGACTGGTTCGCGCAGATGCTGCAAGGTCAGGATCTGGCACTGGGCATCCTCAACGAAGGCATCAACAGCAATACGGTGACACGTCAGGGCACCAGCAAGACCTCCCTGAACCAGGGCCCGCCAGCGGTGGAGCGCTTCACGCGCGATGTGCTGCAACGCCCCGGCGTGAGTGCGGTGCTGATTTTCGAAGGCACAAATGATCTCAGTGGCGGTATTCCTGCAACGGAGGTATTTGCCGATATCCGGACCCTGGTGAAGCGCGCGCAGGCAGCCGGCTTATGTGTGGTGGTCGGCACCATCATGCCACGAGAAGATACGCCAGCAGCACCTTGGGACGCAGCCAACCATGAACCGGAGCGCCAGCGCCTGAACGAGATGCTGCGGGCACAGAGCGACATCGATGGCATCGCCGACTTTGACAAAGCCATGGCCAGCCCGATCGACCCGATGAAGCCGAATCCGGCATTCTATTTTCCGGACCTGCTTCACCCTAACTCACTGGGCACTTACATCATGGCCACCGCCGTCCCGATCGAGGCCTTGCTGCCGCCACCATCAGGGCGCTGCAGCAAGGTCAGCCGTTAACGCGGCTCAACCACCGCTGATGGGCTGAGCCAGAATCCATAGCCCGGAGGCGGTGAAAGCCATCATCAAGCCGAGCATCGGTAGCTGGCTGAGCGCCGCCCGACCCGGCGACGCCGCCAGCAGGATCGCCTCCCGATGCGCCAGATAAACACTGGCGATATGCCCGACAACGATCAGCGCGACTTGGCTGTGCCAGACCCAGTTCATATCCGGCAGTATCGCCGAGCGAAACCAATCGACTGTTCCAAAGAGATCCCAGCCGCGACCAAACGGGTCCGATGCCAGACTGAAGACCTTCAGGCCCTGAGTCAGAATCAAGGTGTAGTAGTGCGTCAGGTGATAGACCAGTGCGATGGGCAGTAAGGAGAATGCCGAACGCAAGAGCCACTCCCGCACAGACCATGGCGTACCGGCCAGACGCGCCGCCAGTGCCACGAAAAACCCGAAGACAGCAAAGTAGATCAGGGGTGATAGCCACAGCCAGATCACTTCGTATACGGTGTACCACGGGCGCAACTGGAGATAGAAATAGACCGGGGGCTTACCCAGCCAGGGCGTCAGGATATTGAAGGTATCGGCCCAGAACACATTGACCCAGACGATAGTGCCATGCAGGCCGTCAAATGCCGTGGAAGCCAACATGAACAGAATGAAGAGCACGAGACTGTAGCTTTCGGCACGCTGTCCGAGCAGGCCGCTCCCCGGCATCCGCCAGTGCGCCCGTCCCCGACTCCAGCTCAGTGGCGCCATCATCGCTACCAGCCTCAGAAATACGGCAAAGAGTTCGACATGGCGAAACCAGACACGCTGCCCGACCAGGTAAACACCCAGAAGATTGAACACGGTGTAGCCGAGAAGCAGCCATGCCAAACCCTGCGGACTCACCTTGCCAAACAGCTCCAGGGTGATGAAACTCATATAAAGCAGTAACGCGGGCCAATAGGCGAGACGCTCGGGATACTTGAAACGACCTTGACGCCAGGCGGATGGTAAGGCATCGCTGAGCACACGCCAGGGGCTGATGAAGCGGAAGATATCGCCAGTAAATGCGGTCAGATACGTGAACAGCAGCAGGAACAAGATCCAGAAGAAGGTCATGTTGAAATTCTGGTACGGACTCTGTGTCCCCCAGAAACCTGTCGCCATGCACAGCAGCAACAGCGCCACACTGAGCCCGCGACAGGCCGGGAGACAACGCCGCAGCAGCGCTACCCACCAGCCTGGCTCTGCCTCATGGGCACGCGACTCAGGCAACACGCTTGGCGCCTGCCCCGGCACCAGAAAAATCGCGACCAGTACAAACGATGCCAGCAAGGCCGCAGCAGCGCCATAGAGGTACATCCACAGCGGGACCGGCAGGTTATAGAGCTGTCCGAAGGAGTGTGCGCTGGCACTGCCGGGCAAGGCCGGCAGCAGCAGGAGCGCACGTTGCAGCCAGTGACTCATGAGCACAGCTCCGACAAGAGGCGCTTAACGCGGCAGGACATCCACCTGTGTCAGCGTCAGGCCGGCATCGTGCAGCTCCATGTCGAAGCGGCCACTGTGCACAGGCGTCCAGTCAATTCGGATGCTTTTGTCAGCGAGCAGCGGCACCTTCAGATCATCACCATGCACATGCAGCACATCGTTGCGATCGGAGGCGACCTCCAGTGTCACCACGTCACCGACGCGCACCGCAAATTTCTCCGGCCCCTGCACTCGCTGACCTGCCTGAACCCGCCAGTGAATGAGATGACCGGCGCTGGCCATGGGTGTATCCGCCGCAGCCACCGGTTGCGACGGCTTGGGCCACAGCCACCAGAGCCCGGACAAGGCGGCCAGCGAAATCACGAGAAAGAGCACAAAACGAAGATTCATAACGGCTTGCTTGGTTATTATTTTTGGAGTCCGACTCTACCAAATATCCCTGCCCGCGCAAGCCACGTAAATGCCTGCGGCGTGCAGTTGTTTTTCGTGGCGCTTCACCCTAGTTTCACGCATACCTCATCGGGAGCCACGCACATGCAACTCAATCAATACGGCCTACAGCCACTAGACTTCCAACAAAGCGACGCAAAAGCCGCCACATTCTCTGAAAGCCGCCTGCCCGGCACGCTTAATCGCCGCGGCTTCCTGATGACATCACTGGCAACCGGCTTTGCACTGGCGTCATCACCGCTGCTGGCACAGGCCATCACCACCAGCACACGCGGCTTGATCGCCGGCGAAGTCAGCGTGCCTGTTGCAGGCGGCAGCATGCCGGCCTATCGCGCCATGCCGGCCAAGCCCGGCAAGCACCCGACCATCGTCGTCATTCAGGAAATCTTTGGCGTTCACGAGCACATCAAGGATGTCTGCCGCCGCCTCGCCAAACTCGGCTACTACGCCATCGCGCCGGAGCTGTTTGCGCGTCAAGGTGATGTCTCGAAAATGACCGATATCGGTGAGATCCTGTCGCAAGTCGTCTCGAAGGTGCCAGATACGCAGGTGTTTTCTGACATTGATGCCAGCATCGCCTTCGCCAAGGCCTCCGGACATGCCGATACACGCAAGCTCGGCACCGTGGGCTTCTGCTACGGCGGGCGCATGGTCTGGCTGTACAGCCAGCACAATCCTGCCGTGAAGGCTGGCGTGGCTTACTACGGCTTGCTCAGCGGCCTTAAATCCGAGATCAAGCCGAAAGACCCGATTGATATCGGTGCCGAACTGAAAGTGCCCGTGCTCGGGCTCTACGCTGGCAGCGACAGCTTCATTCCCGATACGGTGGTCGATCAGATGCGCGCCGAGCTGCAGAAGTCCGGCTCCGGCTCGGACATCGTGGTATTCCCCGGCCTGAATCACGGTTTCAATGCCGATTACCGTCCGACCTATGACAAGGCCGCCGCCGACTATGCCTGGAAACTGGCTCGCGACTGGCTCAAGGATCACGGCGTCTGATGGCCGACATCAGACATTCAAGGTATCTGTGCAATGCAAAGACACATTACTGACAAAAGTCTGATCTGGCATAACAACACCCAAACACATGTCTGCGGCAGCTGCGCTAGAGTCATGGCATGAATAACATCAAATCAGGCTGCCCACGCCCACACACCGCTGCAGCACAAACCAGCGGAAGCCATCATGCCGATATCTATCTGGACACGGTACTGGCCAGCATTAGCGATGGCATCATCAGCATTGATGAGCGTGGCGTCATTCAGCGCGCAAATGCAGCAGCGCTCAGCATGTTCGGCTACAGTGCCGATGAAGTGCTGGGCAAGAATGTCTCGATGCTCATGCCGGAGCCTTACCGCTCGCGGCACGACAGCATCTTGGCACGCAACTCGGGCACCACACGCCCCGACCTCTTCGGCCCCGTACTGGACCTCAAAGGCGAACGCAAGGATGGCGCAATATTCGATATCGGCATGGCAATTTCCATCCTGCCCGCGGAATCCGGCAGCCGCTATGTCAGTGTGATTCGCGACATCACTCAGCAGAGGCGACTGGAGCACCTTCGGCAGTCGCTGGTATCGGTCATGAGCCATGAGCTGCGAACACCACTGACGGCGATCATCGGCGCTCTGAGCCTGCTCAAGACACCTGAGGTCGTGAGCCTGCCACCCAATGCTACGGACTTTGTCGACATGGCACTGCGCCACAGCATCCGCCTGCAGCGTCTGACGCAACAATTGCTCGATGCTGAGCAGCTCAGCAACAGTGCCATTGATATCCCGCTGGCCAGTCATGAGCTGCAACCCATTCTGCAGCAAGCCCTGAATGAGCTACAGTCGGCAGCTAACGTACAGCGCATTCGACTGCCTTCCGCCAGCATGGCGGCAGGACATTGGGTATGGGCTGACAGTTTTCGCCTCAAACGTGTCATTTCCACGCTGATTGATAACGCCATCCGCTATTCGCCGCATGACAGCCGCATCGAGCTGAACACCGAAGCCATTGCCGCCAACAGACTGCGTATCAATATCACTGATCACGGCCCCGGCCTGTCGCAAGATCTGCAGGAGTCAGTCTTTCAGCAGTTCTCCAGTACACATCATGACGCCTCTGCATCTCGTGCCGGACTCGGGCTTAGCCTGCCAATTGCTCGCGGCTTCATGCAGCAGATGCAGGGCAATATCGGTATCAGCCAAAGCTCAGCGACCGGAAGCACCTTCTACATCGATATGCTGCTCGCCGCCGCCACGCCCCGCTGAGGGTCGCTTTCGAGTACCATAGGGGTCTTCTTTGCTCCCCCCGGATACTCCATGTCTTTTGCTGATCTCGGTCTCATGCCCGAGTTGCTGAGCGCGCTCAACGCCGTCGGCTACACCACGCCCACCCCGATTCAGCAACAGGCCATCCCGGTCGTGCTGTCCGGTCGTGACTTGCTTGCCGCCGCACAGACCGGTACCGGCAAGACCGCAGGCTTCACGCTGCCGCTGCTGCAACGCCTGAGCACAACGCCGGTTCTGCATCCGTCGACCAAGCATCGCATCCGTGCCCTGGTGCTGACACCGACACGTGAACTGGCGTCGCAGGTGGAAGAAAGCGTGCGTCAGTACGGTCAGGACTTGAACCTGAGCTCGATGGTCATGTTCGGCGGCGTCAACGCCAACCCGCAGCGTGACCGTCTGCGCAAGCGTCTGGACATTCTGGTGGCAACACCGGGCCGCTTGCTTGATCACGTCGGTCAGGGTTCATTGGATCTCGGCGGCGTGGAGATTCTGGTGCTCGATGAAGCCGATCGCATGCTCGACATGGGCTTCATCCGCGACATCAAGCGCATCCTCGCGCTGCTGCCGAAGCAGCGCCAGAACCTGCTGTTCTCGGCCACGTTTGCGCCGGAAATCCGCAGCTTCGCCAGCTCGCTGCTGAGCAACCCGGAGCGCATCGAAGTCGCACCGCAGACCACCACCGCCGAGCGCGTGACGCAGAAGATCTATCCGGTCGATCGTGATGCCAAGAAGGCATTGCTGGAAAAACTCATTCTCGATGGCCAGTGGTCGCAAGTGCTGGTCTTCACCCGCACCAAGCACGGCGCAAACCGCCTCGCCGAAGGCCTCGACAAGGATGGCATTCCGGCCATGGCGATTCATGGCAACAAGAGCCAGGGTGCGCGTGAAAAGGCGCTGGGCGAGTTCAAGGCCAATCGTCTGCGCGTGCTGGTGGCGACCGACATCGCCGCCCGTGGCATCGATATTGATGCCCTGCCGCATGTGGTGAACTACGAGCTGCCGAATGTGCCGGAAGATTATGTGCATCGCATCGGCCGTACCGGTCGTGCCGGTGCCGGCGGCGAGGCGGTATCGCTGGTGTGCGTGGATGAGCACAAGCTGCTGGCGGATATCGAACGCACCATCCGCCAAAAGATCGAACGGGTGATCGTGCCCGGCTTCGAGCCGGATCCGAATGCCAAGCCGGAGCCGCTGCGCAAGCCGCAGCAAGCACGTCCGCCGCGTCGTGACTCGGCGCCGCGTGGCGCTGCCGGTGGCAAGCCGGCGGGCGCCAAACCGGCCGGCGCAGGCCGTCCCGGTGGTCAGCGCCCGAACGGGCCGCGCCCAGCGGGTGGCAACAGCAGTGGCAATACCGGCGGCGGCAATCGCCGCCCGCCACGCGCCGGCCTCTAAGTCAGAGGGGACACGCCTGAGTCAGCAGTGCCGACTCAGGCCTTGTTCCACCACGGATAAAACGCCGGCATGGCACTGGCCTTGCCGGTGTACGCCGGGTCGCGCTTTTCCAGAAATGAGCTGACGCCTTCCTTGCCATCCTCCAGACTGGTGTAGAACATCGCCAGCGTATCGATGCGATGCGCTTCGATCGGATGCGGCTGCGCGGCGTTGCGATAGAGCATCTGTCGCGCGAAGGCGACGGCCACTGGCGACTTGTTCTGGCTGAATTTGCGCGCCAGCTCGTAAGCGGCCGGCAGCAGCTCATCCGGCGCATGTACCGAGCGCACCAGCTTGCCCGCCAGTGCCTGCTCGGCAGTCAGGATGTCGCCGGTGTAGACCCACTCCAAAGCCTGCTGGATGCCGACGATGCGCGGCAGGAACCAGCTCGAGCAGGCCTCCGGCACCACGCCGATCTTGCCGAACACAAAGCCGATACGTGCCTTCTCCGAGGCTAGGCGGATGTCCATCGCCAGCGTCATGGTGGCGCCAATGCCCACCGCTGCGCCGTTGATGGCGCCAATCACAGGCTTCTTGCACTCGTAGATGGACAGCGTCACGCGGCCACCGGTATCGCGCACGCCACGATGAATGGCTGCGTCGTGCAGGCGCTCGTGCATATCGGCCACGGTCGGCTGCTGCGTCTCGTCGAGACCGAAGACATTACCTGGCACCGACAGGTCCATGCCGGCGCAGAAAGCGCGGCCACTACCGGTGACCACGATCACCGCGACATCATCATCCTCGCTGGCACGCTCGAAAGCCGCGACCAGCTCATCGGCCATCTCGACCGTAAAGGCATTGAGCTGATCAGGGCGATTCAGCGTCAGCGTGAGAATGCGGTCTTCGACACGGTAATCGAGGGTGTTGTAGGACATGGCTTGCTCCGGGACTGAAGAGTCGAAAAACGAAACCCCGGTTGTACGCGAGCTTGCGAGCAGGTACAAGCAGGCAAAGACATCGAGGAGATAAACCGTCATGACTGCAGCACACACCGTTACCGCCAGCATCGCCGGCACACCTTATCAGGTCAGTCTCAGCGATGGCGCCCATCACTGGCTGGCCGACGAGCCTGCCGATGTCGGTGGTGGCGACAGCGCGCCAGCCCCGATGGAGCTGCTGCTGTCATCGCTGGGCGCGTGCACGGCGATCACGCTGATCATGTATGCACAGCGCAAGCAATGGCCGCTGACCGGCGTGCAGGTACATCTCGACATGGTGGTCGCGGCAGATGGCAGCGATATCACGCGCATCATCACGCTGGAAGGCGAGCTCGATGCCGAGGCGCGCGAGCGGCTGTTGCAGATTGCCAAGGCCTGCCCTGTGCACAAGCTGCTGAGCAATCCGATCCGGATTGTCAGCGGCCTGGCAAAGGCAGGTGAGTCAGCGCTGGAGCATGTGCCAGCGCTTTAGAGCACGTACTGGCCGATCTTCCAGAAGATCGCGCCAATCAGCGCGCTGCAGGGGATGGTCAGCACCCAGGCCCAGACGATGCGGCCGGCGATGCCCCAGTTCACGGCCGAGAACCGGCGCGAGGCACCGACGCCAACAATGGCACCGGTGATGGTGTGCGTGGTCGACACCGGAATGCCGAAGCCGGTGGCCGCAAAGAGCATGACGGCACCTCCGGTCTGCGCGGCAAAACCGCCGACTGGACGCAGCTTGGTGATTTTCTGACCCATGAGCTTGATGATGCGCCAGCCGCCGCAGGCCGTGCCCAAGGCAATCGCGGCATAGCAGGAAATCACCACCCAGGACGGTACCTCATCGGAGCTGGTCATGACTCCCGCAGAAATCAGCAGCATCCAGATGATACCGATGGTCTTCTGCGCATCGTTGCCGCCATGGCCCAGCGCATAGGCTGATGCTGATACCAGCTGCAACCGGCGCGACCAGCTATCGACAAGGTGCGGCGTCTGCTTGCGGAAGAGCCAGGCAAGCAGCAGCATCATCAGGGCACCCAGGATCATGCCGACCAGTGGCGAAATCAGGATGAAGGACACAATCTTGATCACCCCGGAAGAAATCAGCGCATCCGGCCCTGCTTTCACCAGCGCCGCACCAATGAGGCCACCCACCAGGGCATGTGACGAGGACGAGGGAATGCCGTAGTACCAGGTCACCACATTCCAGGCGATGGCACCGACCAGCGCGCCAAAGATCACGTAATGATCAACGATACTGGGCTCGATCGTGCCTTTGCCGATGGTGGCAGCCACAGTCAGGTGAAATACGAAAATGGCCACAAAGTTGAAAAAGGTGGCCATCATGACGGCATGATGCGGCTTCAGCACACGCGTCGACACAACAGTCGCGATGGCATTGGCGGCATCGTGAAAGCCGTTCATGAAGTCAAACACCAGCGCCAGCGCCACCAGAAAAATGATGACGCCAAGACTCATATTCAGGCTATCGAGATCCATGATGCAGTCGCTCAGGCGTTTTCGAGAACAATGGCTTGCAGAATGTTGCCGACATCATCTGCGTGATCGGTCACGGTCTCCAGCAGCACATAAATGGCTTTCATCTTGATCAGCTCGCGCACATCGATGTCTTCACGGAACAAACGCGACAGCGCCTGACGGAGAACATGGTCGGCTTCGCCCTCAAGACGATCTAGCTCACGGCAGGTTGCCAGAATGGCCTGGCCGTTCTTCATGTTCGACAGCATGCCCACGCCCTGCACCATGTACTTCACGCACTCGACGATGATGGCCGCCAGCTGCAGTGTTTCCGGCGGCGCGCGGCGGATGTCGTACATGGTCACGGTTTGCGAGACATCCTGGATGGTGTCCATGACATCGTCCAGACGCGAAATCAAATCGTGAATTTCGTCGCGATCCAACGGGGTGATGAAAGTTTTGTGCAGCAGCGCCACGGTATCGTGGGTGATGCGATCGGCACGAGATTCGGCAGCATCAATAGCATCTGCCAGATGCTGAACCTGCTCCGGCTTGTTATTCATCGCATCCAGCAACTGCGACAGTAGTGCCGCACCCTGGGTGATTTCGTGAGCATGGGCATTGAAGAGATCGAAGAACTTGACTTCTTTGGGCATGAAACGAGCAAACATGAGGATTCTCACTGGCCTTTGACGATGGCGGCATTTTACGCGCTCGGCTCCGAACATGACAGAAAAGCTTCAAAACCGTGACAGACCGCCATGGCACGCGCTTTGCTCCATAATGTTCGCCATCACGCCGCTCAGGATGCCATCGTGTCGATACAAGTCGCGCTCAACCATGTCACCGATTACCGTTACGACCGCGCCATCACGCTAGGGCCACAGGTCATCCGCCTGCGCCCGGCGCCGCATTGCCGCACACGCATTCTCAGCTACAGCCTGAAAGTCACGCCCGGCGAGCATTTCGTGAACTGGCAGCAGGACCCGCAGGCAAACTATCTGGCACGTGTGGTGTTCCCGGAAAAGACCGGGCACTTCCGCGTCGAGGTCGATCTGGTCGCGGAAATGACCGTGATCAATCCCTTCGATTTCTTTCTCGAACCGGAAGCGCAGACCTGGCCCTTCACTTACGACGACCCTGCCCTGGCGCGCGAACTTGCACCGTATCGAGTCACGCTGCCGCTCACGGACCTGCTCAAGCGCTATGTTGAGGCGGTGCCGCGCAACGAACGCAAGACCATCGACTTTCTGGTCGAGCTGAATCAGCGCATCTACACCGACATCAGCTATCTGATCCGTTTGGAACCCGGGGTACAGAACCCGGAGGAGACACTGACCAAGGCTTCCGGCTCCTGCCGCGACTCGGCGTGGCTGATGGTACAGGTGCTGCGTCATCTCGGTCTCGCCGCGCGTTTTGCGTCCGGCTATCTGATCCAGCTCACCGCCGATGTGAAATCGCTCGACGGCCCGTCCGGCCCGGAAAAAGACTTCACCGACCTGCATGCTTGGTGCGAGGTGTATCTGCCCGGCGCCGGCTGGATCGGCCTTGACCCGACCTCCGGGCTGTTTGCCGGCGAGGGCCATATTCCGCTGGCATGCAGCCCGGAACCGTCATCGGCAGCGCCGATCTCCGGCCTGCTAGAAGAGGCCGAGTGTGTCTTCGAGCATCACATGCAGGTCACCCGCAGCCATGAAACCGCGCGCGTGACCAAGCCCTACAGCGAAGAGCAGTGGGCGGATATTGATGCGCTCGGCCATGTCATCGACTCCGACCTGCAGCGCCTCGATGTCCGTCTCACGCTCGGCGGCGAACCCACCTTCGTCTCCGTCGATGATCCCGATGGCGAAGAATGGAACACCGCCGCGCTCGGCCCGACCAAGCGTATCCGTGCCGCCGAGCTGTTTCATCGCCTGCGTCTGGAGCATGCGCCGAACAGTCTGGTGCATTTCGGTCAGGGCAAGTGGTACCCCGGCGAGCAGCTGCCGCGCTGGTCGCTGAACTGCTTCTGGCGCAGGGACGGCGAGCCGACCTGGCGAGATGCCGCCTTGATTGCCGATGAGTCCAAGCCCGGCAAGGCCACCGCAGAAACAGCCGCCGAATTTCTCGGCAAGCTCAGTGCCGCGCTCGGCATCAGCGACAAGACCGTGTTCCCGGCTTACGAGGACGCGCTCTACTACCTCTGGCGCGAGCGCCAGCTACCGGGCAATGTCACGCCCGATGACTCACGCCTGAAAGACCCGCTGGAGCGCGCCCGCCTGGCCAAGGTCTTTGGCCAGGGTCTGGATTCAGTGATTGGCCATGTGCTGCCGCTGGGTCGCACGGCGGATGGCGAGCATTGGCAGACCGGGCCGTGGTTCCTGCGCGACGAGACCTGCTATCTCGTGCCCGGTGACTCACCGATTGGCTATCGCTTGCCGCTGGATTCGCAGCCCTGGGTGCGTGACAGCGAGTTTCCGTATGTGCACCCGCAGGACGCCAGCGTGGCACTGCCACCGCTGCCGGCCTACAACCAGTTGCTGCGCCAGCCACCAGACATCATCACGCGCCTGATCGAGCAGCTGCCGTTCACCAACGCCAGTCAGAAAAAGGCGCAGTTTCACGAGGCACAGAAGCTGGCCGCGCAGCCGCCAGCGCTGCATGAGTCAGCCAAGAACCTGACCCGTACCAGCCTCTGCGCACAGGCCCGTGATGGTCATCTTTACTTGTTCATGCCGCCGCTGACCAAGCTCGACGACTATCTGGCGCTGGTCTGCGCGATTGAGGCGACAGCCAGAGTCATGCAGCAGCCGGTGCTGATGGAAGGCTACGAGCCGCCGCAGGACCCGCGCCTGGCCAACTTCCGGGTCACGCCCGACCCCGGCGTGATCGAGGTCAACATTCACCCGTCGGCGACCTGGGGCGAGCTGGTCAGTCGTACCAAGCATCTCTACGAAGCCGCGCATGCCACGCGCCTGACCAGCGAGAAATTCATGGTCGATGGCCGCCACACCGGCACCGGCGGCGGCAACCACTTCGTCATGGGCGGCGCCACACCGGCCGACTCGCCGTTCCTGCGCCGCCCCGACCTGCTGCGCAGCCTAATCAGCTACTGGCACAACCACCCGTCGCTGTCCTACCTGTTCTCCGGCCTGTTCATCGGCCCGACCTCGCAGGCACCGCGCATCGACGAAGCTCGCAACGATTCGCTCTACGAACTGGAGACAGCCTTCCGGCAGTTCCCGCCCGTGGGCGAAACCACCGCGCCGTGGCTGATCGACCGACTGCTGCGCAACCTGCTCACCGATGTCACCGGCAACACCCATCGCGCCGAATTCTGCATCGACAAGCTGTATTCGCCGGATAGCAGCAGCGGCCGCCTCGGCCTGCTCGAACTGCGCGCCTTCGAGATGCCGCCGCATGCCGAGATGTCGCTAGCGCAGCAGCTCTTGCTACGCGGCCTAGTCGCGCGCTTCTGGCAGACGCCCTATGCGCCCGAACGCCTGACGCGCTGGGGCACCGAGCTGCACGATCGCTTCATGCTGCCGCACTTCGTGGAGCAGGACTTTGCCGATGTCATGACCGACATGCGTCGCGCCGGCTACGGCTTTGATCTGGAGTGGTTCCGCGCGCACCTGGAATTCCGCTTCCCGAAGCTGGGCGATGTCGACCTCAAGGGCATGCAGGTGGAGCTGCGGCACGCGTTGGAGCCCTGGCATGTGATGGGCGAGGAAGGCAGCCCCGGCGGCACCGTGCGCTATGTGGATTCGTCGCTGGAGCGCGTGCAGGTCAAGGTCACCGGCATGGCCGGCGAACGCTACGCCCTGACCTGCAATGGCGTGACCATGCCCATGCAGCCGACCGGGCAGACCGGCGAGTTCGTCGGCGGCGTGCGTTTTCGCGCCTGGCAGCCGCCGTCCTGCCTGCACCCCACCATCGGCGTGAATGCACCGCTGACTTTCGACCTTTACGACACCTGGATGAAGCGCTCGCTGGGCGGCTTCCAGCACCATGTGATGCACCCCGGCGGCAGCAATGCCGACGATCATCCGGTCAACGCCTATGCTGCCGAAAGTCGCCGCCAGGCTCGTTTCATCCGCATGGGGCACACGCCGGGCTGGATGGCACCGAAAGCGGTGACCAGCAACCTGGAGCATCCCTTCATGTTAGATTTGCGCCGGCCGTGACACTGTTTCTCACGCGCCCGCGTAACCTGACCGGAATGCCATGACCAATCTGCTAGACACGCTGCGCCCCTCGCCCGATCGCTACCATGAGATTTTCACGGGCGACGGGCAGGTGCATCCACACTGGGCGCAATTCGCCCAGGCGCTGAACCGGCTGACACCGGCGCAGATGCAGCAGCGCTTCGACCTGGTCAATCGCCAGGTGCAGGAAAACGGCGTCACCTACAATCTTTATGGCGACAGCCAAGGCCCGGATCGCAGCTGGCGTGTCGGCCCGATACCGCAGCTGATCGCGCAAGACCAGTGGCAAGGCATCGCCAGCGGCGTGGCCCAGCGCGCGCGCCTGCTCAATGCCCTGCTCGCCGACCTCTACGGGCCGCAAACGCTGATCGCTCAGGGCCTGCTGCCGAGCGAACTGGTCTTTGGCCACCACAACTACCTCTGGCCCTGCCACGGCATGCGCCCGGCCAACGACACCTGGCTGCATGTGGTTGGCGTCGACCTCGCGCGCTCGGCGGATGGCCAGTGGTGGGTCATGGCGGATCGCACGCAGGCACCGTCGGGTGCCGGCTATGCGCTGGAAAACCGGCAAGTGGTGGCGCGCGCCTTTCCGGCGCTGTATCGCGAACTCGGCGTGGAAGCGCTGACCGGCTACTTCCAGAGTCTGATGCGTACGCTGCGCCGACAGGCGCGCACCGGCGGCGAACCTCCACTGATCGTGCTGCTCACGCCCGGCCGCTACAACGAAACCTATTTCGAGCATGTCTACCTCGCACGCCACCTCGGCATCCCGCTGGTGGAGGGCCACGACCTCAGCGTGCGCCAGCCCAATGTCTATCTGAAGACGCTGAGCGGCCTGAAGCGCGTGCATGCGATTTTCCGCCGCCTCGATGACGACTATTGCGACCCGCTGGAGCTGCGCGGCGACTCAGCACTGGGCGTGCCCGGCCTGCTCGCTGTCGCGCGGGCCGGCAATGTGCTGATCGCCAACGCGCTCGGCAGCGGCGTGCTGGAATCGCAGGGCCTGCTCAGCTTTCTGCCCAAGGCCTGCGAGCATCTGCTCGGCGAAAAACTGGAACTGCCGGCGATTGCGACCTGGTGGTGCGGCGAGCCGCCGGTCATGGAAGAAGCGCTGGAGCGCCTGCCGGAGCTGGTCATCAAGGGCGCTTTCCCGTCACAACATTTTGCTCCCGTGTTTGGTCGTGATCTTGATGCGCGCGGCCTGCAAGCCATGCGTCAGCGCATCCGCGAACGTCCCTACGCCTACCTCGCGCAGGAAGCCATGGCGATGGCGCAAGCGCCGGTCTGGCAGGGCGAGGCCAAGGGCTTCGACAGCCACGCTACCGGCATGCGCGTCTACGCCGTGGCCACCGCCGATGGCTACGAAGTCATGCCCGGCGGCCTCACCCGCGTCGCCGGCCGGCGCGATGATGAAGTCGTGTCCATGCAGCGCGGCGGCACCAGCAAAGACACCTGGGTCTGCTTCAGCGAGCAGGCCGCCACCGAGTTCCCGCGCGTGCGCACCCTCGGCGTGCGCGACCTGCAGCGGCAGGACCCTTACCTGCCCTCACGCCTCGCCGAGAACCTGTTCTGGCTGGGCCGCTATGCCGAACGCACCGACCATCACGCACGTCTGATCCGCTCGGCGCTGAGCCGTTATCTGGAAGCCGACCCCAGCCAGGGCATGGGGCTGATTCTGGCGATGAATCACGGCCAGAAACTCGGCCTGCTAAAAGACGAAGATACGCTGGATGCGCAGCTGCTGGCCGGCATCGGCAATGCCGATCACGGTCAGTCCGTGGTCTCCACCTTGCGTGCGCTGATCGGCTCGGCGGCGGAAGTGCGCAGCCGGCTCTCGCATGAGAACTGGATTGCCATTGTCGAGCTGGAACAGGAGGCCGTGAGCCTGGATCCGACTCAAGAGGCCGGTGCCGCACTCGGCTTTCTCGATCGCCTGCTGATGAGCCTGTCGTCGCTCGCCGGTTTCGCGCTCGACGACATGACGCAAGATCAGAGCTGGCGCTTCCTCATGCTCGGGCGCCGTATCGAACGCCTGCAAAAGCTCTGCGCCCTGCTCTGCAACACGCTGCCGCTACCGCACGGCCACAGCCAGGCCGCGCTCGACTGGCTGCTCGACATCGCCGACAGCCGTATCACCTATCGCAGCCGCTACCTGTCATCGGCGCAGCTCATCCCGGTGCTCGACCTGCTCCTGCTCGACCCCGGCAACCCGCACAGCGTCGCCTTCCAGCTGCGCCAGATCGTGCAGCTGCTGAAGGCCGTGGGCAGCGCCGAACATCGCACGATGAGCCAGCTGGAAGCGCAGCTGCTCAGCCTCGATCTGGCCGTGATTGAAAGCGACCTGGCTCTGCCGCAACGCCTGCCGCATTCACTAGCGACGCTGGCGAAACTGCTGGCCGCGCTGCAGCAATCCGCCTGGGACCTCGCCGACAAGCTCAGCCTGCAGTACTTCGCGCATATCGAGCGGCAGAGTCAGTCGATGGTTTCAACATGAGCGCGCGCTATCGCATCAGCCATCACACCCAGTACGACTACCAGCTGCCGGTGTCGCTGTCGCAGCAACTGCTGCATTTGCAGCCGCGCGTACTGCCCTGGCAGCAGGTTCACGCCGCCGACATCCACTGCACGCCGGCACCGCAACAGCGCAGCGCCGACTTCGATGCCTTCGGCAATCCGGCGCTATGGCTGGACATCCGCCAGCCGCACCAGCAACTGCTGATCAGCGCCGAGCTGGACATCACCGTGCTGCCCCGCGCCATGCCCAACTTCCTGCTCAGCCCGAACTGGCAGGATGTCGTCGAGCGCTGCCGCTTTCGCGGCGTGGCCCTGTCGCACCCGCAGCAACTCGACGCCCTAGCCTTCCGCCAGGAGTCGCCCTATGTGCGCATCAAGCACGACTTTGCCCGCTTTGCCGCGCCTTGCTTCGGCGCAGACACCACGCTGCTGACCGGCGTCAACGCGCTGATGCTGAAGATCTACAACGAATTTGAATTCGACAGCGATGCCACCGATGTCGGCACGCCCTTGCTCACTGTGCTGGAACAACGCCGTGGCGTCTGCCAGGACTTTGCCCATCTGATGATTGCCTGCCTGCGCTCGCTCGGCCTGCCGGCGCGCTATGTCAGCGGCTACCTGCTCACCGAACCGCCGGAAGGCCAGCCACGCCTGATCGGGGCCGATGCCTCACATGCCTGGATCTCGGTCTGGTGCCCGCATTTTGGCTGGGTCGATTTCGACCCCACCAACGGCGTGCTGCCCGATCAGCAGCACATCACGCTGGCCCTGGGCCGTGACTTCAGCGATGTGTCACCGCTGCGCGGCGTCATCATCGGCGGCGGCGAACATACGCTGGAGGTGTCAGTGACGGTGATGCCGCGGCTCTCTGCGGCTCAAAGCCAGAGCCAGAATCAAAGCCCCGCTGGCAACATCAACTCGTAAGTCACGCCCAGGCCGGCACGCTGACCGCCGATGTCCTGATTGCCGCCGCGATCACTGGTGAAATACAGGCGGCGGCCATCGGGCGAGAAGGCGATGCCGGCGACCTCGGACTGGTCCTGCCCGACGATCTGCAGCAGCGGCTTGAGCTGGCCATCCGGCAGAATCACCACCACCTGCATGTCGCCACCATCTTCGGCCACCAGCACATCGCCACGGTCGGTGACGGTGATGTTGTCCACACCGGAGAGGATTGGGTTGCTGTCGGTGGCGAGGTCGTAGAGCACTTCCAGCGTCTCGCCCTGAATGTCGTAGACCCAGATGCGGTTGTCGCCCTTGGTGGCAAAGAAAATGAAGTCGTCGAACAGCCAGATGCCCTCGCCGCCATCAAACGCCGCCGAGTCTTCGCGACGGTGTTCGCTCTGCGCTTTTGTCGGCTCTAGAGCATCGCGCCAGACCACACGCTGCGGTGTTGTCAGCGCCTTGGCCACGCCCGTGGGCACATCCATGACCTGCAAGCGGCCCTTGGCCAGCGCCGGACGGCCACCCGCCGGCCAGTCGCCCGCCGCCGGCAACCAGCGATAGAGCCTGCCCTCGGGCATGTCTTCGGTCATGTAGATGACGCGACGGCCGGCATCGATCGCCACCGCCTCGTGCGAGAACAGACCCAGCGTCGAGCGTGATTGCGCGGCACTGCGGCCGACCGGATCGCATTCCCAGACCAGCCCCTCGGGAATCTCCTCGCAAGACAACCAGGTCTGCCAGGGCGTGACGCAGCCGGCACAGTTGAAAGTGGTGCCGGAGAGAATCTGGAAGGCATCGATGAGGTTGCCGTCGCGATCAAACTCGATGGCGCTGGCACCGCCAAGACCCGGCGTGAGGCGCTCCAGCGGATTCGCCAACGGTGCCAGCTCGGGCACCGTGAAACCGAGGCTGCCGAAGCCGGGCACTTCGCTGTTGGAAATATAGAACCAGCCGCCGTCCGGCTTGGCCATCACGCCGCCGCCATCAGGGAAGATGTGCCAGCGATAACTGCTGTCACCCACCGGCTGCAAGGCCTCGGCGATCACGCGCATGTCGAAGCCAGCCGGGAGGCGCACGCCAAAAGCATTGGGCTCGCCGAGCGGGCCGAGATTGGCAAAGCGGCCGGCGGCGCGAGGCTGCTGAAGGCGGCTGGCACCCGTCACTGCCGATGCGGCTCCGTCATTGCTGCTGCCACAGGCCGACAACAGCGGAGCCATGCCGGCGGCACCCGCCAACAGGAATAACTGGCGCAAAAAGGCACGACGATCTACAGCAGCGGGCAACACACTCACGGCAAACTCTCCCAACTCAATTCAGATTTTTCCAAGCGACGCATGATCGCGGCCACTCATGACGGAACGATGAATGTATCGCGCAGCAGCAAGGCCGGGTCACGCGAGGCACAGCCGCTGAGGTGGTCGTTGACCAAGCCCATCGACTGCATGAAGGCGTGGATGGTGGTGCTGCCAAGAAACTTCCAGCCGCGCTTCTTCAACGCCTTGGCCATGGCATCGGACGCCGGGCTGGTGGTGTTGGCGCAAACATGCGCGAGCGTGACGATTTCCGGCTGAGCCGGAATCAGCGTCTCGAACGACCACACAAAGGCGGCCAGCGAGCCGAACTCGGCGAGCAGCTCGGGCATGCGGCCGGCGTTGTTGAGCACGGCTTCGATCTTGCCGCGATGACGAATGATGCCGGCATCCTGCAGCAAACGCTCCACATCCTGCGGGCCCATCGCCGCCATGGCAACCCAGTCGAACTGATGAAACGCCGCACGCAAATTGCTGCGCTTCTCCAGGATCGTGCGCCAGCTCAGGCCAGCCTGGAAACTTTCCAGGCACAGCTTCTCGAACAGGCGACGATCATCGGCGTTTGGCCGCCCCCACTCCTGATCGTGATACTGCTGATACGCCGGCGTGGCCGTGCACCAGCCGCAACGCAGCACGCCATCATCACATTGGGTGAGTTCCCAGCTCATGGCCGCTTCCTTTATTTCAATAGTTCTTGTAATGTTGAAGCATGAACTCAGAAACTGCTGTACTCGTCTTTGAATCCCTGTCTTCGCCGGTGAGATTGGCCATCTATCGTCTGCTGGTCAAGGCTGGCCCTGCGGGTCTGGTCGCGGGCCAGATTGCCAGCGAGCAAGGTCTGGCGGCGAACAACGCCTCTTTCCACCTGAAGGCGCTGTCGCAGGCTGGCCTGATTGGTGCTGAAGCCGAGGGCCGCTTTCTGCGTTATCGCGCCAAGGTTGGCGTGATGGTCGAACTGATTGCCTATCTCACCGATGACTGCTGCGCCGGCCACCCCGAGCTCTGCGGCGCGGTGGCGCTAGCGCCGGTCTGCGGCGACGGCGCTTGCACCTCCTCTTCTGACGCTTAAAACGGAACCGTGAAATGAATGTCTTGATGCTCTGCACCGGCAATTCCTGCCGCTCGATTCTCGCCGAAGCAACCTTCAACCACCTCGCGCCGGCCGGCTGGCGTGCGCTCAGTGCCGGCAGCAAACCGGCCGGCTATGTGCATCCGCGCTCGCTGGCGCTGCTGGCGCGCGAAGGCATCGCCACCGACGGCTACTTCAGCAAGTCCTGGGATGACCTGCCGGTCACGCCGGACATCGTGATTTCGGTCTGTGGCAATGCCGCTGGCGAGGTCTGCCCGGCCTACCTCGGCCCGGTGCTGCGCTCGCACTGGGGCGTGGAAGACCCGGCCCATGCCACCGGCACCGACGCCGAAATCGATGCGGCCTTCATGACCGCTTACCGGATTCTGCGCAGCCGCATCGAAGCCTTTCTGGCCTTGCCGCTGGACACGCTGAAGCACGATGGCGCGGCGCTGAAAGCCGAGATGGATCGCATCGCCGGCATCGGAGCCTGAGCATGCTTTCCCTGTCACGACGACTCACCGCCGAGGCGCTGGGCACCGCGCTGCTGCTGGCGATTGTTGTCGGCTCCGGCATCATGGCCGAACGCCTCAGCGGCAATCTCACCGCGCTGGCACTGCTGGCCAACACCATCGCCACCGGTGCCGGTCTGATTGCCTTGATTCTGACCTTCGGGCCAGTTTCGGGCGCGCACTTCAACCCCATCGTCAGCCTCAGCGAGGTCTTGCAGGGCAAGCTGAACTGGCGCGATGGCCTGAGCTACAGCGTGGTGCAGGTGGTCGGGGGCATCGCCGGGGTCTGGCTGGCCCATGCCATGTTCGAACTGCCGCTGTGGCAGCTTTCCCAACACGCGAGAACCGGTAGCGGCCAATGGCTGGCGGAAGCCGTCGCCAGCTTTGGCCTGATTGCCGTCATCATCGGCACCACTCGCCACAGAGCCAGCGCTACGCCATTTGCGGTTGCCGCTTTCATCTCCGCCGCTTACTGGTTTACGGCATCCACCTCATTTGCCAACCCTGCCGTGACCTTGGCACGCGCCCTGACCGATAGCTTTGCGGGCATACGCCTTGCCGATGTGCCGGGCTTCATGATGGCCCAGGTGATGGGCACACTCGCCGCACTTGCGCTAATGAGCTGGTTATTCCGAGCAAAAAGCGCTCAGGAATAACCCCTCATTGCAATCAACGGTTAACGCCCCTTGGTCATCTCGCCAAAACGCAGATACAGACTCGGCACCACGAACATGTTCAACGCCGTGGACGACAGCAGGCCGAACAGGATGACCACCGCCATCGGTGCCTGAATCTCGCTGCCGGGCTCACCGGCGGCCAGGGCCAGTGGCACCAGGGCAAGCCCAGCAGCCAGCGCCGTCATCAAAATGGGCACCAGTCGCTCGCTGGCACCGCGAATCACGGCGGTACGCGCATCCTCAATGCCTTCAACCTCGATGAGATGGCGGATATGCGAAATCAGCATCACGCCGTTGCGCGTGGCAATGCCGAAGAGCGTGATGAAGCCGATCAGCGTGGCCACAGACAGCACTCCGCCAACAACATACATCCCGACCACACCGCCAATCAGCGCCAGAGGCAAGTTCAGCATGACCACCAGTGCATCTCGCGTGGAGCGGAAGGCTAGGTAGAGCAGCATGAAAATACCGGCCATTACCAGCGAGCCCAGTGCAGCCAGCGTCTGAGTCGCTTCACGCGCGCTCTCGAATTGCCCGCCGTACTCGATGTAATAGCCCGTCGGCAGTTTCACATCGCGCTCAACCTGGGCGCGAATATCCTCAACCACGCTGGACAGGTCACGGTCAGCGACATTGGCCATGACCACGATCTTGCGCTGCACATTCTCACGGCTGACCAGATTGGGGCCGAGGTCACGAGATACCTCAGCCAAGGCTGACAGCGGCAATCGGGCTCCGCTCGCGGTCGTGATCTGCGTCGACTGCATGGCCTCGAAGGAGTCACGCACGATGGGATCGAAGCGCACCACAAGATCAAAGGTCGCCTGCCCTTCAAGGATCTTCGACACCTCGGTACCGGCAAAGGCCGTCTCGACGGCATCGGCCACCTCCCGAATAGACAGGCCATACTGGGCGATGGCATCGCGGCGAAATTTGATCGTGATGAACGGGATGTCTGCCTGCTGCTCAAGCGCCACATCCACCGCACCCGGAACCCCGGCAGCAATGCCTTTGACTTTCTCGCCCAACTTGCGCAGCTCGTAGAGGTCCGCGCCAAAGAGCTTGATGGCGATATTGGCGCGAGTGCCTGACAGCATGTGATCGATGCGATGCGAAATCGGCTGGCCGATGACCACACTCATGCCGGACAGTGTCGAGAAGTCGGCGCGCAACGCGGCCAGCAGCTCGGTCTTGTCCCTATCCTTCATGGCTAGCGTGGTCTCGATCTCCGAGGCGTAGATTTCCTGCGCATGGGGGTCAGCCGGCGCACGACCCGTGCGACGGGCCGTCGCCACTACTTCCGGCTGAGCCAGCAGAATGGCTTCAACACGCTGCGCCATGCGATTGGATTCCGCCAACGAGGTGCCCGGCAGCGTTGTGACATTCACCGTGAGACTGCCTTCATTGAAGTCTGGCAGGAAGGTTCGGCCAGCGCCGAACAACGCTACCAGCGCCAACAGCAGCGTGATCCCGGAGACGCCAGCGACTAATTGCCAGCGCTCTAGCAGCCGCGACAGCGCGCCTTCATACCACGCCTTCATCTGCACGATCAGACGCGGCTCGCGATGCACCAGCACGGTCGGGTCCTTGAGCAGGAAGCGCTCGGCCAGCACCGGCGTGACCGTAATGGCGACCAGCAGCGAAGCACTCAATGCCACCACATAGGCAAAACCCAGCGGTGCCAGCAAACGCCCCTCGACCCCGGTGAGGAAGAAAATGGGCACGAACACCAGCATGATGATCAGGGTGGCGAAAACGATGGAGCCCTGAATTTCACGCGTCGCCTCAAACACGACCCTGCGCACAGGCAGCCGCGCTGACTCCGGCAGGCTCAGGCTTTGCCGCAGCCGTCGCATGATGTTTTCCACCACAATAATGGCGTCGTCCACCAAAGCACCCAGCGCAATCGCCAGGCCCCCAAGCGTCATGGTGTTGAGCGACGCACCCAATGCATGGAGGATCAAAATCGCCACCATCAGCGACAACGGCAGCGCCACCAGCGTCACGGCCGTGGCGCGCCAGGACAGCAGGAAGGCGAAGACAATCGCCACCACCAGAATCACGCCATCCCGCAGGGCCGACATCAAGTTGTCGAGTGCGCGTTCGATGAAGTCCGACTGACGGAAGATCTTGGTTTCAATCTTCATGCCGGCAGGCAAGCTGGTCTTCAGGCTGGCAAACGTGTCATCAAGGCGCCGGGTCAGCTCCAGCGTATTGACGCCGGGCTGCTTCTGGATCGCAAACACCACCGAGGGCTTGCCATTGTGCGCGCCCGTGCCGCGCACCACACCCACGCCGATGCCAACCGCGCCCAGATGCCGCACCAGCACAGGCTGGTTGCCCACCATCGCAACCACGGCCTCACCGATATCTTCCGGCTTTTGCAAGCGGCCCAGACCTTGAATCAGATACTCCTGCCCACCCTCCTGATAAAAGCCAGCCGGCGCATTCTGATTGCTCTCACGCAACGCCTTCAGCACTTGATCCACGGTAATGCCGTAAGTCGAGAGCCGTTCGGGATTGAGAGTGACCTGATACTGCTTTTCATCACCGCCGATGGTCAGCACCTCGGCCACACCGGGCACAGCCAGTAAGCGACGCCTCACCACCCAGTCCGCCGTCGTCTTCAGATCGGAGCCACTGGCACGATCCGAGGTCAGCGCCACAAACATGATTTCACCCATCACGGAAGCGGCGGGTGCCATCTGTGGCGGTGGCAAGTCAGGCGGCAACGAAGATCGAGCCAACTGCAGCTTTTCAGCCACGATCTGGCGCGCTTCGCGCACCTCCACGCCCCAGCCGAACTCGACCGTAATCACAGCCAGACCAACCGTAGTGTTCGAGCGCACCCGACGCACACCGGGCGAGCCATTCAGCGCGGTTTCTATCGGAAAGGTGATCAGGCTCTCCACTTCGGTTGGCGACATGCCGTGCGCTTCAGCAACAACCGTCACGGCCGGAGCCGTGAGGTCGGGAAAGACATCGACCGGCATGCGTGTGGTTTGCCAGGCACCCCAAGCCATCAGCAGGAGTGCTGCAACGAAAACAAACAAGCGATTGTCGAGCGACCAGCGAATCAGGCTCGCCACGACGGAGGTATTTTCAGTGCGCATGGCCATGCCCCATGGCTGCAGGCGCGGTTTCCGCCAGTTTCACCTGATAGGCACCCTCACTGACCACCCGCTCGCCAACCTTGATGCCGGAAGCAATGGCCACCATGTCGCCATCACGCGGGCCAGCCGTCACGATGCGCCGCTCGAAGGACTCCCCTTCGCGGAGCACAAACACCACACTCTGCCCGGCATCATCCATCAATGCTGACGCCGGTATGGCCACGCCCGGATGACCTGCGCCGCTGTAAAGTCTGGCACGGACATTCATGCCAGCGCGCAGGCTGCCGCCCGGATTATCAAACTCGATGATCGCCGGCACGGCACGAGTCGTGGCATCGACCATGCCACCATAGGCGATCAGGCGGGCATTGCGACCCACATCCAGCGTAATACCCTGACGGGCGCCATCCAGCGTGAAAAATGCCCCCGACGGCGTACTGATGCGCCCCAGATCACTCTCGGCAATACGAGCTTCCAGCCACAGCGTGTCGAGAGACGCCACATGAATCACGGTCTGGCCCTCGGTGGCTGCCGCACCGACAGCACCATTCACCGCCACCACCGTGCCGGCAATCGGCGACTTCAACGCAATTCCCCCAGCACCGCCTTGATAGCTGTTGGCGCGCTGCTGGGCAGCCGTCAGCTCCGCCTGCGCCAGCCTCGCCTCCATACGGGCGTCATAGACGCGCTTGGCCGGAATGGCTTCATCGGCCAGCAGTGCCTCAAGTCGCTTTAGATCATGACTGGCATGCTCTAAGGCGATGCGTGCGCGCTGCATATCAAGACTCAAACGGGCGCTATCGGTTTCCCCGCCCAAACGCGGACTCAGATACGCCAGCACCTGACCTGCCTTGACCGTCATGCCCACTTGCGGAAAACCGTTCGGGCCGGCACGCAGAACCCCTGCGCCCGGTGCCGTGAGCATCGCCTCGCCCGAAGCACGCGGACGAATCAGCGCAGAGACCGCTACTGAATCCCGGATTTGACGCGCCACAGCGGGCGTGGTGGCAAACGGGATCTTCCATTGCTGCTCTTTGGTGAAGCTAATCAACCCCGGCTCTTCTTCCTCGTGCGGCATGCCTCGCGCTGCGCTATCTGGGTCATTGAACACAACCACTTCGCCCAGATCATGCATACTGAGCTGGCCTGCGGCCATCAAAGTGACCGTGAGATTTCTCACCCCTGAGTACTTGGGTTTCAGAATGGGACGAAAAATTCCTGGGGTCTTGCTCACCGCTACTTCAACGCGCTCTTCAGGAAGTTCGTCGCCGGTTAGCGTAACCACCAGCTTGCCCTCATTAACGGCGCTGAAATCCTTGAGCCAGGTCATGTGGGCGGCAAATGCTGATTCGCGCCCTTTTACCAGCGCGGGGTATTCCACAAACAGCTCTGTCACCTTGGCATAATGCGTGACGACCATGCCGGCACCATGGCCATGGTCGTCATCGGCCGGTGGAGATGGAGTTGGTGCTGAACAGGCTCCCAGCGCAATCGTCAGCGCCGTGCAAATCAGTGTTTTCTTGAGTGTGTTCATGGTGTGGCTCCTGCCAGCGAATCCAGTGCTATGCGGACCATGCGAGCCTTTAGCTCCAGGTCCAGGGCAGTCAGTTCGGCATCCAGTTCGCCGCGATAAGCATCGAGCAACTCCAGCACGCCGGTTTCCCCCGCGCGATAGGCGCGCTCGGCAATACCCGACAGCGCTTGAGACTCCGTGAGCGACTCCTCACGAAAACTCACCGCCGCCGCTTGCAAGATTTGCAGCTGCTCCCAGGTGCCGGTGATGTCAGCCTCAGCGGTCGTCAGGTGCAGACTTTGCTCAGCCTTGAGCGCCCGTGACTGCGCATCGAGTCGAGCGGCACTCGGGCTGCCGCGGTCAAACAAGGGCAAGGGAATAGCAAACGAAAGCGCCAACCCTTTCTCGGAACCTGCACTGGTTTCAACTTGCTTTTGCCCCACACCCACCGTCACATCAGGTGCCCAGCCACGCCCGGCAGCTCGGCCTTCGCGAGCGAACGCCTCCGACTGCGCCGCCAACCGTTTCAAGTCGGCACGTTCAGGGATGTTTGCGATCAACGCGGGCAAATCGGTGGCCGACGAAGGCAGTAGTGCGCCTACAGCTTGCAGCGCAGCGCTATCGGTTGTGGCGGTCAGCCCCGCCAGTTGATGCCGAACCCGAATGAGGCTGGCTTCGCTGTGTTGCCGTTTTGCCTTGGCGGTTTGCAGCTCGCGGCTCAGACGGCGCTTGTCATAGCCCGAAACTTCGCCTGACTTGGCCAGTCGACCAACGGTTGCACTGGCTTTGGCGATGCGGTCTTGCCATGCCTGCATGGCTTTGCGTGTTTGCTCACCCGCCAGTGCCTCAGCGAAAACTTGCCGCACCTGAGTCGTTAAAGCCTGGCGACTGACGCCTTGTTCCGCTTTGGCGGCATCAAATCGCTTCTGCGCACCTTCACGCAACAAGGCTCGCTTGCCAGACAAATCCAGCGTTTGCGAAATCTTCCAGGTGGTTTCGGTGGTATTGCCGGTGGCCGCACGCGTCTGATCACGATCCATGGAGATAACCGGATTAGGCCAAAGCCCGGCTTCGCCAATGGCACTTTCAGCGGCTAGGAGGTGTTGGCGCTCCATGTCCACAACGGCAGTGCGAGCTAGGGCACGACTGATGGCCTGCTGCTCCGTGAGCACTTCGGCATGCCCTAGCGAGGCATTGAGCATGGCGCACGCCAGCAGAATGAATGGGGTATATCCCGACACAGGGGATCTCCTTCTCGAAAAAACCAAAACAGACGGGCAAGCAGAACTTGCCCGACAGCATTTGAAGGCTTAAACGAGAAGGCTTAGCGGGGGTCGAAACAGTCGATCAGGAATGGCTTGAGACATGCCATCGGGTGGGGGTGCGTTCAGCACCATGCGGCCCGTGGGCACAACAAAGGGCTGAATATGGGCGAGGCTTGCCGGCATATGGCCGAGCAGATGCCCCAGCATGCTGTGGGCATCGAGATGGGCATCCGGGACAGCTGATTCGAGGCCGTTATCGACGACATCATAGTGAGCATCGTGGCCATAATGGTCATGCTCAACCACCGCCACATGATGCCCTATATGCTCGTCGTGCTCATGCACAACCGCCATCTGCCAGCCGAGGCTGGGAGACAGGAATGTGGCCAGCATGAGCAAAAGCGTCATGCGGCAAATGAGGCGTTGTGTGAGCGAGTACATAGGCGTGTAAAGCTAGCACTGGCCTGGGGGGCGACGCAACTGTCAGCGCCGCCACCACCAATCCGCCAGCGCATCCCAGACCCGCACATCGCCGAGCATATTCATGTGATCCATGCGATCCAGCTCGACGCGGCTGAGGTCAGACGCATTCAGCACCAAAGCCTCGCGACGATGCAAACCCAGCCCGCTGTGTACCGGCACCAAACCATCACCCAACCAGTTCTCGGCGGCTTCCGGGTTCAGGCTACCCGCCAGAAACAGATGACGCACATGATCCGGCAGCGTCACTGCCTGCTGGCGCGGATCTTCACTGAGGTCGTCACGCAGACCCTGCGCTTCGGCTTCGGTAATCACGCCATAACGCAGGTCTTTGATGGCGGCGCTGCGGATGTTGCCGAGGCGCATCAGCGGTTGTGTATAGGGTGAATGCGAGAGCAAGGCGTTGGCCCAGCGACCGGCGCGCTCCAGCGGCGCGCCCTGATGCGGCGTAGCCAGATACGCCGCGCGCGACACGCTTTGCGGCCAGGCATAGCCCGCTGCTTCGGCATGCGCAAAGGCGCTGCGAATGAGCAGACCACCTTGGCTATGACCGACCAGCACCAGCTCTTTCACCGGATGCGCTGCCAGCGCTGCTTCCAGCCAATCCGACAGATCGGCGCCATTGCGCCAGATGCTACGACCGCTGTTGTAGCGCAGCCAACCCGAAGTCCATCCCTTGTTTTGCAAGAGCGACTGAAACTGCTTCTGCGCTGGCGTCTGCCATTCGCGCTCGCTCCAGCACAGGCCGTGCACGAACACGGCCACCCGCGCTTTCGGCGTGGTCGCCAGCTGCGACCAGGCCAGCACTTCGCTGTCTTCGGCACGCAGTGTCATGCCCAACGCCAGCGGACTCTGCCAGCGCTCCAGCTTGTCGCCGAGCACGCCGTTGGCGGCACTCAGCAGCGGCAGCGCCAGGGCATGTGATTGACGGATGTCGGCGTGCAGCGGCATGCGCTGCAAGAGACCTGCCGCCGTGCGAAAGACATGCGCCACAAGCCGGTACGGCCAGGGCGCGCGCTGCCGTGGCGGCTCATCGACCTGACCCAGCGGCAGCGGAGCCTGGCGGATGGTGCCATCCATCTCGGTAACCAGATCGGTGAGCTCGGCGGCACTGTGCAGGGCGAGATGACCAAGCCCCTGCACGCCCCAGACCACTGCCCGCCAATCGGTGCTCTGCGCGATGCGCTGGAGCTGGCGACCGCTATCAACCACAACCGGATGCAGACTCATGGTCATCTCCTCGGCGTACCGACTCAGGCAGCCTTCGCCAGCGCAACCGGATCAACCTTGGCCAGCACCACCGGTGCAGCTTTCGGCTTGCTCGGCAGCGAGTGACGCAGGATGCGACCGACCACGGTGCCGAACTGCTTGAACAAGGAGGCCTTGTTGTAGTTCTGGCCGTAGCGCTGAGCAATTTCCTGCATCTCAAGCGACATTTCAGCGTAGCGATGCGCCGGTACTTCCGGGAACAGGTGATGCTCGATCTGGTGGCTGAGGTTGCCGCTCATGATGTGGAACAGCTTGCCGCCGGTGAGGTTGGCAGAGCCGCGCATCTGACGCAGATACCACTGGCCGCGCGTTTCGTTGTCCAGCGTTTCCAGGGCGAACACTTCCGAGTCTTCGGTGAAGTGGCCACAGAAAATGATGGTGAAGGTCCATAGGTTGCGGATGATGTTGGCGAGGAAATTACCTGCCAGCACCGGCAGGAAGAACGGGCCGGCCAGCAGCGGGAAGAACACATAGTCCTTCGCAACCTGACGGAAACCTTTCTTCACGGTAGGCTTGGCCTGTTCGCGAATTTCCTTCCAGCTCTTCTCACCCGAGATCAGCTTCTCCAGCTCCAGCGTCTGCAGGGCCAGCAGGTTCTCGAAGAACACGGCGAGCAGCACGGCCAGCACCGGGTTGGCGAGGAAGCGCGGCTCCCACTTCTGTTCCGGGAAGATGCGCAGCACGCCGTAGCCGATGTCGTGGTCCTTGCCCAGCACATTGGTGTAGGTGTGATGCATGAAGTTGTGGCTGTAGCGCCAGTTGTCGGCAGTACACCAGGTGTCCCACTCGAAGGTCTGGCCGCTGAAGCGCGGGTCCTGCATGAAATCGTACTGACCATGCATGACGTTGTGGCCCAGCTCCATGTTGTCGAGAATTTTCGACACACCGAGCAGCGCAGTACCGGCGATGAAGGCAGGCGGGAAGATGCCGGCCATCAGCAGGCCGCGGCCAGCGATTTCGGTGTAACGCACGGCCTTCTCGACCTTGCGGATGTAGGTCGCATCAACTTCGCCAACATCGGCGAGGTGGCGCTTTTTGATGGCATCGACTTCGGCACCGAAAGCTTCGATTTCGGCGGCGGTCAGGGTGCGGCTCTTGCTAGGGCTGAAAGTAGTCATGATATTTCTCCGGACGCTCAGGTCTTACAGATCGAGGGTGATGTCGCCGACGGCGGCATTCACGCAGATGCGCAAACTGGCGTTGGCATCCACAGACAATTCGTTATTCAGCAGGTTGCGGGTCACGCCGCTGGCCTTGCCGCAAGCACAGGTGTTGCAGATGCCCATGCGGCAGCCGGACTGCGGCTTGATGCCCTGAGCTTCCAGCGCGTCCAGCAGCGGCATGCCTTCCGGCACTTCCAGCGTACGGTTGGACTTGCTCAGAAAGAGCTTGGCGATGCCGGTGCTCTTGCTCGGCACAAACACCGGCGGCGAGAACGCTTCGGCGTGGAAAGCCAGCGCATCATCAGCGACCAGCGCCTGCACAGCGTTCATGAAGCCGGTCGGGCCGCAGACATACACCGAGCGCTTGCACAGGTCCTTGACCACGCTGCCGAGCTGTTCGCGGCTGGGGCGACCAGACAGTTCGCCGGCTTCCAGCTCAGGCTCGAGCTCGTAAACCGGCTGCAGGCGGAAGTTCGGGTACTGCTCAGCCAGCGCCTTCAGCTCTTTGCCGAAGATCAGGTCCTGGCGGGTTCGCACCCAGTACATGAACACCACATCGCGGCTCATGCCCTCGGCCACGAGCTGACGCAGCAGGCTCATCAGCGGCGTGACGCCACTGCCGGCGGCGAGGAAGAGCATCTTCTCCGGCGCACCGGCGCTGAAGGTCATGTCGCCAAAGGCCTGACCGAGCTCGATGGTGTCGCCAATCACAACCTTGTCGACCAGGTGGCTGCTGACGCGGCCGTTCGGCACTTTCTTGATGGTGATGGCAACGAGGCCGGTCGCGGCCGGGGCTTCGCTGAAGCTGTAAGAGCGGGTGTGACGGACGCCATCAATCTCGACGGTGAGGTTGACATGCTGGCCAGCGCTGAAGCCGCGAAAATTCTTGTTGGGCTTGAGCACCAGGGTGACGGTGTCCGGCGTTTCCATCCAACGAGCGACGACACGGCTCATGGTGCGCTCGATACGGGCATCAAAGCCGAGTTCGGCGGCCCAGAAATCGAGGACGGTTGGTGTAACGACAGCCTGCAGGGTGCGGCTGATGAATGCTGGCAAAACAAACTGTGACGACATTTTGCGTCTCCAAGTGAACGACTACACACTCAGAGTACGCATGTAACTTTTTTAAGTCAACACTCGTTCACTAGAAATTCAGAGAATCGACGACCGGCGGGTCACTCCAGCCGTCTCATCCCTGTCCGAATCACTGCAGATTCGGCACCGCCAAAGGCCGCAAGGCCTCCTGGATCTGCGGCAAGATAGCGTCCGCCTGCGTCCAGCCCCACTGGAAAGCCTTGTCAAAAACCTCGTCCGACGGCAACAGATTGACCGGCGACGGCGTCGGCTGGAAGCGCACCAGCCAGTCGTAGTACGGCCGCTGTGCCGGCAACTGGGCCTGAATCGCCTGCGTGACCGGAATCAGCCAGGCATGGCCCGCGCTCCATTGCGGGTGAAAACAGTCGAGCGCGAGGTAGTAGGCATTGCGCGTGCCGATACGGCCCGCCTCGACACCTTCCCAGGCCGCACGCGCCGGCACATTGGCCACCGTGCCGCCATCCATGAACGCCGCCAGGCCGTACTGCTCGCGCAGACCTTGCAGGATGGCCATGCTCTTTTCATCCTCGGCATAGGGCGCGTATTGCAGCACGCCGGGGATCGCGGACGAGATGCCGATGGCATCGACCACACGCAGCTCGCGCGTGACCTCATCGCGACCCAGCACGATTTCCTTGGCGACCTGCGGGCTGAAATAGCTGATCAGCTGCAACATGCGCTCAGCCACCAGTATGGGCAAGCCCAGCAGATGCGGACGTCGTTCGGGCAGCTGCGGCAGCTGCTTGTAGGCGGATACACGCACGCCGGCGATCATGGCATCGTAGGGGATGGCCAGATCCTTGATGCGCAGCGGCGAGCCATCCGGGTGACGCAGCATCTTGTCCATGCCGCGCAAATGCAGACGCACCAGACCGGGCAGGCTGAGGGCCTGGCCTATCTTGGGACGGGAAAAGATATGGCGAACCTTGAGGCCCTTGCCCCAAGCCATGAGGGCATCGACATCCGGCACGGCATCGCGCGCCATCAGCCCGCCGAGCAAGGCACCAATGGATGCTCCGACGATATAGCTCGGGCGAATGCCAGCTGACTGCAAGCGCGCCACCAATCCGATGTAGACATACCCGGAGCCGCCGCCGCCACCCGGTGCCAGTACCAGCACCTTGTGGCAAAGCTCGGCATCCAGCTCGGCAGCACTGAAGTCATCAGCATGTGCCGTCAGCACCGCATCGCGCGCAAGTCTGGTGGCCTGGCGCACCGCATCCACGCGTTGCCGGAGCTGAGCCAGGCGCAAGAGCAGCCCGCGCTGCTCACGCAAAGGCTCGTAAAGCAGCTCCAGCAGTGTCGCGCGCAAAGCCGTCACCGGAGCCCCGGAAAGCGTGACTTCGAGGCCGCCCGTCGGCGCCGTGGCAGCGCCGGCAACACCCGGCGTGAACGCCTGCAGACGGCCGAACACGAGGGCATAACGCAGCAAGTCATAATCTGCTGGCGGCAGTACTTCCGGGTGCGCCAGATGGCTGCGAATCAACGCAGCCTCCATGCGCTTCAGCCTCAGCAGTTCGCGCTCATGCGTGAGTGCCATGGTCGCTCAGCCCGCCTTGTGCTTGAGCAGATCGCGAATTTCAGCGAGCAGCACCTGCTCTGCGGTCGGTGCAGGAGCCACCGGCTCAGCGGCGGCGGCTGCCGGCTCGGGACGCTTCAGGCGGTTCACGCCTTTCACCGCCATCATCACGGCGAAGGCAATAATGAGAAAATCAAAGATGGTCTGGATGAACTTGCCATAGGCCAGCAGCACCGCGGGCTTGTCGCCAACCGCGGCCTGCAGCGTGACGGCGAGATCGGAGAAGTTGACGCCACCGACCAGCACACCCAGCGGCGGCATGACAATGTCGCCGACAAAGGACGAGACAATTTTACCGAAAGCGGCGCCGATGATGACGCCAACGGCCAAATCAATGACATTGCCACGCATGGCAAATTCGCGAAACTCTTTCATCAGGCTCATGTCCTGCTCCTTGGGTAGTGATGCTCAGGTGACTCGGCACGATTCTGCGGTCGCCATCGTGCGCTGTCCATGCTTTGACGATGCCATTATTCATGCTAAGGAAGCCTGCAGCGAGACTGCTATACTCGCTGCCAAATCCATTTCGCCGCCGGGCCCGTCCGGGCGGCCGCCCTCCGCCGGAGTGTTTCATGTCGTCACGCATCACCTTTGCACAATGGCTGCGCTCGCCTCAACAAGCGGCAGGCGAGCTCCCCGCCGATCTGATCCGGACACTGGAAATCACTGCCGCGACCTGTCGCGACATCAGCGCCGCCATCGCTCGTGGTGCGCTCACCGGCGTGCTCGGCCAGGCCGGCAGCGAAAATATTCAGGGTGAAGATCAGAAGAAGCTCGATGTCATCTCCAACGACATGCTGCTCGACGCGCATGCCAGCGGCGGCCATCTCGCCGGCATGGCCTCGGAAGAAATGGATGATCCGTTTCCGGTCACAGCCAGCGCCGATGGTCGCTACCTGCTGCTCTTCGATCCGCTCGACGGCTCCTCGAACATCGACATCAATGCCCCGGTCGGCACCATCTTTTCAGTTCTGGCCACCGCGCCCGGCAGCAACACTGCCGAGGTCGCCCCGTTCCTGCAACCGGGCACCGCGCAGATCGCCGCCGGTTATGCCGTTTATGGTGCCGCCACCCAGCTCATCCTCACGCTGGGTCACGGCGTCGATGCCTTCACGCTCGACCCCGACAGCGGCGAATTCGTGCTCACGCAAGCCGGCATGATGATCCCGGAAGAGACCCAGGAGTTCGCCATTAACATGTCCAACCAGCGCCACTGGGAAGCACCGGTGCAGCGCTATGTGGGCGAGCTGCTGGAAGGTAAAGCCGGCGTGCGCGGCAAAGACTTCAACATGCGCTGGGTCGCCGCGATGGTCGCTGATGTGCATCGCATCCTGACCCGTGGCGGTGTCTTCCTGTACCCGCTGGACAGCAAGACCGCGAGCAAGGGCGGCAAACTGCGCCTGATGTACGAGGCCAACCCCATGGCCTGGCTGGTCGAGCAGGCCGGCGGCGCTGCCACCACCGGTCGAGTTCGCATTATGGATATCGCCCCGACCGGCCTGCATCAGCGCGTGCCGGTCATTCTCGGTGCCCGCGCCGAGGTTGAGCGCGCCACGGCCTATCACGCCTGAGCATCTGACACGCATGAAACGACTGCTCTGGCGATTGGTGCTGATCACGATCACCCTGGGGATACTCTACCAGGGCTGGCTGTTCGCCCATGTCTGCTGGTGGATAGACCACAACCCGTCGCGCTCCGCGTTCATGAGCGCACGCCTGGCTGACCTGCGTGACGGCGATCCGGAGGCCGAGCTGCATCATCGTTGGGTGCCCTACGAGCGCATCTCGCGTAATCTAAAGCGTTCCGTCATGGCCTCGGAAGATGCCAAGTTTCTGCTGCACGACGGCTTCGACTGGGAAGGGATGCAGACGGCCTGGGAAAAGAATCTGAAGAAAGGCCGCATCGTGGCCGGCGGTTCGACCATCTCGCAGCAGCTGGCGAAGAACTTGTTCCTGTCCGGCAAGCGCACGCCCTGGCGCAAGGGCGAGGAAGCCATCATCACCTTTATGCTAGAGAAGATGATGAGCAAACGCCGGATCTTCGAGATTTACCTGAATGTCATCGAGTGGGGCGATGGCGTTTTTGGCGCTGAAGCTGCCGCGCGTCATTACTTCCGCAAGCCGGCATCAGCGCTGACCGCCAGTGAAGCCGCACGGCTGGCCGCCATGGTGCCGAACCCGCGCTATTACGACAAACATCGCTCCACACGCTACCTAGAGCGACGCACCCGCATCATTACCCGGCGGATGCACTATGTGCGTCCGCCACGCTGACCAGCTGGCGGATTACACCGGTAAAGATGGTGTGCAGGTTCTCTACCACCGTGTCGATGGGCGTGCTGAACTCCATCAGCAGCCAGCGCCCGGCTGAAGTCACAATAGAGCCGATCAGGGCATTGGCGAGGATGTCAGCATCGAGCGGAGCCGGCAGCCTGTCGTCGCCAAAGAGCGGCTTGGTCAAACGTACCAGCAGGCTGGAAAAATCCTCGACGGTGATGCGATACATGGCATCGACGCGGTCACTCACACCCAGCACTTCGATGAACAGAATACGCGCCAGTCGCGGGTCTTCACGCACACACTCGAAGACACGGTGCAGCGCAATCCGCGCCATCAGTTCGGGCTCTTTCGGCGCCTCGATAAGCGCCGCCAGCATGTGTTCGCGCAGACGCTGGACGCAGGCGTGATAGACCGCGCAGAGCAGGTCTTCACTATTCTCGAAGGACTCGTAAAAATAGCGCTCGGTGAGCCCGGCGGACGCGCAAATGCTGCGTACCGTGGAGCTGTGATAGCCACGACCACCAAAGACATCCAGACCGGCCTCGATGAAACGCTGGCGACGCTCGCTGCGGCGCACCTCTTCGCTGACCCCGCGATAACGCCTGCCCGGCTCGGCACGCGCTGCAGTTGCAGTTGCAGTTGCAGCTTTGGGCTTTTTGTCTTTGCTCGCTGAACCTTCAGAACTCATATCCACTCTCTCGTCAAACATTCGGGCAGCCTTCAGGCCTTGATGGCGGCTCTGATACCACGCGCCGTGCAAGCCACTTCAAAACAATCATCGACATGCGTCATCGCCAGCCGGCGCATGACCCAGTAGCCGATGGTAGCCGCAACAATCTGGCCGCCGAGCGGGATGAATTTGGTGATCTGGCGCGCCACCAAACGCGTGCCCAGCCCCTGCACGCTGCGCTTGATCAGCTCACGCGTCACCACAATGCCGATGAGCTCGCTGCCGCGCTCGGCACGACGCTTCCAGACCTGCAGGCGGGTCTCGTCAGACATGGCTTCGATCTGCTCCGGCTGCAAGCCGAAGGCCTGATTGATTTCGGGAATGAGCTTCATCAACAGGCCGACATCGACCACCACATCCAGCAGCGGCACCGGAATCGCCGCCGCACCGGCAGAAGCCCAGGCGCTACGCTTGACACGACGCTGACACTCCGCGCGAATCGCCTTCAGTTCCGTCAGTGCTCGACTATCGACCGTCACGCCTGCCTCCGCCCTTTCAATGATGGCGCCATCATAGCGTGCTCAAGCGTGCAGGCAAGGCAGACCTGCTTGCAGCATCACGAAATAAAGTTATATTATAACAATTCAATGCCAATTTCCGAGTTCAGCCCATGCCGCGCCTGTCCGTCGCCATCAAACCCATTCTGTCCGCATTTCCGCTCAGCGCCGCACTGGCCATGAGCTGGACAGCCCATGCTGATACTCCCACCAGCAGCGAAGCCACGCAGCTCATGGAAATCACCATCACGGCCAATCCGCTCGGGCGTACAGCCGACGACATGGTACAGCCGGCACTGGTACTCGCCGGCGAAAGTCTCGACACCAAACGCCAGGCAAATATTGGTCAGACCCTGGCACAAGAGCTCGGCGTATCGACAACGGACTTCGGGAGTGGCGCAGGTCGACCTGTGATCCGAGGCCAGGCCGGCCCACGCGTGGACGTCTTGAGCAACGGCGTCAGCGCCATGGATGTGTCCAACCTCAGTCCGGACCATGCTGTCGCCATCAATCCGCTGATCGCGCGCCAGATTGAAGTCCTGAAAGGCCCGGCCACTTTGCTCTATGGCAACAGTGCTCTGGGTGGCGTGGTGAATGTCAGCGACAGCCGCTTGGTCAGCGAAGTCACGGCAGGATGGTCAGGCGCAGTAGAGCTGAGCGCCGGCAGCAGCGCCCGTGAGCATCAAACCGCTGTTGATATCAACTACGGCACTGGCACTCATCAATGGCATATCGATCTGACACAAACGCGCAGCGCCGACTATCGCATTCCGGGCAATAGCCAGGTTGATGGCATGGGTAACGACAAGCGCCTGCTCAACAGCGCGACTGAACTGACTAATGGCTCGCTGGCGTACAACCATATTGATACAGACGGCAACAGTGCCGGCATCGCGCTGTCGCGCTATGAAAACAGCTATGGCCTGCCCAACGAAGACACGGCCTTCATTGATATGAAGCAGGAACGTATCGATACCCAGGCCATTTTGCGCAATCCGTCACAGGCCTTCGAATCCGTGAAAATTCGTGCTGGTGCGGCACGATATAATCACACCGAATTTGAAGCGCCAAGCGTTGCCGGCACCATCTTCAATAATAACGAATACCAGGCGCGCGTCGAGGCTGTACATAAAGCCATTGGCGGGTTTCGTGGCGTTGCCGGCCTGCAACTGGGTCTGCGCGACTTTGCTGCCATCGGTGATGAAGCTTATGTGCCGAATGTGAAAACACGTCAGGCAGGCCTGTTTGTGGTGGAGGAGCGAGATACGACCCTGGGCAAAATTGAATTAGGTGCCCGCATCGATAATGTCGAGCACAAACCCCAGGACGGCGCCAAGCCAGCGCGACACTTCACGCCAGTCAGTCTGTCGCTGGGGACGGTTTACCCGATTGGCAGCAACACTCACTTCAAAGCGGCACTGACACATGCCGAGCGTGCACCGGCCACTGAAGAGCTCTATGCCGAAGGCGCTCACATTGCCACCGGCACCTTCGAAACAGGCAACCCGAGCTTGAAAAAAGAGCATGCGCTGAATCTGGACTTTGGCATGGATCATCATGTCGGTCCGCTAACGCTGGAGGCTAGCGTGTACCAGAAACAGGTACGCGACTACATTTATGGGCAAGAGCCTGGCACCGATACCGATGTAGATGGCGAGAGCTTCACTGACCTGAACTATCAACAACAAGATGCCAGATTCCGTGGCTACGAGGCCGCCGCCAGCTGGGCACTACGCGACCAGGCAGGCCAGAAAGTGGATGCCCGTGTATTTGCGGATGCCGTCCGCGGCGAATTGAATGACGGCAATGCCGTACCGCGCATGCCGCCCTATCGTGTCGGCGTCAGCTTGCATGGCCACCAAGGTGCGCTGTCCGGGAATATCAGCCTCACGCATGGCGCTCGCCAGGATCGAGTCGGCAGCGCCACTGAAACCGAAACCGCCAGCTACAACCTGCTCAATGCCGACCTCAGCTACGCCATCCCGCAACGCATAGGCTTCGGGCGCGCCACGGTATTTTTGCGCGGCACCAATCTGCTCAACGATGACATTCGCCGCTCCACCTCGTTCATCAAGGATGTCGCGCCGGCACCCGGTCGTGGCGGCGTGATCGGCATCCGCTTCAACTTCTGAGGCAGAAGTCCGGGGCAATTGACCGGCAGGCAGGCAGTCGCTACCGTTCGCGTTCTGAATCACGCTGAATCACGGAGCTCCGCCATGTCTGCCACCCCTGTTGCCGCCATCGATTTCGAGAAGGCCCTGGCCGAACTCGAACAGCAAGTGCATCAGCTGGAGTCCGGCGAATTGTCTCTGGAGGCCGCCCTGCAGGCCTTCGAGTCCGGGGTGAAGCTGACGCGCCAGTGCCAGCAAGCGCTGGATCAGGCCGAGCAGAAAGTGCAGACGCTGCTGGCCCGTGCCGATGGCAGTGTCGAGCTCAGCGCCTTCGCTCCCACCCGCGACGACGCCTGATCCGCACCGCGACACGAGCGCCCACATGACCGCCACCGCAATCGTGCTACCCGCCCTGCTGCGCGCCTCCCAGGCCCGCTTCACCGATAGCTTCAGCGTCTTTCTGGTGCAGCAGAACCGACTCGATGCCCATCTGATCGACGCCATTGCCTACGCCATGCAGAACGGTGGCAAGCGTGTACGGCCGGCACTGGCCTGGGGTGCCAGCCTCGCTGTCGGCGGTGATTGGGCGATGGCCGATAGCGCCGCGCTCGCCGTCGAATGCATTCACGGTTACTCACTGGTGCACGACGACCTGCCCTGCATGGATGATGATGACCTGCGCCGGGGCCAGCCCACCTGCCACCGCCAGTTCGATGAAGCCACCGCCCTGCTCGCCGGCGATGCCCTGCAAGCACTGGCCTTCCGCGCCCTGACCGGCTCAGCGCTGGCCACTGCCACGCAGGCCGCACAGACCGCCGTCCTCGCCAGCGCCGCCTTCGACATGGTGGTGGGGCAGCAACTCGACCTCGCTGCCGAAGGCCAGCACCTGGGTCTGGCGCCGCTGGAAACCGTGCATCGCCACAAGACCGGTGCGCTGATTCGCAGCGCCGTCGCGCTCGGTGCCCTCGCAGCGCAAGCCACACCGGAGCAGCTCGCCGCCCTCGACCGCTACGCCGACCGTCTCGGCCTCGCCTTCCAGGTCCACGACGATGTGCTCGATGTCATTGGCGATACCGCCGTGCTCGGCAAACAAGCGGGTGCCGATCAGCTCCACGAGAAATCGACCTATCCCGCCCTGCTTGGTCTGGATGCCGCAAAGGCACTGGCGCAGCAGCTCACCGAAGAAGCGCTGGCCGCGCTCGCCCCGCTCGGCGTCAACGCCAATCCGCTGCGCGAGCTCGCCCGTTTCCTGCTCGCCCGCGACCATTGATCGCCGCGCGGCGCTGAACACGAAATAGCAGGGCGCGACATAGCTGCACGCCAGCCCGCCGCCGCAGGTATAATTCCCGCACTTTGCGTCAGGATGATTTACCGATGTTCCACGAGATTCCGCTCAGCCGCCCGCACACGCCGCTCCTCGATCAGGTGCCGACGCCGGACAAGCTGCGCGAACTGCCCGAAGATGCCCTGCCCGCGCTCGCCCTCGAGCTGCGCGAGTACCTGCTCTGGTCCACCAGCCAGACTGGCGGGCATTTCGGCGCCGGCCTCGGCGTCGTCGAACTCACCATCGCCCTGCATTACGTCTACAACACGCCGTCCGATCGGCTGGTCTGGGATGTCGGCCATCAGGCCTACCCGCACAAAATTCTCACCGGCCGCAAGGACGCCATGCTCAGCATCCGTCACAAGGACGGTCTGGCGGCATTCCCGCGTCGCGAAGAATCGGAGTACGACACCTTTGGCGTCGGCCACTCGTCCACCTCCATTTCGGCGGCGCTGGGCATGGCTCGCGGCGCCCAGCTCACCGGCAGCAATCGCAAGGTTGTCGCCGTCATTGGTGATGGCGCGATGACCGCCGGCATGGCTTTCGAAGCGCTGAACGATGCCGCCCATCAGGGCACCGACATGCTGGTCATTCTCAACGACAACCAGATGTCGATCTCGAAAGCCGTCGGCGGCCTGTCCAACTACTTCTCGCGGATCTGGGCCAGCAAGAGCTACATCGCCATGCGTGAAGGTGGCAAGCGCGTGCTGCAATCCATGCCGACGGCGATGAACTTTGCCCGTCGCAGCGAAGAAAGCCTGAAGACGCTGGTCACCGACTCGCCGGGCGCGCTGTTCGAGTCCATCGGCTTCAATTATGTCGGCCCCATCGACGGCCACAATCTGGAAGAGCTGGTCGAGACCATCGGCAATCTGCGCGAGGCCAAGGGCCCGCAACTGCTGCATGTGTTCACCACCAAGGGCAAGGGCTTCGCGCCGGCCGAGGCCGACCCCATCGGTTATCACGCCATCACCAAGATCGCACCGGTGAGCGAGCGCGTGGCGCAGGTGATCGTGCCTGTGGCAACACCAGCGCCCAAGAAGAAGTATTCCGATGTCTTTGGCGACTGGCTCTGCGATGCCGCTGCCAAGGATCTACGCCTGATCGCCATCACCCCGGCCATGTGCGAAGGCTCGGGCATGGTGCGTTTCGCCGCCGAGTATCCCGAGCGCTACCACGATGTCGCGATTGCCGAGCAGCATGCCGTGACCTTTGCTGCCGGCCTCGCCTGCGAAGGTCTGAAGCCGGTGGTGGCGATCTACTCGACCTTCCTGCAGCGCGGCTACGACCAGCTCATTCACGATGTCACGCTGCAGAATCTCGATGTCACCTTCGGCATCGACCGCGCTGGCCTCGTCGGTGAGGATGGCCCGACCCATGCCGGCGCCTACGACCTCGCCTTCATGCGCTGCCTGCCCAACCTCATCATCGCCGCCCCCAGCGACGAAAACGAATGCCGTCAGCTGCTGGAAACCTGCTGGCAGCATCCCGGCCCGGCCGCCGTGCGCTACCCGCGCGGCACCGGTCCCGGCAGCGTCATCGAGCGCCAGAGCAGCGTGCTGCCGATTGGTCGTGGTGTGATCCGTCGCCAGGGTGAGCGCATCGCCATCCTCAACTTTGGCGCACGCTTGCAGGATGCCCTGAGCGCGGCCGAACAGCTCGCGGCTAACGGTCTAGTCAATGCCACCGTGGTCGACATGCGCTGGGTGAAACCACTGGATGCTGCACTGATTCGCGAGCTGGCCGCGTCACACGAATTGCTGGTGACGCTGGAGGAGCATGCGGTGGCCGGCGGCGCGGGGTCCGCCGTGAGTGAGTTTCTGCATCAGGAAGGTCTGCGCAATGCCATGCTGCTGCTCGGCATCCGCGACGCCTACATCGAGCATGGCAGCCCGGCAGAAATGCTCGCCGATTGCGGGCTGGATGCCGCTGGGATCGCGGCGTCGATTCGCACGCGGCTCTGATAAAAAAGCCCGGCAGAACCGGGCTTGATCGGCGCGCGCTAACGCTCAGGCCGACTCGTCGGGCAGCAGGTGCCCCATCTTGTCGGTCTTGGTCTGCATATAGCCTTCGTTGTGCGGATTGAGGCCGGAAATCAGCGGCACGCGTTCGACCACTTGCACGCCATTGGCCTCCACCGCCGCCACCTTCTTCGGATTGTTCGTCATCAGGCGCACTTGTGTGACACCGAGATGGCGCAGCATGTCGCCGCACATCGCGTATTCACGCAGGTCAGCGCCAAAGCCCAATTGCTCGTTGGCCTCGACGGTATCGGCACCGGCATCCTGCAAGGCGTAAGCGCGGATCTTGTTGACCAGGCCGATGCCGCGACCTTCCTGGCGCAGATACAGAATCACGCCGTGACCGGCGTCGGCAACCTGACGCATGGCCGCTTCCAGCTGCGGGCCGCAATCGCAGCGCAGACTGCCAAAGCCATCGCCGGTAAGGCATTCGGAGTGCAGACGCGCCAATGCCGGCTGACCGTTGCTGAGGTCGCCCATGCTCAGGGCGACATGCTCCTTGCCGGTCTCGACATCTTCAAAGGCGTGAATGCTGAATTCGCCATGACGCGTGGGCAAACGGGAGGAGGCAACAAAAACAAAGGCCACCGGGCTAGCTCCGGAAATCATCAAGGGCCGCGATTGTAGCAACTGATGTCGCCCAGCGGTACGACGCCGGCACGGCTTGTATCAGCACTGTCACAGCAGCGCTGCTCAGAGACGGAGCAACAGCGCCAGCACCAGCGCGGCCATGACGCCGGCAATGAGGTCATCGAGCATGATGCCGAAGCCGCCTTCGACGCGACGATCCGCCCAGCGCACCGGCCACGGCTTCCAGATGTCGAAGAGGCGGAACAGCGCAAAACCGGCTGCCACCGCCAGCAGCGTGCGCGTATCCCAGACCGCTACCGGCACCAGCGGCAGCAAGGCGATCCACTGGCCGACGAACTCATCCCAGACGATGCCGGAGTGATCGTGCACGCCCATGCGCGTGGCGGCGGCGTCGCAAATGGCGATACCGGCCACGGTGCTGACAAGAATCACGATCAGGTAAGCAGGCAAGGGCAAGGTCGCGAGGCCGGCGAACAGCACCAGCGCCACCAGCGAGCCCATGGTGCCCGGTGCTTTCGGGCTGTAGCCGGAGCCGAGGCCGAAGGCTGGCAGTGCCAGCCACCAGGGCAGTTTCGGCAGCTGCGACAGCGGCAGGTTGTCAGACATCATGGACTCCATCAGATACGACGATGTGTACAGCATAACCGACGCCTCAGGCTTTTCTGAACTGGCTCGGCGTGCTGCCCGTCCAGCGCTTGAAGGCGCGGACGAAATTGGCCTGATCCTTGTAACCGAGCTGCTGAGCAATGTCGCCGATGGCCAGGCGCTGGTGGCGCAGCAGTGTCATGGCGCTCTGCCGACGCATGTCGTCGAGCAGCTGCTTGAAGCTCAAACCTTCCTGCTGCAAACGCCGGTGCAGCGTGCGCGGCGTCATGTTCAGGCTCGCCGCCACCTGCTCCTGTGCATTGGCATCGGCGAGATGCTGCTGCGCCAACCGCCGCAGCCGGGTCAGAAAATCAGCTCGGGCTTCGGCGCGCTGCAACTCTTCGGCACAGCGCGCGGCGGCCAAGGCGGCGAGCTGGGCATCGGAGCGCGGAAAAGGGCGTGCCAGCAAGGCCATCGGGAACTGAATGCGCGTTACCGCACAGTCGAACTGCACGCGATCCTGCACCAGCAGGCGCAGCAGCACATGTTGCGGGGCTTCGGGAAAGCTGAATTGCATGCTCACGCCATCGTGTGAAAAATCGGGGAAAAGCTCGCTGGCAATGGCCTGGAACGAGCCCAGCAGAGCATCGATCAGGTGCGGAAACCACGGCCCCAGCAGGCCCTGATCCGTGACCTCCAGCATCACGGCATGGCCATCCGGCACAAAGCTGACTTGCAGCAACTGCGTGCGCGTCAGGGCATAGCGATTCACCAGCAGCAGGGCTTCCGCCAGATTCGGGCTGGCCTGCACGGCATAGCCGAGGAAGCCGTGGCTGCCGATATTGAAGGTGGCGCCCATCTCGAACGATAGCGTCGGCGATGTGTCCAGGCTGTGCATATTCTGCAGCGTGCGCAAAAAGGCCGGCAGCGTCACAAAGTAGTCAGGATGAACCCGCAACTCCTCCGCCTGCAAGCCGGTATCGGCCAGCAGACGCTCGGCAGAAATGCCGCGCCTGGCCATGAAATCCAGCATGTATTGCAGATAACGCGCGACCAGTACGCCCTCTGCCGCCTGCAGTGCAACCGCCATAATTCGTCTGCTAATGACAAAAACCTGTCCGAGCATAGCCTTTCGCAGCCACGACCAACAAGTCACATTCTTCACTGTCACATTATTGAACGACATTGAAGGAGTAAGCACATGGCCAAGCAGAAGACATCCACCCAAGCCAGCGCGGTCGTTACCGGTGCCGGCAGTGGTATTGGCCGCGCCTTTGCGCTGGAGCTGGCGGCCCGTGGCGGCCGCGTGATCTGTGCTGACATCAACTTGGTCACGGCGCAAGAGACGGTAGACATGATCGCGGCCAAAGGCGGCCAGGCCCATGCCCTGCGCTGCGATGTCAGCCAGCTTGCTGATGTGGAGGCGCTGGCCGATCAAGCCGAAGCCTGGCTGCGCAGCCCGGTGGATCTGGTCATCAACAACGCCGGTGTCGGTGCCGGCGGCCAGCTCGTGGGCGATATGCCGATGGCCGACTGGCAGTGGGCGCTGGGCATCAACCTCTGGGGCGTGATTCACGGCTGCCATGTGTTTGCGCCACGCCTGCGCACGCTCGGTCGCGGCGGCATCATCAATGTCTGCTCCACCGCCAGCTTCGCCGCCGCCCCGCGCATGGCTGCCTACAATGTGAGCAAGGCCGCTGCGCTGGCACTGTCGGAAACCTTGTCGGCAGAGATGGCCGGCACTGGCATCGCGGTCACGGCACTGTGCCCAACCTTCGTGAAAACCAATATCGCGCGCGATGGCCGCATCAGCGAAGGCTCATCGCGCCTGGCCGAAAAGATCATGGATCTGATCGGCTTTGCCCCCGAGCGCGTCGCCAAGACCACGCTCGATGCCCTCGACAAGAACCAGCTCTATGTATTGCCGCAATTCGACGCGCGCATGATTTGGCGCAGCAAGCGCCTGGCTCCGGCGCTGTACGCACGCGGCGCCGGCCTCATCAACCGTTATGCCGGCAGCAGCCTTTAATTTTTCAGGAGCAACATCATGGCAACGATCAATCTGGAAAACATGCTGGCCAAGATCAAGAGCAGCCAGTGGGCACTCGCCGACATCGACTGGGATGCCCCCGGTGCCGAGCTGATCACCGCAGAGCAATGGCCGAAGCTGAAAGCCTTCATGGCCGACCTGATGTGGATCGAGCATGTCGGCGCGCGCGGGTTTGCCGCGATGGCGAAGAAAGCCCCAAACGACACTCTGAAGGAAATCTATGTCTACTTCCATGCCGAAGAGCAGCGTCATGCCAATGCCGAAATGGCGCTGATGAAGCGCTGGGGCATGCTCGACGGCGATGAGATCCCGGAGCCTAACATCAACCTGCGCCTGGTCATCGAATGGCTGGATCGCTACAGCGACGACATGCCGCTGGAGGCACTGGGCTCGGTCATCCCCATGCTGGAAATCGCGCTCGACGGCGCGCTCTGCAAGTTCCTGCTCGACACCGTGGACGATCCGGTCTGCCATCAGGCCTTCGCGCACATCAACGATGACGAGTCGCGCCACCTCGGTGTCGGCTTCCATGTGCTGGAAATGCAGGGCCACGGCAAGCTCTACCTGAACACGCTGAAGATGGTCGCGACCTTCGCCGACCCGCGCCTGATTCTCGGCGTGCTCTCGTATGTGCCGCTGCTCAACCGCATGCGCGACAACATCGTGACGCTGGGCCTGAAGGAAGAAAGCCTGTACGCCGCCATGAACAAGTTCCGCAAGATCGGCGGCCGCACTGAACAGGGCCGGCGCAACCCTTGGTATCAGGTCATCAGCCGTCACGGTGGCTGGGTCACCAACCGCCAGAACCGCCTCTACCACATTCCGGTGGATGCCCTGGTGCGCGCCACCGACTTCATCCCGAAACGCGTGATGCCACCGATTCCAAGCTGGGTCAAGGAATTGACCTGGAAACCGGCCGCCTGAAACCTGTCTTGAACGAGAACTGAATCATGAACGCAGAAGTGAAAATTCCGGCGGCGCGCCCGCGCAAAGCCAAAAAGTCTGCCACGCCGGTGGCGGTCAGCGAAGTGCTGATCATCGGCGCCGGTTTCGGTGGTCTGGGCACGGCCATCCGCCTGCGCCAGCAAGGCGTTAGCGACATCGTCATGCTGGAACGCGCCAACGAGGTCGGTGGCACCTGGCGTGACAACACCTATCCCGGTGCCGCCTGCGATATCCCGTCCAACCTGTATTCGTACTCGTTTGCACCGAACCCGGACTGGTCGCGCGCCTACTCAGGCAGCAGCGAAATTCTAGGCTATGCCCGCCACCTGGCCGACAGCAACGACCTTCGCCCGCTGATCCGCTTTGGCTGCACGGTCAGCGAAGCCGCTTTCGATGAAATCGAAGGATACTGGGTGGTAACCACCACCAACGGCGAACAATTCCGAGGCCGCTCACTGGTCATGGCCTCGGGCGGTCTGGCCAACCCCAGCCTGCCGAAGATTCCCGGCATCGACACCTTCGAGGGCAAGCGCATCCACAGCGCCCGCTGGGATCACAGCTACGACCTCAAGGGCAAGCGCATCGCCGTGATCGGCACCGGCGCCAGCGCCATCCAGATCATTCCCGAGCTGGTAAAGGTGGCCGAGAAAGTCACCGTGTTTCAGCGCACGCCGGGCTGGGTTCTGCCACGCATGGACTATCGCTCGCCAGAATGGAGCAAGGCCCTGTTCCGCGCCGTGCCGGCCACGCAGAGCCTGCTGCGCAAAGCCCTGTACTGGGGCCACGAGTCGATGGCCTTCAGTTTCATCTGGAGCACGCCGATGACGCGGGTGGTCGAACGCATCAGCGCCGCCTTCCTCAAGCAGCAGGTCAGCGACCCTTGGCTGCGCCGCCAGCTCACGCCGGACTTCCGCATCGGCTGCAAGCGCGTGCTGATGTCCAGCGAATACTACCCGGCGCTGCAACAGCCGAACTGCAAGCTCATCACCTGGCCCATCGCGACCATTTCACCCAAGGGCATTCGTACCGCTGAAGGCATCGAGCATCAGGTTGACTGCATCGTGTTTGCCACCGGCTTCGAGGTTGCCAAGGCTGGCACGCCGTTCACCATTCGCGGCATTCAGGGCCGCGTACTGGCCGAAGAATGGGCGCGCGGATCACAAGCCTACAAGAGCGTGAATGTCTCCGGCTATCCCAATCTGTCGTTCATTCTGGGGCCGAACTCCGGGCCGGGCCACAACTCGGCGCTGGTCTACATGGAGTCGCAGATCGGCTACATCGTGGAAACCATCAAGACGCTGCGCGACCAGAACCTGCGTCTGCTGGATGTGAAGCCGGAAGTGCAAGCCCAGTACAACCGCGCCATCCAGAAACGCCTGGCGCGCACCAACTGGAACTCCGGCTGCAAGAGCTGGTACCTCACCGAAGACGGCTACAACGCCACCATGTATCCCGGCTTTGCCACGCAGTACGCGAACCAGATGGGCTCGTTCAATGCCACGCACTACCGGACGGAGACGGTCTGATGAGCGCCGTCACCCTGCCCTATGTTTGCTGCGAACTGGACCCGGTAATTCCGGCCCGCACACGCGAGATTCATCAGAAGCTGAAGGCCGGCAGTCGCGAATCGCAGGCAGTGCCCGCTGCCGAAACACTGGGGCTGGCCATCAATACACTGGTCGATGCTTTCCTTTCCCAGCTCCTCCGCGAGCTGGCAGCGGCACATCCTGAGCACAGGCTGTATCGGGAAGCGCTGACGGTCGTCGAAGACATCCAGGGCAAGGTGCAGCACTACCTCGGCTGGCTCACGCGATTTCTGTCCAACGCGCGCATGACAGTGGTCGCAGGCAAGTATCTGGAAATGATCCAACCGTTGGTGGCCGGCCAGCCTCAGCGCGAGTTTCTCGCCGTCGGGATCGAACCGGTGCTGGCTGCGCATGCCCGCCAGACCATTGCCGCCCTGCGCTCCGGCGAGTCGGTGGATGTCCGCGCAGGCATCGAGGTGCTGATCAGCATCGTCGATGCCGTGCTCGTCGATTTCGTTAACGAGCCGAAGCGGCTGATGCGCTTCAACCTCATCGTCGACAAGACACTGGATGGCGCCATCTACATGATCAAGGGGCTGGCTTTCCGACAACTACGGGCATTGGGCGAGCGCCTGCCGGTTGCTCATCTGCCGGTTTTTCTCGATCATCTCGAACACTTCTTCCATGACCAAGCGCCGGTCCGATAAAACAACAAGAGCTTCCACCATGAACCGCACGCTGCTGAAAACCCTCCTGACAAGTACCGTCCTGCTGACGGGACTGGCACATGCCCTGCCGACGCCCAACAGCGAACAGCTGGCCGCGCTCAAGACCATGGAAGGCAAGAAGGTCAGGATCTGCATCTTTGATCCGATCGGCGCCAACGGTCCTGCCGTCGGCTACGCCAAGGACTACATGCTGGAAGCGAAGAAGTGGGGCATAAATGCCGACATCAAGGCCTATACCGACGAGCGCGTGGCTGCTGAAGATCTCAAGGCCGGCCAGTGCGATGCCGCCGCCATCACCACCCTGCGCGCCAAGCAGTTCAACAAGTTTGTCGGCAGTCTCGATGCTGTCGGCGGCATCCCGGACAACGCCCATATGGATCTGGTGCTGAAGACTCTGGCATCGCCCCGCATGGCCCCGCTCATGCGTAATGGCCACTACGAAGTGGTTGGCAACATCCCGCTCGGCGCGGCCTATGTGATGGTCAATGATCGCGCCATCAACTCCATCGAAAAGGCAGCCGGCAAAAAGGTTGCGGTCATGGAGTGGGACAAATCACAGGCCAAGATGGTGCAACGCATGGGTGCGCAGCCGGTGGCCTCGGATGTGATCAACTTCGTCGGCAAATTCAACAATGGCCAGGTCGACATCATTGCCGCGCCAGCGCTGGCGTTCAAACCGCTGGAAATTTATCGCGGGCTGGGCGACAAGGGAGCAATCTACCGCTTCCCGCTGGTCATGCTGAGTGCGGCACTGATCATTCGCCACGACCAATTCCCGCCGGATGTGGGCCAGAAGCTGCGTGAGTTTGTCTTCAGCCAGATCGGCAAAGCCTATGCCTTTGTGGATCGCGAAGAAAAGGGCATCCCGGAGAAATACTGGCTGGATCTGCCCATCAACGAGAAGATCAAGTATGTGGAAATGATGCGTCAGGCACGTATCCAGATGACCGCCGAAGGCGACTACGACCCGCGCATGATGAGTCTGCTCAAGCGCGTGCGCTGCACGAAGAATCCGGGTGCGGCGGAGTGCTCGCTGAAGGATGAGTGAGGGAGAGGCACTGATCCGATATTAGAAATGCCGATAGCCTGAGAGCTCGTCATGCCGATACGGTGCTGCTCGCCAGCTCAGACATACATCTGCTGACGCACTGACCACCCCAATCTGCGTCAGCGGCAACTCCAGCTCACACCCCAGCGCCTCAAGCTGCTTTTGCCGCGCAACCGGCACCGTAAACAGCAGCTCATAGTCATCCCCCGCGGCCAGTGCCCAATCCAGCACCTGCCGCTGCAACGCATCGCTCTCGCCTGCCAGATACTGCATGGCCGGTGACAGCGGTAGCTGCTCCAGCGTCAGCGTCGCGCCCAACGGCTGCAGCCGGCCCGACGCCTTGAGCAGATGTCCGAGATCCTGCACCAGACCATCCGACACATCCATCGCAGCACTGGCGATGCCGCGCAGGGCCAGTCCCAGCGCCAGCCGCGGCGTCGGTCGATGCAGACGCGCCAAGGCATGGGCCTGATGCAGCGGCGGCAGATGAACGTCATGCAGACGGCCCTCTGCCAGCGCGAGGCCAAGGCCGCCATCGCCGAGCGTGCCGCTGACATAGATCAGGTCGCCGGGCTGTGCGCCATCGCGACGCAAGGCTTGCTGAAAAGGCACGCTGCCCAGCGCGGTGACAGTGACGCTCAGCGGCCCGCGCGTGGTGTCGCCGCCAATCAGCGGCACGCCGTGGGCGTCGGCCAGCGCAAAGAAGCCCTCGGCGAAGGCCGCCAGCCAAGCTTCATCGGCAGAGGGCAAGGTGATGGCCAGCGTCACGCCCGCCGGCGTGGCACCCATGGCGGCAAGGTCAGAAAGATTGACGGCCAGCGCTTTCCAGCCAATATCGAATGGCAGGGCATCGTGGGGAAAGTGGCGACCGGCGACCAACGTGTCGGTGGTCACCGCCAGCGATTCGCCGGGCGGCAGATCGAGCAGCGCGGCATCGTCGCCGATGCCAAGCCGCACACCCGTTGGCTGCTGCCTGTCGGCGCGGGTGAAGTAGCGCCGGATCAGACCGAACTCATCCAGCGCCATGCCTTGCTCCTGGTAAACGCTCAGTCGCGCTCGTGCGGCCGCAGCGTGACGGCGAGCTGATCGAGCACGCCATTGATGTACTTGTGCGATTCCGTCGCGCCGAAGGTCTTGGCCAGCTCGATGCCTTCGTTGATGACCACGCGATACGGCACATCGAGGCGATGCTTGAGCTCGTAAGTACCAATGCGCAGCGTTGCCAGCTCGACCGGATCGAGCGATTCGAAGGCACGATCGAGGAAGGGCTCGAACAGGGCATCCAGCGTCTCGGTCAGCGTCGGAATGCGCGACAGCAGCTCATGGAAGTAGTCGAGGTCAACCTTGTGCATGGCATTCTCGACACGATAGCGCGCCTCGATTTCATACGACGGGTTGCCCGACAGCTGCCACTCGTACAGCCCCTGCAAGGCAAACCGGCGCGCCTTGCGACGCGCCGAAGGGTTCAAACCGTTAGCTTGGGTCACGACTCAACCTACTGCCTTGAGCACAGAGATCATTTCAATGGCGACCATGGCAGCATCGGCACCCTTGTTGCCGGCCTTGGTGCCGGAGCGCTCGATGGCCTGCTCGATGGAGTCCACGGTGAGCACGCCGAAGCTGACCGGCATGCCGGAATCCAGCGAGACGACGCCGAGGCCCTTGGCGCATTCGCCGGCGACGAAATCAAAGTGCGGCGTGCCGCCACGAATGACAGCACCGAGCGCGATGATGGCGTCGTAATTGCCGGTGGCCACCAGCTTCTTGGCCACCAGCGGCAGCTCCCAGGCACCCGGCACACGCACGATGGTGATGTTGCTGTCGCTGACACCGTGACGCTTCAGGGCATCGAGCGCGCCGGACAGCAGCGACTCCACGACGAAGCTGTTGAAGCGGCCGACGGCAATCGCGTAGCGGGCATCGGCGTTCTGGAAGGTGCCTTCAATGGTCTTGATCTGGCTCATCTGAATATCCTCAAACTAACTATAGGTAATGGCGTTATTCGGTGGTGATGTATTCGACGATCTCGAGGCCGAAGCCGGAGAGCGCATTAAATTTCAGCGGCGAGCTGAGCAGACGCATCTGCGTCACGCCGAGATCGCGCAGAATCTGCGAACCGACACCGATGGTGCGATACATGCCGGCGGTTTCGGCGGCACGTGCATTCGGCGCGAAGAAGTCTTCGATGTGCTCGACAATGGCCTGCGCCTTGTAGTCCTGACCGAGCAGCACCAGCACGCCGGCTTCGGCACTGCTGATGGCCTGCAGACTCTTCTGCAGGTTCCAGCCCAGACGGCCCTTGTAGCGCGCATGCAGCAGATCGCGCAGCGGATTCAGCGCATGCACGCGCACCGTCGGCACCACGCCCGGCGCAAGCTCACCCTTGACCAGTGCCACATGCACGCCGTCATTGCCGGCTTCACGGTAGACGCGCAGCTGCAGGTCGCCAAACTCGGTCGGCAGGATCTTGCGCGACTCGCAGTTAACGGTCTTTTCATTCACCACGCGATAGTGGATCAGGTCGGCAATCGTGCCGATCTTCAGCCCGTGCAGCTCGGCGAATTTTTCCAGATCCGGGCGACGCGCCATGGTGCCGTCGTCGTTCATGATTTCGCAGATCACACCCGCCGGCTCCAGACCGGCCAGACGCGGCAGATCGCAGGCGGCTTCGGTGTGACCGGCGCGATGCAGCACGCCGCCCGGCTCGGCCATGAGCGGGAAGATGTGGCCGGGCTGCACGATGTCGCTGGCCTTGGCCTCGCGCATCGCCGCAACCTGCACGGTGCGCGCGCGATCGGCGGCGGAGATGCCGGTGGTGACACCGGTCGCGGCTTCAATGGAGACGGTGAACTTGGTGCCGTAACCGGAATTATTGGCCTGAACCATCAATGGCAGATCGAGCTGCTGGCAACGCTCGCGCGTCATCGGCATGCAGATCAGACCACGAGCATGGCGGGCCATGAAGTTGATGTCTTCGGCGCGGCAATGCTCGGCAGCCATGACGATGTCGCCTTCGTTTTCGCGATCTTCGTCGTCCATCAGCACCACCATTTTGCCGGCGCGGATGTCTGCAATCAGTTCTTCAACACTATTCAATTTCATGCCAATCACTACTCTGCAAGGTGCATCAAGGTGAAATCAGCGCGCCACCGGGCGAGCTGGACTCAAGGTATTCAAACAGGCCTGGCGGATAAGGCGAACCTCCTGGCCGAGACTGTTGCGCGGCAGACGACGATCCGGCGCTTCCCACTCACGAGCCTCCAGCGCCAGCACATCGGTCAGGCCGTAAGTGGTCTGGCCGCCGTAGGCAAAGGCATCGCGTACACAGGAGCACAAGGCCTGACGCTGCCCGGCGGCGACCGTGGCATCGCTGAGGCAGGCGCGCATGAAGCGTTCTTCGCGCTCGCCGGCAAAGTCCTTGGCGGCCCAGCTTGCGCTGTTCATGCAAAGCGCCATGCCCAGAGCGGCGACCATCAGCAGCAAACTGCGTTTATCCATGCCCATAGCCATTCTCCGCGAGAAACGACAAGGTGATGCCGCCCGCCGATGCCGCCTGCGACTGCGCCGCGCGATCGCCCAGCAGCAAACGCTCCAGATAGCGCGCGAGGATATCCACTTCCAGATTCAGACGCACGCCCGGCGCCCAGTCGGCAATATTGGTTTCGCCCACCGTGTGCGGCACGATGTTGAGATCGAAGATGGCACCGTCAATGGCGTTCACGGTCAGGCTGATGCCATCGGTAGTGATCGAGCCCTTCTCGGCGATGTACTTCGCCAGCTCGTCCGGCGCCTTCACGCGATATCGGATCGAGCGCGCATCGAGCTGCATGGAAATGACTTCGCCGATGCCGTCGACATGGCCGCTGACCAGATGGCCGCCCAGGCGGGTGGTCGGCGTCAGCGCCTTTTCCAGATTCACGCGCTGGCCGACCCGGAAGCTCGCCAGCGTCGAGCGCCGCACGGTTTCGCCAGACACATCCGCGACATAGTAGTCACTGCCCTGCTCGACCACGGTCAGGCAGACGCCATTGGTGGCGATCGAGTCGCCAAGTTTGACATCGCGCAGATCGAGCTTGCCGGTGGCGACGGTCAGACGCAGGTCGCCGCCGCGTGGCTCTAGGCGACGCACCGTGCCGATGGCTTCAATAATGCCGGTGAACATGCCTTACTCCATTGCCTGTGATGAAAGAGCCTGTGATGCGACCGGAATCAAGGTCAGACGCATATCATCGCCAATTTGGCGACAGTCTTGTAGCTGCCAGCGCTGCTGTTGCGCCATCTGCGTCAGCGGCCAGTCAATCAGCGGCCGCGCCGATGAGCCGAGCACGGTCGGTGCCTGATAGAGCAGCCACTCATCCACCACACCGGCTTGCAGGAACGCCGCATTGAGCGTGGCTCCCGCCTCCAGCAGCACTTCATTACATTGGCGTCGGGCCAGCTCGCGCATCACCGCACGCGGGCACAGGCGACCGTGAGCGCCGGTAGCCACCGCCTTCACTTCCGCGCCGGCACGCTGCAACAGCTGCACGCGCTGGCCGCCAGCGCTGAGGCTGTCGGCGCGTGTCAGCACCAGCGTCTCGCCCGGCTCTTTCAGCATCTGCGCCTGCGCCGGCAAGCGCAAGTTCGAGTCCAGCACCACCCGCAGCGGTTGGCGCTCAGTCTGAGGCAAACGCACGCTCAGCCGCGAGTCGTCCGCCATCACCGAGCCTATGCCGGTGATGATGGCACTGCTGCGCGCGCGCCAACATTGGACATCGGCTCGCGCAGCGGCACCGGTAATCCATTGTGACTCGCCCGATGCCATGGCGGTACGGCCATCCAGACTGCTCGCCGTCTTCATGCGCAGCCAGGGCAGACCACCGGCGATGCGACGCAGAAAGCCGACATTCAGCGCCGTGGCCTGAGCCTGCATCAGCCCGATATCCACGGTGATGCCGGCCGCGCGCAAACGCTGCGCGCCCTGCCCCGCGACCAGCGGATTGTTGTCACCCACAGCGATCACCACGCGCGCCACGCCGGCGGCGATCAGGGCATCGGCACAGGGCGGCGTACGGCCGGTATGCGCGCAGGGTTCGAGCGTGACATAAGCCGTCGCGCCTCGCGCCAGATCGCCGGCTTCGCGCAGCGCAAACACTTCCGCATGCGACTCGCCGGCGCGCACATGCCAGCCGCGCCCGACCACGTCGCCATCATGCACGATGACACAACCCACGCGCGGATTCGGCGCCGTGGTGTTGAGCCCGCGCTCGGCCAGGCGCAGCGCCTCGGCCATGCAGGCGTGGTCAGTTGCGGAGAAGCTCATCAGGCCGACTCGCCGCCATTGGGCGTGTCCAGGCTATCGATTTCAGCCCGGAAGGCATCGATATCCTGAAAGTCGCGATACACCGAGGCAAAGCGCACATAGGCCACGGAGTCGAGCTGCTTGAGCTCGGCCATCACCAGCTCGCCGATCAGGCGCGACTTGACCTCGCGCTCGCCGGTGGCGCGCAGCTTGTGCAGGATGTGATTGAGCGCGGCGTCGATGCGATCCATGCTGACCTTGCGCTTTTGCAACGCATGCAGCATGCCGTGACGCAGCTTGTTTTCATCGAAGGGCTGGCGCGTGCCATCTGACTTGATGACGCGGGGGATAACTAATTCGGCTGTCTCGAAGGTCGTGAACCGTTCGCTGCAGGAAGTGCATTCGCGGCGACGACGAATCTGGTCACCCTCAGCCACCAGCCGAGAGTCGATCACCTTCGTGTCTTCCGCTTTGCAGAAAGGACAATGCATAAAAAGAACCACCCTGTGTTTCGTCAACAACAGTGAATATGACGCACCCAACCGACAACGCAAGCCCCGACTAGCGGAGCTCCGCCCTGAGTGGGGGCCGTCCTGTCTGAAAGCACGGTGGAGCTAACGCTTTCAGACAGGACGGCCCCCACTCAGGGCAAGCTCTGGTTAGGCGGCGTAGACGGGATACTTCGCGCAGATGGCTTTGACCTTGGCGGCTACGGCGGCTTCTACGGCGGCGTTGCCGGCGGGGTTGCCTTGCAGGCCTTCGATGACGTCGGCGATCCAGCCGGCGAGTTCACCGCACTCGGCTTCAGTGAAGCCACGGGTGGTGACAGCCGGGGTGCCGATGCGGATGCCGGAGGTCACGAACGGTGAGCGCGGGTCATTCGGTACGGCGTTCTTGTTCACGGTGATGCCGACACGACCGAGCGCAGCGTCTGCGTCCTTGCCGGTGATGTCTTGCTTGATCAGCGAGAGCAGGAACAGGTGGTTTTCGGTGCCACCGGAAACGATGTCGAAGCCGCGAGCCATGAGCACGCGCGCCATGGCCTGGGCATTGGTCACGACCTGCTTTTGGTAAGTCACGAATTCTGGCGACATGGCTTCTTTGAAGCAGACGGCCTTGGCGGCGATGGCATGCATCAGCGGGCCACCCTGGTTGCCGGGGAACACAGCCGAGTTCAGCTTCTTTTCGATTTCTTCGTTGGCACGCGCCAGGATCAGGCCCGAACGCGGGCCGCGCAGCGTCTTGTGCGTGGTCGTGGTGACGACATCGGCGAACGGGACCGGGTTCGGGTAGACGCCAGCGGCGACCAGACCGGCGACGTGCGCCATGTCCACGAACAGGTAGGCACCAACCTTGTCAGCGATGGCGCGGAAGCGCGGGAAGTCCAGTACCTGCGAGTAGGCGGAGAAGCCGGCGATGATCATCTTCGGCTTGTGCTCGACGGCCAGGCGCTCGACTTCGTCGTAGTCGATGAGGCCAGTGGCGGTGTCGAGACCGTACTGCACGGCGTTGTAATTCTTGCCGGAGAAGTTGACCTTGGCGCCGTGGGTCAGGTGACCGCCGTGGGCCAGCGACATGCCGAGCACGGTATCGCCGGCGCTGAGCAGGGCCAGGAAGACGGCGCTGTTGGCCTGCGAACCGGCGTGCGGCTGCACATTGGCGTAGTCGGCGCCGAACAGCTGCTTGGCGCGATCAATCGCCAGCTGCTCGATGATGTCTACATATTCGCAGCCACCGTAGTAGCGCTTGCCCGGATAACCTTCGGCGTACTTGTTGGTCAGCTTCGAGCCCTGCGCTTCCATCACAGCCGGCGAGCAATAGTTTTCCGAGGCAATCAGTTCGATGTGCGCTTCCTGGCGAGCATCTTCCTGGCCGATGGCTTTCGCCAGTTCCGGATCGAAGGTGGCGAGGGTCTGGTCTGGGCTGAACATGGGCAACTCCGTCAGAAAGGGCGGGCCAGCAGGGGCGATTGATCAAAGAGGCGGCAGATTCTACCGGAAAGCGCCGCAAATAACAGGTGAACTCATTGCGGCGTCAACATGAATGGCGCTCATGTCGAGGGGAAATCCCGCCCCGCCACCCCCTTGAATGTTACATCGTTCGATGTAATGATCGGAGCAACTGAACGCCCTTAAGTTTGTGCGGAGACTTGTAACGCCATGCTGACTAGTAAAAAACCAACCAGTCAATTCATCACCAGCACCGATGGCCTCAAGCTTCATGTCGCCACGCTCGGCGACTCGGCCAACACGCCCATCGTGCTGGTACACGGCTACCCGGACAACCACCAGGTCTGGCTGCCCGTGGCCGAGCTGCTGGCCTACCAGTTCTTTGTCATCGCCTACGATGTGCGCGGCGCTGGCCGCAGCGAATCCGGCCGCCAGGTCAGCGACTACTCGCTCGACCAACTCTCGCAAGACCTCATGAGCGTGGCCGATGCCGTCATTCCCGACCGCCGCTTCCACCTCGTCGGCCACGACTGGGGCTCCATCCAGAGCTGGGAATCGGTCACCACCGAACGCCTGCGCGACCGCATCGCCAGCTACACCACCATCTCCGGCCCGGCGCTGGATCATGCCGCGCACTGGATGCGCACGCGCCTGTCGCCCGCCAGCAGCCTGCCCTTGAAAGAGCGCCTGAAAGCCGTGAAGCAGTTCGGCAGCTCCTGGTATGTGGTGATGTTCCAGCTGCCGGTGCTGGCGCCCACGCTGTGGCAGGCCGGCCTCGGCAAGCTCTGGCCGAAGTACCTGAAGCATCGCGAAGGTGTGGTCGAAAGCACGCCGAATCCGACCCAGATCGAAGATGGCAAGGAGGGCGTGCAGCTCTATCGCGCCAATTTCCTGCCCAAGCTGGCCAACCCGGAGCCGCGCTATGCCAGCTGCCCGGTGCAGCTCATCGTGCCGCGCTTCGACAACTACGCCAGCCACAACCTGTACAGCGACCTGTCGCAGTGGGTGCCGGAGCTGTATCGCCGCGATATCGACGCCACGCACTGGGTCGTGCTCAGCCATCACGCCCTGATTGCCCAGTGGATTACCGAGTTTGTCTCTGCCTGCGAACTCGGCGAGCAAGACAGCCTGTTCGCTCATCTGCGCGCCAATCCCAGCGAAGCCGCCTAATTACCGACTCATCGGGAGATCGTCATGACTCGTGAAGCAACCGTACTGCCAACCCGCCGGGTGCAATTCAATCTCGACAGCACACCGCTGCACTGGCTGCCGGGCGACAATTTTTCCAGCCACATGATCAATGGCATTCATCTGCTGCTGCCAGCCGGCGAATTGTGGTTCTGCCGCGTCTACAACAAGGCGCTGCCGCTGGTCACCGATCCGGTGCTGCGCGAAGAAATGACCGGCTTCATCCGCCAGGAAGGCATGCATGCCCGTGTTCACAAGGAAGCGCAGAAGTACCTGACCCGCCACGGCATCGAAACCGATGACTTTCTCAATCGCGTAGACGGCCTGTTCGGCAAGGTACTGGGCGACAAGCCATTCGGCCTGTCCGGCCTCAGCGGCCCGCGCATCGACAAGCACTGGCTGATCATCCGCGTCGGTGTCATCGCTGCCATCGAGCATTTCACCGGCGTGCTCGGCCAATGGGCCATGGACAACAAGAGCTGGGATGCCGGCGACCCCATCATGGCCGATGTCTTCCGCTGGCACCTCGCCGAAGAGGTCGAGCATCGCACCGTGGCGTTTGATGTGTACGAACACCTATGCAAGAACGAACCGGCGTTCTACCTGACCCGTCAGGCGCTGATGGCCGTGGTCTTTCCGCTCTTCATCCACTTCCTGCTCGAAGGCTACCGCAGCATGGCACGTCAGGATGTCAGCGACCCGGCCGGCCAGCGCCTGGCGCGCAAACCGTTCTGGACGCTGATCCGTGAAGTCGAGCGCGTCGGCAAACTGACCCACAACATCCCGCAGTTCAGCTTCCTGGTGTCTGCCACCAAACGCTGGATCTCGCCGTCGTTCCACCCGATTCACGAGGGGAACACGGAGCAAGCGTTGAGCTATCTGGCGCGCTCGCCGGCGGCGCAGGCTGCGGCGTTGGCGGCGGCTACCTGATCAGGTACGCCGACTCAGAACCCCATACCCCAGCACCGCCGCCAACAGCGACGCCAACAACACGGCCAGGCGATCCACCAGCTCCACGCTGCTGCCGGAATGCTGGAACGCCAGCGAGCTGATAAACAGACTCATGGTGAAGCCGATGCCGCAAAGCACGGCGGCACCATAGAGCTGCCGGTATGAGGTGTTGTCCGGCAGAGTCGCCCAGCCGAGCCGGATGCACAGCCAGGAAAAGGCAAAGATGCCAAGCTGCTTACCCAGCACCAGCCCCAGAAAAATGCCCTGAAACACGCTGTTGCTCAGCACATCCATGCCGATGCCTTGCAGGCTGACGCCGGCATTGGCAAAGGCAAACACCGGCACGATGAAGAACGCGACCCAGGGCTGCAACGCATGCTCTAGGCTTTCCGCTGGGGAATGACCGTCGGCGTCATGGCGTACCGGCATCGCCAGCGCGATCACCACACCCGCCAGCGTGGCATGCACACCCGATTTCAGCACGCTGACCCAGAGCACCACACCCACCACCATGTAGATGGCAATGCGCCGCACGCCGAGCACATTGAGCAATATCAGCACCGCCGTGGCCGCCGCCGCGACGGTGAGCGACAGCACCGAGAGCTGACTGGTATAGAACAGCGCAATGATGATGACCGCGCCGAGATCGTCCATGACCGCCAGCGCCAGCACGAAGGCTTTCAGCGCCGGCGGCACGCGCGAGCCGAGCAGAGCCAGCACGCCGAGCGCAAAGGCAATGTCGGTGGCCGACGGAATGGCCCAGCCTTGCAGCAGCACCGGGTCGTGCCAGTTCAGCGCGGCATAAATTAGTGCCGGCACGGCCATGCCACCGACGGCAGCAAAGCCGGGCAAGGCCAGTTGGCGCAGGCTGCTCAAATGGCCGTGGATGACTTCGCGCTTGATCTCCAGCCCGACCATGAGAAAGAACATGGCCATCAGACCGTCGTTGATCCAGAGCAGCAGCGACTTGTTGATGTCCAGCGCGCCCACGCGCACCTGCACGGGCACCGACAGCAGCGCCTCGTAAAATACGACACCACCGCTGTTCGCCAGCAGCAGTGCAACGGCCGTGGCCAGCATCAGCAACAGCCCAGCCTGAACCTCGCTTGTGAGGTGTTTCCAGTGTGTCAGCACAGTTTCCCCTTGCCTGAGTGTTTAGCCGTACAGCGCTTGCCGGCTTCGGTATAATCGCGACCTTTCCCAGCTGCAACGAAGGTCTGTTTCATGGCTCAGTATATCTACACGATGAATCGTGTATCGAAATTGGTTCCGCCCAAGCGCGAGATTCTCAAGGACATCTCCCTGTCGTTCTTCCCCGGCGCCAAGATCGGCGTGCTCGGCCTGAACGGCTCAGGCAAGTCCACCTTGCTGAAAATCATGGCTGGGGTCGACAAAGATTTCAGCGGTGAAGCCCGCGCCGCTGCCGGCACCAAGATCGGCTATCTGGAGCAGGAACCGCATCTGGATCCGTCCAAGAATGTGCGCGGCAATGTCGAAGACGGCGTGCGCGAATGCCTCGATGCCATGGCCCGTCTCGACGAAGTCTTCGGCGAATACGCCATGGAAGATGCCGATTTCGACAAGCTCGCCGCCGAGCAGGAAAAGCTGGAGTCCATCATTCAGGCCTGGGATGGTCACAACCTCGACAACCAGCTCGAACAGGCCGCCGATGCGCTGCGCCTGCCGGCTTGGGATGCCGATGTGAACACGCTGTCGGGTGGTGAGCGCCGCCGCGTCGCGCTCTGCCGTCTGCTGCTGTCCAAGCCCGACATGCTGCTGCTCGACGAACCCACCAACCATCTCGATGCCGAATCGGTGGGCTGGCTGGAACAGTTCCTGAAGAACTTTCCCGGCACCATCGTGGCCATCACCCACGATCGCTACTTCCTCGAAAACGTCGCCGAGTGGATTCTCGAACTCGACCGCGGCCGCGGCATCCCTTACCAGGGCAACTACACCGGCTGGCTGGAGCAGAAGAGCGCCCGTCTGGAGATGGAAGATCGCCAGGAAGAGGCCCACACCAAGGCGCTCAAGCGCGAACTGGAATGGGTGCGCAGCAACCCCAAGGCGCGTCAGGCCAAGTCCAAGTCGCGTATGCAGGCCTTCGAGGAGCTGTCCAGCAAGGAGTTCCAGAAGCGCGCCGAGACGCAGGAAATCTACATTCCGCCAGGCGAGCGCATGGGCGATCAAGTCATCGAAGTGAAGGGCATCGCCAAGTCCTTCGGCGACCGTCTGCTCTATGAAAACCTGAGCTTCACCGTGCCCAAGGCCGCCATCGTCGGCATCGTCGGCCCCAACGGCGCAGGCAAGACCACGCTGTTCCGCATGATCACCGGCGAACAGAAGCCGGATGCCGGCGAAGTCGTCGTCGGCCAGAGCATCAAGGTCGCCTACATCGGCCAGATTCGTGATTCGCTGGACGACAGCAAGACGGTCTGGGAAGAAGTTTCCGGCGGTCTCGACATCATGAAGGTCGGCGACTACGAGATTCCGTCGCGCGCCTACATTGGCCGCTTCAACTTCAAGGGCCAGGATCAGCAGAAGCGCGTCGGCGAGCTCTCCGGTGGTGAGCGCAACCGTCTCCAGCTCGCCAAGATCCTGCAGGCTGGCGCCAATGTGCTGCTGCTCGACGAACCCTCCAACGACCTCGACGTGGAAACTCTGCGTGCCGTGGAAGAAGCACTGCTGACCTTCCCCGGCGTGTCGATGGTGGTGTCCCATGACCGCTGGTTCCTCGACCGCATCGCCACTCACATTCTCGCTTTCGAAGGCGATGATGTTGAGTGGTACGACGGCAACTACACCGAGTACGAAGAGTATCGCCGCAAGAAACTCGGCAGCTCGGCCGGCCCGCACCGGGTCAAGTACAAGAAGATGAGCTGACGCCAAGGCGCGCGATTCAGGTCAACTGCATCGCGCGCCAACCGTTACACTGGCCCACACTTCCCGAGGTAAGCACCATGTCTACATCCACACCAAACGGTCGCCCCAGCCTGCTCATCATCGCCGCCATTGCCGTCACCCTGCTTTCGGGTGTCGGTATCGCCAAGATGATGAACTGGCTGCCCGCCAGCACGACTGAAGAAGCCAAGGCTGTTGCTGACACGGCCAAAGCCACTGCCGATGAAAGTAGTGCAGCAGCTGAGGACAAAACAGCCACCACACAGAAAAGTGAAGTTTGCTCATCCTGCGGCGTGGTCACTGATATCTCGCCTGTCACTCAGGCCGCCAAACCATCTGGCCTCGGCGCTGTAGCCGGTGCTGTTGTAGGCGGGGTAATCGGACATCAGGTCGGCGGCGGCAGCGGCCAAAAAGTTGCTACCGTTGCCGGCGCTGTTGGTGGCGCATATGCGGGCAACGTCATTGAAGGCAAAACACGCACCACTACCAGCTACAGTGTGCGCGTGCGCTTCGAAGACGGACGTCGCGACAGCTTCAGCTACTCACAAGCCCCCAATCTGGATGTTGGCACACGCGTCAGGCTTCGTAATGGTGAGCTCGTGCCACGCTGAAGTCAGTAGGCATAAAAAAACCGCCGGCACCGGCGGTTTTTTTATGCCTGAGCAAATGCCGGCTCAGCGATCCGGCAGCGTGATATTCAGCTCCAGCACCGAGCAAGTGCCCTGGCTGTCCAGCTCGACCTGCACCTGATCTTCGCGGATCGGCACATACTTGCGGATCACATCGAGAATGTCGCGATGCAGCTGCGGCAGATAGTCCGGCTGGCTGCGCTGGCCACGCTCATGAGCAACGATGATCTGCAGACGCTCTTTTGCCATTGATGCCGTGCTCGGCTTCTTCTGGGCGCGGAAAAAATCCATGAAGCTCATGACTTAGCCTCCAAACAAACGCTGAAGAATGCCCTTTTTCTGAACATCCAGAAAACGGTGCGGCATGTCGGCACCGAGCAGGCGCTCGACGGCATCGCTGTAGGCCTGACCGGCATCGGACTCGGCATCGAAAATCACCGGCACGCCCTGGTTCGACGCCTTCAGCACTGCCTGCGACTCGGGAATGACGCCGAGCAGCTTGATCGACAGAATCTCTTCCACATCCGTCACCGACAGCATTTCGCCACTTTCGACACGAGTCGGGTTGTAACGGGTCAGCAGCAGGAACTCCTTGATCGGCTCGCGATTCTCTTCCGCGCGCTTGGACTTGCTCGACAGCAAGCCGAGCATGCGATCGGAGTCACGCACCGACGACACTTCCGGGTTGGTCACGACAATGGCTTCATCAGCGAAATACATGGCCATGTGCGCACCCTTTTCGATGCCCGCCGGCGAATCGCAAATCACAAAGTCGAACTGGGCAGCCAGCTCGTCCATCACGCGCGCAACGCCTTCTTCCGAGAGCGCATCCTTGTCGCGGGTCTGACTCGCCGCCAGCACGAACAGGTTGTCCAGACGCTTGTCCTTGATCAGCGCCTGATTCAGCGAGGAATCACCCTGGATGACATTGATGAAGTCATACACCACGCGGCGTTCACAGCCCATGATGAGGTCGAGGTTGCGCAGACCGACATCGAAATCGACGACCACGGTGCGATGACCGCGCATGGCCAGGCCGGTGCCGATGGCCGCACTGGTGGTGGTCTTGCCGACACCGCCCTTGCCTGAAGTTACTACGATAATTTTCGCCACAATCTCATCCTCAATTCCGCCAGACGATATGCCTGCAACGGTTAGACAAACCACACCAATACAAAATTCGCGCCAGTATTGTTCAAAGGTCGAGCAGGTTCAACTGATCCTGATCCAGCACGACCTGCACGGTCTTGCCCCACTGCTTGGTCTTGCGCAAATCCTCGGCCACGCGGTAGCGTCCGGCCACCGATACCAGCTCAGCTTCCAGCAACTGGCAGAACACCCGCGCGTCGATATTGCCTTGCACGCCGGCCAGTGCTCGCCCGCGCAACGGAGCGTAAATATGGATGTTGCCATCCGCCAGTACCTCGGCACCGGCACTCACCGGAGCCAGCACAATGAGATCGCCCTCGGCATAGATCTGCTGCCCGCCACGTACCGGCTGGGTAATGATGCGCGTGGCCGCACGCGGAGTGACGGGCGCAGGTGCCGCAGCCGGGGCTGGAGCCGGCGCAGCAGCCACCTCGACTTCCGCACCCTTGCGCTTCAGGCCCTGCAAGACCGGCACATCCAGCGCCTGCAAGGATGCCTGCAAGGCCTGCGGTGCGCGGATGCCAACGAGGCTGACGCCATTGGCACGACACAAGGCAACCAGCCCAGCCCAGTCGGCATCGCTGCCGGCGACCTTGTCGAGATTCAGAATGACGGGAGACTCACGCAGCCAGGCAGCCGCATCCTGCAAACGAGCGGCCAGATGTGCCGCCACCAGCGTCAGGTCGGTGCTGTGCAATTCCAGCACGGTGCCGGTGAACGAGCCGCCCTTGAGCTGAAAGGCGGGAGTGGCGTCATGCAAAGGAGCGGAAGCGTTGACCATGGAAGAAGACATCTGGAAATAATGCGCGTATTGGAAACGAGGTGACGCCGGCACGCAAGTACGGCATCACCTTTTCAGCAGGCTGTCACACGTGCAGACCTGTAATCAGGCGTGCGTTTTCAGCAGCGCGTTGACCTTGTCGATATAAGCTTGCTGAGCAGCTGCCTGGCTCATGCCCTTCAGTGCGGCCCAGGCATCGAACTTGGCACGGTTGATCATGTCGAACATGCCGGGACGGCTGCCGCTGGCATCGCCGCTGCTGGCCTGCTTGAAGTGTGCATAGAGTGCCAGCATGTCCTCGTTGGACGGACGCTGCGTGAGGGTTTTGACATCGAGTTGAGCTTGTTCAAAAGCGCTCATGGCAGAGCTCTCCTAGGTTGTTTTCATGCTGCTAGACAGTAACAGCGACGGCGGCAAAACCCCAGCCTTGCAGAGTGCTTTTGGTCGTGAAAACTTCCGGGCACAATCAGCTTTTAATTGAGCAGGAAGCGAGCATGCGTGTCGGCTTTATCGGAATCGGCTTGATGGGTCTGCCGCTGTGCCAGCGCCTGCTGCGTGCCGGTGTTGATCTGCAGGTGTGGAATCGTGACCAGAGCAAGACCATCCCGCTTGTGCAGGCAGGCGCCAAAGTCGCTGTCTCGCCGCAAGCGTTGGCCGCCGCTGTGGATGTACTGCTGATCTGCGTCTCCGACTCGGCTGCCGTCAGCGCCGTCCTGCGAGGACCTGAGGGCGTGCTGAGCGGCGCCCATTCCAGCTTGATCGTGATCGATCACTCTTCTATCACGCCGGATGTGACACGCCAGCTCGCCGCTGAACTGCAGTCACAATGCGGTGCACACTGGATCGATGCGCCGGTATCCGGCGGCGTCGCCGGAGCAGAGCAAGGCCGGCTGGTGATCATGGCCGGCGGCGATGCCGAGCGTATCGCCGCCGTATCGCCGCTGCTGGGTCACTACAGCCAGCGCATCACGCGCATGGGTGATGTCGGCGCCGGCCAGGTCACGAAAATCTGCAATCAGCTCATCGTGGCCGCGAACAGCCTGCTCATCGCCGAAACCGTGGCGCTCGCCGAGCATGCCGGAGTCGATGCTGGCCTGCTCGCACCGGCCCTGGCCGGCGGTTTTGCCGACTCGCTGCCGTTCCAGATACTGACCCCGCGCATGGCCGAACGCCGCTTCGAGCCGGTGCAATGGAAGGTGCAGACCCTGCTCAAGGATCTGAGCAATGCCGTCGCGCTAGGTCAGGCCAGTGCCAGCCCCTTGCCGCTGGCGACAGCGGCGCGCCAGCTCATGCAGACACACGCCGATGCCGGCCACGCCAGCGCTGACCTGAGCAGCGTCATCCTGCTGCACAGCGACACATCCGGGGAGACACGCTGATGCTGCGTTACTGCGCCAACTTGTCGCTGCTGTTTACCGAGCACCCGCTGATCGAGCGCTTCGCTGCCGCGCGCGCTGCCGGCTTCGATGCCGTGGAAATTCAATTCCCCTACGAGCTCAGCATCGGCGAAATCCGCACGGAGCTGGACATCCACGATCTCGAACTGGTGCTGATCAACATTCCCGCCGGGGATCTCATGCAAGGCGGCGATGGCCTTGCCGGCATCCCCGGCCGTGAGCCCGCCTTTCGCCGTGCTTTGGAACAAGCCCTGCCTTATGCCGATCAGCTCGGCGTGCGCTGCGTCAATGTGCTCGCCGGCCGCCAGCCGGAAGAAGGTGACCTGCTGCACTGCCTGCACACCTTGACAGGCAATGTGCTCCAGGCTGCCAACGCGTTGCAGAGCATCGGCGTGACCACCACGCTGGAGGCCATCAATCGCTACGACATGCCGAACTTCCTGATTCACAACATCGCGCAGATGCAGGAAATTCTCGAAGCCGCCGATCATCCGACGCTGACCATGCAGTTCGATTGCTATCACCTGGCGCGCATGGGCGAGGAACTGATCAGTGGCTTGGTGGAAAACTGGCCACTGATCGGCCATATCCAGTTTGCCGACACGCCCGGGCGAGGTGCGCCGGGCACCGGCGACATCGATTATCCGTCGGTATTCGCGCTGATCGAAGAGCTGCCTTACGCCGGATGGTGTGGTGCCGAATACAAGCCTGGAGCCGCTGGCACCGAAGCGAGTCTGGGCTGGTTCAACTGCGAGTTCAAATAGCGAGCTAAAGCGCTTCGATCGCTTCCGCCAGACGACCGACGCCCACCACCTGCATGCCCTCGATGCCCTGCTTCGGTACATTTCCTCTCGGCACGATGGCGCGCTTGAAGCCATGCTTGGCGGCCTCGCGCAGGCGCTCCTGACCATTCGGCACCGGACGGATCTCGCCGCTAAGGCCGATCTCGCCAAAGACCACCAGATCGCTGTCCAGCGGCTGCCCGCGCAGGCTTGAGGTCACCGCCAACACCACCGCTAGGTCGGAACCCGTCTCCAGCACTTTCACGCCACCCACGACATTGACGAAGACATCCTGACCCATGCTGGCGATGCCGCCGTGCCGATGCAGCACCGCCAGCAACATGGCCAAACGGTTCTGATCCAGCCCGACTGCGACGCGACGCGGATTGCTGAAGGCGTCATCGACCAGTGCCTGCACTTCCACCAGCAACGGCCGCGTGCCCTCGCGCGTGACCATCACCACCGAACCGGGGATGGGCTGGTCATAGCGCGACAGGAAAATCGCCGAGGGGTTGGGCACCTCGCGCAGGCCACGGTCGGTCATGGCGAACACGCCCAACTCATTGACCGCGCCGAAGCGATTCTTCACGGCGCGAATCAAGCGGAAACGGGAGTCGGCCTCGCCCTCGAAATAAAGTACGCAGTCGACCATGTGCTCGAGCACGCGCGGACCCGCCAGCGAGCCATCCTTGGTGACATGGCCGACCAGGAACAGGGCACAGCCGCTTTGCTTGGCGTAACGCGTGAGCAGCGCTGCCGACTCGCGAATCTGCGACACCCCGCCCGGCGCTGATGTCAGCGCCTCGGTATAAAGCGTCTGAATCGAGTCCACCACCAGCACACGTGGCTTCTCCACCTGTGCGGTGGCAATAATGACCTCGACGCTGGTCTCCGCCATCATGCGCAACTGGCCGGTCGGCAGCTCCAAGCGCTGAGCACGCATCGCCACCTGGGCCAGCGACTCCTCGCCGGTGATGTACAGAGCCGGCATGCTGGCCGCCAGATGCGTCAGTGTTTGCAGCAGGATGGTCGACTTGCCGATACCCGGATCGCCGCCAATCAGCACCACCGAACCCGCCACCAGCCCGCCACCAAGCACACGATCGAGCTCGCCCAGACCGGTGGCCGTGCGTGTTTCGGCGGCGATGCTGACCGCGCCCAGCACAGTCACCGCACCCGCCTGCCCGGCATACCCTCCCGCTCGCGGCCCCTTCAGGGCTGGTGCCCGCACCTGCTCGCCTATCGTGTTCCAGGCGCCGCAATCGCTGCACTGACCGGCCCACTTGGAGAACTCAGCAGAGCAGGCACTGCAGACATAAAGCGTTTTAACGGATTTACTCATGACGTGCGGCAATTCCCGGATAGAGCTGAATATGAAAAGCCCCGCCGGGTCAGGGCGGGGCGCTGCCCGTCGCTATAGCGGGCAGAGAGGCGGCGACAAGCACCGCAGGTAACGGGAGCAACGGCTCAGACGCCGCGCACCCGGAACTCGGCTTTACTGGCAAACGGATTGGTCATCGTTTCATCATCGGCCACGAATATAGCCTCTGGATGCTGGCGCAGCATAGCCACTTCGATTTCGCTCGCCTTGGCATCGTTGCCCACACCGATTTTCAGCAGATACTGACCACGCGCCAAGGCATCATGAAACGGCTTCAGCTTGTAGTTTTCCTCGCTGAGACCCGCCATGCCACCGACCCAGGCACCGAAAAAGGCCATCAGCAGCGCCACCATGACAATGCCGCCAGCACTGAGCAGAACGCCGGCAGGCTGCATGAACAGCAAGGCAGCCGCAAAGACAGCGCCCAACAGCCCGCCGATCAATGCCCCGCGCTCACCCCAGTGGATGACATCGGTCTTGTCCAGCAACGTGGCATCGTGCAGATGATGGCGGCGGATGCCATCTTCATCCTGACTGACGATCCGGTAGGCATCGTGCCCGACGCCGAGTTTTTTCAGGCTGGCCACCATGGCTTCAGCGGCATCCAGTCTGGGCATGAGATACATGAGGGTATGCATGGAGCACCTCCGCAAATTTGCCGGTGACTCCAGTGTAGGCCTGCGTCAGCAAGCCTGCTCAGATCGATTACTTGTATGGCCCATGCTCTTCAGGAGCACGAGTGCTATGCTTGGAGACGGTTAAGCAGGGCGCAACCCGGCGCACGCGGGGCGTCAACCGACAGAACAACTCATAGCTGATGGTGCCGGCCGCCTGCGCCACTTCGTCTGCCGGCAAGCCATCACCCCAGAGTACGACCGCATCGCCAGGCTGGGCCGGCACGGCGCCCAGATCTACCGTGATCATGTCCATGGAAACGCGACCGGCGAGTGCACAACGCTGACCATTGACCAACACCGGCGTGCCGTTGCGGGCATGGCGCGGATAGCCATCGCCATAACCTATCGCCACCACGGCGATACGCGTTGGCGCATCCGCCACCCAGGTCGCGCCATAGCCAACCTCATCGCCAGCCTGCAGCTCATGCACCGCGATAACGCGCGAATGCAACGTCATCACCGGCTGCAGCCCGAAGCTCTGCGCAGACTGATCAGCGAACGGTGAACTGCCATAGAGCGCGATGCCCGGACGCATCCAGTCCGACTGTGTTTGCGGCCAGGCCAGAATGGCCGCCGAATTTGCCACACTGGTGATCAAAGGCCCGCCCTGCTGCAGGCTCAGAGCATCGCGCACGGCGGTAAATCGTCCCCATTGCAGCTCGGTCTGATTCGACGACAACTCATCCGCGCGGGAAAAATGCGTCATGAGACTGATACGACCGACCACCGACAGACCCTTGAGCTGCCGCCAGATCGCGAGTGCTTCTGCCGGGCGGAAGCCGAGCCGATTCATGCCGGTATTGAGCTTGAGCCAGACGCTGATGGAAGGCCCCATAGGCGCAGTCTGCAACAAGGCCATCTGCTCCGGGCTGTGCACGGCCAGCTGCAAGTCGGCACCGCGAGCCGCCGCCAGCTCGGTCGCTGAGAACACACCTTCCAGCACCGCAATCGGGCAATTGATACCCATTGCACGCAAGGCCAGCGCCTCATCCAGAAAAGCCACACCCAGCGCATCCGTCTGATCCTGCAGCAGCGGAGCGATTGCCGCTACGCCATGACCGTAAGCATCGGCCTTGACCATGGCAATCACTTGCGACCGGGGATGGTGCGCGCGCAGCACCGCCAGATTCTGCGTCAGCGCGTGCGGGTTGAGCGTCAGCCAGGTATCACGCATGCGTCATCTCGCGCTCAGTAATCACTTTCCATGTTGCGATAATGCTCCGGCGCAAGATCCTCGAAGCGCGTGTACTTGCCGAGAAAGGCCAATCGCAGCGCACCAATCGGGCCGTTACGCTGCTTGCCGATGATGATTTCGGCCGTGCCCTTGTCCGGCGACTCAGGGTTGTAGACCTCGTCGCGGTAGATGAACATGATGACGTCGGCATCCTGCTCGATGGCGCCGGATTCACGCAGATCGGACATCACCGGGCGCTTGTTCGGCCGCTGCTCCAGCGAGCGGTTGAGCTGCGACAGCGCAATCACCGGACACTCCATCTCCTTCGCCAGCGCCTTCAGCGACCGCGAGATTTCGGAAATTTCGTTGACGCGATTGCTCTCCAGACCGGGCACCCGCATGAGCTGCAAGTAGTCGACCATGATCAGGCCGAGACCGCCCTGCTCACGCGCCACACGGCGGGCGCGGGTACGCACATCATTAGGACTGAGCGATGCCGAATCGTCGATCAGCAGCTTCTGCTCCGCCAGCTGCGTCATAGTCGACGTCAGACGCGGCCAGTCATCTTCTTCGAGCTTGCCCGAACGTACGCGGCCCTGATCAATCCGACCCAACGACGACAACATACGCATGACCAGCTGCTCGGCCGGCATTTCCATGGAAAACACCAGCACCGGCTTGCCCGAACGCATCATGGCGTTTTCCACCAGATTCATCGCGAAGGTGGTTTTACCCATGGACGGACGCGCTGCAACAATGACCAGGTCACCATTCTGAAGGCCTGACGTTCGCTCATCGAGATCAGTAAAGCCGGTACTGAGACCAGTGATGGCCTCATTCGATTGAAAGAGCTTATCAATACGCTCCAGTGCCTTCTGCAGCAACGGCCTCAGGGCTTGCGGTCCGCCACCCTTCTGCTGCTGCTCGGCAATAGCAAAGATCTTGCGCTCAGCCTGATCGAGAATGTCCTGCGCCGTCGCGCCCTGAGGCTGAAACGCCGTATCCGACACCTCATTGCTGATGCGGATAAGCTGACGCAGCACCGAGCGCTCACGCACGATGTCGCCATAGGCGGCAATATTGGTAGCCGATGAGGTATTGCGCACCAGCTCGCCGAGGTAGGCGATGCCACCGGCATTATCCAGCTCACCCAGACGCGTCAGGGTTTCGGCCACCGTCAAGGCATCGCGCGGATTGCTCTCGTTCACCAGCAACGTAATCGCCTGAAAAATCAGGCGATGATCACGGCGATAAAAGTCCTCTTCCTTGACACGATCAGAGACACGATCCCAGGCCTGCTCATCGAGCATCAGACCGCCGAGTACGGCTTGTTCAGCCTCCAGCGAGTGCGGTGGCAGCTTCAGGTTCGCCAGCGTGTTTTCAGAGGCGACAGAGGTAGATTGCGACATAGATATTCCCGTCCGACAGGCCTGTAAGCTTAGCGCAAAAGCCCAAAACAAACAGGGCGCTTGAGTTGCCCCAAGCGCCCTGTTTGATCAGCGATACAGCGTTACTTATTCGGTAACGATGACCACTTTGACCGTTGCCAGCAGGTCGTTGTGGACCTGAACAGCAATGTCGTACTCGCCGGTGTGACGCAGCGGGCCCGTCGGCAGACGAACTTCGCTCTTGTCCACGGCAACGCCGGCTGCCGTAGCAGCATCAGCGATGTCACGGTTGCCGATCGAACCGAACAGCTTGCCTTCGTCACCGGCCTTGGAGGCGATGGTCAGGGTCAGTTCAGCCAATGCAGCAGCGCGGGCTTCGGCAGCGGCCAGAACAGCAGCTTCCTGACGCTCCAGCTCGGCACGACGCACTTCGAAATCGGCCAAGTTGCGAACCGTAGCCGGCAGCGCCTTGCCCTGAGGGATCAGGAAGTTGCGGCCGTAGCCTGGCTTCACGTCAACCTTGGTGCCGAGAGCGCCGAGGCCTTTGATTTTTTCTAACAGAATAACTTGCATCACGCACCCCAACCTTAAATGTGGTTATCGGTATACGGCATGATTGCCAGGTAGCGGGCCTGCTTGATAGCGAGGGTCAGCTGACGCTGGTAGCGTGCCTTGGTACCGGTAATACGGCTCGGGACGATCTTGCCGTTCTCGGTGATGAATTGCTTCAGGGTCTCGACATCTTTGTAATCGATGTAGGTGACCTTTTCAGCCGTAAAACGGCAGAACTTACGACGACGATAGAAACGCGCCATGGTTTCCTCTCCTTAATCTTGTCTGTCTAACGTTTGCGCGTGCAAAACCACTTTTTCGGTATCGCGATAACTGGCCATCGCCAGAAATCCCGTCACCAACACCCGATCACCGAGCTGCAAGGCTTGCAGCTGCTGCACCAGCTCACCGGCACAATGTACCGTGAGCCCGAGGCGAGCCTCGCGTGCCGAACCAGCTTCCCGTTGCCGGGACCGGTGTTGCAACAGGAAATCCTGATGTGCAACGCCAGCAGGGCTGACTCGTGGCGGATACTGCTTTTCCAGTATCCCGCTGATCTGGAGCGCGTTCTGCTCCACGCTAACGATCTGAATTACTCAGCAGAAGCCGAAAAATCCTGACCTTCGTCGGCGCGAGCCGCCTTACGAGCGCGCTTTTCTTCAGCGCCCTTGGCCAGAATGGATTCTTCGATGATGGCTTCGTCACGACGGATGATCAGGTTGCGGATCACGGCATCGTTATAACGGAAGGCCTCTTCCAGCTCAGCGCGCACGGTATCACCGCACTCGATGTTGAGCAGGATGTAGTGAGCCTTGTGAACCTTGTTGATCGGGTAAGCCAACTGGCGGCGGCCCCAATCTTCGTAGCGGTGAACAGTACCGCCCGAATCTTTTACCATCCCGGTGTAACGCTCGACCATGGCGGGCACTTGCTCGCTCTGATCGGGGTGCACCAGGAACACGACTTCATAATGACGCATCGGATTGTGCTCCTTACGGATTGAACAGCCCCGCCGGACAGCGGCGGAGCAAGGAGTACGAGGGCTTTTTCTGACGAATCAGGCGCTCGCGACCCCGGCAAGGCTCAGTGAGCTTGTCGGAGGACGCGCGACTATACACTATGGCGGTGGTTTTTCAAGCTATTACGCTGGTGCTGGGGGTTAAACTAGGCTGCCGCACGCCGCGAGTACATCCCTGTAGGCTCTCACGCGCCATCCATGGCGCGTGACGGCGGCCACCTGGTTTAACCCCCAACACCAACAGCACACCCCCAATCCCACCACCAGTGAGAATTCGAGACCCCGACCAGAGCGCCGGAGCACCAGCTCACTACGGGACTAAGGGAGGTTCGTGCGGTACGGCGCGCACTGTAAGAGCGGTTGCGAGGGGCTGGAAACCACTGGAAACCTTCACGCGCCATGGATGGCGCGTGAGAGCCTACATGGATGTACTTGCGGCGTGTTTCGCAGTGGTTTCCAGCCCCTCGCAATAGCGTCTTAACGACTACGCTGTCGGACAGCCTCGAAAAGAGCCACCCCGGTGGCCACGCTAACATTCAGGCTTTCGATCTGCCCCGCCATCGGAATGTAGGCCAGGTGATCGCAAAGCTCAGCCGTGAGTCGGCGCAGACCAGTACCTTCAGCACCCATGACGATCGCCAGCGGACCTTTCAGATCAACATCGTAGAACGGCTTGGCACCGTCACCGAGGCTAGTGCCGATGACCCAGACGCCACGCTCCTGCAATTGCTTGATGGTGCGCGCGAGGTTGGTGATCTGCATGAACGGAATCAGTTCGGCAGCACCACACGCCACTTTGCGCACGACCGGCGTCAGGCCGACAGCCTTGTCGCGCGGGCAGACGACAGCATGCACCCCCGCCGCCTCCGCTGTACGCAGGCAGGCGCCGAGATTGTGCGGATCCGTAACAGCGTCGAGAATCAGCAGCAACGGCGGTACCTGCAGGCCATCGAGCAAAGCCTGCAGATCATTGTCATCACCAGCCTGGCGCTCGCGGATACGAGCGATGATGCCTTGATGACGCCCCCCTTCGGCGAGCTGATCGAGCGCGGTGCGATCCCGAAAGCTGACCGGCAGACCGAGCTGACGCGCCTGCTTGACCAGCGGATTCAGGCGCGCATCTTCGCGCGTGTCCATGGCTTGCAATTCCAGTACGCGATCCGGCTCGGTGTTGAGCAACGCTTCCACGGTGTGTAGACCGTATACCCATGACATCTTTGACATGTGAACAGTTCCTTGACGATCAGCGCTTGCGCGTACGAGGCTGGCTGCGCTTGCCTGCCGGCTTTGCACCCGAGGCATCGCCTGCAGGAGCACCACCGGCACGGGCGGCCTTGCGGGCGCGACCTTCGCTGGCGGCCGGAATCTCGCCATCCTTGAGACGATCGCGCAGCGAACGCTTGCCGGTGCCGCCACCGGAGAGCAGCTCGAAGTCCATCTTGCGCTCGTCAAGATTGACCGCAGCGACCTTGATGCGCACCGGCTCACCGATGCCAAAGCGGCGCTGCGTGCGCTCGCCCTGCAGGCGATGGAAGGTGGAGTCGTAGCTGTAGTAGTCATCGCGCAGCTGGCTGATGTGCACCAGGCCTTCCACATACACCTCTTTCAGCTCGACAAAGAAGCCGAACGAGGTCACTGCCGAGATCACGCCATCGAACTCTTCGCCGACACGATCCTGCATGTATTCGCACTTGAGCCAGGCCATGACATCGCGCGTGGCTTCATCGGCACGACGCTCGGTCATCGAGCAATGTTCGCCGAGCGAGACCATCTGCACCTGACCCGGCAGCGGCTCGACCTTGGCACCGAGCGCGCCCTTGATGGCACGACCGACACGCTGCAACGGCGTGACTTCGTGATCGCCGACCAGAATGTTGCGGATGGCGCGGTGCAGCAGCAAATCCGGGTAGCGACGAATCGGTGAGGTGAAGTGCGAGTACGCCTCGTAGGCCAGACCGAAGTGACCGATGTTGTCTGGCGAGTACACCGCTTGCGACAGCGAGCGCAGCAGCATGGTCTCGATGATGTGCTTGTCCGGGCGATCCTGAATCTGCTGGATCACCGCCAGGAAGTCCGCCGGCTTGGGCTGCGCCGTGGCAGTGAAGCGCAGACCCAGCGCCTGCAGGAAGCCGCGCAGCTTGATCAGCTTCTCGTTCTTCGGACCTTCGTGGTTGCGGAACAGGGCCGGCATTTTCGCCTTCAGCACATACGCGGCAGATGCCACGTTGGCGGCCAGCATCATCTCTTCAATAAGCATGTGCGCCTGATTGCGCACGACCGGAATGATGCGTTCGATCTTGCGATCAGCACCGAACAGGATGCGGGTTTCGCCGCTGTCGAAATCGAGCGCACCACGCACTTCGCGCACGGCACGGAAGAGCTTGAACAGATCGTAGAGCGTGTGCAGCGATGTCTGTACGGAGTCCGGCCAGCGCTTGCGCAAGGCATCGGCCTCACGGCTGGTCGGCGTCTCCAGAAACTGGCTGACCTGCGTATAGGTGGTACGCGCCTGCGAATGCATCACCGCCGGGTAGAATTTGCTGCTGGTCATGCGACCTGCCGCCGAGATGGTCATGTCGCAGACCATGCACAGGCGATCCACATGGGGGTTCAGCGAGCACAAGCCGTTAGACAGAATCTCCGGCAGCATCGGCACCACAAAGCCGGGGAAGTACACGGAGTTGCCGCGCGCCTTGGCTTCGTCATCGAGCGCCGTGCCCGGACGCACATAGTGCGACACATCGGCAATGGCCACGACCAGACGGAAACCGCCGCCCTTGCGCTTCTCGGCATAGACGGCATCGTCGAAGTCCTTGGCGTCTTCACCGTCGATGGTCATCAGCGGCAGATCGCGCAGATCCACGCGACCCGGCTCGACCTTGGCGTCCGCATCCACTTCCGGTGACAAGCGCGCGACTTCGCTCTCGACCTTCGAGGGCCAGGCGTGCGGGATGTCGTAGTTGCGCAACGCGATGTCGATTTCCATGCCCGGCGCCATGAAGTCGCCCAGCACCTCGACGATACGACCTGTGGCCAGGCCTCGATGGCTCGGGTAATCCACCAGCTCGATGCTGACGAACTGATCCGGCTCGGCCGGCACGCCGCCATCAACCACCAGGATTTCCTGAGTGATGCGCGGATTGTCGGGCATCACATAGGCCACACCATCTTCTTCACGGTAGCGACCCACGAGGAACTGGTAACGACGCTCTTCCACACGCACCACAATCGCTTCGCGGCGACCTTTGTGGTCATAGCCGGCAACACGTACGCAGGCAATATCGCCATCAAACAGCAAACGCATCTGGCGCGATGGCAGGATCAGGTCCTGGCCGCCTTCGTCCGGCGCGAGGAAGCCGAAGCCGTCCTTGTGGCCCTGCACGCGACCGCGAATCAATTCTTCATCGTGCAGCGGCGTGTATGCCCCGCGACGATCGGAGCGCAGCTGGCCATCACGACTCATCGCAATCAGGCGACGACGCAGTGCCTCTTCGCGCTCCGGCTCGAAAATACCATAGTGATGTGCCAGCTGCGGGTGGGTCAGCGGCTTGGCCAGCTCGTCGAGCGTGGCAAGGATCATTTCCCGGCTGGGAACCGGATTTTCGTACTTTTCGGCCTCACGCTGGGCGTGCGGATCTTGAATAGGGGGTGTGTTCTTGCGACTCATGCGCCATCTCGGTAAATTTTCCACATTCTACACGGAACATGGTTGACAGCCCCGATTCGCATCTCTATATTTCGCGGCCTCACCTGCCCAGATGGTGAAATTGGTAGACACGCCAGCTTCAGGTGCTGGTTCTCGCAAGGGAGTGGAGGTTCAAGTCCTCTTCTGGGCACCATATTTAAAAGGCCGATCATTGATCGGCCTTTTTTATTTTCCAGGCATGAATTCACGCTTTCCGCACTACCGTCCATAAAAAAACAGCGCCCTAAGGCGCCGCTTGCTAAGGACAGATGCTTAAAGCATGAATTGAATCTGAGCCTCGCCAACAAGGAAGCCCAGGATGGCACCAACAGCAATCAGTGACCACTCATCTTCCTTGAATGCCGGACGCAACATGCCTTCGAACTCCTGCGGCGTCAGATCTTGCATGCGATTGACCAAAGTATTGCGCACATCCATGGCGTCTTCGGCATACGCCTCAACATACTTCATCGTCTCCGGCATTTTCTGCAGGATGCGATCTGCCACGACATTCTTCATTTCAATGTAGCGCTGGCTGCCCACGGCATAGACGACCAGCGGACGCGCCACACCTGCCTGCTCATCCACCAGACGCTTCACGTTCTTGTGCACCAGCTCCATGATGCGATCGGAAAATGCACCACGGAAAAGCTCTTCCATCATGTTCGCCGGTGTCAGCAATTGCTTGGAGATCAGCGCCGCATAGTCAGCGGCAACCTCTTTCTGACGCTTCAGGAACAACCCCTGGAAGGTCATCCCCATGAAGCGGGTCGGCAACTGAGGTCTGAACATCATCTGCAAGGCGATCCAGTCACTGAAGAAGCCGACAAAGCCGCCGAACGCCGGCAACATCCATGGCTGCTTGAACAGCAGCCAGCAAACCATCTGGATCAGGCCAATACCAAAGCCAAAGTAAAACCCGGCATTACTAAAAAACTTGAACTCCTGCTTACCGACCTTCTTGAAGATATCGTTCAATAAAGCCTTGTCTTTCATAAGGTTAGTCAAAACCATATGCTTAATATCGAAATACTTATCGGTATTGTTTTTGACTTCCTGCATGATGGCCGCAACTACGGCTGGCGACTCTGCCTTCACACGATTGATGATCTTCTGCCGGGCAAACTCCGGCATGCCTTCCCACAGGCCCGGCTGATACTGCTGCGCGACTTCCCGCACAACATCTTCTGCAGCAGCCATCATGGGAATTTCAATTTCTTTCGCAATGCGCTCGGGATCAAGGCGGCCAAAAATTTCGGAGGGCTTGATCAGTTTGCTGGTCATCAGATCGACCGAGATCATCGCCATTTTTTCCGCCTTGCGCGGCACGATGCCCTGCCAGCCGAGGAATGGCTTGATACCGACAAACTCCATCGGCGAAAACATCATCTGAATGGCAACAACCTTGGTGACATAACCAATGATGCCGCTAACGAACGGAATGGAAATATACAGCCACATGTTGGCTTGAAAATCAGTTACTGCTTGCTCGAACATGACACCGATCCTTGAGTAATCCGCATTATTCTTGTTCTGGAAGTAAGGCTTCCCTGCCTTCTATCATGCCGCCTTTCGCGACAATGACAAAGCCTTCGCAAGGCGTCTCAGTAATTCTTGAGCAGAATCTGACGACTGACATCCGCATTAAGAGCGGCTTTCTGCTGGATATCTTCAGCAATGAGAGAGGCCAGTTTGCCGCCAATCAGCGGCATGTCACAGTTTACATCCCAACAAATCGTGTTGGTTGTTACGCCATTCTGCTCCTTAAGCTGCATCGTGGCGGAAATCGAGACTGCCTTGACCGCTTGATTGACAATCTTCAGCGATCCCGTCGCTGTCTCGCGATCCCAGCGATCCGTCTGATCAATCTCGATGGCCTGATCCGACTTCACAAACTTCTGCGCAATCGCCGGCAGCTTGATGCTGGGCTTGCCCAGCACGCGGGCAGTAATGACAAAGTGACGGCCATCGTCTTCGTGCGCAATCACTGTAAAACCATCGTGATTCGCCAGCTCAGCCTTGCGCACCACATAGTCAGGCGATGTCAGCATCGCCAGCACACGTGCCAGCGGCGCATCCCAGGTCAACGAAGTTTCAAATTTCATGTGCCGACCTCGCGTTTGACTATCAATTATTGAAAGGGATGGCGCAACACAATCGTCTCTTCACGGTCAGGGCCGGTGGAGATGATGTCGATCGGGCAGCCCACCAGCTCTTCGATACGCTTGATGTAGGCACGCGCATTGGCCGGCAGCTTGTCCAGATCCTGCACACCGACGGTCGATTCCGACCAGCCCGGCAGCTCTTCGTAGACCGGCACCACGCTTTCGTAGGCCACGGCATCCGACATCATGCCTTCAATACAGCCCGGCGCACGCGTTTCATAACCGGTGCAGATCTTCACCGACGCCAGACCATCAAGCACATCGAGCTTGGTCAGGCAGATACCGGAGATGGAGTTGAGCTCGACGGCACGACGCAGCACCACGGAATCGAACCAGCCACAGCGGCGGGCACGGCCGGTGGTGGAGCCGAACTCGTGACCGACCTTGGCCAGATGCGCGCCGGTTTCATCGAACAGCTCAGTCGGGAACGGGCCGCCGCCAACACGCGTGGTGTAGGCCTTGGTGATGCCCAGCACATAATCCAGATAGAGCGGACCGAAGCCGGAGCCGGTCGATGTGCCGCCCGCCGTGGTGTTCGACGAGGTCACGTACGGATAAGTGCCATGGTCAATGTCGAGCAGCGAGCCCTGCGCGCCCTCGAACATGATGCGCGCACCGGCACGACGGAAGTCATGCAGGATACCCGGGACATCGGCGACCAGATCACGCAGCTGTTCGCCCCAAGACAAGGCCAGATCCAGCGTTTCCTGGAAATCGATAGGATCAACCTTGTAGTAATGGGTGAGCTGGAAGTTGTGGTAGGCGATGATTTCGCCGAGCTTGGCCGCCAACGTTTCACGACGATACAGGTCGGCCAGACGCAGGCCGCGACGCGCAACCTTGTCTTCGTAAGCCGGACCGATGCCACGACCGGTAGTACCAATCGCCGACTTGCCGCGAGCAGCTTCACGCGCCTTGTCCAGCGCCACATGATACGGAAGGATCAGCGGGCAGGCGGCGGACACCTTGAGGCGCTCGCGCACGGGCACGCCCTTGGCTTCGAGATAGGCCATTTCCTTGAGCAGGGCATCGGGCGCCAGGACCACGCCATTGCCGATCAGACATTGCACACCAGCGCGCAGAATGCCGGACGGAATAAGGTGCAACACAGTCTTCTCGCCGTCGACCACCAGTGTGTGGCCGGCATTATGACCACCCTGAAAGCGCACGACAGCCTGTGCATTGTCGGTCAGCAGATCGACGATCTTGCCCTTGCCTTCATCACCCCATTGGGTGCCCAGAACCACTACATGCTTGCCCATGACTCAGTCTCTAATTTGCAGGATCAGGATGCGACGATCGGACGCGCTTGCCAGCGCCCGTCGTCAAAAAGGAATTCACGGTCACAGCCAGCGTCAAGTGCCGTTAACGGCGAGCCTGGCAGTTGCTGCACAACACGCTGGCCACTGGCACGCATCTCGGCTATGGCAGCCAGCAGAGCCGCAGCCTCGCCGGCCGGCGCAAGAATGCCGCGCGCAGCCACCGGCTGGCTGTCGAAATCCAGCCATTGTTTCAAGTCGGCACTGAAGCCAGTGGCCGGACGTGCGCGCCCGAAGGCCTCGCCAACCCGATCATAGCGGCCACCCTTGGCGACCTCGCTGCGCTGACCGGCAACGTAAGCAGCAAAAACCAGACCCGTGTGATAGTGATAACCGCGGAGCTCGCCCAGGTCGACATAAAGCGCCACCTGCGGGTGCGACGCATGCAACGCAGAAATCACCATCTGCATGTCCGCCAGCGCATCCGCGACAGCTGCCGGAGCAGATGCCCAGGTGCGAGATGCGCGCGCCAGCACACTGGCATCACCACAAAAACCTGGCAATGGCGCCAAGGCCTCCACAAACTCTGCTGTCTCAACCAGAACCGGCAGCTGCTCATGCCATTCCGGCAAGGACTTGCGCGCCAGAATGCTCTGCAGCTGGCACTCGGCCATCTGGCTCACATCAGCTGCCTGCATGAATGCACGGAAGATGCCGACATGCCCCAGATCCAGCGTGATGTTTCTGGCTCCCGCCAGCAGCAAGCCATCCAGCATCAGGCGAATCACTTCAATGTCGCTTTCAACACCGGCGTGGCCGTAAAGCTCGGCACCAATCTGCACCGGGCAACGTGAAGCAGACAAGCCCGTCGGGCGAGCCTGGAGGATGGTTCCGGCATAGCAATACCGGGCAGGACCAGCGACCGGCAGACAATGCGCATCAAGACGCGCCACCTGCGGGGTCATGTCGGCGCGCACACCCATCATGCGGCCGCTGAGCTGATCAGTAATTTTGAAGGTGAGGTCGTCGAGATCTCGCCCCGAACCTGTCAGCAAGGAATCGAGGTACTCCATCAGTGGCGGAAAAACGAGGGCATAACCCCAGCTGGCAAACCGATCCAGCAAGCGGCGGCGCAACGATTCCAGACGAGCCGCCTCAACAGGCAGCACATCCGCCACCCCATCGGGCAGCAACCAGGCATCGACCGGTTTGACCATGATTTCTCACAAGCTCAGACACAAAAAAACCGAGTCAGCACTCGGTTCGCAGCAGTTTAACACAGGATTGCCGGCGTTGCCCAAGGTCGCAGAGCAGCCCGCTCTGCGACCTTGGGACGATTACTTCCCGGAGTTCTGCATGTAGCGCAAGAACTCGCTGTCACCCTTCAGCACCATGACATCACTGGGCTTGTTGAAGGTATTACGATAGACCTGCATGGAGCGATAGAACTTGTAGAACTCCGCATCCTGACCAAAGGCCTTGCGCGAAATCGCGGCCGCTTCGGCATCCCCCTCGCCACGCAGGGTTTCAGCCTGACGATAGGCCTCGGCCAGAATCACACGCTGCTGGCGCTCAGCCTCGGATTTGATGCGATCCGACATTTCCGTACCTTGCGAACGATGCTCACGCGCTTCGCGCTCACGCTCGGTACGCATGCGGTTGTAGATCGACTCCAGGGTGGAGTTCGGGAAGTCGACACGCTTAACGCGCACATCGATGACCTGGATACCAAACTCGCGACTGGCTACCGCATTAGCTGCCTTGGTTAGATCAAGCATGAGCTGCTCACGCTGCCCCGAAACCACTTCCTTCACTGTCCGCTCGGAAACGCGATTCTTCAGCCCATCGCGCACCAGCGGCAACAGACGCGACTCGGCTTGCTTGAAGTCCCCGCCCGTGGCCGTGAAGAAGCGCTTCACATCATCCACGCGCCACATAACATAGGCATCAATAATGAGGAACTTGCTTTCCTTGGTCAGGAACTCGGTGCGTTCGGCATCGCTGACCTGCAAACGCGCATCAAAGCGACGCACTTCATGCACCATCGGGATCTTGAAATGCAGGCCTGGCTGCAAATCGGCCTCGACAACTTCACCGAAACGCAGCAATACAGCGCGCTCGGTCGCACTGACGGTAAAAAATGCACTATTCACAATAAACAGCAGAAAGAGAACGACGGACAGTGCCGACACATTACGCGGACCCATTACCGTGCTCCTTCCAGATTACGACCACTGCGGACAAAGTCACGCACACCTGACGTTGCCGCCGGCTCAATCACCGGGCCCGTTCCAGCTGCAGGCGCAGCGGGCACGGTTACTGCCGGCAAGCCGAGCTTGTCCATGGGCAGATACAGCAGTGGCGCCGCGCCCTTGGGCTCGACAACAACCTTGCTGGTCTTGCTCATCACGGCATCCATCATGTCGAGATACATGCGCGAACGCATCACACCCGGATTCAAGCGATACTCGCTGAGCAAGCCCCTGAAGCGCGAAGCATCACCCTGAGCACGATCAACCACTTCCTGCTTGTAACCCGTGGCATCAGCGACCAGTCGTGCAGCCTGGCCACGTGCCTCTGGAACGATACCGTTAGCGTAGGTTTCCGCCTGGTTCTTCAGACGCTCCTTGTCTTCCTTTGCGCGAATCACGTCATCGAAAGCAGATTTCACATCCTTGGGCGGCAAGGCCTCGAGAATATTGACATTACGCACACTCAAGCCGGTCTTATAGCGATCGAGGTACGACTGCAGGCGCGGCTGAATATCTTGTGCAACACGGGCACGGCCCTCGTTGAGCACCTGCGTCATGGTGCCATTGCCAACAACATGACGCAGCGCGGATTCCGTGGCATGGGCCAGCGTGGACTCCGGACTGGCCACCGACAAGGCATACAGACGCGGATCGGCAATGCGGTATTGAACCGACAGAGAGATATCAACAATGTTCTCATCTGCGGTAATCATGCTGGCATTAAGCGGCATCTGCTCCGTACGCTCAACATTGATCTTTTTCACCGAATCCATCAGCGGCGGATGCCAGTGCAAACCTGCCGTCTGGATGCTCTGGTAGGCACCAAAGCGGAACAGTACAGCTCGCTCGGCCTGCTCGACACGATAAAAACCGAATATGACCCACAAGGCGAAAGCGCCCAGCAACAGCAGCCGCGACAACTGCTTTTCGCTGGAAGGATCCGAGCCGTTGAACATATCGCCGATCCGATCCGACAATGACGGTCCTTTCGTACCGCCAGCGGCAGGGCGACGCCCCCACGGATCGGGCTTGTCGCCTTCCGGCTTTTGCCCGGGGCCAGGTTGATTCCACGCCATCACAAACTCCTGTTAGGCAGCCGCAGGGTCAAGGTCGACCACCACATCTGCTCTTGTTAACCCCTCGCGCGCCAACCACTGCGCCAAGTCGGGTGTTTGAATTCTTACTTGCACACGACAGCCACCGGCGTCGTTAGTGATCTCTTCTTCAACCACACCCAGGCTGTACAAGCGTGAGCGCAAACGCGCCAGGCGTGGCGGCAAATCCAGCCACAGCCATTCCCACGGCGTCGCTAGGCAAGCCTGCATGGCCAGCAACAACTCATTCATGCCCAGATTATCGCGCGCCGAAATCCAGACGGCCTGCGGGCGACCCTGATCATCACAGTCGATACGGGGAGCGCGCTCATCCAGGGCATCGATCTTGTTATAGACCAGCAGCACCGGCGCCGTCGCACCCACTTCCTGCAAGACGGCCTGCACAGCCTGCAAGTGGACATCACGATCCGCGCTGGCGGCATCGACCACATGCAGGAGCAGATCGGCCTGCGCCGTCTCTTCCAGCGTGGCACGAAAAGCATCCACCAACTGATGCGGCAAATGGCGCACAAAGCCTACCGTATCAGCCAGCACCATCGGGCCGATGCCATCCAGATCCAGACGCCGCAATGTCGGATCAAGGGTAGCAAACAAGCGGTCATCTGCGTAGACATCCGCACCAGCAAGGCGGTTAAACAACGTTGACTTTCCCGCATTGGTATAGCCCACCAGAGAAACCGTGGGCATGCCGGCTTTTTGTCGGGCAGCACGCCCCTGGGCGCGCGTCTGCCGCACTTTTTCCAGACGCTCTTTCAGATTTTCGATACGAATGCGAAGCAAGCGGCGGTCTGTTTCAAGCTGAGTTTCACCCGGCCCGCGCAAGCCGATGCCGCCCTTCTGACGCTCAAGATGAGTCCAGCCGCGCACCAGACGAGAAGACAGGTGATCAAGCTGAGCCAGCTCGACCTGTAGTTTGCCTTCGTGGGTACGGGCGCGTTGGGCAAAAATATCCAGAATGAGGCCGGTGCGATCAAGCACACGACACTTCAGCACGCTTTCAAGATTGCGCTCTTGCGCTGGGCTCAAGGCATGATTGAAGAGCACGACTTCAGCCTCAAGCTCGACGACCAACGCAGCAATTTCAGCAACCTTGCCGCTGCCGGCATAAAGTCGGGCATCCGGGCGCTGACGCGAGCCCGTGACAATACTGAGCACCTGAACATCTGCCGAAGCTGCCAGCAGCTCGAACTCGTACAGATCTTCATCCTGACCCTGCTGCCTCAGCTCAAGATGAACCAGAATGGCGCGTTCGCCACCCGCCGGGCGCTCAAAGTACTCCACGCCAGACCTCAGGCGAAGCTGGGCTGATCGTCATCTTCCTCTTCATCGAAGTCCTCCAGGCTGGAGCTCGCACCTGCAACCGCACCGCCGATCGGCGAAGCACTGCCTGGCAGACTGGTGCGCGGATTGCGCGCAGGCACAACCGTGGAGATAGCGTGCTTGTAGACCATCTGGCTAACTGTATTCTTCAAAAGCACAACATATTGATCGAAGGATTCGATCTGGCCCTGCAGCTTGATGCCGTTGACCAGAAAAATGGAAACCGGAATACGCTCTTTGCGCAGGGCATTCAGAAACGGATCCTGCAGCGTTTGTCCTTTTGACATGAAAACATCCTCTCTGGCTCAAGTTGAGCCGATCCAAATGGACTAGCCCCCAGGCTAGCTCTCTGCAAGGCAGAAATAGCAAACCCAAAAGCAGGCTGGCTTGATTAAACACTGTGGGGGCAGAGGACTTTTATTTCAAGCGGACGCCGACAGAAGTGTGATAACGCGCTCAGTCAATCGAGGCTGAGCAGGGTCCAGCCAGGTCACACCCGTGAAGCTGCGCAGCCAGGTGAGCTGGCGCTTGGCAAGCTGGCGCGTGGCCGCCAGGCCACGCTCACGCAGCTCGGCCCGATCAAATGCACCATCGAGATACTGCCAGACCTGGCGATAACCGACGGAGCGCATGGAGGGCAGGCCAAGATGAAGGTCGCCGCGTGCACGCAAAACCTGCACCTCTTCGACCAGACCGGCGGTCAGCATTTGATCGAAACGCAGCGCGATACGCTGATGCAAGAACGCGCGATCCGGTGGCGCGATGGCCAGCCAGTGCATTTGCCAGGGCAGCGGCGCGACGGGCGCTTGCTCAGTATGACATTGCGTCAGGGTTTTTCCGGTCAGCATCCAGACCTCAAGGGCACGCTGCAGGCGCTGGCTGTCGAGCGGCGGAATGCGCGCGGCCGCTATCGGGTCAATCTGCTGCAAGCGCGCATGCAGGGCCGGCCAGCCATCGCGAGCCGCTTCAGCATCGAGCGCGGCGCGAATATCGGCATCGGCTTCTGGCAAGACTGCCAGGCCATCACGCAAGACCTTGAAGTACATCATGGTACCGCCCACCAGGATCGGCACCCGACCCGCTGCCGTGATGTCATGCATCGCGGCCAGGGCATCACGGCGGAAATCGGCGGCGGAATAGGCTTGCGCAGGATCAATCAGGTCGATCAGGCGGTGCGGTGCCTGTCGCAGTTCGTCAGCCGTGGGCTTGGCCGTCCCGATGTCCATGCCGCGATAAATCATGCCGGAGTCGACGGAAATGATCTCGCCGACGCCACGCGCCACCAGCGCCATGGCCAGCGCCGTCTTGCCCGCTGCCGTCGGCCCCATCAGGCACAAGGCGGGCGGCAGATGTTCAGAGGCAGACATCAGCGACCTCGCAAGAACAGGCGATCAAGGTCGGCAAGCGTCAGCCTTGTCCAGGTCGGACGACCGTGATTGCATTGGCCGCTGCGCTCGGTCGCCTCCATGTCACGCAGCAGCGCGTTCATTTCGGTGATGCTGAGTTGGCGATTGGCACGCACGGCACCGTGACAGGCCATGGTCGCCATCAATTCATTACGCTGCTCTTCGACACGCCGGGTCTGACCATGTGTGAGCAAGTCGGACAGGACATCGCGCACCAGAGCCTCGGCTCCCGCCTGTGCCAGCAATGAGGGCACGGCCCGGATCAGCAGGGTTTCAGGCCCAAGACGCTGCAAAGCAATGCCCATTTCGGCCAGCGCCGCCTCGCTTTGCTCGGCGAGGTCAGCTTCGCGCTGGCTGACAGCCAGACTGATGGGTACCAGCAGCGGCTGCGCGACGATGCCGGTACTGCCCTGTGCTGCTTTCAGGCGCTCATAAACGATACGCTCATGAGCTGCATGCATATCGACCAGCACCAGGCCATCGACATTTTGCGCCAGGATATAGACACCGTGGAGCTGGCCGAGGGCATAGCCCAAAGGAGGTGGCCCAGCCTGGCCGGCGGCCGACAGTGATACAGCCTCCGGCAACGAATCAACAGAACGGCCGACACTTAAATAGTCGGCAAAGGCCTCGCGGGCTGGCGCACCGGCACTCCAGTCCAGACCCGCCTGCTGCGTTGGTGCGGAATAAACCGGCATCGCGCCCGCCCACGCCGTGAGCTGCACAGCTTCATGGCTGACCGGCGGCGCATCTTGCGGACGAACATTGGCCAGAGCCCGGTGCAGACCGCGGTAAATGATGTCGTGCACGCTACGCTGCTCACGGAAGCGCACCTCATGTTTGGTCGGATGCACATTGACATCGACAGCAGCCGGATCAATGTCGAGGTAGAGCACGAAGGCCGGATGACGACCATGAAACAGCACATCCGCATAAGCCTGTCGTACCGCGTGCGAGACGGTCTTGTCGCGCACCATGCGGCCATTGACAAAGAAATACTGCAGATCGGCCTGGGCTCGGGAAAACGTCGGCAAGGCTATCCAGCCATGCAGACGCACGCCGGCAGACTCAATCGACAATGGCTGTGCCGCTTCGACAAAGGCGGGCCCGCAAACCTGACTCAGACGCCGCTTCAGTGACAGCTCATCATGAGCAGGCTTGAGCTGCCAGAGCTGACGCTGGTTATGACTTAAACTGAAACTGACTTGTGGTGCGACCAGCGCCAGACGGCGGACAACCTCTTCGAGGTGACCGAACTCGGTATTTTCACTGCGCAGAAACTTGCGCCGCGCCGGGGTATTGAAAAACAGATCGCGTACTTCCACGGTGGTGCCGCGCGGATGCCGCGCCGGCTCCATGACGGCGGACATGTCGCGCCCTTCCGAGCGCACAGCCCAGCCCACACCGGCCTCTTCCTGACTGGAGGTCATGGTCAGGCGTGATACCGATGCAATGGAAGCCAGTGCTTCACCACGAAAACCGAGTGTGGCCACTGCCTCCAGATCATCCAGATGATGAATCTTGCTGGTGGCATGGCGCGCCAGAGCCAGAGGCAGATCATCCTTGGCGATGCCATCGCCATCATCACGAATGCGCAAGCCGGCGATACCGCCCTGCTCGACCTGCACATCAATAGCGCGAGCACCGGCATCGAGCGCATTCTCGATCAGCTCCTTGACCACGGACGCCGGACGCTCGACGACCTCGCCTGCAGCAATCTGGTTTGCCAGGCGAGCATCAAGCAGATGAATACGAGCCACGCGACGCCCTCAGCCTTGATCGAAATAGGTGCCAGGCACCGGATACTGACGACAGAAGTTCAGGATGCCGCTACCAATTCGCTCCGCCAAATCGCGCTGATAATCACTATCGATGAGTCGCCGCTCCTCATCAGGATTGGAGATAAATCCGGTTTCCACCAGCAGAGACACCATGCCAGGCTCTTTCAGCACGGCAAAGCCAGCCTGCTCCACTCGCGGGCTGTGCAATTTGCCAACCAGCGGCTGCATCTCGCCCAGGATCATCCGACCCATTTCCAGGCTGTGCTTTAGCGTACCCTCGACCAGCATGCCCGCCAGCACACTGGAAATGTCATCGCTGACCGCGACAGCACCACCAATCAGGTCCGACTTGTTTTCCTGCTCCGCCAGCTGCTGTGCAAAGCGTGACGTTGCACTGTTGGCGCCTTTTAGTGACAACGCAAAGACCGAAGCGCCGTGTGCCTGACGGCTAGGTGCCGAATCCGCATGTATAGAGACAAAGATATCGGCGCGATGCTCGTCGCGGCCGATTTTTCGTCGCTTCTGCAGCGGGATGAAAAAGTCGGAGTCCCGCGTCAGATCTGCCCTGATGCCATCGTGAGCGTTCAGATACTGCGCCAATTGACGAGCAATCGCCAAAGTCACCACTTTCTCTCGAGTGCCCAGGCTGCCAATAGCTCCCGGATCTTCACCACCATGACCCGGATCAATCGAGACAATAATCTTGCGACCATCCGCCTTAAACAAGCTGCCCAGCCCTCGCGAAGGTCTTTCGGCAGGGGCCGGTTCGACGCGCGGAGTCATTTTCGGCTCCGGCTTGCTGCGGGTGGCCGGCGGCAAGACCGGAATCACGGCATTCGGTGCTGCCGGCGGAATCAGATCGATGACCAGACGATGACTGTACTGCCCATTGGGTCCCAGCAGAAACAGCTTGGCCTCAGCCTCCTGCTTCAAATCCAGAATCAGGCGCGGTGTGCGCCCGTCGGTATCCAGCCGCATCGCATCAAGCGCCCCTACCTGAGCCGGCCAGCGCGGCCCTTCGATACTGGTGCCGGCCTTGGGCATGAGCACGATGATACGTCCCGGAGTACTGTCTTCGCTGACACGAAACTCCGTCGTACCATCCAGCTCCAGGACCAGCCGCGTCGTATCACCGCCGCTCCACGAACGGACACCAACAATCTGCGCAGCCAGACTCGTCGCAGAAATCAGGGATGCGGCTGCCAAGACCAGAAAACGCGCGCAAAACACCATCTGCTTCATGCAAAACATCTCGACATAATATCGCCGGCACGTGCCGACAACGCTGAAAGAGTCACCACACGCCCCCCCCCCTGAGTCGGCAAATCCAGCGCCACCGTCCAGTCTGGCGCTGGCAGCAAAGGTTCGCCGCGAACCGGCCACTCGACTAGGGTCAGCGCATCATCGCGAAAATAGTCGCGATAACCCATGAGCTCGAGCTCCTCGGGATCCAGCAACCTGTACAAGTCAAAGTGAAACACCGTGGCAGCAGCAAGCTCATAAGGCTCAACCAGCGTATAGGTCGGACTCTTGACTGGCCCGACATGGTCGTAAGCCTGCAAGATGCCACGAGTCAGCGTGGTTTTACCGGCGCCGAGGTCACCCAGCAGATAAACCACACCCCGACCCGCAAAGGCCTCACCAAGGCGACGCCCCAATGCCACCGTGGCGTCTGCATCTGCCAGCGCCAACACTTTCACTCTGTCTGTCATGCTCATTACAGCGCCGTACCCGGATTGAGAAGATGGCGCAGCGGCGACCACAGTTCGGAGGCAAGCATCCCGCGCTCACCACGCTCAGCAGCCATGTCGCCAGCACGTGCATGCAGGCTGACTCCAAGCGCTGCAGCCTCGAACAACGGCAGACCTTGCGCCAACAAAGCCCCCACCACACCCGCCAGAACATCACCCATGCCGGCTGTCGCCATGCCGGGATTGCCGGCTGGGCACTGCCAGCAACGCTGACCATCGCTAATCAACGAGCCAGCCCCCTTGAGGATGACGACACCACCATATTGAGCCTGCAGGGCATGTACGGCAGCAAGACGATCGCGCTGAATCTCTGCAACGGAGCAATGCAGCAAGCGTGCCGCCTCTCCGGGGTGCGGCGTCATGATCCGCGCCGGATGTGATTGCGGATTCTGTGCCAGCCAGCTCAGACCATCAGCATCAAGCACCTGCAAAGCACCTGCTTGCGACAGTGTCGGCCATAGCATTTGCGCCCACGCACCCAGGCCCAGGCCGGGACCGATGATCACAACACGAGCCACACCCAAGACCGGCATCAGATCGCTACGCTGCTTGATCGCCAGCGCCATCAGCTCCGGCCGGTGCAGCCACAGCGTCGCCGCCGTGAGTTCGGCACAGGCGACCGTTGTTACCCCGGCACCAGAGCGCAACGCTGTTTCAGCCGCCAGCAGGATGGCGCCGCTGTAGCCGGCATCACCGCCAACCAGCAGCACGGGGCCGAAGTCGCCCTTGTGCGCATCGCGGGCACGCGGCATCAACCAGCGCTGCGCCAGTTCGGCATGCAAGGCATCATTGATTACGCGGGGGCTGGTCGTGGTGGTCATGCGCCAAGGATGGCAGAATGTGCGTCATGAGGCGACTACCTGTGCAGCAAGATCCTGCCAATTCACTCGATCTGATCACGCTCGCCGCCGACATCAAGCGCTGGGGGCGCGAACTCGGCTTCCAGCAGGTCGGCATTACCGACACAGACCTCGGCGAGCACCCGGCACATCTGGCGAAATGGCTGGATGACGGCTATCAGGCCAACATGGAATGGCTGCGCGAGCCCAAGCGTGTCGATCCCGAGGCGCTGATTCCGGGCACGCAGCGCATCATCAGCCTGCGCATGGACTATCTGCCCGCCGAACCGCGCATCCACGAGATTCTGCAGGATGGCCGGCGCGCCTATCTGGCTCGCTACGCGCTCGGTCGCGACTATCACAAGATCATCCGCAAGCGCCTGCAGCAGTTGGCTGATCGGATTGTGGAAGCGGTCGGGCCGTTTGGTTACCGCGCTTTTGTGGATTCGGCCCCGGTGCTGGAGAAGGCGCTGGCGAGCCAGGCCGGGCTGGGCTGGATGGGCAAGCACACGGTCATCATCAATCGCAGCGCCGGCTCGTATTTCTTTCTTGGCGAACTGTTCACGGATCTGCCATTGCCGGTGGACGAGCCGGTCAGCAACCACTGCGGCAGTTGCCAGGCCTGCATCGACATCTGTCCGACCAAGGCCATCGTGGCGCCCTACACGCTCGATGCCGGCAAGTGCATCAGCTACCTGACCATCGAATATCGCGGCGTGATTCCGGTCGAGCTGCGCCGCCCCATCGGCAATCGCATTTTTGGCTGCGATGACTGCCAGCTCGTCTGCCCGTGGAATCGCTATGCGCAGGCCAGCCAAGAAGCCGCATTCACGCCACGACATGCCTTTGACGGCCCGGATCTGCTGGATTTGTGGGCCTGGGACGAAGCGACCTGGCTGAAGCAGACCGAAGGCATGCCGCTACGGCGCATGAACTACGCGAGCTGGCTGCGAAATTTGTCGATTGCGCTGGGCAATGCGCCGAAGTCAGAGGCCGTGCTGGAGGCGCTGAAGCTGCGCCTCGCCACATTGGCGTCGCAGGGCGCGCTAGACGATACGCTGAGCGAGCATCTTGAATGGGCTATTGCCGAGCAGTCCTTCAATCCTCGCTAAAGCCCGGCAGTTTGAAGAAGTACTGACGGTAGTAGCGCAGCTCTTCGATCGAGTCCTTCACATCATCCAGCGCCAGATGCGAGCTTTTCTTGGTAAAACGCTGCAGCAGATCCGGGTACCAGCGTCGCGCCAGCTCCTTCACCGTGCTCACATCGAGGTTGCGGTAGTGAAAGAAGGCCTCCAGCTTGGGCATGGTGCGATAGAGGAAGCGGCGATCCTGGCAGATCGAGTTGCCGCAGATCGGCGACTTTTTCGGATCGACGAAACGGCTGAGAAACTCCAGCGTCTGCGCCTCGGCTTCAGCCTCGCTGATGGTGCTGCGGCGCACACGCGAGATCAGCCCGGAGTTGCCATGCTGCGTGGTATTCCACTCGTCCATGGCATTGAGCACGATGTCTTTCTGGTGAATCGCTAATACCGGACCTTCGGCCAGAATGTTGAGATGGGCATCGGTAACAATCGTCGCGATCTCGATGATGCGATCGGTATCGGGATTCAGACCCGTCATCTCCAGATCAATCCAGATCAGATTGCCGGCCTTGTTGTTGTTCATGAACACTCCCCGCGCACGCCATCAGTGGCACAATGGCGGCAAGCATAGCAGACCGCGACCGCGCGCCCCGACAGGAATTGCATGAGCCAACGCCGTATTAGCCGTCAACAGAGCTTTCGCATTGATCGCATTCAGTCCGAGCGAATTGCCCGCGCCGAAAAGCGCGAGGCCAAGGCCGACGCCTTGCTCGCCGGCGGCGATCTCGGCGCCGAGCAACGCGGCCGTGTCATTGCCCATTACGGCGTACAACTGGCGATCGAGGCGCTGGAAGGCGAGTTGCAGGGTCAGCGCTTTCGCTGCCATCGCCGCAGCAATATCGATGCACTCGTGACTGGCGACCATGTCATCTGGCAGCCCGCCGCCGACGGCCTGACCGGCATCATCACCGCGCTGATGCCACGCCACTCGGTGCTGGTTCGCCCTGACCCCTACAACAAGCTCAAGCCTGTGGCGGCCAACATTGATCGCATTCTGCTGATCATCGCGCCCGAGCCCACGCCGTCGCCCGAACTCATCGACCGTTACCTGATCGCCTGCGAGACCACCGGCATCCGTCCCGTCATCGTGCTCAACAAGGCCGATGTGATGACGCCGGAGCAGGCCACGACGCTAGGCGCGCTGCTCGCCAGCTTTGCCGCACTGGGCTATGAAACCCGCACGCTGTCCGCTCATGGCGACATGGGCGACTTGACTGCACTGGTGGCCAATCGCACGGTGGTTTTTGTCGGCCAGTCCGGGGTCGGCAAGTCTTCGCTGATCAACGCCCTGCTGCCCGATGTGAACCAGAAGGTGCATCAGCTTTCCACCGGGTCCAAGCTCGGCCAGCACACCACAACCACGGCCATCTGGTTTGATCTGCCCGGCGGTGGCGCGCTGATCGACTCCCCCGGCATTCGCGAATTTGGTGTCTGGCACATGGACCGCGAGCAACTGCTCGAGGGCTTCATCGATTTCCAGGAGCATCTCGGGCAATGCCGCTTCCGCAACTGCAAGCATGCTCGCGAGCCTGGTTGCGCACTCTTGCAGGCCGTTGCCGATGGCCATGTTCAGGCTCGCCGCCTAGCTAGCTTCCAGCGCCTCATTAGTGAATTGGAAGCGCGCTGAGCGCGGGGTATACTCCGGCACTTTCCGCCACCCCAGATCGAGTTGAACATGGATCGCGTTTTTGATTTTATCGGCAATCACCCCATGCTGTTCAGCAGCTTCATTGCCCTGCTGATTGCCTTTGTCGTGACTGAAATGCAGCGCGGCGGCCGTCGCATCAGCGGCAATGAACTGTCGCGCCTGGTCAATCAGGCCGATGCCCGCGTCATTGATATCCGCAATGCCCAGGAATTTCGCGAAGGCCACATCACAGGCAGCGTCAATGTACCGTATAGCCAGATTAGCGAAAAAGCAGCCGAGCTGGTGAAAGCCGGCAAGCCGATTATTATCGTCTGCGCCCTGGGCCAGGTCGCCAGCACCGCGGCCAAAACCCTGAAACTCGCCGGCGCTACTGACATCAGCTTTCTCGGTGATGGCGTGTCCGGCTGGCGCCAGCAAGGCTTGCCGCTGGTTCGCTAAGCCACCGTTAACGTTTGCGAGAGCCTGCCATGACCGATGTCGTGATCTACACCACGCAAGTCTGCCCGTACTGCGTGCGCGCCAAACAATTATTCCAGCGCAAAGGCGTGAGCTATCGCGAGGTTGATGTCAGCTTCGATCAGGCCGAACGCCTGGCACTCGTTGCCCGCACCAAGCAACGCACCGTCCCGCAGATATTCATCAACGACAAGCATATTGGCGGCTGCGATGACCTTTATGCACTTGAGCGTAACGGTCAGCTCGACCCGCTGCTGCAAGCCTGACTCTTTCAACCCTGCTTTCCGAGACCCGCCATGACTGAAGCTGCCCAACCGCAATTCGCGCTGCAACGCATTTATTTGAAAGATGCCTCCTTTGAAGTTCCCGGCGCGCCGCGCGTCTTCCTGCAAGCCTGGAGCCCGGAAGTCAGCATCGAGCTGGCCACCACCCATGAGCGTCTGGAGGACGGCAGCCACTTCGAGGTCACACTAGGCCTCACCGTCACTGCCAAAAATGACGGCCAGGTGGCGTTTCTGGTGGAAGTGAAACAGGCTGGCATTTTTCAGGCACAGGGATTTACGGATGCCGACCTCGGCCCGCTGCTCAATGCCTACTGCCCGAACCTGCTTTTCCCGTATGCGCGTGAAGCCATTTCCGACATCGTCGGCAAGGGCAGCTTCCCGCAACTGCTGCTGCAGCCCATCAACTTCGATGCCGTTTACGCCGAACGCCAGCGCCACGAAGCTGAAGAAGCTGCTGCCGCAACCGCGCACTAAAACTCAGCTGCCGTTGCAAAACCCGGCTTGGCGCCAAGCCTCGTAGACCATCACGGCAACGCTGTTGGACAAGTTCAAGCTACGACTGCCCGCCTGCATGGGTAGTCGTAGCCGCTGTGTCGCGTCAAATTCAGCCAGATACTGCTCAGGCAGCCCGCGCGTCTCTGGGCCGAAGACCAGCACATCCCCGACCTCGAAAGCGACCTCGAATGCCGAGCACGACCCTTTCGTGGTGCAGGCAAACCAGCGCTGCCCGGGCAACGCCGCACGCAATGCCGCCCAGTCCTCATGTACGCGCAAACTCGCCCACTCGTGATAATCCAGCCCGGCACGCTTCAGTTTGCTGTCATCGAGATCAAAGCCCAAAGGCCTGACCAGATGCAGATGCGCGCCGGTATTGGCACAGAGCCGAATGATATTGCCGGTATTCCCCGGGATCTCCGGCTCAAACAAAACGACGTTCCACATATCAGCACTCACTCAAGTTGTACACATTTTGACTAAATACACGTCAACCCCTGCCGTCACCACCCGTTCTTGATTGCGTAATGACCAGATGAGCAATGAATATGGATCTTGTCGCCGACAGCGCTCTCGCCTATGGTGTGCAGTCTCGAAAACTGACATCTAAAACCATGACTTCGCGCCGACCAGCACCCAACTCCATCGACGTCTTTTTGCGTGATGTGAGTCGCCGTGCCCGCCTTACCGCGGAGTTCGCCACACGCGACCGCGACGTGGCCCAAGACATTGTGCAAGAAGCCATGCTGACCCTCGTCTCCAAGTATGGTCAGCATGACCCCTCCAGTTGGGGTCCGCTCTTTCACCGTATTTTACACAGTCGGCTGATGGATCATTTCCGTCGAGAAACGCGACGCCGAAAATGGTTCACCTTCCTTGAGTCGCCCGATGAAGAGGGCTTGGAAGATCCGTGGCAACAGATTCCTGACACGGTCGATCACAACCCCGTCACGCTGCTGCAGCGTGCCGACAACATGGATGTTGTACTCGATGCCGTGCGGGACCTGCCGATGCGCCAGCAGCAAGCCTTTCTGCTGCGCGCCTGGGAAGGTTACGACACCGCCCAAACTGCTGAAATCATGGGTTGCGCAGAAGGCAGCGTAAAAACGCACTACTTCCGCGCGCTGAACAATATACGCGCGAAGCTCGGTGCCATCGGCACCACCGCAGAGGACATGTCATGAAAAACGAACTGACACTCGATGATGCCCGGCTCGCGGCCCGCATCGCCATGACGCTGAACAAAGCTACAGAGGGCACGGATGCCGACTGGGATGCCCGTATCACCGATATTGCTGCCGGCCGCATCAAGGCACCGGTACGCTCGCATCGTCTGCAATGGTCAGGCCTGGCACTGGCCGCCAGCGTCACCTTCATGCTGGCCATGCCCGGGAGCTGGCTGTTCAAGATGAGCAACGGCACCGTCAGCGCCACTCAGGCGGCCTCGGTGGATGGTCAGATGCTGGAGGAGATCGACTGGCTCATGGCAATGGAGGAGGCAGCGAGTGAAGGCCGCTAAACAGTTACTTCGGATCTCAGGCCTGCTGATTGCGCTTGGCTTCAGTGGCCATGCGCTGGCTGGCCCGCCAACCTGGGAGGAGCTCACCCCTCAACACCAGGAAGTGCTGAGCACCTTCCAGAATGACTGGGACAACCTGTCTCAGGAGCGCCGAGAGAAGCTGATACGCCGCGCCGAGAGCTGGCAGCAATTACCGCCAGAGTGTCGCGACGCATTGCGTGATCGCTGGCGCGAGTTGCGTGATTTGTCGCCGGAAGTGCGTGCATCGCTGCGTCAACGCTGGCAGGGCATGTCACAGGAAGAGCGGCGCGAAGCCATGCAAGGCCGGCCTCACAAGACTCGTTGCCCGTAAAGCACAAGCCTGGGAGCGGATGATAGTCAGACTGCCATCCGCTCAATCTTCTTCGTCATCGCCCCCTGCAACACTCAACCCCAGCTCCTTGATCTTGCGCGTCAGCGTATTGCGCCCCCAGCCCAGAACCACTGCCGCATCACGACGACGACCACCGGTATGCTGCAAGGCCTCCAGGATCAGGATTCGCTCGAACGCAGGTCCGGCAACATCCAGCAAAGGCACGGCGGGGGTGCTTTGCAGTGCGCGCTTGGCCCACTGCGCCAGCGATTGCTCCCAGCCCGTCGACACCAGCTGCGGCTCCTGCTCGCCACCCGGCTGCAGTTCGGGCGGCAAATCCGAAATCAGCACTTCGCGGCTGGATGCCATGACGGTCAGCCAACGACAGGTATTTTCCAGTTGACGGACATTGCCCGGCCACGGCAGCTGCTGCAAATATGATGCAGCCTCGGGCGTCAGCGATTTCGGCTCGACCTGCAGCTCACGCGCCGCGCGCGTCATGAAGAAAGCAGCGAGGCGCGGGATATCCTCGCTGCGATCACGCAAGCGAGGAATGTGCACGCGGATGACATTGAGGCGATGGAAAAGGTCTTCACGGAATTTGCCTTCGGCGACCAGCTTTTCCAGATTCTGATGCGTGGCCGCAATGATACGGACATCGACACGCACGGGCACATGGCCGCCAACTCGGTAAAACTCGTTATCCGCCAGCACACGCAGAAGACGCGTCTGCGTATCGATCGGCATGTCACCAATTTCATCAAGAAACAGCGAACCGCCATTGGCCTGCTCGAAACGTCCGACGCGCTGCGTGGTGGCGCCGGTAAACGCCCCTTTCTCGTGGCCAAACAGCTCCGACTCCATCAGCTCCTTGGGAATCGCTGCCATGTTCAGGGCAATGAACGGTTTGCGCGAACGCGGCGAATGCTGATGCAGCGCACCAGCCACCAGCTCCTTGCCCGTGCCCGACTCGCCATTGATCAGCACCGTGATATTGGAATTGCTGAGACGACCAATGGCGCGGAAAACCTCCTGCATCGCCGGCGACTCACCGATGATGCCGGTACTGCGTGCCGTCTCCGTCAGATCCGGCACCAGCTCGATCTGCTGCTCTTCATGATGCGCGATGGCCCGCTTGACCAGCGCCACTGCTTCATCGACATCGAACGGCTTGGGCAGATACTCGAAAGCCCCGCCCTGATAGGATGCCACCGCCGAGCTCAAATCGGAGTGCGCGGTCATGATGATCACCGGCACATCCGGAAAGCGGTCACGGACCTTGGCAAGAAAGCTCAGACCATCCATACCAGGCATGCGGATATCGGTGACGATGACCGCCGGCTGCTCGTCATCAAGCTGATCCAGGGCGCTGCCAGCATCCTCGAAACAGGTCGCCTGCAAGCCCGCCTGCGTCAGCGCGCGCTCGAGAACCCAGCGAATGGCGCGATCATCATCAATGACCCAAACATGCTTGCTCATCATCTTGTGGCATCCAAAGGCAGATAAATACTGAAGGTGGTTTCACCCGGCCGTGACTCGCATTCGATCAGGCCGTGGTATTGATGAACAATGTCCTGTGCAATCGACAGGCCAAGGCCGGAACCGCCGGCGCGACCGCTGACCATGGGGTAGAACATGGACTCGCGCAGCTCGGCAGGAATGCCCGGCCCGTTGTCGCGAATATCAATGCGCAGCACCAGACGATGCCGCTTGGCGCCGATGGTGAATTGCCGCACCGGGCGCGTCCTGAACGTCAGTGTCGGCTCATGCTTGCCGGGATTCTCCAGCAGCGCCTGCAGGGCATTGCCGCCGATATTGAGCATGGCCTGAATAATCTGATCAGGGTCAGCCGTGATGTCCGGCAGCGATGGGTCATAGTCACGCACCAGCTTGATACGCCCATCCGCCTCAGCCGTCAGCAAGCCGGCCACACGCTCCAGGCACTCGTGCACGCTCATCGCCCGCAAGGTCGGCAGACGGCGCGGGCCAAGCATGCGATCCGCCAGCGAGCGCAGGCGATCCGCCTCCTCGATGATGATCTGCGTGTATTCACGCAAATCTTCCGACGGCAGCTCGCGTGCCAGCAGCTGCGCGGCACCGCGAATGCCGCCGAGCGGGTTCTTGATCTCGTGGGCGACGCCGCGAACCAGCGTACGCGTAGCACGATGGCTGGCGAGCATGGCCTCTTCACGGGCAATACGCAGCAGGCGATCGCGCGGCTGAATCTCGATAAGCAGCTGGGTTTCTTCTTCTGGCGACTGCATCAGCGACACCGAATAATCCACCACGACATCGCGCAAACCGACGCGCAAGCTGGCTTCGCGCTTGGTGAAGGGATGGCCGCTGCGCAAGGTCTCCTGCAGCGCATCCTCGGTATTGCGATGGGTCTCCACCAGCACCTCCGCCAGCGCCGCACCAATGGCACGGGTATGGCTGACCGCCAGCAGGCTTTCTGCCGACGGATTGAGGTAGCGCAGACGCAGTTCGGTATCGCAGAGCAGCACGGCCGTGCTGAGATTATCGAGCAATCGCTTGGCGATACGGGCTTGGGACATGTTGCTCTCAGGCAAGTTCAAAGGCATGCGTTAAACCTGCAAAAAATGCACCTAAAGTGCGCAACACCCGGAAATAACAGGACGAACCGGCCTACGCCCTGCTTTGCAACATGCACCAGCAGCATATTCGGGCAGTATCACGCATATTTGCACCAATATAGCGCGCTATTGACGCCGCTTCGCCAGCGATGCGCCACAAACGCCCAAACAGCAGCGCTCAGGTTTTGCGCTACAATACGCGCCATAGTTTTCTACCTGCGGTATCGCCCCATGTCTGCTGCCAATCCCAAAGTCGGTTTCGTGAGCCTCGGCTGCCCCAAGGCCCTGGTCGACTCCGAGCGCATCCTCACCCAGCTGCGTACCGAGGGTTACGAAATTTCGCCCAGCTACGACGGCGCCGACCTGGTCGTGGTCAACACCTGCGGCTTCATCGACTCGGCCGTGCAGGAATCACTGGATGCCATCGGCGAGGCGCTGGCGGAGAACGGCAAGGTTATCGTCACCGGCTGTCTCGGCAAGAAGGCGGATGTGATCCGCGACGTGCATCCGAGCGTGCTCAGCGTCACTGGCCCGCACGCCTACGAGGAAGTCATGAGCGCGGTGCACCTGCACCTGCCGCCCAAGGCTGATCACAACCCGTTCATCAATCTGGTGCCGGCGCAGGGCATCAAGCTCACGCCCAAGCACTACGCCTACCTGAAGA
>JAZKHU010000004.1:0-218311 GCA_040385225.1 Pseudomonadota bacterium | reverse complement strand
CTGGTGCCGGCGCAGGGCATCAAGCTCACGCCCAAGCACTACGCCTACCTGAAGATTTCCGAAGGCTGCAACCACCGCTGCACTTTCTGCATCATCCCCTCACTGCGTGGCGATCTGGTCTCGCGCCCGATCGGCTCGGTGCTGACCGAGGCCGAGAACCTGGTCAAGGCCGGCGTGCAGGAGATCCTCGTGGTCTCGCAGGACACCAGCGCCTACGGCGTCGACCTCAAGTACAAGCTCGACTTCTGGGGCGGCCAGCCGGTAAAGACGCGCATGCTGGAGCTGTGCGAAGCGCTCGGCACCATGGGTGTATGGGTACGCCTGCACTACGTCTACCCGTATCCGCATGTAGACAACGTGATTCCGCTGATGGCTGAAGGCAAGATCCTGCCCTACCTGGACATCCCCTTCCAGCACGGCAGCCCGAGCGTGCTCAAGCGCATGAAACGCCCGGCGCACGCCGAGAACACGCTGGAGCGCATCAAGAAGTGGCGTGAGATCTGCCCCGATCTGATCATCCGCTCGACCTTCATTGTTGGCTTCCCCGGCGAAACCGAGGAAGAGTTCCAGGAGTTGATGGACTGGCTCAAGATCGCGCAGCTCGACCGTGTCGGCTGCTTCCCGTATTCACCGGTGGATGGCGCTGTCGCCAATGATGTCGCCGAGCCGGTGCCGGAAGATGTCAAGCTGGAGCGTCACGAGCGCTTCATGCAGCTCGCCGCCGAGATCTCCGCCGAGCGCCTGCAGCGTCGCGTCGGCCGTCTGGAAGAGGTGCTGATCGACGAGATCGATGAGGAAGAGGGCGTCGCTGTGGCCCGCTCGAAGGCCGATGCGCCGGAAATCGATGGCAATGTGTTCATCGAAGGACCGGGCGCGACCGACCTGAAGCCCGGCCAGCGCGTCATGGTGCGCATCACTGAAGCCGACGACTACGACCTGTTTGCCGAGCTGCCGGTCGCCAACTGATCCGGCACCGGCGGCACAGCTTCAGGCAAACTGAATATCGCCGCCGTCCTGCTCGGCAATGACACGACGCAGCAGTACCGCCAGGGCTTCCTTGGTGGTATTGCAAATCCACTGGCCGTCGCGCCAACCGCAGTGATAGCCTCCCGAACGTGCCGCCACCCAGATTTCCTGCGTGGGGCGCTGTCGGTTGATGATGACTTTGCTGCCATTGACCAGGGTCACGGTGAGCATGCCGGAGCCAGCTTCGAGATCAATGTCCTCGTCGAAGGCCTCGATGCGGGTCTCGATATCGAGCAAGGTGGCATCCACCAGATCCAGATAATCGTTTTCGTTCATGGCGGGCTCAACTCCAATAGCACTTGCGGGTAGGGCCAACTGAGTGACCCGGGGCATGTCCCCATTTTGCAGGATAGTTCGGCATGATGAACCAATTTTCCACGCGCATTACTGTCTCCCGCTCACGCCTTGCGCTATTTCTAGCGACGGCACTGCTGCTCAGCGGCTGCGGCCAGAGCGGCAATCTCGTGCTGCCGCAGAAGACCGGCCAGAGCAGCGGCGATACAGGCTATTTTGCACCGGCAGAGCAGACACAGCAGCAGGCGCAATAAAGGCCGCGCAGCATCATTTACTGATGCTCACGACTCGCCGTCCGGTCATGTTCAAGGCATCATACGCACCTGCTTAACAGGAATGCTTTCATGTCGACTTTGAATTTGCGTCAGGGCCAGCTGCATCTCGAGAATCTGCCGCTGGCGACGCTTGCCGAACGCTTTGGCACACCGCTGTATGTCTATTCGCGAGCCACGCTTGAGGCCAACTATCTGGCCTTCGACAACGCCTTTGCCGACATCGAGCATCAGGTCTGCTTCGCCGTGAAAGCCAACTCCAACCTAGCCGTGCTGAATGTGCTGGCGCGCTTGGGGGCAGGCTTCGATATCGTCTCTGCCGGTGAACTGGAGCGCGTGCTCGCCGCCGGTGGCGACCCGGCCAAGGTCGTTTTTTCCGGCCTCGGCAAGACCGCTGCGGAAATGCAGCGCGCGCTGGAAGTCGGCATCGCCTGTTTCAATGTGGAGTCGGAAGCCGAGCTGGAGCGCCTCAACGCCGTTGCCGCGACGCTGGGCGTGAAGGCCGCCGTGAGCCTGCGCGTGAACCCCGATGTGGATGCGCAAACGCATCCCTACATTTCCACCGGGCTGAAAGAGAACAAGTTTGGCGTCGCCATCGAACGCGCACCGGCGGTGTATCGTCACATTCAGTCGCTGAGCCATCTCGACGCGGTCGGCATTGACTGCCACATCGGCTCCCAGCTCACCAGCACGGCACCGTTTTCGGATGCGCTGGATCGCGTGCTGGCCATGATCGATCAGCTCGCCGCCGAAGGCACCACGCTCTCGCACATCGACATCGGTGGCGGCCTGGGTGTTTGCTATCGCGACGAGACCCCGCCGACGCCGGCCGAATATGCCGCCGTGCTGCTGCCCCGCCTGAAGGCTCGCGGCCTCAAGGTCTACATGGAGCCGGGTCGCGCCATTGCCGCCACCGCCGGCGTGCTGCTGACGCGCGTAGAGTTCCTGAAGCCGACCGAGCACAAACACTTCGCGGTCATTGATGCCGCCATGAACGATCTCATTCGCCCGGCCCTGTACAGCGCCTGGATGGACATCGTGCCGGTCACTCCACGTGGCGACGACACTCCCAGCGAGTGCTACGACATCGTCGGCCCGGTCTGCGAAACCGGCGATTTCCTCGGCAAGAATCGCGATCTGCGCCTGGCAGCGGGTGATCTGCTCGCCGTCACCGGTGCCGGCGCCTACGGCTTTGTCATGAGCTCGAACTACAACACGCGTGGCCGCGCCGCCGAAATCATGGTTGATGCCGACCAGGCCTGGCAGGTGCGCCGTCGTGAAACGGTCGCCGATCTGTTGGCCCTTGAATCGCTGCTGCCCTGAACCCAGAATAGCCCTTATTCAGCTCGCCGATCGGCCACGGCCATCGGCAGCGTCAACCGCCTTCAGGAGACCGTTCATGCGTCTGGAATTCACCAAGATGCACGGCCTCGGCAACGATTTCTTGATGCTCGATCTGGTCTCGCAACGCGTGCGTCTGGACGAGGAGCTCATCCGCCGGCTCTCTGACCGTCACTTTGGCGTCGGCTTCGATCAGCTTCTGGTGGTTGAGCCGCCGCATCATCCCGATGTCGACTTTCGCTACCGCATTTTCAATGCCGATGGCTCCGAGGTTTCGCAATGCGGCAATGGCGCGCGCTGCTTCGCCCGCTTCGTGCGCGACCGTCGCCTGACCCGCAAGGACACCCTGCGCGTCGAGACCGCCAGCGGCATCATCACGCTGCAAATCAATGCCCAGGGCTGGGTCACGGTCAACATGGGCCCGCCACGACTGGAGCCCAGCCAGGTGCCTTTTGTGGCCGAGGCGGCTGCACTCGATTACCGCATTGAAGTGGATGGCGCACTCTATGAAATCGCGGCCGTTAGCATGGGCAATCCGCATGCTGTGCTGCGCGTCGATGATGTGGATAGCGCACCGGTGGCCACGTTAGGCCCGCGCTTGGAGTCGCATCCGCGCTTTCCAGAGCGCGTCAATGTCGGCTTCATGCAAGTGCTGAATCGTCAGGAAATTCGGCTGCGCGTGTTCGAACGCGGCACCGGCGAAACGCTGGCCTGCGGCACTGGCGCCTGTGCTGCAGCCGTCGCCGCCATGCGCTGGGGTCTGGTCGATCGCGACATCACGGTGCATCTGCCCGGCGGCGCGCTACGCATCCGCTGGGATAACGACAGCGCCAGCGTGATGATGACCGGCCCGACGGCTCGCGTGTTTGAAGGCGTGCTGCGCGTGAATGATGTCAATGATGACTGAGGCAGCCATGAGCAGTTTGAGTGCCGAACAAGTCGCCCTGTGGCTGCGCAAGCACCCGCACTTCTTCGATGATCATCCGGCGCTGCTGACGCATCTTCATCTCAGTCACGACACCTCGGCAGCCTCGCTCATCGAACGCCAGGTGGCGCAGCTGCGTCGTCGCAATGACGAGCTCGAGGAGCGTCTGAACAGCCTGATCGCCATCGCCAGCGATAACGATCGCCTGTTCAGTCAGTTGCGCGAAGTCATGCTCGGCGTACTCGATGCCGAAAGTGCCGCACAGCTCGGCACCCGACTGCATAGCGCCCTACGCGAGCCATTTCGCTGCGAACAACTGGCCTTGCTGCTGTTCCGGGAGCACTGCGAGCTGCCCTGGCGGCCTTTGCAGCAGAACGAGTTCGAACAGCGCCTGCCCGGATTGCTGCGACATCATCATGCGCTTGCCGGCAAATGGCGCCGCGATGAATTGCGTTATCTGTTTGGCGACGAAGGCCTGCAGCTGAGCTCGGCAGCCCTGATTCCACTGCTCATTGGTGACCGCGCCATTGGCGTGATCGCGCTCGGCAGCACGGAAGCCAGCCACTTTCGCAGCAGCATGGATACCTTGTTCATCACCCATCTGGGCGACATCATCGCGCGCCTGCTGGCCCGCCTCGATCGCGGCAACAGCGCCTGACCATGGTCGGCCGCGACCGTCTCGAACACTTCCTCAGCTATCTTGCCAGTCAGCGCCTGAGCTCAACGCATACGCTCACGGCTTATCGCCAGGACATTACGCGCCTGGCCAGCTATCTCGATGGAGCTGGCATTAATACCTGGGCTGACTTTAAGCGCACCCACCTTGAAGGCTGGATCGCCGAGAGCCGGGATGCCGGCCTGGCCATTCGCAGTATTCAGCGTCAGCTCTCTGCCGTTCGCCGCTTCTACGACTGGCTGGAGCGCAGCGGCGAGGCAGGCACGCACCCCACGCATGGCTATCAGCTCAAACGCGTACGCCAGGATTTGCCACAAGTACTGGATGTCGATCTGATGAAGCAGTTGCTGGATGCGCCGCCACCGCATGATGCAAAATCCCTAACATTATGGCGACGCGAGAAAGCCGTAATGGAGCTGTTTTATTCGTCCGGACTACGCCTGGCAGAACTCGCACAGGCACGCCTCAGCGATATTGACCTCGCCGGCGGCCTGATCACTGTCCTCGGCAAAGGCCGCAAGACTCGTGTACTGCCAGTCGGCAAGATGGCGCGTGCAGCAATTCTGGACTGGCTTGCCCTGCGCCCCGACTTCGTTCGTGCGGGCAGTGAGAACTGGCTGTTTCTGAGCCAGCGCGGCACACGTCTGAGCGAACGCAGCATACAGGTGCGTCTGCTGCATCAAGCTGAGCGGATCGGTCTGGATCGACGTCTGTATCCACATTTGCTGCGTCACTCGTTTGCTTCGCACATGCTCGAATCCAGCCACGACCTGCGCGCTGTTCAGGAGCTGCTCGGTCATAGTGATATTCGCGCCACGCAGATCTACACTCACCTCGACTTTCAACACCTCGCCTCGGTTTACGACCAGGCACACCCACGCGCACGCCAGCGCAAGGACGACAAGACATGAGTGCGATTTCCCTGCTGACGCTCGATCTCGACAATACACTCTGGGATGTCGAAACCATCATCGTCAAGGCTGATACCGACATGCATACCTGGCTGGACCAGCATTATCCAGCCTGGCGGGCACTGGGCCAGGCTGGCTTCAATGCCATTCGCCAGCAGGTATTGATCGAACGCAGCGATATTGCTCATGACCTCAGCGCTCTGCGTCTGGCCATGCTGGAACAGCTGCTGCTCGCTACCGGCTACGATAATGAGCAGGCAAGCACGGGTGCTGCAGGTGCCTTTGAAGTGTTCTACCGCGGCCGCAACCGCGTCGTACTGTTTGATGGCGTTGCTGATACGCTGACGCAGCTGGCCGCACGCTTTCCGCTCTATGCACTCAGCAATGGCAACGCCGATCTGCAGCTCACCGGCATTGCACACTGGTTCAAGGCACACTTCTCAGCCGCCACCGTCGGCCATGCCAAACCACATCCGCGCATGTTCGAACAGGCCCTGGCACAAGCCGGCGTGAGTCCGGCACAAGCCGTACACGTTGGCGATCATCCCGCGCAAGATGTGGCGGCCGCGCAAGCGGTGGGCCTGCGCTCCGTATGGGTCAATCTGACCAATGCCGAATGGCCTCTGACGCGCCGCCCGGATGCTGAAATCCGACACTTCAGCGAGCTACCTGCGGCGCTTGAGATACTGATCAACGATCCGGAAGCCAGCTCACGCTGCTATTTGAAAACCCTGCTTCAGAGATGACGCGCACGCTCATCTAGCGGCGCCACATGCAGCGTGATGTCACAGGCTGTCAATGTCGCGCGCATAGCATCTTCGATACGGTCACACAGCTCATGAGCCGCCGCGACCGAAAGATCTCCAGGCACCAGCAGATTTGCATCGACAAAGCGACGGTGACCGGATTTCCGCGTACGCAAGGCGCTCAGCTCGACATCGGCCGGCAAAAGTGTCGCAGCGGCTTGGCGCAGCGCTTTCAATTCGATATCCGGCAAGGCTTCATCCATCAAACCAGCCAGCGAAGGTGCCAGCAACTTGATGCCCGTGAAAACCAGATGCAACGACACGAGAAGCGCAATGGCAGGGTCCAGCCAAGCCTGGGCCGGCCACAACCAAAGCACGAAGAGGCCGCCAATCACAGCAACGGATGTCCATACATCGGACAGCAAATGCTCGGCATCCGCGCGAAGCGTGAGGCTGTCCTCCTGTCGTGCAACCGCAAACAGCTTCCAGGCTGTCAGGCCATTGCAGAGCGCCGCGATGGCCGCAAGATACAAACCCCAAGACAAGGCTTGCAAAGGCGAAGGAGCCAGCAGTCTGTCCCATGCCGTCAAGGCAATGCCGACTGCTGCCGTGATAATCAGCAGGCCTTCTGCTGCCGAGGAGAAATACTCTGCCTTGTCATGACCGAACGGATGATCGGCATCCGCAGGACGAGCCGCAATCGTCAGCACGGTGAACGCCAGCAATGCTGCCGCGAGATTGACCAATGATTCGATAGCATCCGATAAGAGGCTCACCGAACCACTGAGTTGCCACGACCAGAATTTGAGCGCCATCGTTACCAATGCTGTCGCTATTGATAACAGGGCCATGCGCTGTAGCCGTGACAGTGAGCTCAGCACGCGTCAGCTCTCAGAGCGATGGCTCCGCATCCGGATCAGGCGGCACTTCCTGGATACGGCCACCCGATGCGAGGAAGCGAGCCATTTCCTCTTCAAGTTGGCGACGCAGCGACTCTTTTGCCGAAGGGCTCAATGTTTCTGCCTCGGCAACCTCACTGCGAGCTTTCGCGACAACCTCAGGGTCAACTTCTACTTCAGCTTCCGGCTCAACGTCCGGCGACTCTTCGGCATCATCTTCGGGGCCTTCATAGTCGTAATCGTTATCTGCCATGCTACATCTCCACACCAGCGTTTGCGCCCGTTCTCGGGCATGTTGAGCAGACCGACATTGTCAGCAGCTCAAGACTGTTTGAACAGCCTAGTATTTTACTGATGGTCTATGTTAGCCCAGACCACAGACAAAAAAAGAGGCTCTTGCGAGCCCCTTTTTTGTGTGATTGCGTTACCGCAGCAATCAGTTGTTGTAAGCACGCTCGCCATGCTCAGCCAGATCCAGGCCTTCGCGTTCGGCTTCTTCCGAGACACGGATACCCATGATCAGATCAAGCACCTTCAGGATGATGAAGGTCACGACTGCCGACCATACAACCGCAACAACCACACCGGTGAACTGGCTGGTGAGCTGCGTAACGAGGTCATAAGCAGCAGTACCGGCCGGATCAGTCGAGTAATCAACCACGCCTGCACCGCCCAGCGCCGGATTGACAAACACACCGGTCAGCAGCGCACCGACGATACCGCCGACACCGTGGATGCCGAAGGCATCAAGTGCATCGTCATAGCCCAGCTTCGACTTCAGCCACATGACAGCGAACAGGCAGACCACGGCAGCAGCAGCACCGATGACCAGTGCCCCACCAAGACCCACGAAGCCGCAAGCTGGCGTGATGCCGACGAGACCGGCAATGGCACCCGAGACCGAACCCAGCAGCGATGCCTTGCCTTTGATTGCCCACTCGACCATGGTCCAGGTGATGGCAGCAACAGCGGTAGCAAACAGGGTGTTGGCGAAGGCCAGAACAGCATAGTCATTCGCTTCCAGGTTGGAACCAGCGTTGAAGCCGAACCAGCCGACCCAGAGCATGGCTGCACCGATCAGGGTCATGGTCAGGCTGTGCGGGGCCATGGAAACCTTGCCGTAGCCCGTACGCTTGCCGATCATGATGGCCGCAACCAGGCCGGCAACACCGGCGTTGATGTGCACCACGGTACCGCCGGCGAAGTCAATTGCACCCTTGCCGAAGAGATAGCCGGTAGCACCATCATAAGCGCTGGGACCGCCCCAGTACCAAACCATGTGCGCCATCGGGAGATAGGCAAAAGTGAACCACAGGGCAGTGAAAATCATCACGGCACTGAACTTCATGCGCTCGGCAAAGCCACCAACGATCAGAGCACAGGTAATGGCCGCAAACGTCAGCTGGAACATGGCAAAGAGCAACTCAGGGATAACCACGCCCTTGCTGAAGGTTTCAACCACTGCACCGATGCCGACACCACTCATGAAGACTTTCGAGAAGCCGCCAATGAACGGGTCCAGCGCTGCATTCGGGTTGGTGGTAAAGGCCAGCGAGTAGCCGTAAAGCACCCACAGAATGGCTACCAGCGAGAAGATGCTGAATACCTGCATCAACACTGAAAGCATGTTCTTGGAGCGCACCAGGCCACCGTAGAACAACGCAAGGCCAGGCAGCGACATAAAGATGACCAGCACGGTGGCCAGCAACATCCAGGTCGTGTCGCCCTTGTCCGGGACAGGTGCCGCGACAGGAGCCGCAGCTTCTTCAGTGACTGCAACCGCCTCAACTACCGCTGCGGCAGGAACTTGCTCAACTGCGACCACATCAGCCGCGACGACTGCAGGCACAACTTCTTCAGCATAGAGCGGGGCAGCGCCCAGCATCGAGGTGCTCAAAGCGAGCGCCATTAATAATTTCTTCACGGTCATACTCCCGTTTCAGCGATTTGAAATGACTTAAATGGCATCCACGCCGGATTCACCGGTGCGGATACGAATAGCCTGTTCCAGCGCCGTCACAAAGATTTTGCCATCACCGATTTTTCCGGTATTGGCAGCCTTGGTAATGGCTTCGATAACCTGATCGAGTTGCTCATCACTAGTGGCAATATCAATTTTCACCTTGGGGAGAAAATCAACGACATATTCTGCGCCACGATATAATTCGGTATGGCCCTTTTGACGACCAAAACCCTTTACTTCGGTTACGGTGATGCCCTGCACCCCGATATCCGACAGCGCCTCTCTTACATCATCAAGCTTAAACGGCTTGATAACGGCAGTTACCAGTTTCATGTGGGTACTCCTGGGGTGGGGTGAGCTGCCCCGAAGGGCAGCTCATTTTCAATTAAAACAGTTATTTAGAATGTTTTTGATACGGTCACAACAGCAGATGCCTTGGCTGTGTTCGAGTAGTCACCCGTACCATCAAAGTCATCACTGTCAAAATCAGTACCTACATATGCCACTTCAACATTCAAGCCTGCAACCGCCTTGGAGACAGCTACCTTGTAATCAATGTAAGAGTCTTCGCCAGCGACCGCAGCACCCGGAGCAATAGCTGTTGCGAGGCCAGCCGCATCATCAAACTGGGCAACGCCTACTTGTGCCATTACACCAAAACCAGCTACTTCAGTTGTGTAACTACCATAAACATAAGAAAACTTTCCCGATTCGAGATAATAATCATCGGAATAGGCAACGCCCAACTTGGCGCCTTTATAAGCAACAGAGCCATAGACTTCATTGAAGTCCGGGGTTGCTGCGGCGTTGCTGTCATTAGCACCCGGATAGTTGTAACGCATGACACCGACATCGTAGGAGACATCACCAGCCGAACCGGCATAGCCAAGCAGCGTATCTACTTCACTACCACCTACGAGATCCAGATCGACACTGGAGCCCCATGCTGTGAAATACACACCGCTATCATGAGCAACAGTCAGCGAGCCCTGAACTGCAGCATTAGTCTTGGTCTGAGAAATGCCACGGAACTTGTAGTCGCTTGTAAAAGCAACAGAACCCGTCGACTTAACTTCTGCTTGTGCAACACCCGCGACCATCAAAGAGGCAACAACAACAGCGTAAGACAGTTTGGACAGCTTCATGGTTACAGCTCCAGTTTCTTTTTGGGTTAGCGCCGCGATTTCTACCGCGGTCTACAACAAGGTATTAGCAGATGTCGTGCCAACTCTTTTCAGATGCCATGACAAGCGGAACATTTGACCGACTAATGGTCATCCAGCCGGCATCCCTTGAGCCTCTGCAACCTTCCCAACGAAATGAAAAGATCTTATTTACTGCTGCCCAGCCTGCAAGTCCGCGATATAAAACCTCACAGTCACACCAAGCGCCCCAAATCAGTGCGTAAAATTCCTGTCCGCGCATAAAGATGGCAGCGCCACCCTCGATGCCCCAAAATAAAGCATTACAGTATGTGAAAAATCAAAAACACTGCATTCTTCGCCTCGAGCTATCACTCCGTGCGGTATCCTCTGCATCATCATTTCCAGTCAAACAGAGTGGCTCTCATGGCTATCGAACAATTGATTAATCGTCTGGGGCAACAGTTTGGCGAGCACCTGCCCGTGCAACTGAAGGCGGCACGGCACGAACTGGAAGATCATTTGAAAATCATCCTGCGTGACGCGCTCTCCCGCATGGAGCTGCTGACGCGCGACGAGTTTGATATACAGCAAACACTGCTCGCAAAAACTCGCGCCAAGGTGGATCAGCTTGAACAGCAGTTGCGCAGCCTTGAGGCTCAGCTCAATGAGCACACTCCGCGCTAAGCTCTGCGTGTCAGGCATAAAAAAGCCGGAGCATTGGCTCCGGCTTTTTTATGCCTGCTCTTATTTTTTCTTGGCTTTCGATTTTGCCGCAGCCTTCTCAATACTCAACAATTCAATCTTGAACTTGAGAACCGCATTCGGCGGGATAGGGCCTGCACCAGCCTCACCATATGCAAGCTTTGATGGCACAAACAGCTCGGCTGTTGTCCCCACCGGAAACAGTTGCAAGGCCTCTGTCCAGCCTGGGATAACCTGGTCGAGCTGGAATGTGGCGGGCTCACCACGATTGTAGGAGCTATCGAATACCGTCCCATCCAAGAAGCTACCCTCGTAATGCACCTTGATGGTTTCCTTGGCTTTTGGCTTGGCACCTGTGCCCGTTTTCAGGAGTCGGTACTGCAAGCCTGAGGCCGTGATCACAACACCCTCTGCCTTGGCATTGGCCTCAAGAAATGCCGCACCGGCAACGGCATTTTCTTTGCCCAGTTTTTCCATGTCGGCCTGCAGTGCAGCCAAACGCTGCTCCTTGTATCGGCTGATAGCCGCTGTTCGCTCCTGTGGAGTCAGCAGGCTCTCTTTCTTGGCAAACGCATCCTTGAAACCACGAATAAAAGTCTCGATGTCCAGATCAGGAATCTGCTCACCACTACCTTGTCCGTTCAGGTACCCGATGCTGTAGGCGAACTGCTCTCGATCCACGACCGGCTTCTTGCCTGTGTTCGGCGCAAGCACGGATGCCTGAGAGACCTCCGCAGACAACTCTTCTGCCAGGAGAGGCGTAGCAGAAATCAGAAGTGTGCCGGCAACAGCAAACGAGATGGCAAGGCGACGCATGTGCAACTCCGATACGAAATAAATTGGGCTCATCCCGAGCATAATGGCAACGTCGCGACTAATACCACCCTGCAGACGACCATTGGCCGACAAAATGCGCTAAATCATTCGCTCTTGTTCTCGCTTTTTTAAAACTCATCAGATAACTTCATCTATGCATAAACCAAGAGAGGAAATCTCCATGCCCGCTGCAAAAAAGAAAGCCTCGCCGGTCAAGGCCAAAGCTGCTCAAGCAGCGAGTGCTGTTGAGACCAAAGTAGACAAAATGAGAGCCGACGTTGAGAAGCAAGCTGCAAAAGTCCGCGATCAAATCCAGAAAGTTGTTGAACGTGCGCAACACGAAGCAGAGCAATATGTAGAAGCAGCTCGCAAGCTCGTCGACAAAGCCGAATCCAGCTACAAAGATGTTCAGGTCAAACTGCAACAGCAAATGAGCAAGGTAAAGGCATCGGGTGACAAGGAGCTGGTCAAGCTCATCAACGATCGTACCAAGCAAGCTCAAACCGAAGCCAAGGCTGCTGTCTCCGCCGCCAAGAAAGACTACGAGCAAGCCCGCAAGGCCATCACGCTGCTGCAACAAAAAAGCGAACTGAAAGCTTACGTTCAAGCCAAGCTGAAAGGTGATGCACTGGCCGCCAAAAAAGCTGCCGCTCCGAAGCCCGCAGCCAAGCCTGCACCAGCCAAAGCCCCCGTCAAGGTTGCCGCGAAACCGGCCGCTGCCAAAGCTGCACCAGCAAAACCGGCTGCAGCAAAGGCCCCAGTAAAGCCAGCCGCGAAACCAGCAGCAACCAAGCCAGCAGCCGCGAAGCCCGCTGTCGCGAAACCAGTCGCTGCCAAGCCAGCAGCAAAGCCAGCTGCCAAACCCGCAGCGCCAAAGCCGGCCGCTGCGAAACCGGCAGCCAAGCCAGCAGCAAAACCTGCTGCCAAGCCGACAGCGAAACCAACCGCAAAGCCAACCGCAAAGCCTGTGGCCAAGCCGGTAGCCAAGCCAGCCGCAGCGAAGCCAGCTGCGCCAGCACCCGCAGCCGCGCCGGCAGCCACTCCGGCAAAGGATGCACCATCGGCTACATAAGTCCGGTAAACTCTGCATCAGTCAACGGGCCTTCGGGCCCGTTGTTTTTTCTGTGCCCGAATACCCTGATTGCTGCGAGCCCACCATGATTTTTGCCGAGAACCTCAGCCTGCTGCGTAGCGGCCGCCCGCTCTTCGAGAAGGCCAGCTTCACATTGCATCCGGGCTGGAAGATCGGCTTAACCGGCAATAATGGCTGTGGTAAAAGCTCGCTATTTGCCTTGCTACGTCGTGAACTGCAGGCAGATGCGGGCACGCTGACACGCCCAGCCGTCTGGACGGTGGCGCACATGGCACAAGAGGTCGAAGCGCTGGATCAACCTGCTATTGAGTATGTGCTGGATGGCGATGCCGAATGGCGTCAACTCGATGTGCGCCTCAGCGACCTCGATGGCCTCGACGGCACCGAAATGGGCAATCTGTTCGCTCGCTATGAAAGCATCGACGGCTATACCGCGCGTTCGCGTGCCGCACAGCTGCTGGCCGGGCTGGGCTTTGCCGAGGGCGACCAGCAGCGCCCGGTGGCGGAGTTCTCCGGCGGCTGGCGCATGCGTATCAACCTCGCGCAAACCTTGATGTGTCGCTCCGATCTGCTGCTACTCGACGAGCCAACCAACCATCTCGATCTCGATGCCATCATCTGGCTCGAAGACTGGTTGCGCGCCTACCCCGGCACACTGCTGGTGGTCTCCCACGACCGTGACTTTCTCGATGCCGTGGTGGAACACATTCTGCATATCGAGCACGGCGTACTGACGCACTATCGCGGTAACTATTCGACATTCGAACGCACGCGCGCCGAACGCCTGGCGCAACAAACACAGGCATTCGAGAAGCAGCAGCAGCAGGTAGCTCACCTGACCTCCTTCGTCGAGCGCTTTCGCGCCAAGGCCACGAAAGCTCGTCAGGCACAAAGCCGTCTGAAGGCACTAGAGCGCATGACGCTGACGGCACCATCGCAAGTGGATTCGGGTCTGGATATTCGCTTCAAGGCTCCGGAGCGTCTCGCCAGCCCGCTCATGCGCCTGGACGAAGCAGATATCGGCTATGACCAGACGCCCTGGCTGAAGCAGGTTGCCGTCGGGCTTTATCCGGGTGCGCGCATCGGTCTACTCGGCCCCAATGGCGCCGGCAAATCGACACTGGTAAAAGCCATGGTCGGCGAGCTTGCGTTGCTCAATGGCACCCGCCTGATCAGCGAACACACACGCATCGGCTATTTCGCCCAGCATCAGGTCGATCACCTCGATGTGAAGGCGACACCGCTGCTCATGCTGCAACGCATCAGCCCGAAAACGGACGAGCTGACGCTGCGTAACTTCCTCGGCGGCTTCGGCTTTGGTGGCGAGCGCGTGACCTCAGTGATCGCACCGTTCTCGGGCGGCGAGAAGGCCCGCTTGGCACTGGCACTGATCATCTGGCAGCGTCCGAATGTGCTGCTGCTCGACGAGCCGACCAACCATCTCGATCTGTCACTGCGCCATGCCTTGCTGGTGGCGGTGCAGGCCTTCGAAGGCGCCGTCGTGCTGGTCTCGCATGATCGCAACATGGTTTCCGTGATTTGCGATGAGCTCTGGCTGGTCTGCAACGGTCGCGTCGAACGCTTCGACGGCGATCTCGACGACTACACACAGTGGCTGCGTAAATGGCGCGCTGAAACAGCACGCGCGGCAGTCACCGCTGCCGGGCAGGCGGCAAGCACCGCCATCAAAACCGATACGGCAGCAAAAGCAAGCGTAGCTCCCGAATCCGCTGCGGGCTCGAAGAAGGTCGTGCGTTCAGCCGATATCCGCGCGCTGCAGCAGCAGCTGACCAAGCTGGAAAAGCTGATGGCCGACCATCAGATGGCGCTGGATCAATGCGGGACACAGCTGAGCAGCTCTGCCATTTACGAAACGGCGCGCGCTGCGGACTTAAAGAAGGTACTCGCCAGTCAGGCAGCAGCACAAGCCGCGCTGGCCAGTGCCGAAGCCGAATGGCTGACAAAGAATGACGAGCTGGAAACGCTGACCGGCTGAGGCTCAGAAATGAAAGACGGCATTGCCGGTGGCAATCAGCACATCGTCCTCATTGCGTAGCTCCATCTGTGTCGCGCAGATTTTGCTGCCGACACGAACGACGCGACCAGTAGCCGTAAAGTGCTGGCCACGCCCCGGCCGCAGATAATCGATACGCATGTCGATGGTGCCGAGCTGGCCCATGCGCCGCATCTTCTCCTCGCGCGGCTCGCCCTTGAGGCGCGCATAAGCCGCCGTCATTGCTGCCACACCGCCAACATTATCGAGCAAGGTGGCAATCACGCCACCGTGCAAAATCTGCTTGAAGACATTGCCGACCAAGCAAGGCTGCATGGCAATTTCAGCACGCACTTCCGTGTCGGTCACGGACACGATTTTCGCACCGATGTGCTGGTTGAAAGGCGTCAGATTGAAGCCGTTCATGAGCTGGGTCTGCAACACGCGCAGACGCTCCTGCTTGGCTGCCAGAGTCGCGGCATCCAGTTCTTCAATCGCCATGTATGCATCATCCGATAAAATTTTCCCGACTCTAGCATGGGCGCGCGATGCTGCCATCGTGCCCCGGCCAACGCATTACGCTAAGCTTGTATCATCACGATCTTTTCACTGCCGAGAGTTGCCATGCCCACTGCCATGCCATCGCGCGCACCCTATCCCGCCACTCGCTTGCGTCGCATCCGCGCCAATGCCTGGGCGCGTCGCCTGGTGCGCGAGAACAGCCTGACGGCCAACGACCTGATCTATCCCGTGTTCGTGCTCGAAGGCACGGATCGCTGCGAGCCGGTGGCGTCGATGCCCGGCGTCGAACGGCTGTCGATTGATCGCCTGGTCGCGGCATGCGAAGAGTGGGTGGCGCTCGGCATCCCGGCGCTGGCGCTGTTTCCGGTCACGCCGGCAGAGGCGAAATCGCTGCAGGCCGAGGAGGCCTGGAGTCCCGACGGTCTGGCACAGCGCGCGACACGAGCCCTGAAGGCGGCCTATCCCGACCTGGGTATCATCACCGATGTCGCACTCGACCCGTTCACCGTACACGGCCAAGATGGCATCCTCGATGACAACGGCTATGTGCTCAACGACATCACCGTCGCCGCACTGGTGAAGCAGGCGGTGTCGCAGGCCGATGCTGGTGCCGACATCGTGGCGCCGTCAGACATGATGGATGGTCGCATCGGCGCCATCCGCGCAGCGCTGGAAGCGGCCGGGCATGTCAATGTCAGCATCCTGTCCTATGCCGCCAAGTATGCGTCAAGCTACTACGGCCCATTCCGCGATGCTGTGGGCTCGGCTGGCAACCTCAAGGGTGGCAACAAGAACAGCTATCAGATGGATCCGGCCAATGCCGACGAGGCCCTGCACGAAGTCGCGCTGGATATCGCCGAGGGTGCCGATATGGTTATGGTCAAGCCCGGCATGCCGTATCTGGATGTGGTCAAGGCGGTGAAGGATCAGTTTGCCATGCCGACTTTTGCCTATCAGGTCAGCGGCGAATACGCGATGCATGTGGCCGCATTCCAGAATGGCTGGCTCAATCGCGAGGCGGTGATTCTGGAGTCGCTGCTGGCTTTCAAGCGCGCCGGGGCGGATGGCATCCTGACCTATTTCGCGCCGGAAGCGGCACGCTTGCTGCACGCCCGCGAGCTTGCCGGCACGCGCTGAGCCGGCAGCCGGGCCTGCAAGCAAGGCAATGACATGAAGCTGTCATCAAACTGAGATGTACTGTCATGAAAGCTAAAAGGATGAGTCCCATGACAACCGCACCGGAGCCATTCGGTCTGCAAGACCCCGCGCTGTATCTGAATCGTGAACTGAGCATTCTCGACTTCAATCTGCGCGTGCTGGAGCAGGCCACGGATCGCCGTCATCCGCTGATCGAGCGACTCATCTTTCTGCTGATTTTCTCGCGCAACCTCGACGAGTTCTTCGAGATTCGCGTCGCCGGCCTGCTGCAGCTGGTGTCGTTCGGTCGCAATGCGCCCGGCCCTGACGGCCTGATGCCGCAGGAAGTGCTGGAGCTGATTTCGAAGACTTGTCACGCCGCTGTCGAACGCCAGTACCGCATCCTCAACGACGATCTGCTGCCGGCACTGGCCGCTGAAAAAATCCGTTTCCTGCGTCGCGAAGAATGGAATGACAAGCAATCTGCCTGGGTCCGCAAATATTTCAAGGAGCAGGTGCTGCCGGTACTGACACCGATCGGTCTCGACCCCGCGCATCCGTTCCCACGCTTGGTCAACAAGTCGCTGAACTTCATCGTTTCACTGGACGGCAAGGATGCTTTCGGCCGCCAGATGTCGCTGGCCGTGGTCCCGGCACCGCGCTCGCTGCCGCGTGTGGTGCGCCTGCCGGACGAGCTGACCGATGGTGGTGACCAGCATGTGATGCTGTCGTCGATTATTCACGAGCATGTCTCCGAACTGTTCCCCGGCATGACCGCCAATGGCTGCTTTCAGTTCCGCGTCACCCGCAACGCCGACATGAATGTGGACGAGGACGCCGAGGATCTGGCCATCGCGCTCAAGGGCGAGCTGCTCTCGCGCCGCTATGGCGCGGCGGTGCGTCTGGAGGTCGCAGACAACTGCCCGCGCAGCATCATCGACTATTTGCTGCGTCAGTTCGGCCTGACCAACGAGGCGCTGTACCAGTGCAACGGCCCGGTCAATCTGGCGCGCATGCTGTCTGACTTTGATCGACCGCGCCTGAAATATCCGCCGTTCCGGCCGCGCATTCCGGCCATCCTGCAAAAGGCTGACAGCATCTTCGAAGCCATGCAGCAGCAGGACATCCTACTCATGCATCCGTTCGAGTCGTTTGCACCGGTGATTGATTTCCTGCGTCAGTCGGCGCGCGATCCAAATGTGCTGGCCATCAAGCAGACGCTGTATCGCTCCGGTCCGGAGTCGGAAATCGTCAATGTACTGGCCGAGGCCGCGCGCAATGGCAAGGAAGTGACGGCCGTCATCGAGCTGCGCGCACGCTTCGATGAGGAATCGAACATCGAGGTCGCGAACAAGCTGCAGCAGGCTGGGGCCATCGTGGTCTACGGCATCGTCGGCTACAAGACTCACGCGAAGATGATCCTCGTGGTCCGTCGCGAAGGTCGCAAACTCATGCGCTATGTGCACCTCGGCACCGGCAACTACCACGCCGGCAACGCCAAGCTATACACCGATTACGGCCTGCTCACCGCCAATCCGGAGATGAGCGAGGATGTGCACAAGATCTTCCAGGAACTGACCGGCATGGGCCGCGTGGTGCGCCTGAAGCAGCTACTGCACGCACCGTTCACGCTGCATCCGCAGTTGTTGCTGATGATCGAGCAGGAAGCGCGCAATGCTCAGGCCGGGCTGCCGTCGCGCATCATCGTGAAGATCAACGCGCTGACCGAGCAGCACATCATGCAGGCTCTGCTGAGGGCATCACAGGCGGGTGTGCGCATTGATCTGATCGTGCGCTCGGTGTGCTGCCTGCGGCCGGGCATTCCGGGCGTGTCGGAGAACATTACCGTGCGCTCCATCGTCGGGCGCTTCCTGGAGCACACGCGCATTTTCTACTTCGAGAATGCCGGCGACCCCAAGGTCTTCTGCTCAAGCGCTGACTGGATGGATCGCAATCTGTTCCAGCGCGTGGAGACTTGCTTCCCGATTCTCGACCCGAACCTGCGTAATCGCGTGATTGAAGAAGGTCTGAACACCTACCTGCTCGACAACACCCAAGCCTGGCTATTGCAGGCCGATGGCCAATGGCTGCGCGCCGATGCCGGCGATGAGCCCGCGCATATTGCTCAGCAGGTTTTGCTCGACAAACTCACCTGAAACCGGCTGGGGCCAGCCTGAGCAGCAGCATCTCGCTCAGGCAAAATCCAGCAGCAGACCGATGCCGGCAAAATGACCCTGCTCTTCTTCAAGATCAGCTTGCGTCAACGGATGGGCATCGAGCCAGCCGCGCGGGAAGCGCAATTCGAAACTCTGCCCGTCAGTCTTCAGCTTGAAGGCCGGCAAGGCTTCGCTGCTGCGGCTGTGATGCAACAACACTGACAGCCTCAGCAACAGGCAGAGACGGAAAAGGGCGAGCCCGCCAATGTTCATTAGTGCGGTGTAATGCTCAGGTCGCAAACGCCGGCGGTGACATGCCACCAGCTGCGCCATCGACTCCTGTTCAGGGCGCGAAAACCCGGACATGTCGGAGTGCTGCAGCAGATACGCGCCATGCTTGTGATAGCCCGAATGTGAAATAGCCTTGCCGACCTCATGCAAGCGCGCGGCACGCAAGAGGATGCCGGCGTCCTCCTCACGCAAGGCCAGCGCTGCTTCGGTCTGCTGGAACAGATGCCATGCCGTTTCGGCAACCTGATTACCCAACGACTGCTCGACGCTGTAGCGCGTCTGCAGCGAGCTGACCGTGTAATCGCGGATATCGCCCTGCTGAAAGCGGCCAAGCAGATCGTGCAGCACGCCTTCGCGCAGGGCGCCATCGGAATAGTCCAGCGTATCGAGATTGAAGGCCTCGAAGATGGCGCTGACGATGGCAAAGCCGGCCGGCATGATGAGCCGGCGATCCTCTTTCAGGCCCGGCAAGTCAATATCGCGGACATCGCGGGACTGCAGCAGACGCTCACGCAGCCTGGCGATACTGTCGGCAGTGATACGGCCATCGGTCGATGCCCAGCCCAGCTGCTGCACCACCGTGCGCACGGCCTTGATCGTGCCGGACGAGCCAACGGCACCATCCCAGCCGAGCTCTTCGTAGGCCACCTGAATACCGGAGATTTCCTGCTTGGCCGCCGTGATGGCACGATCCAGCGCCTTGGCGCTGATATGGCCATCGGGAAAGAAGCGCTGCGTGAAGCTGACGCAGCCCATGTGCAGCGATTCGGTCAGCAACGGCTGAATGCCGGTGCCGATGATGAACTCCGTGGAGCCGCCACCGATGTCCACGACCAGACGCTTGCCTTCCCCCGCCAGAGTCTGTGAGACGCCGACATAAATCAGGCGCGCCTCTTCACGACCAGCAATGATTTCGATGGGATGGTTCAGAATCGCTTCCGCCCTGCGCACAAAGTCGCGGGCATTCTTCGCCACGCGCAAGGCGTTGGTCGCCACGATACGCATGCGCTTGGGCTCAACGCCATGCAGTTGCTGGGCGAAGCGTGACAGACAGGCGAGACCACGCTCCTGCGCTGCTTCGTTGAGATTACCGTCGGTATCCAGACCTGCCGCCAGCTGCACCTTCTCGGACAGACTTTCGGTGACACGAATAACACCGTGATCGAGTCGGGCAATCGCCAGATGAAAGCTGTTCGAACCCAAATCGACGGCAGCCATGAGGCCATCGTCCAAGCGCAGCGGTCTGGTCATGCGCAACGTGCTCCCGTTAAACTACAGAGGCCTGATGACAAGGCCATTGCCTTCGAGTTTACCCAGCGCGCATTGCGTCTGTCTTGCATGCATTTGCGATAGACGGTGCTATTATCACCAACCACTTGATCCCACATGCGGAGTGCCGCGATGAGCAGCGAACTGATCGTCAACACCAGTGACGCCAATTTTGAAGCCGATGTTTTGCAATCCGACCTGCCTGTACTGGTGGATTACTGGGCGCCTTGGTGCGGCCCATGCAAAATGATCGCGCCTGTGCTTGATGAAATCGCTGGCGAATATGCCGGTCGCATCAAGATCGTCAAAGTCAATGTTGATGACAACGGCGCTACTGCTGCCAAGTTCGGTGTACGTGGCATTCCGACGCTGACGCTGTTCAAGGGCGGTGCCATTGCCGCCACCAAAGTCGGCGCATTGTCGAAGTCACAGTTGACAGCCTTCATCGACTCCACTATATAAGTCATGTCGGTGGTGCCCGTTCGGGTGCCACCGCTTCACGACACGCAACTTTCGCTGCACCCGTTCTCCTCGATCTCTGCGCCCTGTTACTCGTTAGCACCTTCCAACGCCAGTGGTCCCTTGCCGAACGACAAAACCTTTATGGTTCAGCCAAGATGCGCTTACTCCTTTTATTTCTGATTGAAAGCACGGTATGAATTTAACCGAACTGAAGAAAATGCCGATTGGCGAACTGATCAAGATCGCCGAAACGATGGGCCTGGAAAGCATGGCCCGCAACCGTAAACAAGACATCATCTTTGCTATCCTGAAAACTCACGCCAAGAACGGCGAAGAGATCTATGGCGACGGTGTGCTGGAAATTCTGTCTGACGGCTTCGGCTTCCTGCGCTCATCGGAAGGTTCGTACCTGGCCGGTCCGGATGACATCTATGTCAGCCCGTCGCAAATTCGCCGCTTCAATCTGCGCACCGGCGACACCATTACCGGCACGATTCGTCCGCCGAAAGAATCCGAGCGCTACTTCGCGCTGCTCAAGGTCAACCAGATCAATCTGGATTCGCCGGAAAGCGCCCGCAACAAGATTCTGTTTGAAAACCTGACGCCGCTGTTCCCGACGGTGCGCATGTTCATGGAACTGGGCAACGGCTCCACGGAAGATGTCACCGCGCGCACTATTGATCTCATTGCGCCGTTCGGCAAGGGTCAGCGCTCGCTCATCGTGGCACCGCCGAAAGCCGGTAAAACCATGCTCATGCAGACGCTGGCGCAGTCCATCGCGCGCAACAATCCGGATTCCTACCTGATTGTGCTGCTGATTGACGAACGCCCGGAAGAAGTCACGGAAATGCAGCGCACCGTGCGTGGCGAAGTCGTGGCCTCGACCTTCGATGAGCCGCCGGCTCGCCATGTGCAAGTCGCGGAGATGGTGCTGGAAAAGGCCAAGCGCCTGGTCGAACACAAGAAGGATGTGGTCATCCTGCTCGACTCCATCACGCGTCTGGCACGTGCCTACAACACCGTGATCCCGAGCTCCGGCAAAGTGCTGACCGGTGGTGTCGATGCGCATGCGCTGGAGCGTCCGAAGCGTTTCTTCGGTGCGGCTCGCAACATCGAGGAAGGCGGTTCGCTGACCATCATCGCCACGGCGCTGATCGAAACCGGCTCGAAGATGGACGAAGTCATCTTTGAAGAGTTCAAGGGCACCGGCAACCACGAAGTCAATCTCGATCGCCGCATCGCCGAGAAGCGCGTGTTCCCGGCCATCAACATCAAGAAGTCGGGCACACGTCGCGAAGAACGTCTGATGGGTGAAGACGAACTGAAGAAGGTCTGGATTCTGCGCAAGCTGCTGCACTCCATGGATGAAATTGCCGCCATCGAGTTCCTGCTCGATAAGCTCAAGGACGCCAAGACCAACGAAGAATTCTTCGACATGATGAAGCGCAAGTAAGCGCTGAGTCTGTATGGTAACGGGCTGGCGCTCTGCCGGCCGGCCCGTTACCATGCGCCCCGCAACACCCTCGCAACATGGCATCACGCCAAACCAATGCGCCAGTAGCTCAGCTGGATAGAGTACTGCCCTCCGAAGGCAGGGGTCGTGGGTTCGAATCCCGCCTGGCGCACCATTCTTACTGAACACTCACCGTTCATTCACACAAAAACGACATTCGTCGGAATACATGCTTTGTTCCTTGCTTGCCCGCTCTGTTCATTCAGCATGGCTGTCATCTCGTTTAGAGCGACACCATCATGCCTATGTCTTCACTCAAGCCGCTTTTTCTTGTCGGCATCACATTTTCGCTTGTCGCCTGCTTGGGCAGTAATGACTCATCCCAAGGCAATGCACGCATCATGGGTAGCGCCGCCATTCAAGAGGATGACTGTGCAGCGGATTTGAAGGCGACTGTAGGCTGCTTCACCGAGCCATTCACCGAGCCGTGGGGGCCCAGCGCGATGAAAGCGATGGCCGCCGAGCCAGTAGTAGACGACTCACCGCTTGCTGCTCTGCTGACACCGAAAGGCAATCTGAAAAATCCTCTGCGTCAGCTCCCACAAGATGATCGCTGCCTGCGCATGGCCGACGGCCGTCCTACCGAATGCAAACCGGCGGCTGGCTCCATTGCTCTGCTGCCCGATGATCGCGTGCTCTATTTCAATGCTCTCGAAGGCACCGAAGATGCCGAGTTCTCCATCTTCTTCGAGGCCGGCACCGTGGTCACCAACGATCAGACGCGTGTGTTGTCGCTGAGTGGCAATAATGCCGGCTGGATGCAGCCCAGCCCGGTCGATGGCGGCGCCAATCCCGATGGCTACGAAGCCACGCTGATTCTGCCAAAAGGTCTGATCGACAACACCGATGCCAGCACCAGCAACGATGGCGCGCTGTTCTGTGCTGATCTGGAGATGCTCGCCGATGGTCGCGTAATGGCGGTAGGCGGCACAGACTACTACTTTGAGCCGGGCATCCAGAAGCCCATTGCTATTGGTGTTTCCGAACTGGAAGGTGTTCGCAATGCGCGCATTTTCGACTACCGCGACAACAGCTGGAAAAAGACCGGCGACATGACCTACGGGCGTTGGTACCCGTCGCTGACGACGCTGGCCAATGGCGACATTCTGGTATCGTCTGGCGTCACCAAGCTGGTCAAGCCGATCTATCCGGAACGCCCGGAAACCTCAGGGCGGAATGTCACGCAGACGGAAACCTATGATCTCGGTTGCGGCACTTGGACGGAGAACGGTGCCCTTGGCGAGCGCTCGTTGCCGCTGTATCCACGTCAGCATCTGCTGCCTAACGGACACGTGCTCTATAACGCCGGCGGCCAGGCCTTCAACCCGTTTGGTCAATCCTACGATCAGGCGCTGTGGAACATCGTTGCAGCCTATGATCCGGACAAGAAGCTATGGACCGACCTCGGCTATGCCGGCCTCCCGCTCAAGCTCAACGAGATCGGCCTGGATCGCCTCGGCTCCGCACTGAACCCGACCAACAGCGAAGCAGCCAGCGATATCCAGAAGACATTGACGGGTTTGGCCGGCAGCCTGATGACTGATCCGATGAGCCTGCTTGCACCTTTCATGGACAGCTTGTCCGGCGATCCGCAGGCGGCACTGACCAGCGCCATCGGCTCAGGCTTCCGAGGCTCCACATTCTCGATCCAGATGCCTTTGCGTGCAAACGCACAAGGTCGTTATGAGGCCGCTGAGTTTCTTACCGCCGGCGGAGTCTTCGGTGCTATCACAGCGACCAGCCCTGGCTCCTATGTCAGCACCAACCTGTCGCGCATCGACCGCATCAACATCGCCAGCGACGACAGCATGAGCTACGAATCGCGTCTGACCGGCAGCCTGACGAAACCGCGCTGGTACGGTACCGGGGTACTGCTGCCGACAGGCGAAGTCATGGTGTTCTCGGGTGCGGATCGCGACGAGGTTGCACTGCCCGGCAGCGGCTCGGCCATTCTCGACACCGAGATTTATGACCCGAAAACCGAGACCTGGCGTGTCATGGCTCGTCAGCACAACCCGCGCACTTATCACAACACAGCCATGCTGCTGCCCGATGGCCGCGTGCTGGTCGGCGGTCACTCGCCCATCAATACCGGCTATGCCTTCTCGCTGGATCTGAGTGCGCTCGGGCTTTCACCAAATCAGGGGCGTGACCCCAGCTTCGAGCTTTACAGCCCACCCTACATGTATGCCGCCAACCGTCCGCAGATCACTTCGGCCCCCAGCACAACCGCATTGGGACGCAGCATCAACATCGGCACCAGCGGCGGCAATATTAAGGAAGTCATTTTGGTCAAGCGCACCACGCTCACCCACATCATCGATGGTGACCAGCGCACCGTGGTATTGCCGCATACTGGCAGCAGCAACCTGACCGCGACACTGCCCACACAAAAAGGCGTGCTACCGCCGGGCTCCTACATGCTCTTTGTCATCAGAGAAGATGCAGACGGGAAACGCATTCCCTCAGTCTCCGTACCGATCATGGTGGAGGGTGCCGACAATCGCGCCACAGGCTGTAGCGTACCTGTAGCGCGCGTGGTCAAAAATTGAGACTAGTGTTGAATACAATAAGACCGACCGGCTGGCACAGCGCTCTGCTGACGCTGCTGCTGGTCGGCATCGGTACCGTTTCAGGCTGGTCAAGGGCGCATATCAACCACAGTAGCGGCGTCAGTCCAACGTTATCCGCACTGCCATCGACGCTGACTGGCGTGCAAGTGCAGCTGACGGAAACGCTGGCACCTCAATTGCTGGTGGCAAATCCGACGAGCAAGAGCCTAATCGTTCTGGGTCAGGATGGTCAGCCCTTTCTTCGCCTGAGCCCGCAAGGGGCAGAAGCCAATACCCGACATCCTGACTGGCTGAAAACCTATCTGCCAGGCGGCCTGCCGGGGCGAAGGCCTGAAGTCGGCACAACACCACTGTGGAAATCAGTGAAGAGTAGCCCGACTTGGGGCTGGTTTGACGCCCGTCTACAGCCCGCAAGTCGCAAGGCCGGAGAGACATGGAGCATTCCTGTTTTACTTGATGGCAAAGCCAGTGAAATCAGAGGCAGCTTTCAAGCCACGCTGCAAAGCGGTTACTGGCAGGCCAGCTGGACCCACTTACCTGCCTTGCCCTCAGGGGTGAGCCTGATGCTGATTCCGGGCCAGCCTTACGGTCTGATGCTAAGCAACAGCAGTGGCCAGGCGGTCACGGTTCTGGGCAGGCAAGGCGAGCCTTTCATTCGTGTCTCCCCGCAAGGTACAGAGGCCTATCTGGCCAGCCCGCTCTGGCAGGAAACAGCCTCCCAGCAAGCATTGCGGCACAATACCAAAGGCACGATCTCATCGCCCTGGCTCAAGCTCAACAGCGCGCAACGCCATACCTGGATAGAGCCGCGCACCCGAGGTCGCAACGGACAAACTCAGCCGCTGCGCTGGGAAATTCAGCTGCAGGTGGGATCACAGCAGCTGGTTGCCCAAGGCATCAGCCGCTGGGTGTCAAAGCGCTAGAATTTGCACCACCAGCGGCTCCAGCTTGGTCAGACCGTAACGACGCCCCACCGCCAGCGCCTCGACGGCCGGCAGCCCCTGCAGCCAATGTGCACGCAAGGCAAACAGCGCCCCGACACGGTTGCCGCTCATGCAATGCACCAGCACCGGGGTATCGCCACTGGCCGCCAGCAAGTTATGTAGCGCTTCCGCATTGCTACGATTCAGATCATGACCGCCGACGATCGGCAGATGTGCGTAATACAAGCCCAGCTCGGCAGCCAGCGCCGCCTCGTCGAAACCACCGTGCTCATGCTCCGGCAACATGTCGATGACATGCGTGATGCCGGCGGCCTTGACCTCAGCCAGCGCCTCCGGGCTGACATAGCCACCCGCGTAGTGATTGGGTTCGACAAACAGCAGATTGGGGATGGGCAGGGCCATGACATGCTCGCAATGACGAGAAAAGAAGGCGCTTAGCCTAGCACGCAGAACTCGCGAATACCGAGCGCGGCAGCAACGGCCAGCATCAGAATCGCAAAGACCTGCTGCACTCGTTGCGCCGGAAGCTGTGGTGCGAGCCAGCGCCCGCAAAGAAGGCCGAGCAGCACCGCGATCATGAACGGCCACGCTGGCAGCCAGGCTTGCGCGGCCAGATGCCCCATCGCCATGAACACGCTGAAGCTGCTCACCAAGGCGACAGTCATCAGCGAGGTGGCCACGATGGCAGCCATGCTCAGGTCGGTGAAGAAGCGCAGCACCGGCACCATGATGAAGCCACCACCAACCCCTAGCAGCCCCGTGAGCAGACCGGACAAGGCACCGAAGCCAGACATGGCAACAGCGCGTTTCGGTGTCCAGAGAAAGCGGCCGGTATCAGGGCTGACAGGACAAATCAGCATGTCGGCGCCTTCGCTGGCTTGCGCCCCGGCATAGAGCAGACGCCCGGCCGCCAGCACCATCACCAGAATGAAAAGTGCCGTGAGCCAGCGCGGTGAAATGTGATGCGACAGCATCAGGCCGAGCGCGCTCATGGGCAGGGCTGCCAGGGCCATGACGATCGCGGCGCGATAACGGGCCAAGCCCTTGCGCAGACCATCGAGCGCGCCGACGCTGGCGCTCGCGGCCACGGTCATGAGCGCGACGGGCGCGGCCTGGGCCACTGTCCAATGCAGACTGAAGACCAGCGCCGGCACCGCCAGCATGCCGCCACCGGCACCGGTCAGGCCGAGCAGCACGCCAACCATCCAGCCGAGAGCAATCAGCATGCCGGGCTCAGGCCTGGCCGCAGGCGAGATTGGCCGGGATAGCGATGTCCATCATGGCCGGATCAGGCAGCTTCAAGGCGCGCATGATGGCGACATACTCGGCCTCGCTGCGGCTCGCCAAGCGGGGGTTCCAGCGCATCTCTTCGGCGATGCTGGATACGCCCCAGCCCTTGTAGTCATGGCCGGGGTAGACCAGCGTCTCACCCGGCAGCCGAAACAGTTTTTCGGTAATCGAATGCCAAGACTTGTGCGGATCACCGCCCTGAAAGTCGGTACGACCGGTGCCACGAATCAGCAACACATCGCCGGTAAACACAGCCTGTGGTCGCTCGGGCCGGAGCACAAAGCTGAACGACTCGTCCGTGTGGCCTGGCGTATAGAGCGCCTGCAGCATCAAGCCATCCACCGACAGCAGCTCGCCGTCGTGCAGGGAGCGCGACACGCACTGGGCACGGGTGAACTCGCCCATCAACGTGACGCAGGCGGTGGCATCGCGCAGATCGCCCAAGGCGGTAATGTGGTCGGCATGGGTATGCGTGTCGATGGCATAGACCAACCTCACCTCCAGCTCCTTCAGTAGCTGAAGGTATTGCGGCAGATGCTCCTTGACCGGATCGATGAGTACCGCTTCGCGACCCGGACCGGAGGCCAGCAGGTAGGAGTAGGTACTCGACTGCGAATGAAACAGCTGACGAAAAATCATGCCTCAGCGCCTCTGGAAGAAACGGTCATGCAGCCAGGAGCCGAGCAGCATGGCCACGACAAACGCGACGATGCCCTGACCGCCCTGCACGACACTGACCAGTGCCGGCCCCGGACACAGCCCAGACAGACCCCAGCCAATACCGAAAAGTGATGCCCCCGCGAGCAAGCGCAAATCGATGTGCGTCGCCTGCGGCCAGTGAAATGTCGGCGCAAACACCGGCTGCGCACGACGCCGCCACAGCCAGAACGCCGGCAGCGCAACCAGAATGGCACCGCCCATGACGAAGGCCAGCGTCACATCCCAAGCGCCGGCCAGATCGAGAAAGCCCTGGACCTTCATCGGGTCGGTCATGCCCGACAACACCAGCCCCAGGCCAAAGATGAGGCCGCAGACAAACGCAGACAGAAGGTTCATCTCACAGTCCTCCGTGACGGATGACAAAAACGGTGACGAAGCCCGCCGTCATGAAGGTCATGGTAGCCACCAGCGAACGCCAGGACAGTCTGCTGATGCCGCAGACGCCATGCCCGGACGTACAGCCATTGCCCAGCCGGGTGCCAAAGCCGACCAGCAGGCCGGCCACGATCAGTGTCGGCAGGCCGATACCAGGCAGCATGCCGGGCGCCGGGCCCATCGTCAGTGCCGCGATCACACCCGCCACCAGCAAGCCGGCAACAAAAGCGCGTGCCACCAGCGACTCAGGCGCGCCGATGCGCAACGCCCCCGCCAGCAAGCCGCTGATACCGGCAATACGCCCGACCAGACCAAACAGCAAGGCTGCCGCCAGCCCGATCAAAAGCCCGCCTTGCAAGCCAGCCAGCCACGCCACTGGAAATTCCGACATGAGGATCACCTTCCGATTTCGATGAAATTTATACTACCCCCAGTATATTGAGTACACAAGTCAGATGCCTTGTCGTAGCATGAAACTTGATTCATGTTTGCGGACCCATCATGTCAGCCAGAGACACACATCAACGCGCACTCATCCTTCGCCTGCGCCGCGTTGAAGGCCAGATCCGCGGCATCCAAGCCATGATGGAGAACGGCGACAGCTGCGACCGCATCGCGCAACAGCTTTCCGCTGCGCGCAAGGCACTGGACAAGACTTTCCACGAAATGGTGGCCTGCCACCTGCAAATGGAAATTGCCGATAACCCCGACGCCGCGCATGTGCTTGCCGCAACCGAGCACATGACGCGGCTGCTCAGCAAATATGGATAAGCTCATGACGACCGGAAAAACCGTTGCCGCCAGCGCCGTCACCGATCAGGTCTATTGGGTGTTTCCGAACGATCTGAATGCCAACGATACCGTCTTTGGCGGCATGATCATGGCGCAGATGGACAGGCTCTGTGCCGTCGTCGCCTGCCGTCACAGTGACAGCATCTGCGTGACGGCCAGCGTCGACGCCGTGCACTTCCTGGCTCCGGCCAAGCGTGGCGATGTGCTGATTTTTGCGGCGGCGGTGAATCAGGTCTGGCGCTCATCCATGGAGGTCGGCTGCCGTGTCGATGCACAGGCCATCAATGGCGAGCGCCGGCACATTCTGTCGGCCTACCTGACTTTTGTTTCCGTCGATGACGATGGCAAGTCACGCGCCGTGCCGCCGCTGATTGCCGAAACAGCTGCCGAAGTCCGGCGCGCGTCAGAGGCGAATTTGCGCCGCAACCAGCGCCTGCGTCATGCCGAAGAATTGAAGGACTTCCGCCAGGCCCAGCAGCAACAGCAGTGAGTCAGCGCGTGATGGTGCGAACGCCGGCGCTGCCGCCGAGCAGCAGTACATCCGCCGGACGCCTTGCAAACAGGCCGTTGCAGACCACGCCGACAAGGTTGTTCAGGCGTGTCTCCAGCTCCACCGGATTGCGGATGTCGAGGTTGTAGGTGTCGAGAATGACATTGCCGTTGTCGGTGACAAAGCCGGTGCGATAAACCGGGCTGCCGCCGAGCCTGACCAGCTCGCGGGCAATCATCGAGCGCGCCATGGGAATGACCTCGATCGGCAGCGGGAAGCTGCCAAGCTGCGCGACCCACTTGCTGTCATCGGCGATGCAGACGAACTTGTCGGCCAGCGCCGCCACGATTTTCTCGCGCGTGAGTGCGCCGCCACCGCCCTTGATCATCTCCAGCGCAGCATTGATCTCGTCGGCACCATCGACATAGACGCCGATGTGATCGACCTCGTTCAGGCTCACCACTTCAATACCGATGGCCTCCAGCCGCTGCTTCGTGGCCTCGCTGCTGGCGACGGCGGCCTTGACCTTGTGCCGGATCGGCTTCAGGCCGTCGATGAAGAAGTTCGCCGTCGAGCCCGTGCCCACACCCAGCACTTCGCCATCCTGCACATGGGCGAGAGCCGCTTCGGCAACGGCACGCTTGAGGGCATCGGCAGAAAGAACGGTGGACATGATCGGCTCCAGAGGCTCAAGGCTGCGCGACAGGCTGCGCGCTGCAATCGGGGCGCGTAGTATACTCGCTGGCAACACTCCGGAAGCAGCCCGTCATGCTCGATGCCCATACTCTTGATGCCCGCGCTCTTGATGCAATCGTTAAACGCATACTTCAAGCTCGTGTCTATGATGTCGCCATCGAAAGCCCGCTCGACGAGGCTCGCCTGCTCTCGCGCCGCCTGAAAAACACGGTGCTGCTGAAGCGCGAAGACCTGCAGCCGGTGTTCTCCTTCAAGCTTCGCGGCGCCTTCAACAAGATCGTCAAACTCAGCGATGGCGAACGCGCCAAGGGCGTCATCTGCGCCTCTGCCGGCAACCATGCCCAAGGCGTGGCGCTGGCGGCGAAAACGCTGGGCATCAAAGGCGTGATCGTGATGCCGCAAACCACGCCGGATATCAAGGTCAACGCCGTGAAGGCGCTCGGCGGCCAGGTCGTACTGCACGGCGACAGCTATGACGATGCCTTCGCGCATGCGCAGACGCTCATGGCCGAGAAGGGCTACACCTTCGTGCACCCCTTCGATGACCCCGAGATCATCGCTGGCCAGGGCACCGTCGCGGTGGAGATCCTGCGCCAGCATCAAGGCGTTATCGATGCCATCTTCGTGCCCGTCGGCGGTGGCGGCCTGATGGCTGGTGTCGCCGCCTACATCAAATATGTGCGGCCATCGGTGCGCATCATCGCGGTCGAGGCCGAAGACTCAGCTTGCCTCGCGGCCGCCATGAAGGCCGGTAAGCGGGTGACTCTTGAGCAAGTCGGACTCTTTGCCGATGGCGTCGCCGTCAAGCAGATCGGCAAGCATAACTTCGACATCGCCAAGCTCTGCATCGACGAAGTCATTACCTGCTCGACCGATGAAATGTGTGCCGCCATCAAGGACATCTTCGATGAATGCCGCAGCATCAGCGAACCGGCTGGTGCGTTGTCGCTCGCCGGTCTGAAGAAGTATGTGCAGCGCGATGGCGTGCAGGGCCAGACCCTGATCGCCATCAACTCTGGCGCCAACATGAACTTCGATCGCCTGCGTCACATCGCTGAGCGCACCGAGATCGGCGAAGGCCGCGAAGCCGTGCTGGCCGTGACCATCCCGGAGCAGGCGGGCGCCTTCAAGGCTTTCTGTCAGGCCATCGGCAAGCGCAATGTCACCGAGTTCAACTATCGCTACAGTGACCGCAGCGAGGCCCATGTCTTTGTCGGCGTGACCGTGCGCAACGGCGCCACAGAGCGTGCCGAGCTGGTCGGCGGCCTGCAGCGCAAGGGCTATGCCGTGCTCGATTTGTCCGATGATGAAATGGCGAAGCTGCACACCCGCCATCTCGTCGGCGGTCATGCCGGGCTTGCGGATGAGCGCCTGTTCCGCTTCGAGTTTCCGGAACGGCCGGGTGCGCTCATGGCCTTCCTGACCCAGCTCGGCACGCAATGGAACATCTCGCTGTTCCATTACCGCAACCACGGCGCTGCCTACGGTCGCGTGCTGGTCGGCCTGCAACTGGGCTCACGCAGCCTGAAGGAATTGAAGACTTCGCTCGATGCCGTCGGCTACCCGTACTCCGACGAGAGTGCGAACCCGGCCTACCAACTTTTTCTGCGCTGAGACGACGCCATGTTGCCGCGCCTGCCCACCCCCAACGCCGCCGTGCTCAAGCGCATTCAGGCGCAACCGCTGGACTACTGGCAGCATGTCGGCGACCCGCTCGCCGATCTGCTCGCCACCATCTACCCGATAGACGATGCCGAGACGCTGCTCAAGCTCATTGAGTACGAAGCCGAGCAGGAGCAACCGCTGTGCCTGCAATTTCTGTCACAAGAAAGCGCCACCGCGCGCTGGCAGGAGCCTCGCTACAAGGCTGAACTCACCGCGTGGCAGGCTTATGTGCAGCAGTTTCCGCTGGCCGTAAGACTGGCCTGGCAGGCCGGTGGCGGCTTGCGCCTGCTTAGTCAGGCACGCTGGGCCGGTGCCTGGCCGGGGCCGCTGAGCCCGCTGCAACGGTTCATGCAGCATCTCGACGACGCCCTGCTCTGCGAACATCTGCCGACAGCGGAAACCCTACGGCTGATGCGACTGGAGCTGGCCATCCTGCGGCGCGATGCCGAAGCCGCGATCGGCAAGGGCCATCTTGGCGTGGTGCTCGCGCAAAGCGATCTGGCCACGCTGGTAATCTGCCTGTCGGAAGAGATGATGCGCTGCCTCGATGGCCTCGGTGTCGGGCTCAATAGCGCTCAGCGCGCCGGCCTGCGGCACTGGGCCATCGGCTTTGGACAGGGTCTGGGCGTGGAAGCGCTATGGCTGGCCAGCAATGATGAAGAGGCGCATGCGCTGCGGCATGTACTGCTGCAACCGCCATCACCACTGGGAGCGCCACTGGTACTACCGTGGCTGCGCATGGTGGCATCCGCCGATACCTTGCCGGCGGCCGAGCGCCGCACACTGGCGCTGGCACGCAGCCTGCTCGACCCGCTCACCGCCGATACGCTGGGCCTTCCACACGATGCGTTAGGCAGCCTCTGGCGCAAGGCCAGCGGCTGGGTAGTCGAGAAGGGACGGCCATTGGCCGGGCAGGCACCGGCAGTGCTGAATCTGCAGAAGAAGGTAATGGCGCGCTGGCACTGACATCAGCGCCTGAGTTGCTGGCTCAGGTCAGCAGCTGCGGATGAGGTAATCCGGACAGCCCGGAAGGGATCAGCACCGACAACCGCTCATGCCGCAGCTCGGGGCAGGCGGCCAGCAACCGCTCCACGAAGCTGTCATTGATCTGGTAACCGGCCGGCGCCAGCAGCTGGCCGCCACGGGTATGCACTGGTTGCATGAGCACCATGCCAGGTCGTAGCAACGCCATCACCAGCTGCACCTGACGCGACAGGTCCGCCTGCGGCCCGAGCACATCGCGCAGGCCGGCAATCAGCTCGGGCGTGGCCTCGGGCAGAGCCTCCAGTTGCTCAAGTGCCGCCAGCACCGGCAGGCCGGCCGCCTCCAGACGCACGTAACGACGCACCATGCGAATCAGGCGCGCCTGCTCTGCCAGCTCAGGCGCTGACGACTCATGCTGATGTCCGGCCAGTGCCGGCTCGATACGGCTGAGTAACTGCCGTACCGGCTCGATGCGCGGCACCGAGGCCAGCAGCTGCCAGGTGCGCTCCTGAGCACGCGCCACATCAGTCTGCTCCTGCTGGCTCAGCCTCAGGCCGAAAAGAACCTTCTCCTGCACCTCCGGTGCCAGGCTGACCAGCCCCAGATTGGCGAGCATGGTCGCCATCGTCGCCGCCCATCCTGCATCATGGCGACATTGGCTGCTGACAAGCTGCACCAGGTCGACCATGCGTTGCGCCTGACCGAAGCTAGCCGGACTGGCCATGGCCAGGGCATCGATCAGGGCCTGCATGCAGCCCTTGATGGTCTGCTCGAGCAGTTCGCGCTCGGCATGGATCAGGCGATGCTGCTCGATGCCGTCTCGCACTGCCTGCTGCAACTCGTCACGCGAACAGGGCTTGGCCAGGAAGCGGAAGACGCGGCCCTGATTCACCGCACGCATGGCCGCCTCGATGTCGCTGTAGCCGGTCAGCAGGATGCGCGCTGCGCCCGGACGGTGCTGCCGGCACTGTGCCAGCACAACATCACCGGTCATCCCGGGCATGCGCATGTCGCAGAGCACGACCGCCAGCTGCGGCAAGTGTGGCAGCAGCGCCATCGCCGCCTCGCCGCCCGTGGCAACATGTACCTCGCCGAGCTGACGCAAGGACAGCTGCAATCCCGCCAGCACATCCGCATCATCGTCGATGCAGAGAATCTGCACAGCAGGCGGTGCAGAGGGCAGGCTCATGGGGGCTCTCCCGATACCGGCAGCTCAATGACAAAGGTCGTGCCGCCGTTCGCGACAGACTTCCACCAGAGCGCACCACCATGCTGCTCGACGATCAGTGACCGGCTGATCGCCAGTCCCTGCCCCGTGCCCTGGCCCACCGCCTTGGTGGTGAAGAACGGATCAAAGACTCGATGACGGATGGCATCATCGATGCCGCAGCCATCATCACTGACGCTCAGGCGCACTTGTTGTCCGTCCTCATGCAGTCGCAGCGCCAGCGTGACACAGCCCTGACCAGGCCGCTGCTGCTGGCGCTCAGCGATCGCATGTGCGGCATTGGTCAACAGGTTGATCAGCACCTGCAGGATGAGGTCGCGACGACAGCTCACCAGCGGCACCGACTCCAGCGCCAGCACCACCTCGGCCACCTGACGCAGGTCATGAGCGGTCATGGTCACCGCCTGATGTATCAGCTGTGCCAGATCCTCGGGCATCGCGACTTCGCCGGGATGCGCAAAGCTGCGCAGGCTGTTGACGATGTCACGCACCCGACGCACACCATCATGGCTACGCTGTAACGCCTGCGGCAGATTCGCTTGAATGAAGTCGCCATCAAGCCGCGCCAGCGCCTGCGCCAAGGCACCATTCGGCACCGCCTCGCGGCAGGCCAGCGCCAGCACCGTCAGCAGTTCGCCACAGCTGTCATCAATGAAGCCGAGGTTGTCGGAAAGGAATTGCAGCGGGGTGTTGATCTCGTGTGCCATGCCGGCCGCCAGACTGCCCATCGCTTCCAGCTTCTGGGCCTGGCGCAGCTGCAGCTCCATCTGCCGGCGCTCGCGCAGGTCGATGCCGACCAGCACATACTCGGTCTTGCCGTCGCTGTTTTGCTCTTGAGCCATCGACAGCAGCACCGGCACCCATTCGCCATCGTAATGCCTGAAGCGGGTTTCCACATTGATGGCCCCCTGAGGGTGCGTCGCGACCTGAAGCAGCAGCTCGGGCGCATCCGGCAGCAGCTCGACCAACGGTCTGCCCGGCAGAGCCCGACACTGGATGCCCAGCAAGCGTCCGGCTTGCTCGTTGGCATGACGTACCTGCTGACGCGCATCGATTACCAGCCAGAGACCGGGCACCGGGCTGCGCAAGCCGCTGATGCGGGCATAGGCCTGATTCAGCGCCTGTGTCTGCTGCGCATCCTGCTCCGGCTCAGCCGCCAGCGCATGCTCGAACAGCGCCACCTGCTGCTGCAGGAGCGCCTGGGCGTGCTCATCCTCGGAAAGGACAGGCGCAGCGGACAGGTCGGCCATCACGGTACCCGGGAACGAAGAAGTCTCCTCCCTATATCGTCCCGGCTAGCGACTTCTTGAGCTGAATCAGATCGGCAACACCCGCGCAAACACCGCCTTCAGGTATTCCGTTTCCGGAATCGCCGGATGAATCGGGTGATCAGCGCCCTGATGACCGTGGTGCAGAATCTGCGCCTGACGATCGATGTGACGCGAGCTGGCGCGAATCACATCCACCAGCTCTTCGCGCGCGAGATGCATGGAGCAGGACGCCGACACCAGCAGGCCGTCACGGGTGAGCAGACGCATGGCCAGCTCGTTGGCACGACGGTAGGCCTGCAGGCCGGCCTTGTGATCCTTGCGACGGGTGATGAAGGCTGGCGGATCGAGCACGATGACATCGAAACGCTCGCCGTCCTGCTTGAGCGCAGTCAGCGCTTCGAAGGCATCGCCCTGCAAGGTCTGCACTTTGCCTTCGACGCCGTTCAGCTTGGCATTGCGCATGACCTGATCGAGCGCCTTCTCGGAACCATCCACGCAATGCACTTCAGCGGCACCAAAGGCAGCCGCCTGCACGCCCCAGCCACCGATGTAGGAGAACACATCGAGCACGCGCTTGCCGGTGACCAGACCCTTGAGCTTGGCGCGGGCTTCGCGATGGTCGTAGAACCAGCCCGTCTTCTGGCCGTCGCGCACCAGCGTTTCAAAGCGCACGCCGTTTTCGGTCAGCGCCAGACGCTCGGGCACTTCGCCGTAAGCGACTTCAACATAGGAGTCGAGACCTTCGACCTGACGCATCTTGCCGTCGTTCTTGAGCAGGATGCCTTGCGGCTTCAGCACCTTGACCAGGGCATCGATCAAAGCCGCTTTTTCGCGCTCGATGCCGGCGGTGGAAATCTGCACCACGAGGTGATCGCCGAACCTATCCACCACCAAGCCGGGCAAACCGTCACTGTCGCCATAGACAAGGCGGTAAAACGGTTCGGGATACCAGGTCTCACGCACGCTGAGAGCAATCTGCAGACGGTGCACGAACAGCGAGGTGCTGAGCGGGTGCGCGATGTCGCGATTGAACAGGCGGGCGCAGATCAGCGTGTTCGGGTTGACGATAGCCAGCCCCAGGCCCTTGCCCTTGCTGTCTTCGACCACGACCTGCTGGCCCGGCTCGAAGCCTTTCAGCGGTGTCGCAGCAATATCGACTTCGTTGGAGAAGACCCAGACATGGCCCTCGCGCAAACGGCGTTCTTCACTGGCCTTCAGGCGCAGGCGGGGCAGGTCGGTCATGGTGGTATCTCGTTAGGTGGCGGGCCCATGCGGGCAATGTGTTGCGGGGGGATTCATACCTGCTGCCGGGCTAGGATGCCCGTCAGCAGGTATGAATCCCCCCGCCATAAAGTTACGCAGTCTGCGCCGGCCTCCAGACCAGATCCAGTTCGCGGGCAGCGCGCACATCATCCAAGCGGCGTACCGGCATGGTGTGCGGTGCGCCTTTGACCAGCTCGGGCTGCGTGCGGGCTTCTTCGAGAATCTTCACCAGCGCATCGGCAAAGCCATCGAGCTCGTCCGGCGACTCGGTTTCGGTCGGCTCGATCAGGAAGCATTCCGGCACCAGCAGCGGGAAGTAGGTCGTGGGTGCGTGGTAGCCGTAGTCGAGCAGGCGCTTGGCGATGTCCATCGCACTGACACCCAGTTCCTTGGCTTCCTTGGCGAAGGTGATGATGAATTCGTGCGAGGCACGGCGCTCCGGGTAGGCGAGCTGGAAGCCCTCCTTGACTAAGCGCTGCATCAGATAGTTCGCGTTCAGCGTGGAGTATTCGCCGACGCGATGCAGACCTTCGCGACCCAGCGCGTAGGCGTAGTAGGCCGCTCGCAGCAGCACGCCGGCATTGCCCATGTAGGCCGACAAGCGACCGATGGTCTGCGGGATGTCCTTCTCGGTCAGCCAGCGATAGCTGCCGTCGGCATCGCGACCGGCGATCGGCGTCGGCAGGTAGGGCAGCAGACGCTCGCCGACACCGACAGGGCCGGCACCGGGACCACCACCGCCGTGCGGCGTGGCGAAGGTTTTGTGCAAGTTCATGTGCAGCACATCGAAGCCCATATCGCCGGGGCGCACCTTGCCGAGGATGGCATTGAGGTTGGCACCATCGTAATAAAGCAAACCACCGGCCTGGTGCACGGTCTCGGCGATTTCCTTGATCTGCATCTCGAAGACGCCGCAGGTGGACGGGTTGGTCATCATAAGACCAGCCGTCTGCGGGCCGACCGAGGCCTTCAGCGCCTCCAGATCAACGTCGCCGTTGGCCAGCGTCGGCACTTCGCGGACCTTGTAGCCGCACATCACGGCCGTGGCCGGGTTGGTGCCGTGCGCGGCCGACGGAATCAGCATCTCGGTGCGCTCGAAGTCCTTGCGGCCCTCGTGATAGGCACGAATCATCGCGACGCCGGCGAATTCGCCCTGCGCACCCGCCATCGGCGTCAACGACACGCCCTTCATGCCGGTCACTTCCATCAGCGTCTGCTGCAGGTCATGGATGCAGGCGAGATAGCCCTGCGAATGCGATTCCGGTGCCAGCGGGTGACGGTTGAGAAAGCCCGGCAGCATGGCGGCACGGTGCGCGCCACGCGGGTTGTACTTCATGGTGCAGGAGCCGAGCGGATAGAACTGGGTATCAATCGCAAAGTTCTTGCGCGACAGATTGGTGTAGTGACGCACCACCTGCAGCTCCGACACTTCCGGCAGCAACGGGCGCTGCTTGCGCAGAAAAGCCTCCGGCACATCACCCAGATCCATGCGTACTGCAGGGGCTTGTGAAGTAGCACGGCGGCCACTTTCCGAACGTTCAAAAATCAAGGTCATGACTTACTCCGAGCGCAGGGCGTGGGCAAGCGCATCGGCATAGCGCTGAATATCGTGGGCATTCTTGGTTTCGGTGGTACACACCAGCAGGGCATGACCCAGTTCGGGGTAATCGACACTGAGATCGTAACCGCCAAGCACGCCTTGCTCTGCCATGGCGGCCAGTACCGGCGCCACCGGCGTCGGCAGCCCGAGCACCTTTTCATGAAAGACAGAACGATTGAATACGCGCGCCACGCCGCCGACCTTGCTGGTCGCCTGCGCCAGCTCGCGGATGTTCTTGTGGCTGGCCAGCGCCACGCGCTCCAGACCTTCCGCGCCAAGCAGACTCAGGTAGATGGTCGATGCCGTCATCGCCAAGCCCTGGTTGGTACAGATGTTCGATGTCGCTTTGGCACGGCGAATATGCTGCTCGCGCGCCTGCAGCGTGAGCGCGAAGCCCGGCTTGCCTTCGAGGTCGACGGTACGGCCGATGATGCGGCCCGGCATCTGCCGGATGAACTCCATCTTGCAGCACATGAAGCCGCAGTAAGGACCGCCCGATGACAGCGGGATGCCGAATGGCTGCGCTTCGCCGACCACGATGTCGGCACCGGTCGTGCCCCAGTCGCCGGGGGGCGCAAACAGGGTCAGCGCCAGCGGATTCACACAGGCAATGACCAGAATGCCATTCGCGTGAGCCCAGTCCGTGAGCAGGTCAACCTCTTCCAGCACACCGAAGAAGTTTGGCTGCGGAATGACCAGCGCAGCAAAGTCTTCGCCCTCATACGGCTTCAGGCTGGCCGGATCGAGATGGCCGCCCTGACGGTGGTAATCCAGCTCGACCAGCTCGATATCCTGGCCTTCGACAATCGCACGCACCGCCGAGCGATACAGCGGCGACACCGTGCGCGGCATCAGGATGCGACGCGACTTCGACTTCTTGTTGGCGCGAATGGCCATCAGCACGGCTTCCGCCAGGCCCGAAGCACCGTCGTAGACCGAGGCGTTGCTAGCATCCATGGCGGTCAGGTGCGCCATCATGGACTGGAATTCGTAGATGACCTGCAGCGTGCCCTGCGACGCTTCAGCCTGATACGGCGTGTAGGCGGTGAGGAACTCGCCACGCGAGGCCAGGTCCCATACTGCTGCCGGAATGTGGTGCTCGTAGGCACCGGCACCGATGAAGCAGAGTGCGCCGGCATCCTGCTCGCTGCGCTCGCGCATCAGACGCGTCACATCCATTTCGGACAGACCGTCCGGCACGCCGGTCAGTGGCTGACAACGGATCGCAGCAGGAATCTCGTCGAACAACGTATCGAGCGTGTCCGCACCGGCACCGTCATTGAGGGTGTCGAGCATGCGGCGAACATCACCGCGCGTATGGGGGATAAAAGGCATATCAGGCTCAGCTCAAAAGGGCGTTAGCGTGGTCGGCGAGCACACGCCGACCACGCGCAAATCAGTGGGCTTGCGCAGCGTATTCATCGGCCGACAGCAGCTTGTCGAGCTCGCTGACGTCGCTGACGCGAATGCGATACAGCCAGCCGTCGGTGTAAGGCGCGCTGTTGACGATCTCGGGAGCATCCGCAAGGGCTTCGTTGATTTCGACGATCTCGCCCGATACCGGCGCGTAGATATCCGATGCCGCCTTCACTGACTCGACCACACCAGCTTCGTCGCCAGCCTGCACGGAGTCGCCGACACTGGGCAGCTCGACATACACCAGGTCGCCCAGGGCATCCTGGGCATGATCGGAGATGCCGACGGTGACGATGTCACCCTCCAGGCGTGCCCACTCGTGGCTGGCGGCGTACTTCAGTTCTTCTGGCGTTTGGCTCATGGTGTTTACTCGTGCGGCGGAAGCCGCTAACAGGTTTAAAGTCAGATCAGGGCTTTGCCGTTGCGGGCAAATACCGGTTTCACAATGCGTGCAGGCAGCAATTTCCCGCGAATATCCACCAAGGCCTCGGTCGCCGTGCTGACCGGCACACGGGCAAAGGCGATCGCTTTTTCCAGCGTCGGCGAGAAGGTGCCGGAGGTTGTTTCACCTTCGCCGACGCCATCGATCACCACACGCATGTGCGAACGCAAGACGCCGCGTCCTTCCAGCACCAGCCCCACGAGCTGGTGCGTGACACCGGCTTCGCGCTCGTCCAGCAGTGCCGGCTTACCGATGAAATCGTGATCCCAGGCGATGCACCAGCCCAGATTCGAGGTCAGCGGCGAGGTTTCGTCATTCATGTCATTGCCGTAGAGCGGCATGCCGGCTTCCAGGCGCAATGTGTCGCGCGCACCGAGACCGCAAGGCAGCACGCCGGCAGCCTTGAGGTCGCGCCAGAATTGCGCGACCTGCTCGGCCGGCAGGATGACCTCGTAGCCATCTTCGCCGGTATAGCCGGTGCGGGCGATGAACCAATCCTGAGCCACTGCCGCACCCTGAAACACCACCAGTGCCTGCAGCGCTTCGGCATGCTGCGGCAACAAGGCATCGACCGTGGCACGGGCACGCGGGCCCTGTACGGCGATCATGGCCAGATCGGTGCGCTCGATCAATGCGACACGAAAACTCGCAGCCTGCGCCTGCATCCAGGCCAGATCCTTGTCGTGCGTGCCGCAGTTGACGATGACGCGCCATAGCTCTGGTTGCTCCGGCGTCGGGGCATAAACAATCAGGTCATCAATGACGCCGCCGCGCTCGTTGAGCATGACCGAGTACAGCGCCTTGCCGGGCAAGTTCAGTCTGGCCACATCATTGGCCAGCAAACGTTGCAGATAGGGCAGCGCATCAGGGCCGGTCAGCTCCAGCAGCGTCATGTGCGAGACGTCAAACATGCCCTGCTGACGGCGAACGGCATGATGCTCGTCGAGCACCGAGGTGTACTGCACCGGCATGTCCCAGCCGCCAAAATCCACCAGACGGGCGTCCAGGGCGACATGCTCGTCATATAGAGGCGTACGCAGACCCATGGCCGCTCCAAAGTGTTGGGTGAATAAATCAGGCGCGCATTTTACATGGCCGGAGTGGTTCATGGCGAGCGACAGCTGGCAGGCGATTTTTGACATGATTTGACATATAATGCCCGCAAATTGCTACACACGCCTATCGTAAGTGCCTGATTTAATTCAAGGCCAAGGTCTATACACAGGCACAGCAATCCTCAATTTCACTTATAGAGAGTTGTCATGACCCAAGCTGCAGTGCAAGCTCCCGCCTTTGTCAAACACCCCCGCCTCATTGCCTGGGTTGCCGAAATGGCAGCACTCTGCAAGCCTGCCGCCATTCACTGGTGCGATGGCTCGGAAGAAGAATACAACCAGCTCTGTGAACTCCTCGTTGCCGCCGGCTCGTTCAAGAAGCTGAATCCGGAAAAGCGCCCGAACTCTTACCTGGCTTGGACCGATCCGTCTGATGTGGCTCGCGTTGAAGACCGCACCTATATTTGCTCGGAAAATAAGAACGACGCCGGCCCGACCAACAACTGGATGGCTCCAGCCGAGATGCGTGCCACGCTGAATCCGCTGTTTGATGGCTGCATGGCTGGTCGCACTATGTATGTGGTGCCGTTCTCCATGGGCCCACTGGGTTCGCCCATTGCCCACATCGGCATCGAGCTGTCCGACAGCGCCTATGTGGCCGTCAACATGCGCATGATGACGCGCATGGGCAAGCCTGTGTACGACGTGCTCGGCACAGACGGCGAGTTCGTGCCCTGCATGCACACTGTCGGCGCACCGCTGCAAGCGGGTCAGAAAGACACCGTCTGGCCGTGTAACCCGACCAACAAGTACATCGTGCACTACCCGGAAACCCGCGAAATCTGGTCCTACGGCTCCGGCTACGGCGGCAACGCCCTGCTCGGCAAGAAGTGCTTCGCACTGCGCATCGCCTCGACCATGGGTCGCGACGAAGGCTGGCTGGCCGAACACATGCTCATCCTCGGCGTGACCAATCCGCAGGGCAAGAAGTACCACGTTGCGGCAGCCTTCCCGTCTGCTTGCGGCAAGACCAACTTCGCCATGCTGATTCCGCCGGTCGGCATGCCGGGCTGGGGTGTCACCACCATCGGTGACGACATCGCCTGGATCAAGCCGGATGCCCAAGGCAATCTGCGCGCCATCAACCCGGAAGCCGGTTACTTTGGTGTGGCACCGGGCACCAACATGCAGACCAACCCGAACTGCATGCTGTCGCTGAACAAAGATGTGATCTTCACCAACGTCGCGCTCACCGATGACGGCGACGTCTGGTGGGAAGGCCTGGGCGATGCGCCGGCGCATCTCGTGGACTGGCAGGGCAACGACTGGACGCCGGCAGACGGAAAGGCCGGCCGCAAGGCTGCGCACCCGAACTCGCGTTTCACCGTCGCCGCCACCAACAACCCGGCGCTGGACAGCGAGTGGGACAACCCTGCTGGCGTGAAGATCGATGCCTTCATTTTTGGCGGTCGCCGCTCCAACACTGTGCCGCTGGTGACTGAAGCCCGCAACTGGGTCGAAGGCGTCTACATGGCCGCGACCATGGGCTCGGAAACCACTGCTGCCGCCTTCGGCGCGCAGGGTGTGGTACGCCGCGACCCGTTCGCCATGCTGCCGTTCGCCGGCTACAACATGAGCGACTACTTCCAGCACTGGCTGAACCTCGGTGCCAAGCTCGAAGCCGCCGGTGCCAAGCTGCCGCGCATCTACAAGACCAACTGGTTCCGCAAGGATGCCAACGGCAAGTTCATCTGGCCGGGTTTTGGCGAAAACACGCGCATCCTGAAGTGGATGATCGATCGCATCGAAAATGAAGCCAAGGGTGTCGAGCATGCTGTCGGCATCAGCCCGCGCTATGAAGACATTCGCTGGAATGGCCTGGACTTCAGCCGCGAACAGTTCGATCTGGTCAGCGACATCAATGCCGCCGACTGGGCCGAAGAGCTGAAGCTGCACGATGAGCTGTTCGACAAGCTGGCGCACAACCTGCCTGCAGAGCTGACAACAGCAAAGGCTGCGCTGACCGAGCGCCTAGCTTCGGCCTGACACTCACAGCGATGCCGGAGCCTGTACTCAGGCCTCACCGTGACAATAAAAAAGGGCGCTACGATAGCGCCCTTTTTTATTGTCCGGGACATGTTGCCGGCAACTGGCATGTCACTTCAGCGCTTCAAGGCTTTCCGATACTCGCTCGGCGACTGGCCGAACCAGCGCCGGAACGCACGCGTGAAACTGGCGGTATCGCCGTAGCCAAGCTGAAGCGCCATCTCTTCCAGCTTCATCTCCGTGTTTTCCAGCAGCTGCCCGGCAAGCTGTCCACGCTCCGCGTCGACGAGATTACGGAAACTGGTACCTTCTTCTGCCAATCTGCGGCGCAGGCTGCGCGGTGCCATTGCCAGCTGACTCGCAACATCCTCCAGGGAGGACACCAGTCCCGTCGCCCCCAGGAGCAGCTGTCGGACCTGGCCGATGATCCCCGCGACCTGCCGTCGCTCCAGTTGCAGACGGCACTGCTCTTCCAGCAGCCGCACCAGATGCACGTCGTACATCGGCAGCGGCCGCTCCGCGTCCTCTCGACGCAGCACGATGGCGTTGCGCAAACACTCATACTGAGGCGCGATGCCGCATAGTGCGGCGATACGCACCGCGTGCGCCGGAGCCCTGCCCTGAAATTCGAGCCGCAGCACCTGAAATCCAGAAAGCGCGAGCTCGTCAAATAAATTGATGGCTGTCGCCGTATCGCGCTCCAGCAGGAACTGTCGCAAGTGCTGCGGAATATCCGAAGGGTCGGCGCTGATACCGTACTCTTGCTGATCACAAAATATCGCGAACCGGCAATACGCTGTGCTCAGCGGCAGATAGCGCAGCGCGCTCTGCAGCGCCTCACGCAAATTTCGACTGGTCCGCAGCGCAAATCCCCAGATGCCGAAGGTCGCCACGTTGTAGCGCAGGCCAAGCTCGAAGCCGAGCGCCGGGATATCCGGCAAGGCGAGCATCAGGTTTTCAATCAGACGCAGCTCTTGCTCGCGTGCAACAAGGGCATCCGCGTCGCGCAGCTGTACTTCGGTGATGCCGGTACCGAGCAGGCAGGTCTCCGCATCAACAGCGTAGCGCGCTGCGAAATTCACCATCACCTGACTGATGGCAACGGGGTGCTGGAAGTTTGCGTCGTTTGATATGCCCATACCGGAATTTTCTGGCGCAACGATGAGATACGGCCTGGCCGGAAATGTATGGCGACAGTCCCTTAATGCTCTGCCAAGGATACAGGACTAGCCGCTAGTGTTGCGCAATCAAAAGACCCCGGAGAACAACCATGCATCAGGATCTGAACGCGCTGAACAAGCAGGCCATCGCCACAGCACGCGAATTCACTGGCGAATTGGCCTGGCCGACCGTGCTGCTGGTGCTGGTGGTGTGGGGGCTTCTCATTGCAGACCTTTATCTGTTCGCGACCGGCCGCCTGTCGCTGGCGCCTGCCATGCTGCTCTACGCCGTCGTCACCTACATGTCCTATACGCCGCTGCATGAGGCCGCGCATGGCAACATTCATGGCAGCCACGATCGCCTGCAGTGGCTCAACAGTCTCTGCGGCTATCTGATGGCACCACTGATCATGGTGCCGTTCTCCACCCACAAGGTCGAACACTTCACGCATCATCGCTACACCAACCAGCCGGACAAAGACCCGGACTATGTCGTCAGCGGCATGCGCGGCGGCTTTCTCGCCTTCCTGGTTTGCGGCTTTCGCTTCCTGTGGGTTCAGAACACCTTCCTGTTCCGCAGTCACTGGGCAATCGCATCGTGGCGGGAAAGGACTGTCTACATCGCGGAAGTGATGCTCGCGATCGGCTGGCGGGTCGTCTTCGTTACGCTGGTCGCACAGGAGCATGCCTGGGCACTACTGGTTCTCGGCTACCTGGCGGGGGCGTTCTTCACCGCATACTGGTTCGCCTATCGCCCTCACCACCCGTACGCAGACTCCGCACGTTACCAGAACACCAACAGCCTGATCATGCCCACGTGGATGAAGCCGCTGGAGTGGTTCTGGCTAGGCCAGAACCTGCATTCAGTGCACCATCTTTTTCCGAGAGTGCCGTTCTATCGCTACCACGCATTGCATGGACGGATCGAGCCGGCCATGCGCGCCCACGGGACGCCTGTGATCGGCATCTTCGATCGCAAAAATGTCGAAACCGCACCATAGTGCGGTCAGACCTTTCAGCTCAGCGCTTCAACGGCGCCAATGACGCATCAATGACAAAGCGGCCCGCCGGCACACGCACCTTCAGGTCACCGGCCAGTAACCCGCCCAGGCCACTGAGCGACGCCGTCAGCCGCACCGGGTCAATGTTGGACAGCTGAACCGTCAGGCGGCCATCCTGCAGGAACTTCACTTCGCCCCTGACCTTCACCGAGCCGGAACCATTGGATGGGTTGGCAGTGCTGGTCAGATCATTGTTGCTGCGCACATTATGCTCAATCGGAATCAGCGGAAGCCCGAGCACCGTGGCCGTGGCATTAATCTCAGGAATGTCGGTATACAAGTCCAGCTGGGTTTCCAGCACCAGCTTGTCGCCGCTGCGGAAAATGAAGCCCTTGATCGGGCCATTACCGGCTGGATGACGCATACGGAAGACCAAGGGCCCGGAATAAATCTGGTTTTCCGGCAGCTCCGTATTGGTCGAATCCCGCACAGCGATCGGCAGCAACGGCCCGATAAAGCCTGCTCCGGTATCAACTGCGGTATTGATCAATGGCCCCAGCACAGGAATCTGCCCCAAGGCATCGAAGAGTGCCGCTGAAACCGGCGATGCGTCTTTTGTCAGGCCCAGTGTGGCAAAGATATTGGCTCCCGATGTCACCACAAGCGCAGGATTGATAAACACCTGGACCTTGTCGGTACCGCCATCGTTGATGGAGCTGCCGATACGCGCACCCAGTGCTGCCGAGATCAGCAGGAACTGCTGGCCCTGACATTCCCGGCCTTGTGAGCCGCCTTCATCCTCAGCGCCGATACCTGTCCTGCAACCCAGATTGAAGCTGGTGGCAGCACCCGTGAACGACTTGCCGATGCTTATCCGGTCAGGCTGCAACAAAGCGCCATTGGAGGCCAAACAGGTCAAACCAAGGCTCTCCGGGTCAGTGCTGCTGTTAGTGCCGGCGCCACACACCGGATTCGCTGCCGGAGTCGCTCCCAGACTGGCAACTGGCACACCATTGATGAATGTTGCCTGGCTGGCACGACGCTCCGTCGGATCCATGCGGAAGTTGGCGTTCACATCCAGTACCGGGAGCACCCGCAGGCCAATATTGCTGCCACCCAGGTCAGCGCCACCCCGGAAGAAGATCTCCATGGCAGGGCCCCCGCGTTGCGGATTCGTGGCCTCCGGTAATGTGCGGGCAATCAGCTGTGTCTGCAGTGGCAGGCCATTGATGCCACAGATAGCTTGTGTGCCTGTGCAGTCTGCGCTGGCGCTGGTCAGGTCATTATTCGAGTGCAGCACATAACGATAGAGTTGGCCGGCAACCCAGGGCTGATCCGGCACGAACTGCATATCCCGCGGGCGCAGCTTGACCTTGCCCGGCACGATGCCCAGGCAGTTGCCTGAGGCATCAATGCGCTCGACGCGCAGGCTGCCGGCACCGTTGCAGGCCGTCGCCAATCTGACGCTGGCAGCACTCAGGGACTGTGAGAACACTGCTTCGATGGCACGATTCGGCTCGATCAACGGCAAGGGCAGCAAATCATCACCGGCCTGACCACCCGCACAACGGCCCTGAATGCTGCTGGCCACATTACGGGTGCCAGCCTCGATCGGGCATGGGTAACCCGGATAGTTCGAGAGCACGACCGGTGGCCGCGTTTTCGTTGCGGCCAGCGCAGGAATGCTGAAATTGAAGTTCTGCAGCAGGCCGAGCGTATTGCCCGCCATATCGGCCACACCAGGCACAACACTCAAGCGGTAGCTCGGACCATGCTGCCATGGGCTGTCCGGATTGACGATGAGCGACACGCCATCCAGTCGCCAGGTAAAGGGCTCCGGCGCGTTATCTTTCAACAGCGTGATGCTACCCGGCGTGAAGGACTTGATGTCCATCGCCTCACTGAAGTTGACGATCATGGGATCGCCCGGGCGAATGAACTCACCCCCGGCAAGGCCATTCACGACAGCGCCCGGCACCCAGGACTGAACCGTTGGCGCGAGGCTGTCGACGGGTGCCGTACCAGGCGTCTGCTTCAGGTCCGTACGCATCTTCAGTGCCAGCACACCGACAGCGTTATCGACACCCAGCACCTTCAGCTCGATGGTCCCGACGGCCTCGATATTGAGAATCTGATTGGCCTGATCAACCGTGGCGATGCCGGCAACCTGCACATGAGTGATGTCCTGCGTGAAGGCACCATTGGAGGTGTCGTTGGCCGCCGAGACATTGATATCCAGCTCCAGCATCACCAAGGCCGGCGCCACATTCGAGTTGCTGTAGCGGTTCGGCAGCAGCAGGCCATTGGCATCCGAGATCAAAGTGATGGTGAGGTCGCCGGTATCCAGACCGGCAGGCACCTTGCCATCCAGCTGAACACTCAGGTTGCCGGCCTTGAGAATATTGCCGCGCGGCACGCGCAGCGGTGTCACCGCAGGATTGAAGCGGGCAAAGTTGGCGGGTAGCGCCAGATCCGCAAACAAGCTGCCCTTGGCTTGCGGCTTAGGCGCGCGCTCGCCCTGACCCAGCAGGGGCGAGGCCACAGGCACCTGGTTCACGGTACTGCCGAGCAGGCTCGACACGCCGGTATCCGGTACTTCAACAGCAATTTTCGATGCCTTGCCGGTGGTAATGCCGGAGTCCTGCGGCGTAAACGTGAAGGCCGCATACTCACCCGGCACCAGCGCTTTATCCAGCGTACTTCTCAAGCCCGTCGCCAACGTCAGGGTGTAGCTCTTGGTAGGGTCCAGGTCGGCCTCAGGGTCAATGCTGAGATGATTGCCCTGGGCAATGACGCGCGCCGGCACCAGCGTCGTACCTTGCATCAAGCGGATGGTATCGCCCGGACCCGTTCCGTAACGAACCGTGCGACTGTCTACAGGCTGGGTCATCAATAACCGGATCGTGGAGAAATCGATCAGGCCAAACGGCAAACTGCCAATCAGAAAGCCGGTAGGCACCGGCGTCATTTGCGCCACCTGAAAAACCGGCGTCAGCGCTTGCAGATCATTGGGGCCTTCAAAGGCGGCGCGGGTGGTAAAACCCAGCACCGGCGCACCTGGAGGCTGCAGCGTGATATTGGCGACTGCACCTGGGTTATCACGCAAGGTCAGCGGTATTTGCGTCGCAATAATCTGATATTCGGTTTTATCACTCAACGCCAGCTTGGGTTGCAGCACGACACCCAAGCCACCATCGACCAGCTTGATATCGAAATCGACACCGGTCGTGGCCGTCTTCGCCTTTACCGTGAACAAGGCTTTGAGCGCGGGCGCCGACAAGGTTGCAACCGGATGCGAGAAGCGCAGCACAATCGGCGCTGTCGGCACCACATCCGTCTGCCCCATGGCAGGATAGGCAAAGACCAGGCTGCGCTGATTGTCAGAGATACTGGCATTCGGTCCCGGGAAATCCGGCAGGACAGGTCGTTGCTGATTGCCGCTGCCGCTGCAGCCCACCATCAGTGCAGTAACCGTCAACAGAGTAATAAGGCGCATGGCAGAAATCCTTTAGAACGTCAGATGCACAGCAGCATTGACGACATGGACATCGCCCCCGGAGGTCACGCCTTCACAGCGAATAGGCTTGTTGTCCGGCGCCGGGGTGGTGCGGCCATTGCAGTCGCCTGCAGCCGCATTGCGTGTCGTGGTCAGGAGAAAGTCGCGATCCTTCAACAAGTGGTACTGGTAGGCAAAATCCAGACGTACCGGCTGCGACAGGAACAAGGCCTTTTCGATCAGATATGAAAAGCCCAGACCCATCACGATTTTGTCGTTATCCACATAGTTCACATCCAGTGACTCCGTACTTTCCAGAGGCGACTGCTCGTAACTGACACCGCCAAGCACACTGAATTCTTTATTCAGGCGGTACTCGAATCCAGCGCGCGGAATAACAACATCCTTGAATTTGAGCAGTGCCTGATCTTTCACCGTATCGGTCTTGAACTTGTCGTTCAGGCCTGACCAGAGCTGATAGTCCGCCGACGCACCTAGGCGCAGCTTGTACATGTTGTACTGGACTCCGGCCGAAAACGTTTCCGGCTGATAGGAATCAATCGTGCTGATGAGCAGTGGCAGGTTCGAGATCAGGTTGGGCACCAGCGCATTGGCATCCACATTGGCACTGTAGTCAGACTCGTAACGCCAGGTTGCCGCTGTCTCCAGACCTTTTGCCCAACAATATTTGTCATTCGGGCAGAGCAGATCACCCCAGTTCAGATTACCGCTGAGGATAGGCTGGATGGACGGCTTCGCAGCCACCTGAAGCCCCTCAAAATCGGTCTGACCATTCACCTGCGCATCCGCCGTGAGCTTGGCATCGGCTGCCAGCGTGATTCGCGTGGACGCACCGACATCAAATCCGGGCATGACATTTAAGCCTGCGCCGAGGCTCAGAAACAGCGATTGCTGACCGTACTTGAGTGATTGAGCCGTTTGGCTCGCCGCCGAATTGAATGACAACAGACTAAGCCCGGTGCGCTCGGCACCCAGCATGAAGCCCAGCACAATAGCGCGGTCGTCCTTGAGCATTTTGCTCAGGTCAGTCTTGAAACCGAGCAAGATGTTGTAGTTGGAGTCGCCCTCCACCACGTCGTCCACCACAATTTCATCCGGTTCTTTCCAGCCTTTGGCTGTCAGCTCCTGCTCGGTAAACAGAAAGGCTGCCGATAGCGCACCTTTGCGGTCGCGCGCCAGATAGGCCGGGTTGTAATACACCGCCGATGGCTGGTTACTGAACATGGACAAGGCTTGTGCCGTTGCAACATCGTTAGGCATTAGACCGAAGTTCGAGCCGGCATTCCCCAAGCTGGCACAAGCTGCTGATGATGCCAGCGTCACCGCTAATGACAGGCCAACGCGCATGACTGGTAGACGCATAGCTTTACCCTCAATTCTTGTTATGCAATCGATTCGTGATCGACGTGTATTTTTATGTTGCAGCGACGTTACCCGACCTTTCGGTCACAAGGCCAGCCAACGGTTGTACCGTTTTTGTAATTACCATGAAAAAAGCCTCCCGAAGGAGGCTTTTTTCACTCAACTGACGACTAGCGGAAAACCGCGACGCTGGCGATCTGCACCAGCTCGATAGCCGGCTCCGGGTACACGCCCAGCAGGAACATCAAAGCGGCCATGACAATCACCATGATGCCACCAAGACGAACGCCCCAGAAGGTATCCGCCTCCATGCGACGCATGCCCGGCGTCGGCATGAACAGCGCAACGACCACACGCAGGTAATAGAACAGGCCAATGGCACTACCCACCACCAGTGCGCCGAGCAGCCACCAGAGCTGTGCATCCACACCAATGGCGGCAATATAGAATTTGCCGATGAAGCCGGCCGTGAACGGGATACCCGCCAGCGACAACATCATGACGGTCAGCACCGCCGTCAGGTAGGGACGGCGCCAGAACAGGCCACGATAGTCAAAAATGGCATCTGCATCCTTGCCGGTGTAGGGGCTGGACGTCAGCGCTACGACACCAAAGGCACCAATGGTAGTGACCACATACGTCAGCAGATACATGTTGATGGCTTCCAGCGACAGCGCACCACCAGCAACAATGGCCACCAGGATGTAGCCAAAATGGGCAATCGAGGAATAGCCGAGCAGACGTTTGAGATTGCTCTGGTTCAACGCCAGCAGGTTACCCACAGCGATGGACAGGAAGGCCAGTCCGGCCAGCAGATTCACCCAGATACCGGTATGTGCTACCGGCACTTCCACGAACAAGCGCAGCAGCACCGCAAACACAGCGACCTTGCTGACCGTGGCCAGATAAGCGCCGACAGGCGCCGGAGCTCCCTCGTAGACATCGGGCGTCCAGAGATGGAACGGTGCCAGTGACAGCTTGAACGCCAGCGCCATCAGAATCATGGCAAAGCCGGCCAGTGCGAACGGACTGATGATGCCGGCCGTGGCGAGCTGCGCCCCGAGCGCACCAAAGTTCAGCGCACCGGATTCGGCATAGAGCAGCGCCATGCCGAACAGCATGAAAGCCGACGCGGCGGCCGAGAGCACCAGGTACTTGATGCCGCCTTCCAGCGAACGCTTGTTGCGGAAGGTATACGCCACCAGGCCATAAACCGGGATCGACAGCAGCTCCAGACCGATGAACAACGATGCCAGGTGGCGCGACATGATGAGCACAATCGCACCCAGTGCCGACAGCACCAGCAGCAGGTACATCTCTTCCTTGTTGCCGTCATAGCCCTTCAGATACGCATGCATCAGCGTGCTGCAGGCCAGCGTGGCAAACAGCACCAGGCCGATGAAGAAGCTGGCATGGCCATCCATCTGCAGCAACGGCGTGATCAGCTGAGGCCCGACTGCATGAGAAAATGGCACCGAGAACAGCGCCAAATTCAAGCCAATGACGGTCATCGTGGCATTGAGATCATGCTGACGACGAATGGCGATGGACAGCATCACCAGAATGGCTGTTGCCGCCGTGATAAGCAGTGGCAGCATCGCGAAAATCATTTGTGTATTGATCGTCATGGCGGATTACAAGGCCGGTTGCACAGGCAGCGACGCCTGTGTGAACAAGAAATGAAGGTTTTGCATGCTCACCACTGAGGTGTCGAACACGGTCTGCGGGTACAGGCCCAGCCAGAGCAAGGTAATGATCAGGCTGAGCATGATGAGCTTTTCGCGGCCATTCAGATCGGCCAGAGCGTGATCGGACTGCGCCGGACCATAGAAGGCTTTCTGCATCATCAACAAGCCGTAGATGGCGGCGAGAATCAGGCCGCCAGCCGTGACCACAGCCACGGCGGTATTAACCTTGAAACTGCCAAGCAGAATCATGATTTCGCCGACGAAATTGCCCATGCCCGGCAGGCCCAGCGAAGCGGCCGCGAAGAACAGCATGATGGGCGGCAGGAACCGCATGCGCGACCAGAGCCCGCCCATCTCGCGCAAATCGCGGGTATGCAGGCGCTCGTAAAGCTCACCGCAAAGAATGAACAAGGCACCGGCCGAGATGCCATGTGCCAGCATCTGCACAACCACACCCTGCAAGGAAACCATGTTGCCAGAGTAGATGCCGACCAGGACGAAGCCCATGTGCGAGACCGAGGTGTACGCCACCAGACGTTTGATGTCGGTCTGGGCACAGGCCAGAATGGCACCGTAAAAGATGCCGAAAACACCCAGCCACATGGCAATCGGCGCAAACTCGACCGATGCATTCGGGAACAAGGGCACACCAAAACGCAGCAAACCGTAGCCTGCCGTCTTCAGCAGCACACCGGCAAGATCAACCGAGCCGGCAGTGGGTGCCTGGGCATGGGCATCAGGCAGCCAGGAGTGGAACGGCACCACAGGCAGCTTCACGGCAAAGGCAATGAAGAAGCCCAGCATCAGCACCATTTCAACGGCAGGTGCCATGCTGGTTGCCAGCAAGTCGTCGTAATCGAAGGTCAGTACACCCGTGTTTTGCGCATGTACCAGCACCAAACCGATAATGGCGAGCAACAGCAGCAGACCGCTGGCCTGGGTGTAAATGAAGAATTTGGTAGCGGCACTGATGCGGCTACGCCCGTTGGCTCCCTTGTGACCCCAGAGGGCGATCAGGAAGAACATCGGCACCAGCATCATTTCCCAGAAGAAGAAGTACAGGAACAGGTCAACGGCGAGGAATACGCCGATGACGCCGCCGAGGTTCCACAGCAGGTTTAGGTAAAAGAAGCCGACATGGTTCTCGATTTCGCGCCAGGAGCAGGCCACCGCCAGCACACCCAGAAAGCCGGTGAGCAGCAGCATGAGCATGGACAAGCCGTCCAGCGCGAGGTGGAAGCTGATGCCGAAACGCGGAATCCAGTCGCGCTGGAACTCCAGCTGCCATACGGGATGACCGCTGACCGCGGTGGCCAGTGCATCGCCATGGTAGTTGCCTTGCAGCCAGACCATGACGGTCAGCACAAAGAAGGCCAGCATGGTCACCAGCGCAATCCAGCGTGGCGTGTTGGGGCTGAGACGCTCTGCCTGCCAGGCCAGCAAGCCGCCAGCAAACGGGATCAGGAGCAGCCAGAGCAGAATGGACGAGTCAAAAGTGATCATGGCTTACACCAACACAAGCATAGAAAGAATGACCAGGGCGGCCAGCGCAAACGACGCGGCATACCAACGAATCTGACCGCTCTCGGTCGGCACCAGCACGCGATTGCCGAAGCGCGCCAGACGCGGTAACAGACCTACACCCTGATCGGCCGGGTCGTGACGAAGCAGGTGCACGAGGAACATGAACGGTTTCACGAACACGCGATCATAGAGCCAGTCGAAGCCCCAGGCGTTGTACCAGAGCTTGCTGATGGCGCGCGCCGGCGCCAGCCCGGCCAGGTGATTGACCAGACGACGCTCGCCGAGAAACAGAAGTGCCGCGAGGATGATGCCGAGAATGGCGATGCCACCGGAGACCATCTCCAGCTCATGCTTGCCGTGCTCACCCGCTGTGGCAGACGGCATGGCCGGCAGCACATCGGCCAGTGGCTGCTGAATCAGCGCGCCGACACCGGTCGACAGCACCAGCAGGATGGCAAGCGGCAGCCAGTAGGTCACGCCCTTGAGTTCGTGGGCATGCGTCTTTTCTTCGCCATGGAACACCGTAAAGATCAGGCGGAAGGTGTAGATCGAGGTCAGGAAAGCACCCAGCAGACCGGCCATGAGCAGGCTGGAATGACCGCCCGCGTAAGCTTCGAAGAGAATTTCGTCTTTCGAGAAGAAGCCGGAGGTCACAAAAGGCAAGGCAGCCAGCGCACCGCCACCGACCAGGAAGCAGGCGTAAACAAACGGGATCTTCTTGCGCAGACCGCCCATCTTGAAAATGTTCTGCTCGTGATGCACCGCAATGATGACGGCACCTGCCGAGAGAAACAGCAGCGCCTTGAAGAAGGCATGCGTCATCAGGTGGAAGATCGCGGCCGACCAGGCGCTGACACCCAGTGCCAGGAACATGTAGCCGATCTGACTCATCGTCGAATAGGCAAGAATACGCTTGATGTCCGTCTGCACCAGCGCGGCAAAGCCCGACAGCACCAGCGTGACCGCGCCAATAACACCGACCAGCGCCAGCACATCCGGGGCCAGTTCGAAGAGACCGTGCGTACGCGCAATCAAGTAGACACCGGCGGTCACCATGGTGGCGGCGTGGATGAGCGCGGATACCGGTGTCGGGCCGGCCATGGCATCGGCCAGCCAGGTCTGCAGCGGCAGCTGGGCGGACTTGCCGACGGCACCGCCGAGCAGCATCAGCGTGGCCATGTTGATCCAGAACGAGCCGCTGGCGAAGTGTTGCGGCGCCAGCACCATCAGCTCCTGAATATTCAGCGTGCCCAGCTCGCGGAACAGAATCATCATGCCGATGGCGAGGAAAGTGTCGCCAACGCGGGTCACGATGAAGGCTTTGCGCGCGGCCAGACCGTTGGCGGAATCCTTGTAATAGAAACCGATCAGCAGGTAGGAGCAAAGGCCCACGCCTTCCCAGCCGAAGTACAGGAACAGTAGGTTGTCGCCGAGCACCAGGAAGATCATGGAGGCGACGAACAGGTTCATGTACGAGAAGAAGCGCTCATAGCCGTCTTCGCCGCGCATATACCAGGACGCGAAGATGTGGATCAGGAAGCCAACACCGGTGATGACGCCCATCATGGTCAGCGACAAGCCATCCAGACGCAGCGCGAACTGGGCATTGAGGCCGTCAACGGCGAGCCAGGTCCAGAGCACCTGGGTATATGCGCCGCCTTCCGGCGTATTCGTCAGAAAATCGTAGCCGACCCAGGCGGTCGTCGCCGCAGACAGACCCAGCGAACCGACACCGATCAGCGCCGCGACATTCTCGGAAATACGCTCGCGCGACAACGACAGCAGAATGTAGCCGAGCAGTGGAAATACAAAGGTCAGAAAGAGCAGGTTCATCCGCGCATCTCACTGGCAGCATCAATGTCGAGGGTTTTGAAGCGTCGGTACAGCTGCAGCACAATGGCGAGACCGACCGAGGCTTCGGCAGCCGCCAGCGTGATGACGAAAATAAACATCACCTGGCCATCAGGCTGGCCCCAACGCGCGCCGGCTACCACAAAGGCCAGCGCCGTAGCATTCATCATCACTTCCAGTGACATGAGCACGAACAAGATATTGCGGCGCACCAGCAAGCCGGTCAGGCCAAGCACGAACAAGATGGCGGCGAGTGCCAGGCCATGCTCCATGGGTATTCCGGTCATTACACTTTCCATCCCGTCAAAACCTGTTGCAGCCATTTACGGCTGATCATCCGAACGACCAAGGTGGTATGCCGCCACCATGGCACCGAGCAGCAAGAACGACGCCAGCTCGACGCCCAGCAAATACGGGCCGTACAAGGCGATGCCGACTTCTTTTGCCGATACCTCGACCAGCCCGGCCGGGTGCTGGCCCATGCCGGTCAGCACATAACCCAGTGCCGCCAGCAGCGCGGCAGCCAGCAGCGACGGCAGCAGCCAGATACGCGGCGTCATCCAGGCCTTTTCCTGCTCGATGGCAGCATCGCCCATGTTCAGCATCATGATCACGAACACGAACAGCACCATGATGGCACCGGCGTAAACAATGATTTCCAGCATGCCGGCGAACGGCGCGCCGAGGGCAAAGAAAATCACCGCCACCGCAAGCAGCGACACGATGAGATTGAGCAACGCATGCACCGGGTTGGTGTGCGTGATCACGCGCAGCGTGGCCAGCACGGCAACAGCAGCAGCAATGTAGAAGGCATATAGCACGGCATTCACTCTCTTCATGCGCCAACCGAAGTCGGCGCCGTTGTTATCCGCCGATTACGGCATCAGACCCTTGACGCTGACCGGCTCGGCTTCATGCTGCGCCGCGCCTTTCGGCTTGCCGGCGATGGACAGGCCGGCAACACGGTAGAAGTTGTAATCCGGATTCTTGCCAGGCCCGGAGATCAGCAGATCTTCCTTCTCGTACACCAGATCCTGACGCTTGAACTCGGCCATTTCAAAATCCGGCGTGAGCTGGATGGCCGTGGTCGGGCAGGCCTCTTCGCACATGCCGCAGAAGATGCAGCGCGAGAAGTTGATGCGGAAGAACTCCGGGTACCAGCGGCCATCGTCCGTTTCGGCTTTCTGCAGCGAAATGCAGCCCACCGGGCAGGCCACGGCGCACAGATTGCAGGCCACACAACGCTCTTCGCCGTCCGGGTCGCGAGTCAGCACAATACGGCCGCGATAGCGCGGCGGCACATAGATCGGCACTTCCGGGTACATAAGTGTGTCGCGCTTGCGGAAGGCGTGCGAGAACACCATCACCATGCTGCGGATCTGGGTGAACGCGCCGACGATAATTCCAGTCAATGTCATCTTCAGTTCCTCAGGCGGCCGGGGCGTTAAGCAGGACAACCGCAGCCGTCACCAACATGTTCAGCAGACACAACGGCAAGCAGACCATCCAGCCGAAAGTCATCACGCGGTCATAGCGCGGACGCATGAGCGCGCCACGCACGAGCACGAAAATCATGATGAAAAAGCCGGTCTTGGCAGCGAACCAGAAGAACGGCGGAATGTTCTCGACATACGGGATAGGCAGCGGCAGCCAGCCACCGAGGAACAATGTCGCCAGCAGGGCCGAAATAACCACCACAGAGACATATTCACCGACGAAGAACATGCCCCACTTCAGACCGGAGTATTCAATGTGATAACCATCCGCGAGCTCCTGCTCGGCTTCCGGCTGGTCGAAGGGATGGCGGTGCGTCACCGCGATGCCGGCCACCAGAAACGTACAAAAAGCAAAGAACTGCGGGACGATGAACCACATGTCCTGCTGCGCCAGCACAATATCGCGCAGGCTGAACGAGTCAGCTTGGATCACCACACCCATGAGCGCGATACCCATAAACACTTCGTAGGACAGTGTCTGTGCCGAGGCACGCATGGCACCCAGCAAAGCGTATTTGTTATTGCTCGACCAGCCAGCGAAAAGCACGGCGTAAACCGCCAGACCAGCCATGGCAAGGAAAAACAAAATGCCGACATTGAGATCGAAAACACCCCACGTTGGCGTGATGGGGATGACCGCCATGACCGCCAGCAGGGACGAAAAAGCAATCGCCGGCGCCAGCCAGAAGATGAACTTGTCAGCAAATGGCGGTGTCCAGTCTTCTTTGAAGAACATCTTCAACATGTCGGCGACGAGCTGGAACAGGCCGAACGGACCAACACGGTTGGGCCCGTGACGATCCTGCCAGAGCGCCAGCAAACGACGCTCGACAAAGCTCAGGAAAGCGCCGGAGAGTACGACAACCAGCAGGATGACCACAGCCTTCATGACCGCGATGAGGATCTCGACGAGATCTGGTGTGAGCCACGCCATGTTCATCATCAGAGGCCTCCCTGCAAGGCAATCGTGGCCCAGCCCTGTCGTGCCACCAGCGGCTGGTCGGCAAGACCAACCGGCAGACCGACAGTGCCCAGCGGCAGGCTGTCATCGATACGAACCGGCAGTTTGGCGGAGCCGGCGCCGGCGCGAACCAGCACCACGGCATCGGCACCAACGGTGAGCTGGGCGGCGGTGGCGCTGCTCAGCGCGACATAGGCACTGGCATTGCGCGATTCCGTGACCGGCGCCTTGGCAGCCATCTCGTCGCTGCCGAAGAGATGGTAGATCGGCAGTACACGCAGCTCATTGCTACGCGCGACGAATGCGGCCGGTACGAAGCCGAAGTAGTCCGTTGCGCTGGAGGCCGTGAACACTCGCACGCCCTGATCGCCGCCCTTGAGGCTGCCACCGACTTCATCCTGGAACTTGTTCCAGGCCGAGGGCGAGTTCCAGCCCGGCGCTGCCGCAAACGGCACGATGGGCGAGCGCTCGTTCGGGCCGGCGTAGCCTTCCATGGAGAAGGCCAGCGCCGAATCCGGATCTTGCGAAGCGCGCGGCTCGTGCACGGAGATGTTGGCACGCATGGAGGTGCGACCCGAGTAACGGCGTGGCTCACGGGCAATCTTCAGACCATGGATGCGGAAGCCGGCATTCGGAGCCGCAGCGCCAATGGCAGACAGTGCCGGGATGCCGGCAGCCGTGGCGGCGACGGCGTCATCGAGCAGAGTCCACTCCACATCCTTGCCGGCGATGGTGCTGTTCAGGGCGTGCAACCAGCGCCACGATTCCTTGACCAGCACGGCAGCGTCGTAATAGCTGGCGTCGAAGGCCTGGAAGTAGCGCTGGGCGCGGCCTTCCTGACTGATCACGGTGCCATCGCCTTCGGCGAAGGTGGCCGCCGACAAGACCCAATGCGCCTTGTCAGTCGTCGCGGTCTGCTGATGATCCACCACGATGACGCTGCTGGCAGCGCTCAGGGCGGCATCGACCGTTGCTGTATCGGCACGACGGTAGAGGTCGTTTTCGAGCACGATGACGCTGTCAGCAGCGCCGCTGGCGAGCAGACTCAGTGCCTGATCCAGCGACTCGCCGCCGATCAGCGTGCTGCCCACGGAATTGACTTCACTGAACGCGAGCACAATACCGGCATCCTTCTCGCGCTTGAGCAGCGCCTGAGTGATGTTGGCGGCAGCCTGCAATACGGCGGCATCACCGGCACCCACGCCAGAAACAACCAGCGGCTTCTTAGCGGCCAGCAGATCGGCAGCAATAGCCTTGGCCAGCGTCTGCGTGGCGGCATCGAGGCCACTGACGGCAGGTGCCGAGGCATCGATGGCATGGGCCACGGCGAAGCCGAGACGCGCCAGATCTTCCGGCGCGGCGCGATGGGTAGCGAGCGCGACATCATCGAGACGGGTGGCGCTGACGCTGGCAATGAACAATGGCGACAAGGCGCGCTGGCCGATGTCGCGCACGCCGAGGGCGTTCCAGTCCTGAATGCGCTTGTCGGCGCTCATCTGCACCGGCTTGTTCTTCACCGACTGACGCAGTGCGAGGGCAAGACGCGCCGAGGTCTGCGTCACATCTTCGCCGAGCACAAACACGGCATCGCAGGCTTCGACATCGCGCATGCCGAGCACGCGCTCGCCGTAGCTCTGCAGAATGCTCACCGCGAGCTGATCGAGGGCTTGATCGGCGGCATTGACGCCGGCAAAGAAGTTATCGACACCGACCAGCTCGCGCAGCGCGAAATTGGCTTCCAGGCTGGCGCGCGGTGAACCGATGCCGATGGCACGCTTGGCGGCCTTGATCGCTGCTGCGATGCCGTCCAGTGCCGCATCCATGCCGCGCTTTTCAAGGCCGGCGACCGTGCGCTGCAGGGGCTGGCGCGGACGGTCTTCGCGATTGACGAAACCGTAGCCGAAGCGACCACGATCACAGAGGAAATACTGGTTCACGGCACCGTTGAAGCGGTTTTCGATACGACGCAGTTCGCCGTAGCGCTCGCCCGGGCTGATGTTGCAGCCGGCCGCGCAGCCCTGACAGATGCTCGGGGCGAACTGCATGTCCCACTTGCGGTTGTAGCGCTCGCTGTGGGTCTTGTCGGTGAACACGCCGGTCGGGCAGACCTCGGCGAGGTTGCCGGAGAACTCGCTTTCCAGCGTGCCGTCTTCAACGCGACCGAAATAGACATTGTCGTGCGCGCCGAAAACGCCGAGGTCCTGGCCGCCGGCGTAGTCGTTGTAGAAACGCACGCAACGGTAGCAGGCGATGCAGCGATTCATTTCATGGCCGATGAACGAGCCGAGATCCTGATTCTGGTGCGTACGCTTCTGGAAGCGATAGCGACGGGTGTTGTGACCCGTCATCACGGTCATGTCCTGCAGATGGCAGTGGCCGCCTTCCTCACACACCGGGCAGTCGTGCGGGTGATTGGTCATCAGCCACTCGACCACCGACGCGCGGAACTCCTTCGCTTCAGCATCATCAATGGAGATGAAGGTGTTGTCGGTGGACGGCGTCATACACGACATCACCAAGCGACCGCGCTTGTCGTCGGCATTGGCGTACTGCTTGACCGCGCACTGGCGACAAGCGCCCACGGAGCCCAGCGCCGGATGCCAGCAGAAATAGGGAATATCGAGGCCGAGCGAGAGACAGGCGCGCAACAGGTTGTCGCTGCCATCTACATCGTACTGCTTGCCATCTACATGGATCGTTGCCATTTCAGACCGTCTTCAAATTCGCGAAATGATAACGCTCAGGCCGTCAGGGCTTGAGCGGGCTGCAAGACGACACCGGCGTCGAACTCGCTGCGGAAATACTTGATGGCACTGCCCAAAGGCTCGACCGCACCCGGCGCATGCGCGCAGAAGGTCTTGCCCGGGCCGAGGTGACCGACCAGCTGCAACAGCGTCTCGACATCACCGGCTTGACCTTCGCCACGCTCCAGCGCGCGCAGGATCTTCACGCTCCAGGGCAGGCCGTCGCGGCAGGGTGTGCACCAGCCGCAGGACTCGCGGGCAAAGAACTCTTCCATGTTGCGCAGCAGCGACACCATGCTGATGCTGTTGTCGATAGCCAGCGCCAGGCCCGTGCCCATACGCGTGCCGACCTTGCCGATACCGGCGGCGTACATCTGCGCCTCCAGGTGCTCGGGCAACAGGAAACCGGTGCCGGCACCGCCCGGCTGCCACGCCTTCAGCGTGTAACCATCGCGCATGCCGCCCGCATAGTCTTCAAACAGCTCGCGCGCGCTGATGCCGAACGGCAGCTCCCAGACGCCGGGGTTCTTAACCTTGCCGGAGAAGCCCATGAACTTGGTGCCGTGATCTTCGCTACCGGGACGCGCCAGCGACTTGAACCAGTCCACGCCATTGGCCACGATGGCCGACACATTCGACAGCGTTTCCACGTTGTTGACGCAGGTCGGCATGCCCCACACGCCCACGGCGGCCGGGAATGGCGGCTTGGCGCGCGGATTGGCACGACGGCCTTCGAGCGAATTGATCAGTGCGGTTTCTTCGCCACAGATGTAGCGGCCGGCACCGGTATGCACATAGAGCTCGAAGTCGAAACCGGAACCGAGAATGTTCTTGCCGATGAAGCCGGCGGCTCGGGCTTCATCGAGTGCGGCATTGAGGATACGCGCGGCATCCACATATTCGCCACGCAGGAAGATGTAGCCGGTGGTAGCCGCCAGTGCGCGCGCACTGATGACCATGCCCTCGATCAGCAGATGCGGCAGCTGCTCCATGAGCAGACGGTCCTTCCAGGTGTTCGGCTCCATCTCATCGGCATTGCAGAGCAGATAGCGCGGCGACTTGCCATCGCTGGGCGGCATCAGGCCCCACTTCACGCCAGTCGGGAAGCCGGCACCGCCACGGCCCTTGAGGCCGGAGTCCTTGACCTGCTCAACGATCTCGGCCGGGCTCAGTTCCTTCAGCGCCTTGCGCAGACCGGCATAGCCGGCCTTGGACTGGTACTCGGCGAGGCCGACGGTGGCACCGTCATCACGCAGACGCCAGGTCAGCGGATGCGTCTCGGCGCTGCGGGCGATGGTGTTGGCCGGGCCGAACGAAGACAGGCTCATTTGTATTTCTCCAGCAAGGCCGGGACCTGATCAGGGGTCATGCCGCCGTAGGTGTCGTCATCGATCATCAGCGTTGAGCCCTTGTCGCAGTTGCCCAGGCAGCATACCGGCAGCAGCGTGAAGCGGTCATCGGCACTGGTCTGGCCCAGGCCGCAGCCGAGTTCGGCGCTGAGCTTTTCCAGCACCTGCTCGTGACCATTGATGTAGCAGGTCATGCTGTCGCACAAGCGCACCACATGACGACCCACCGGCACACGGAAGATCTGACTGTAGAACGTCGCCACACCTTCCACATCCGGTGCCGGGATGCCAAGCACCTCAGCAATAGCCGGGATCGCACCGTCCGGCACATAGCGATAGTTGGCCTGGACGATCTTCAGCGCGTCGATACTGGCCGCGCGCGCGTCCGGGTAATGCGACATGGCATGCTCGATGTCATGGCGTTCCTGGTGCGACAGCTGAAACTTGCTGCTCGCGATGAGCTGGGCGCTCGATGTCGGGTTTGCTGTAGTCATATCGGTCAACATTTATCGGTCAACATTATCGGTCGACATCGGCCATCACAAAGTCGATGGACGCCAGGTAAGCAATCAAATCCGGGATCATGGATCCGCGAATCACCGAAGGAATCTGCTGCAAATGCGCGAACGACGGCGTACGGATACGCGTGCGATAGCTCATCGTGTTCTTGTCGGAGGTCAGGTAGTAGCTGTTGATGCCCTTGGTGGCCTCAACCATGAAGCTGGCCTCGCCAGCCGGCATCACCGGGCCCCACGACACGCTGGTGAAGTGGTGAATCAGCGTTTCGATATCCTGCAGTGTGCGCTCTTTCGGTGGCGGCACGCTGAGCGGGTGATCGGCCTTGTACGGGCCACTCGGCATGTTCTTCAGGCACTGTTCGATGATGCGCAGCGACTGGCGCATTTCCTCGATACGCACCACGGCACGGTCGTAGGCATCGCCGTTGACGGCCAGCGGCACATCGAACTCGTAATTCTCATAGCCGGAATACGGGCGCGCCTTGCGCAGATCGAAATCGACGCCGGTGGCACGCAGGCCTGCACCGGTCACGCCCCACTCGATGGCTTCGGCGCTATTGTACTGCGCCACGCCGATGGCACGCGCCTTCAGCACGCTGTTGCGCATCGCCGCCTTCTCGTATTCCTTCAGGCGCGATGGCATCCAGTCGAGGAATTCACGGACCAGACGCTCCCAGCCCTTGGGCAGGTCGTGAGCGACGCCGCCGATGCGGAACCAGGCCGGATGCATGCGGAAGCCGGTGATGGCTTCGATGACATCGTAGGCGCGCTTGCGATCGGAGAACATGAAGAAGATCGGCGTCATGCCGCCGAAATCTTGGATGTAAGTGCCGAGGAACAACAGGTGCGAGGTGATGCGGAAGAACTCAGACAGCATTACGCGGATGGTTTCAACGCGCGCCGGCACCTTGATGCCAGCCAGCTGCTCGACCGCCAGCACATAGGGCATGTTGTTCATCACGCCACCGAGGTAATCAATACGGTCGGTATAGGGGATGAAGCTGTGCCAGGTCTGGCGCTCGGCCATCTTCTCGGCACCGCGATGGTGGTAGCCGATGTCGGGCACGCAATCGAGAATCTCTTCGCCATCGAGCTGCAGCACGATGCGGAAGGCCCCGTGCGCAGACGGATGGTTGGGGCCGAGGTTGAGGAACATGAAGTCGGACTCATCCGAATGCTTCTTCATGCCCCATTCTTCCGGGTTGAAACGCAGGGCTTCCTGTTCGGCATCCTGACGCAGCGCGGTCAGATGGAACGGATCGAATTCGGTGGCGCGCGCCGGATAGTCCTTGCGCAGCGGATGGCCGACCCAGGTACGCGGCATGAGCAGGCGGAACGGCTGCGGATGACCGGCGAAATTGATGCCGAACAGATCCAGAACTTCACGCTCGTACCAGTTCGCATTCGCGAAAACCGGGATCGATGTCGGCAGATTCAGGTCATCTGCACTGAGCGCGACCTTGATGCGTACATCCGAATTCCGATCAATCGAGAGCAGGTGGTAGAACACCGAGTAATCCGCCGCCGGCAGACCGTAGCGGTGCTTGCGCAGACGCTCGTCCACGGCCGACAGGTCGTAAAGCATGGAATAGGGCTTGGGCAGCTGCTTGAGAAAACGCAGCACATCCAGGATCTGTTCGCGCTTGACCCAGAGCGTCGGCACCTTGTCGAGCGTGGCCTGGAAAACCAGATTTTCCGCGCCAAAACGCGCGCTCAGCTCGCGCACTACCGCGAACTCGGCACCCGGGGTCATTTGTTGTGCAAGGACGTCGTCAGCCATCAGTCTCGTCGTCAGCAAAAAGTGAATGCAGTAGTTGGGCGCTAGGCGCTCAACGGAAAAATCTCAGACCTGGTCTGGCGTACGTAGATTGACCACCTGGATGCGTTCGTCGTGCTTGCGCTCGCGCATCGGTTCCAATTCCGGTTTGTACACGCCCTGATCGCCCACCGTCCATGACAGCGGTCGGCGCTCTTTGCCGACCTGCTCCTGCAGCAGCATCAGCGCCTGCAGGAATGCCTCGGGACGCGGCGGGCAACCCGGGATGTAGACATCGACCGGCAGAAACTTGTCCACGCCCTGAACCACGGAGTAGATGTCGTACATACCACCGGAGTTGGCGCAGGCGCCCATGGAGATAACCCATTTCGGCTCCAGCATCTGTTCGTACAGACGCTGCACCACTGGAGCCATTTTCATGAAACAGGTGCCGGCCACCACCATGACATCGGCTTGACGCGGCGAAGCGCGAATGACTTCGGCACCGAAGCGGGCAACGTCATGCGGCGCGGTGAAGGCGGTAGCCATCTCCACATAGCAGCAGGACAGACCGAAGTTGTACGGCCACAGCGAGTTCTTGCGACCCCAGTTCACGGCGCCGTGGATCATGTCTTCGAGACGACCCAAGTAAATATTCTTGTTGGCCTGGTCTTCGACCGGATCCATCACACCCGTTTCAGTTTGCTGAATCGGGTAGCTGTCATTGGCGGCGTTGGGATCAATGCGTGTCAGGGTGTATTTCATGAACCACAGCCTCAGCGATCAGAGAGATCAGCTGCGCGACGCGCAGCGCGACGACGACGAGCTTCCGGCGCCCAGTCCAGAGCACCAATTCGCCACAGGTAGAATAAACCGGCAAGCAGCACCAAAACGAAGAACGTGACCTCGAAAAAGCCCAGCCAGCCCACTTCCTTCACGGAAATGGCGTAGGCATACAAAAACAGGGCTTCAACATCGAAAATCACGAAGAACATCGCGACCAGATAGAACTTGGCAGAGACACGCAGACGCGCGCCGCCACGCGAGACGATGCCGGACTCGAAAGGCTCGTTCTTGGCACGCCCCCAATCACGGCCGCCGAGCAGCCAGGGCACAAAAAGCATGAAGCAGCACATGCCGACAATGCCCACGAGAAAGACACCAAAGGCCCAGTAGCTTGCTGTTTCGGCCACGCCAGTCGTCATGGCGAACTCCTTGAAAAATCGTCGCAGGAATCTGCCTGCCTGAAAAAGAGGCATTTCACTCGTTTATTCGGGCGGAGGATACCCGTTGGAGCATCCAAATTCCACACTCCAGGCACGGCTAATTGGTCTAAGCCCGCGTTTTCACTCACGCTACCACACCGTAGACACGCTCCAGCTCATCAAGCGCATCGCCCAGATAAACGGCCAGCTTCTGCACGCTCGGCAATGACACACGGCAGGCCGTAAAGCCGAAATGCATTTCGCCGTCATAAGACAGGATGGTGATGTTGAGCGCCTGACCATTAAAAATCAGCGATACCGGGTAGGCACTGACCAGACGCGCGCCATTGAGGTAGAGCACATCCGACGGGCCCGGCACATTGGACACCATGGTGTTGTACATCGGGCGACGGGCACGCGCAGCCAGACCCGTCATCTGTCCGATCAGGAACGGCGCCATTAGCAAGTTGGTATAGAGCGTCATGGCCGGTTTCGACAGCGTGGCCAGCAGATTCTTGTTGGCCTGCATGGAGGCCTTGATGGATTCGAAGCGCTGCTTCGGGTCGGCAATTTGCGTGGCCAGCGACGACAGCGCGAGACTGATGCCGTTGCCTTCGCCAGCTTCTTCGCGGGTGCGCAGCGAAACAGGAATGGATGCCAGCAAGGGCTTTTTCGGCAGGTCGTTGATTTCCAGCAGATAACGCCGCAAGGCGGTAGCGCAGGTCGCCAGCACGACATCATTTAGCGTACCACCGGCTCGTTCACCAACACGCTTCATGCGCTCAACCGACAAACTTTGCGTGGCAAACCGGCGCTGCGGGCTGATGCTGGCATTGAGTGCGCAGGCTGGCGTGCGATAGGGCCCGATCAAACCACTGGCCGGCGATGCCCGCAGCATCCTGAACCAGGCCGAAAAAGCCTGTGCGAGCACATTAAGCACCGTTGGCCGCGCCAGCGCTTGCGCGGACTCGATCAAGGCCTTGGGGATGCCGCTGACGCCGCGTGGTAGCGGCGGCATCGCCCAGAATGCAGGCATGCCGCGCTCTTCGGGATTCGGGCTCAGGCAACGACTCATGGTGCGCGACCCGGACATGCCATCCATGAGGGCATGATGAATCTTGAAGTAAAGCGCGAAGGTGCCGTCATTCAGGCCTTCGATGATGGTGCACTCCCAGAGCGGACGGTTCTTGTCCAGCGGCTGGCTGTGCAGGCGCGAGACCAGAATGCCGAGCTCGCGCTCGCCGCCGGGCCGGGGCAGCGCGGCATGACGCAGGTGGTAATCAATGTCGATGTTGCTGTCGACTTCCCAGGCTGGCGCGACCTTGCCGACAAGGCCCGGCTTCAGGCGCAGATTGAACGGCTGCTGATCGACCGGGAACTGACGCATGTGCTCGACCTGATCGGCAACCCAGTCATCACCTGCTGATTCGGGAATCCGGTAGCGATGCAACATCGCCACATGCATGTAGGCATCGCGCGATTCGGCATTGAGAAAAAAGGCATCTGCCAGATTCAGGCGCTTGGCCATGGTGAGTACATCCGTTCTTGTTTTTATGACGAAGAAGTATGCACGCCTGCCGGCCTCATCGCCACGCTCATGACAGCCTGCTTCATGAAGGAGCTCCGCTCAAAATGTCGCATGCCGACATTGCGCAGTACGCGCCAGATGGGCGCATCCTGGGCAAACAACCATTCAAAGGCCGACATGCTGTGCATGAGCAGGCCGTTATGGCCACGGCGGGCACGACTGTAACGTCGCAACGCGCGCTCGTGATGCGCCGGCAGGCCAGCCGCTAGGGCCGCCAGCATTTCGTCGGCAAGCGCAGCGGCATCCAGCAGGCCGAGATTCACACCCTGACCCGCCAAAGGATGGATGCTGTGTGCAGCATCGCCGATCAGCACCAGACCTGGCTCGCTGTAACGCTCAGCATGACGCGCCAGCAGGGGGAATGCCGCACGCGCGCCGAGCAGACTGACAGCTCCTAGCCGTGATTCGAAGGCCTGACCCAGCGCCAGCGCAAAGCTCTCGGCATCGGTCATGAGCATGGCTTGTGCACGGTCATTCGGGAGCGTCCAGACAATCGAACATTGATGCGGATCCGCCAACGGCAGAAAGGCCAGCGGCCCCTCGGGCAGGAAGCGCTGCCAGGCCGTCTGCTCATGCGGCAACTCAGTGCGCACATTGCAGACCAGGCCCTGCTGGCCATAGTCACGCGTGGTCACGGCGATGCCGGCCGCCTCGCGCACGCGCGACAGCGCGCCATCGGCACCCACCACCAGCGCCGGATGCAGGACACGGCCATCCGCCAGCGTTGCCTGCCAGCCCTGAGCCAACCGCTGCAGAGATTGCAGCCGGTTGCGCTGCAACATGGGGCCCAGTGCCTGCGCCAGCAGTGCCTGCACACAGGCATTCTCGATCAATGTGCCGAGATGGCTGGTGCTGATATCACCGGCACTGAAGTGCACCTGGCCAGTACCGTCAGCATCCCAGACCTGCATCTGCGTAAACCGGCATTGCCGCATCTGTGCCAGTGCTTCGCCGCAGCCGGCACGGGCAATCAAGGCTTCGCTGCTTTGATTCAGTGCCGACACGCGCAGGGAAAAGGGTTCATCGGCTGATGGCGCGACGCTGACCTCGGAGTCGATGACCATCATATTGAGCGCCGGCGCACCCTGCCTGAGCAGCAGCGCAAACAGGCTGCCGACCATGCCGCCGCCAACCACCAGAACATCCAGCGACTCAGACATGACTCAACCCCATGGCATAGCGCGCCACCAGCGGTTTGGCACCGGGCAGCAGATCGAAACCGAGCAGGCCGATATTGCGTGCCAGCTGCAACAACGGGTTGGCATTGGAAAAGCCGCGCACCAGCGTATCGGAGAAACGGATGATCTGCTGCTGATCGGCCTGACGCTTGGCCTCATAGGCCTGCCAGCGCGCCGACTCGCCGAGATCAGCATCCTGCGCACAGGCATCGCGCAAGGTTTCGACTAGTACCAGCACATCACGCAGGCATAAATTGAAGCCCTGACCGGCGACCGGATGCAGGCTGTGCGCGGCATTGCCGAGAATCACGGCGCGCGGCACGGTTTGCTGATGCGCAACCATGAGCTGCAAGGGATAGGCATGGCGCTGGCCGACGCGGGTAAAGCGGCCGGCACGACGACCGAAAGCGCGCTGAAACTCGGCCAGAAAATCGGTATCGGATAACGCTTTCACACGCTCGGCCTCGGCCGTCTTCAGTGCCCAGACCAGCGATCGGCGCGTTTGCGCAGGCTGATTGGCGGTATCTGGCAATGGCAGCAAGGCAATCGGGCCGTCTTCCGTGAAACGCTCGAAGGCTTCGTGCTGATGCGGCAACGAGGTCGCGACGGTGGTCACCAAGGCGGTCTGGCCGTAGTCGTGCCAGCGCGCCGTCAGGCCCAGCCAGTCACGGCTGCGCGACTGTGTGCCATCGGCCGCAATCACCAGCGGCGCCGACAACTCGGTGCCAGTGCCATCAGCCTGCTGCAACGTCACCGTGGCGGCAGCGGCAGAGGTTTTCAGCGCAGTCACTTGCACGCCGTCACGCAGCGTCACCGACGGGCATTTCTTCAGCGCCGCCAGCAGAACCACACCGAGCCAGGCGTTCTCGATGACCTGACCGAAGCTCTCCACTTGCTCCTCAATGGCACGCAGGCGCGACAGCCCGAAATGACCACGATCGGAAATATGAATTTGCTTAATCGGCGTGGCATGCGGCTGCAGTTGCGACCACAGACCGAGGTCACTGAGCGCCTGTACCGTTCTGCGCGACAAAGCCGTATTGCGGGCATCGAAACCGGCGGTGTAGGGCAAGGGCTGATTCGGGTCCAGCGCCGGAAAACGCTGGGCTTCGAGCAGCGTCACCCGCAATTGCGGCAGCTGCTGCGCCAGCATCAGCGCCAGCGTAACGCCGACCATGCCGCCACCAATGATGATGACATCGGCGGCGACCGCATCGGCCGTTGTAGATAGCTCGCTCATGCGCTGCCCACCAGCGCTTCGATCTCGGCCACAGCCTTCGGTGCCTGCGCGCTCAGCACATGATACCCCTGCGCCGTCACCGCCACATCGTCTTCGATGCGAATGCCGATGCCGCGCCAGTGCGCCGCCACCGTCTCGTCGTCCGGCGATACATACAGCCCCGGCTCGACCGTGAGCACCATGCCTTCGACCAGCGGCCGCCACTGGCCATCAATCTGATAATCGCCGACATCGTGCACATCCATGCCCAGCCAATGGCCGGTGCGGTGCATGTAGAAGCGCCGGAAGGCATTGCTTTCGATGAGGCCGTCAACACTGCCTTGCAACAGACCGTAATCGACCAGACCCTGCGTCAGCACGCGTACGGCGGCATCGTGCGGGGCCTGCCAGCTGGCGCCGGGGCGCACACTGGCGATGGCCGCGAGCTGGGCCGCGAGCACGACTTCGTAAAGGTCTTTTTGCGGCGCGCTGAAGCGGCCATTGACCGGGAATGTCCGGGTGATGTCGGCCGCGTAATGGTCAAGCTCGCCACCGGCGTCGATCAGCACCAGATCGCCGTCCTGCATGCGCCGGTCGTTCTCACCGTAATGCAGGATGCAGGCGTTGGCGCCGGAGCCGACGATGCTGCCGTAAGCCGGCGCCTGACAGCCGTGGCGGATGAAAGTGTGCAGCAGTTCGGCCTCCAGCTCGTATTCGTAGCGGCCCGGCGCGGCCAGCGCCATGGCACGACGATGACCCTCGGCACTGAGGTCGGCGGCGCGCTGCATGATGGCCAGCTCGGCCGCTGACTTGATCAGGCGCAGCGGATGCAGCGCGGCATCGAGCAGATGCAGCGCACTCGGCGCTCGCACACCGGCCCGCGTCTTGGCGCGAACCGTGCCCAGCCAGCCAGCCAGGCGCTGATCGAAAGCCGGCTGCACGCCCATCGGCGCATAGACGCGATCACGGCCGGCGAGCAGGTCGGGCAGGCGCTGATCCAGCTCGTCGATGACGAACGCTTGCTGCGCGCCAAAATCATTCACAGCGCCTTCGGGCCCGGCGCGATAGCCGTTCCAGATCTCCATCTCGCGATCCCGTGGACGGCAGAACATCACAAACTCGCCCTCGGCACGGCCGGGCAGCAACAGCAGCAGCGCCTCTGGCTCGGCAAAGCCGCTCAGGTAATAGAAGTCAGAGTCCTGACGAAAGCGATATTCGGTGTCGCGATTGCGGCGGTAGTGCAGAGCCGCCGGCACGATAGCAACGGCATCGGCACCGATGTTTTGCATGAGCTGCTGGCGACGCCGGGCAAATTCGGCGGCGGGGATGAGCGACTTCAGGGTGGCGGTCATCGGTCAATGCACCGTCGGCGGCAAATCAACGGCATCGTGCGCATGCTCTTCGCGCGGGGCCATTTCCTCGAACAGGTGGATGACGCCAAGGCGGACAAACTCGTGCAGCTCGGCATAGGCCAGCTCGCCTTCTTCATCGGCCTCATCGACGGCATCCACCTGGGAGATGTGCACGAGATCCTGCAAGGTTTCGCACACCGTCTCACCGGCAAGGGCCGGGTTGTTGGCCGGGACGGCCAGGCCGAAGCCGGTGAGCAGGCCACGAGCGAAATCCGCCAGTGCCATGACTCTCAGGCCGAGATCATCGTCGTCATCGGGCAGCAGCGGCTGAAACAGCAGGTCATCGGCGCAGAGATCGTCCAGCGTTTTCAGCTGCAACTGCCAGAGCGAGGCGATCATGTCGTCGGCGAAGGCATTGGCGACATCGGCATGGGCCTCCAGCGACTTCACCAGCGCCAGCCGGTTCATGCGTGCGCCACCGGCGAGCATGCCGACCATGACGCCATGCAGTTCGGCCGCCGAGCAGTCCGCCTGCACCTGATCCAGCGCCAGACTGAGGGTGTCGTGGTTCGGTACATCGGCAGCTTGCATGGGATTCTCCTGTTGGCATCGCGAGGGCATCGCCCTATATTAGCTGCTCGATTACTTCACGGCGAACCGGACATGCTCGAACAGGATTACCAGGCGCTCAATCGCCAGGTCGACGCCCTGCTGACGCACTTGCGCTCCTTGCATGCCGAGAACCTGCGCCTGAAGAAACAGCAGGCCGGCCTGCTCGCCGAACGCGATGATCTGCAGCGCAAGAACGAGCTGGCGCGCGCACGCGTCGAAGCCATCATTTTGCGTCTGCGCGCCCTCGAAGCCCAGGTCTGATTCCCTCTCACTCGCGAGCCCTGCCATGAACCCGGAAGTCAGCACCCTGGATGTGTTCATCCTGGACAAAGCCTACAAGATCGCCAGCCCGCTCGCCGAACAGGACAATCTGCGCCGGGCCGCGCAATACCTGGATCGCAAGATGCGCGAGATTCGTGGTACCGGCAAGATTCTCGGCTTGGAGCGCATCGCCGTGATTGCCGCACTCAACATTGCTCATGAATTGCTCAGCTTGCGGCAGCAGACTTCAGGTGAAACAGTGAGTCCGGGCGATATCGCCCTGTTGTTGCAGCGCATGGAAACAGCGATTGCTGACACTGCTGAGACATAAATACGCTGAGACAACGACGCTTGATAACAGATTGTTCAGTTCATTTTCATCAGCACTGTTTTATACTGAGTCCCTCTCTGGGGTGTTCGCCAGTTTTTCAGAGCCCCTGAGCCGATGCTTTATCCTACGGGATGCGTTCGTCTTTCGTGGTGTGCATGTCCGCCCGTCGGAAAGCCTTAAACGATCGCGCCGCCTCCCCCTTGAACCCGCTGGGTTCAAGGGCGACGATGGACAGCGGCACCTCCGGAGAATCTCTCTCGCATGATCTGCGAATCGCTCCCCGCATCTGAACTTCAGCATCGCAAGCAATTACGCACGACCTTGCGCCAGCGCCGTCGCGCCCTGACGCCGCAACAGCAACAGCAAGCCGCCCAAAAGCTCTCTCGCAAACTGCAAAAGCTGCCTTGCGTCAGGCATGCGCAAAACATTGCCGCCTATGTCGCCAGCGATGGCGAAATTGATCCTTCTGTTTTTCTGGCCTGGGCACAGCAGCGTGGCAAAACCATCTGGCTGCCTGTTGTCTGCGATGAGAGTCCGCTGCACTCGCTAGGCCTGCGCTTTGTTGCCGCGCCGATGCCGAAACAGCGCGGTGGCTGGCGACGCAACCGCTATGGCATTGCCGAACCCCGTTCGCGACGGCAGATCGCGCCCGCCCGGCTGGATTTGCTGCTCCTGCCCCTAGTCGGCTTCGATCATCAGGGCAATCGCCTCGGCATGGGCGGTGGCTATTACGACCGCCTGCTGCACGCGCTCGAAAAAACGCCGCGCCACCCGCAGTACATCGGGCTCGCACATCGCTGCCAATCGGTGCCGCAACTGGCCAGCGCCAGTTGGGACAAACCCGTCGATCGCGTGATTGCTGTCTAAAATTTATTCAACAGCAGTATCTGACATCTGTTGTTTTCAAGTTTTCAGGCTGCTAGCCTTGGTCAACACAATAAAAATGCTCCCGCGCTTCAGCAGGGAGTGGTTGCCCTAACCCACTGGCCAACACCATGCTTGCTTCACTTTCACGCGTCCTGCGCTCGCCGCTCACGCTTTTTCTGCTATTTGGCATCGCCCTGTTTGCGGCCGATCGTCTGCTTAATGGCAGCACCATCGACCGCGCCGTCGACGATCGTGACATTCGTATCACCAGCTCCCAGCAACTCGCTCTGCGCGAAGCCTTCCAGGCCGAACACGGCCGTCAGCCCAGCGACGCCGAGCTGCGCGCCAGCCTGACTTTCTGGATCGATGAGCAAGTGCTTTATCGCGAGGCCATGGCGCTCAATCTGGATCGCGCCGATGTTGTGGTGCGCCGCCAACTCGCCCAGAAGATGCGCTTTCTGCTGGAACAGGGCACCGCGCTCACACCACCGTCCGATGCCGCCCTGCAAGCCTGGCTGACGCAACACGCCTCCCTGTATGGCTCGCCGCCAGCCGTCGATTTCGAGCATGTCTTTCTCAGTCGCGGACGCCACGGCGACACGCTGCTCGCCCATGCTGAACAGATCCGACAGCAACTCAGCCGCCGCCCGGATGCCTGGCAAGCCTTGAGCGATCCGTTCGCCAGCGGTCTCACGCTCAGGCAAGCCACGCCCGTGCTGCTGCGCGCCGAGTTCGGCCCGTCATTTGCACCCGCCATCGAGCAATTACCGCAAGGGCAGTGGAGCGGGCCAGTAGCCTCCAGCTTCGGCCTGCACCTGGTTCGCATCACCGCCCGTAGTGCCTTTCAGCCAGCAAACCTGGATGCGGTGCGCGCGGAAGTGCTGCGCGACTATGAGATAGCCGAGCGCAAGCGCCTGAGCCGCGAAGCCCTGGCGCGATTGAAGGCCGGCTATCGAATCCGCTTTGAGGATGCACCATCATGAAGCGCCTGCACCTGCTGCAGCGCGTGATGCTCGGCTTCATGATCTGCACCACCGCCATCGCCCATGAACTTAAAACGGCTACGCTGCGTCTGGATGAGTCTGCTGCAGGGCAGATACAAGCCACGCTGATGGTGCCCGTAGCGGGAGAAGAGTCGCCGAAAACCGTGGTGCCGCAATTTGATTCACGCTGCCAGATTCAAGGCGAGCTGGTGGCAACGCGCGAGACTGACAGCATCGTGCGCAGCTGGCGTCTGCAGTGCACGGGCGGTCTGGCGGATACACAAATTCGCTTTCTGGGCCTCGATCCGCGCATGCCGGAAGCGCTGGTGATCGCCAACTTTGCCACCGGAAAGACGCAAACGCTGGCTATGGATCGCCATGATCCAATGGCCACGCTGGGCAATGGCCTGGCTGACAGTCGCCATGATCTCGGCGACTATTTCCCGATCGGCATCGAGCACATTCTGCTGGGGCCGGACCATCTGCTCTTTGTCTTCGGCCTCATGCTGGTGGTGGTTGCCGGTTCTCGCAGCAAGGGCCAGCTGCTGGCGGCCATTACCGCGTTTACCGTCGCACACAGCCTGACGCTGGGCCTGGCACTGTTCGGTGTTTGGGGCTTGCCCGCGAAGCCGGTGGAGATACTGATCGCCGCCAGCATCTTGCTGCTGGCGTTGGAGCTGGCCTGGCAACAACGCGCGACCACACCCGCAGCCTCGCTGACTTTCCGGCAACCCTGGCTGATTGCCTTTGGCTTTGGTCTGCTGCACGGTTTTGGCTTCGCTGGCGCGCTTAGCGCGGTCGGCCTGCCCGACACCGCACGCGGCTGGGCGCTGCTTTACTTCAATCTCGGCGTCGAGGCCGGCCAGCTGCTGTTTGTGCTGCTGGCCTGGCAGCTCATGAAATTTGCCCGCATTGGCTGGCCGCTAAGCAACATGCGCTCACGCATCACCGTTTATGCCCTTGGCAGCCTGGCCGCATACTGGCTGCTCGACAGAACCGTCCTGTGGCTGCACAGCAGCCATTTGCCATCCCTGCCCGGAGGCCTGACATGAGTCCGTCCCGTCTGATCATGCTGTTCGCCGCCCTGCAGATGCTAGGTGGCTGCGGCGATGACAAGCCAACAACACCGCGTGTTGTAACGCCGCCGCCAAATGTCGCGCCGATTGCCGACAGCGCACCTTGCCCAGGCGCCCGGGCTGATCGCAAGCAAGCCTATTTTGGGGACCTGCACACCCATACCTCGTACTCGCTGGACGCCTACTTCTTTAACGCGACCAATGATCCGCGCGCCGCACATCGCTTTGCCAAGGGCGAGGATGGCGGCCTGCCCGGCATGGGCACCGACGACCCGTATACCCAGCAGCGCAAGGTCAATATCGGCCGACCGCTGGACTTCAACGCGGTCACCGACCATGCCGAGTTTCTCGGCGGCTTCGTCAACACCTGCGGCCGTAATGGCACGCTGCAGAAACAGTGCGACGAGCGCCTAGGCAAAGGCATCCGTGATGATGTGGTGAATATCGCGGCCGGCAACACCTCCTTGCAACAACAGTTGCTGCAGTCGCTGATTGCCATCAGCCCGACCAATATTTCAGCCTGGAACACCACCAAGCAGATCAATGACGAAGAGTACGAACCCTGCAAATTCACCACACTGCATGCCTACGAATTCACCTCCAATGAAAAATCGCAGATGTTTCATCGCAATGTGATTTTCAAGGGCGACACCACGCGCATCCCGGCCATCGTGTTCCCAGCGGTGCGCCCGGATACCGCGCTTAATCCGCAGAATGCCAACGACGACTGGGATCTGTTCGACCACCTGCAAATCATCTGCAAATCGATACCCGGCTGCGATGTGCTGACCATCCCGCATAACGGCAACCTGTCTGATGGCCGCATGTGGCTGCCGATGGAGGCCAATGGCGTGCCACTAGGGCGCAAAATTGACTCGACGGACATTTTCATGCCGATGACCGAGGCCGATGCCGCCTTGCGCCGAAAGATGGATGTGGCCGTGGAATTGACGCAGCACAAGGGTAGCTCGGAGTGTGCGGTCGGCCTTGAAGGCAATTATCTGCAAGGTGAAGAGTCCGCCTGCTCGTTCGAGACCTTCAAGACGGTCTGCCATGGCCGCCCGGACGATCCGGCGACCTGCGCCAAATACTGCAAGGGCGACCCGCTCACCGATCCGAACTTCTGCAACCACCGCAGCCTCGGTGACAATGTGGTGGATACCTGCCTGAATCCGGGCCCGGACGGTCGCTCACGGCCATCGCGCGATCCAACCGCCACCGGCACCAGCAACTGCACAGGGCCGCTCGATTATTACCGCAATGCCATGGCCGAGGGCCTGGCCATCCGCAAAACGCTAGGCATCAACCCCTACAAGACCAACATCATTGCCTCTTCGGACACGCATAACGGCATCTCCGGCAATGTCGGCGAGAAAGGCTTTGTAGGCCACGGCGGCGTGCTCGACGATGACCCTCGCGAGCAGCTCGGCTTCTGGAACTGCTCCGGCGGCGGCGATCCGGCCGATCCGACCAAATGCCTAGGTCGCAAATTCCAGGACTTTGCCCGCAGCCTGAATCCGGGCGGCCTGGCTGGTGTGTGGGCAACTCAGAACAAGCGCAACGAGATCTGGGATGCCGTGCATCGCGGCGAAACCTGGGGCACCTCCGGGCCACGCATCAAGGTGCGGACGGTCGGTGCCTGGAACCTGCCGGCCAATATCTGTGATCGCTTGGCGGCGGGCGAAAACCCGGTCGATACCGGCGAGATACCGGGCGCACTCATGGGCGGCGACCTGCCGTTGCCAGCGAAAGGCGCACCTAGGATCGCCGTCTGGGCGCAGCAAGACCCGGAAAACTACCCATTGCAGCGCATCGACATCGTAAAAGGTTATGTGGATGCCAGCGGCAAGCCGCGCGTGCGGGTGTTCGAGAATGTGGTGCGCACGAAAGCGCCCGTGAAACGGCCGTCCATGAATGATTGCAGCGTGGAGATCGGCAATCACCCCGAGCAACTCTGCACGACCTGGACCGACCCCGACTTCAGCCCGACTCAGGACGCCTACTACTACGCCCGCGTGCTGGAAGTGCCGTCCTGCCGCTGGTCGTCGTACATGTGCAATGTGGATAAGAAAGTCGACTGCAGCCTGCTCAATCCGGTCAATGGCATGTTCCCGGCCAGCACCGGTTTCAGCGGCTACGAGGGCTGCTGCGCCACCACCGGCGACACCGGCACTTTCAAGGGTCGCAACACTTTCAGCACCATCGAAGAGCGCGCCTGGGCATCGCCCATCTGGTACGAGCAAAAACTTAAATAAGAACGAGGCAAGACCGTGAAGAACTTCAAGAACAAAGTTGCGCTGGTTACCGGCGCGAGCAGCGGCATCGGCGAAGCGATTGCGATTGCACTGGCCAGCGCCGGCGCCACCGTCATTCTCACCGCACGCGATCAGGACAAGCTCGACGCCGTGCGCCTGAAGTGCATCAGCGCCGGCGGCAAGGCCTGGGTGCATGTTGCCGAAGTCAGCGATGAAGCGCAGATGCAGGCGCTGGCCGACACCGTGCATGCGCAGTTTCCAGCCATCGACATTCTGGTCAACAACGCCGGCGTGGTCATGGGCGGGTTCACCTGGGAGGTCGAACCGGCCGACTGGAAGCGCCTGCACGACATCAATGTGATGGGCGTGGTCTACGGCATTCGCGCCTTTGTGCCGAAGATGATCGAGCGCGGCCAGGGTGGCCATGTGGTGAACATGGCGTCGGTCTCCGGCTTTTTCGGTGCGCCCGGCATGAGCACCTACAGCGCCAGCAAGTTCGCTGTGGTCGGGCTGTCGGAATCGCTGCGGCTGGAGCTGCATCGCCACAAGATCGGCGTTAGCGTGATCTGCCCCGGCTTCGTGAACACGCCGATTCAGACCAAGGTGAAGATGGTCGGCAGCTTGGGTAGCGAGAAAGCCCGCGCCCGCGTGGCCAAGGATTTCGAGAAAACCACGCTGACGCCGGAGCTGGTGGCGCAGCGCACCTTGCAGGCCATCCAGAAGAACGAAGCAGTTGCTGGCATTGGCAAGGAAGCCGTGCTGGTCAGCACGCTGAAGCGCTGGGCCCCGGCGGTGCTGGAGCGCTTTATGCGGGCATCGGGCTGAGACGAGTCAGCGCAGGCTGATGCAGGACCAGCCGCGCTCGCGGGCGATGGCGCTCAGCGTGTCATCGGCATCCACCGCGACTGGATTGGCAACGATCTCCAGCAAGGGCAGATCATTGCGCGAATCGGAGTAGAACCAGGCGCCGTCCAGCGACTCGCCGCGCTCTGCCATCCACGCTTGCAGACGGGTGATCTTGCCGGCCTGGAAGCAGGGCGTGCCGGCGAGCTTGCCGGTGAAATCGCCATCCGGCGTCTGCTCCGGGGTAGTCGCAATCAGGTGCTCAACACCGAGGCGCTGCGCAATCAGCTCGGTGACGAAATGATTAGTCGCGGTAATGATGACCAGCGTGTGCCCCATCTCCCGATGTTTCGCGAGCAGATCAAAGGCCTTGGGCAGCAGCAGTGGCGCGATGCACTCAGCCATGAACTCGTCGCGCCAGACCTTCAGCGTGGCCGGCTCGTTGCGTGCCAGCACGGCAAAGACGAACTCGCAGAACGCGCGGATATCGAGCGTGCCGGCGCGATAATCGGCATAGAAGCCATCGTTGGCGATGCGATACGCCTCGGCATCGACATGCCCGCGCGACACCAGAAATTCGCCCCAGGCATGGTCCGAGTCGCCGCCCAGCAAGGTGTTGTCGAGGTCAAACAGGGCAAGCGTCATCGCAAGATGCTCCAGAGCAGGCGGAAAGTGGCGATGATACCGAGCCCCCACGAAAAAATCCGCTGTCCGGCTTGCTCCATCTCGGGGCGTCAGGTAGTAATGGCAGCAATAACAAATTGTTTTTCAAGGAATCACCGTGATTGACGAGGATGGCTTCCGACCTAATGTCGGCATCATCGTAGCCAATGCTGCCGGACAAGTTCTGTGGGCACGGCGCTACGGCCACGACGCGTGGCAATTTCCCCAGGGCGGCATCGCCGACGGCGAGTCGCCGGAGCAGGCGATGTATCGCGAACTGCATGAAGAAATCGGCCTGCACCCGCAGGATGTGAAAATCCTCGCGCAGTCGCGCGGCTGGCTGCGCTACCGCCTGCCACGCCGCTTCATCCGCCACGACAAGCCGCCGATCTGCATCGGCCAGAAGCAGCGCTGGTTCCTGCTCCAGCTCGTCGGCCCGGAGTCGCATGTGAAGCTGGACTGCCAAAAGCCGGCCGAATTCGACCGCTGGCGCTGGGTCAGCTACTGGTATCCACTGGATCAGGTGGTGTCTTTCAAGCGCGAGGTCTATCGCCGCGCCTTGAAGGAACTGCTGCCACGCTTGCCGGTGCAGAACGCACCGGCACCGGCACTGGCCGGCTGAGAGAACTGATATGCCTTTAGTGCCGACCGAACCGAGCATGCTGGAAGTCCTGCGCCGCATCGTCCAGGAAGTGGACAACGCGCCCAGCTTCCAAGCTGCGCTGGATGTGCTGGTGGCCTCCGTGCGCGAAGCCACCGACACCGAAGTGTGTTCGGTGTATCTGCTCGACGATCGCACAGAGCGGCTGGTGCTGATGGCCAACGAAGGCTTCAATCCGGCTTCGATCGGCGTGGTCAGTCTCGGCTTCGGCGAAGGTCTGGTCGGCCTCTGCGCCACTCGCGAAGAGCCTATCAACCTGCAGGATGCCGCCACGCATCCGAGCTATGTGTATTTCCCGGAGACCGGCGAAGAGCGCTACAACGCCTTCCTCGGCGTGCCCATCATGAACCGCCGCAAGGTGCTCGGCGTGCTCGTGGTGCAGCAGCTGGAAAACCGTCGCTTCGATGAAGGCGAGGTGGCCTTTCTGGTCACGCTGTCGGCGCAGCTCTCGGGCGTGGTCGCGCATGCCAAGGTCATGGGCCAGCTGGAAGTGGTGCGCGGCTCGCGAGCCACACCCACACAGATTTATCAGGGCATTACCGGCGCCACCGGCGTCACCCTCGGGCGCGCCGTGGTGCTCTATCCGAAAGCCGATCTGGAGCAGGTGCCGGACCGCGCAGTGGACGATATCGACAGTGAACTGGCATTGCTGGCAAAGGCGCTGGAAGCCGTCCGCGAGGAAGTGCAGGCACTGGATCTGCGCATGGCCGGCACACTGATGCCGGAAGAGCGCGCACTGTTTGATGTCTATCTGCGCATGCTCGATGACAATGCGCTCGGCGGGGAAGTCGCTGAGCGCATTGAGGCCGGCAACTGGGCACAGGGAGCCTTGCGCGAAGTCATCGACGAGCACATGCAAAGCTTCTCGGCCATGGAAGACCCCTATCTGCGTGAGCGCATGTCGGATGTCCGCGACCTGGGTCTGCGCCTGCTCGCGCAACTGCAGGATCAGGAATCGGAAGAAGTCCGCGAATTTCCGGAAAACAGCATTCTGGTCGGTGAAGACATTTCAACCGCCATGTTGCTGGAAGCTCCGCTGGACAAGGTCTGCGGCGTAATCTCCGCCACCGGCGCAGCAAGCTCGCATATGGTCATCGTGGCGCGTGCGCTCGGCATTCCCACCGTGGTCGGCGTCAGCGACATTCCGGTGACCTCGCTCGATGACGCCGAGATGATTCTCGATGCCTATCTCGGCCGCGTCTTCGTGCAGCCCTCGCGCGTGCTGCGCAAGCGCTACAAGGACATCATCCGCGAAGAGCAGCAGCTGGTGGCCGGGCTCGATGCCTATAAGACTCGCGAAGCCGTCACGCCCGATGGTCACGCCGTGTCGCTGTGCGTGAACACCGGTCTCATGGCCGATGTCGCCCGCGCCAAGGACAGAGGCGCCGAGGGCGTCGGCCTGTACCGCTCGGAAATTCCGTTCATGCTGCGCGAGCGTTTTCCCGGCGAGGAAGAACAGCGCCAGATCTACCGTCAGCAGCTCGAAGCCTTCGCGCCCAAGCCGGTGACCATGCGCACGCTCGACATCGGCGGCGACAAGGATCTGCCTTATTTCCCGATCGAGGAGGACAACCCGGCACTGGGCTGGCGCGGTATCCGCATCACGCTCGACCACCCGGAAATCTTCATGGTGCAGGTGCGCGCCATGCTGAAAGCCGCCTCCGGCCTGAACAATCTGCAGATTCTGCTGCCCATGGTCACCACCGTGAGCGAAGTCGACGATGCCGTGGCGCTGATCCATCGCGCCGTACACGAGCTGCAGGAAGAGAAGGAATTCGAGGTCACGCTGCCGCGCATCGGCGTCATGGTCGAAGTGCCCGCCACCATCATCCAGATTGCCGACCTAGCACAACGGGCCGACTTCATCAGCATCGGCTCCAATGACCTGACCCAGTATCTGCTCGCGGTGGATCGCAACAACACGCGCGTGGCGGATCTGTACTCGCCGTATCACCCATCGGTGCTGCGCGCGGTGCGCTATGTCGTCAACGAGGTGCATCGCGTCGGCAAGACCGTGAGCATTTGCGGCGAGATGGCCGGCGACCCCGGCACCGCCATCCTGCTCATGGCCATGGGCTTCGATTCGCTGTCGATGAGCGCCAGCAACCTGCTGAAAGTACGCAAGACCGTGTGCATGACGCCGCTCAGCGAGGCCAAGCTGCTGCTCGACGAAGTGCTGGCCTACGACAACCCGGTGAAGATCCGCGCCACGGTCGAGGCCAAGCTGACGGCGCTGGGCCTAATTGATCTGATCCGTCCTCAGGGTAGTGCACGCGCCAGCTCATAATGGCGGCGCGCTCCCTCGTTGTAATCCTGTTCGTGCCAACGAATCAGCGCCCGCCCCACACGCAGCCAGGTCGAATTGCGCGTACCGTAGCTCGGTGTGCGGATACAGACCGGCGATAGCAGACGCTCCATCATCAGGCCGACACCGGTATCCGGCAGGGCATCGTCTTGCGCCGGCGTGGTGTCGGCCAGCAGCGTCAGATGCGACTCGGCAGCATCCACCTGTTGCGCGACGAGAACCTGAGCGCCCGCGAGCAGGCGTTCCAGCTTCGGCCATGGCGTATCCAGCGCGGCATTCGACAGCCCGTGCCAGCCCGGCGGAACCCGCACAGGCTCAGGCTGATGACTGCCCACGCACCAGAGCTCGTCAGCATCCGCGATGAGCAGACTGAAGCCACCATAAAGGCCGCGATCCGCCTGCACCTGCCGGGCAAATGCGGCCGCCGACAAATTGCCGCACAAATACTCGGCGGCCAGCACGCCGCGCGAACGCGCTGCCGTGGTCATGCCCGGATCACGATAGTTTGTCAGTGCCGCAAAACGACCCTGGGTAGTGACACCCATCCACGTACCACCACCCTGCACATCACGCCCGGCCAAGACGGTCGGAGCTTCCGGCCAGCGCGCTGTCGCCAAAGCCGGGCGCGCCATGAACTCATCGCGATTGGCCCAGACCTGCAAGGGCAGGTCAGATTGCGGCTGCCAGTTAAAAACAATCAGGCACATGCGTAACGACTCCAAGAAACTCGCCTGATGATGCCCGACGCGGCTATGATGCGTCAGCGCTTTTCAACAAGATGACTCTGAGTATGCTGATCTACCCACACATCGATCCGGTCGCGCTGGCCCTGGGCCCGCTGAAAATTCACTGGTACGGCCTCATGTACCTGTTCGGCTTTGCCAGTGCCTATGGTCTGGCACTGTGGCGCGGCAAACGCATGGGCTGGTCGCAGGACCAGGTCGCCGACCTGATTTTCTACGGCGCCATGGGCGTGATTCTCGGCGGCCGCATCGGCTATGTGTTCTTTTATGGCTTTGATCGCTTCCTCAGTGATCCGCTCTGGCTGTTCCGTATCTGGGAAGGCGGCATGAGCTTCCACGGCGGCTTCCTCGGCGTGCTCGTCGCCGGTGTCGTCTTTGCTCGTCAGTACAAGACGCCCTGGCTGGAAATCACCGATCTGCTCGCCGTCATCACACCGCCTGGTCTGTTCTTCGGTCGCATCGGCAACTTCATCGGCGGCGAGCTTTGGGGCCGGCCAGTGACTGACCCCGATTTTGCCTGGGGTATGGTTTTCCCGCATGTGGATGCCTTTGCGCGCCACCCGTCTCAGCTCTACGAAGCTGTACTGGAAGGTCTTGTTCTGTTCATCATTCTGTTCGTGTTCACGCTCAAGCCGCGTCCGCGCATGGCGGCATCGGCCCTGTTCCTGATCGGCTATGGCTGCGCCCGCTTCACCGTCGAGTTCTTCCGCGAGCCGGACGCTGATCAGGGCTTCGTGCTGTTCGACTGGATGACCAAGGGCCAGATGCTCACCGCGCCGATGATCGTGATCGGACTGGTGCTGCTGGCCGTGGCCTATCGCAAAGGCGGCAACATGCCGGCCACGAGGTAATCATGCGTCAGTATCTCGATCTGCTTGCCCGTGCCCGCCACGAGGGCACTTTCAAGAGCGACCGCACCGGCACCGGCACAACCTCGGTGTTCGGCCACCAGATGCGCTTCAATCTGGCCGACGGCTTTCCGGTTTTGACCACGAAAAAGCTGCACCTGAAGTCCATCATCCATGAGCTGCTGTGGTTTCTGCAGGGCGACACCAACATCGGCTACCTCAAGGAAAACGGCGTTCGCATCTGGGACGAATGGGCCGACGAGAACGGTAATCTGGGGCCGGTTTACGGCTACCAGTGGCGCTCGTGGCCATCACCGGACGGTCGCCATATTGATCAGATCAGCAATGTCCTGGAAATGATCCGCAGCAATCCCGACTCACGCCGGCTCATTGTCAGCGCCTGGAATCCGGCACTGGTCGACGAGATGGCGCTGCCGCCCTGCCATGCCCTGTTCCAGTTCTATGTCGCCGACGGCAAGCTGAGCTGCCAGCTTTACCAGCGCTCCGCCGACATCTTCCTCGGCGTGCCGTTCAACATCGCTTCCTACGCACTGCTGACGCTGATGGTGGCCCAGGTCTGCGGCTTGCAGCCCGGCGACTTCGTCTGGACCGGTGGCGACTGCCATCTCTACAGCAATCACATCGAGCAAGCGGATCTGCAGCTCGCCCGCGAGCCCGGACCATTGCCCGTCATGCGCATCAACCCGGACGTCACCGACTTGTTTGCCTTCCGGTTTGACGATTTCACCCTGGAAAACTACAACGCACAGCCGCACATCGCGGCCAAGGTAGCGGTATGAGCCAGCCCAGCGAGCACATGCTCACCGGCACCGCCGGCGACGACTACGCAACGCTGCCCGATGACACTGTCCGGCTGGCACTGATCGTGGCCATGGCGGAGAACCGCTGCATCGGCATCGGTAACAATCTGCCCTGGCGCCTGCCCGCCGACTTGCAGTACTTCAAGCGCATCACCAGCGGCAAGGCCATTGTCATGGGTCGCACCACGTTCGACTCGCTGGGCCGACCGCTGCCGAACCGCACCAACATCGTGGTCACGCGCAATCCGACCTGGGATGGCCCGATCGGCATCCGTCTGGTGCATTCGCTGGAAGCCGCTCTGGCGCTGGCCGAGGCCGTTGCCGTAGTGAACGCGCAGGATGAAGCCCTGATCATCGGCGGCGCGGAAATCTATGCGCAGACGCTGAGCCAGGTCTCGCGCATGTACATCACCGAGGTGGAAACCACTGTGGATGGCGATGCCTTCTTTCCGGAGTTTGATCGCAGCGCATGGCAGGAGATCAGCCGCGAGCGCCATTTCGATGACGCCAGCGAGCTGTGGTTCAGTTTTGTCGTGTATGAGCGGGACTGACCGACTGCATCACGGATTCGCTTTCAGGTACTCCTTGAGCACGTTGTTGTCAGGGCGCTCGGCTGACAGCGCCTGCCAGATAACCTTGGCCTCATCCCGAACGCCGAGATGCTCCAGAGTCTTTGCATAGACAACGCGCTCGGCAAAGCTGGCATTGCCAGCCGGCAACAGCTGAGCCAGCTGATCCCGCTCGATGTCACTGATTACCGTGAAATTGCCGGACACCCCGACTGCTTCGGTATCGGCAGCCTTGGCCCGCCAGCGATAGGCATGCCCCCAGGCCAGTGCCTGCTTTTCATCTGGCTGCCAGCGCGTGGCACTGACCAGATACACTTGCTCGGCATCGCCATTGCCATCCGCAATTCTCAGCTCGTAATCACCCTGGCCGGCCAGTGCCGGCCAGCTCAGCACCGGCCGATTGCTCGTCACCACACTGCCCGATGTCGGCAAAACACCACGCGAAGCCCGCAAGCGCACGGCCCCTTGCGTTCTTGGTCCGGCCAGCAAGGCGCTGACCACGACATCCGGACGCGCTTTGCTGCTGAAAACCTTGCCAGACTCGAAAATCAACTGACTGGTACCGACTCTGACAACTGCCGGGCCTTTTATGACGTAATCCGTCCGATTGGCACTGAGCGACAGCACCAGCTTGCCCTCCTCCGCGACCCTGATGCGCTGCTGGTCATAGAGATATTCAAACAGCTCGATGGCTGTGGATTTGCCATCCGCCATACTGCTGGCGCGTGACACATCCAACACCGCACCGACCGGCTCACGTCGCTCGGCAGCGACGCTGCTCATCACGGGCAGGAGGCTGCTCAGCAGCAGCGCGATGAACCTCAGGTGTTGAAAACGAAAGGAAATAGTCATGCCAAAGCTCCTCGGGTAATTGCTGCAGCATTTTTTCTGTGACTGGCGACAGCATGCCTGCAGCCACCTGACAGGTTCGATGCAGCCAGTGGATACGATCCGGCGCTTGCAGCACATACGCCAGCCAGGTGCGCAAGATCAAATCCTGAAAGATACCCGCACTATTGCCCAACTGCCGATCAAGATCCAGTGCCATCATGATCGGTGCCAGACCCTGATCAGGCTGCTGCAACAGCGCAATATTGGCCCGGACGCGCAGGGCATAGGCACGGGTTTCGGTTATCTCGTTTCCCGCTAGCCGCAGCGCCCGGTCAGCCAGCCCGGCAGCCTCGGCAAAGCGTTTTTCATGCAATGCGAGCTGTGCCTGCAAACTGGACAGCATCACCTGCGGCCGGCACTCGGACTGGCACAGCTCATTCAGGCGTGAAAGATCCTGCTGCAGGGCCGGCCACGCCTGAGCGGCCAGATGCCATTGCGCACGCCAGGCCAGCGCCTGCTGCTGACTCGCCAGTGGGTAGGGCAGTCGCAGATCTTCCAGCAATGGCGACAGCAGCCCTTCGGCCGCCTCGCGCTGGCCACGCCGCTGCAAACTGACAGCCCAGGCGAGGCGACTTTCAGCCTCGCCGTGCCAGTCATCGAGTGCCGCAGCCTGCCGCATCGCCTCGCGAAAGCCGCTATCGGCCGCCGCCACATCGCCATCCACCAGCGCCTTGCCGGCGAGATTATGGCTACGTATTGCGGCCACTTTGGCCGGCGACAGCGGCAGTGACGACTGACAGGCCAGCAACAGACCTGACATCGTCACGATAATCGCCGCACGCCAGTTCATGGCTGAGCCCCTTCAGGAGTCTGCGTCGGCAAAATCAGCGGGCTGACACCCGTTGCCGGACTGTCATAGACCGGCATGGGCGCCAGTGTCCGCAAGGGCCAGCGCTGCCGGGCACCGGCCAGCACTTCCTGAGCATCCTGGGCGGCTTGCTGGGCCGAGGTCAGGGTGGCACGACCATGACGCTCGGTCAGCACGCGCACTTCACCGCTGGTTACTTCGGTATTCTGCAAAGTCTTCTGTGTGCTCTCGAGCATGGCGGGCAGACGGGCATTGAGCTGCTCGACGCTTTGCTGGATACCCTGAAGCACTGTGCCAGTCTGCGCCAATGCCGTGCTCGCCTCACGTGTCAGCGCGGGCGCATTTTCAGCAGCCAGTCGGGTGTGATGGATGAGCTGGCGCAAATCACCACGCGGGTCAGCGAGTGAGCTGGTCAGCTCCCCCGCCTTGGCCACAAAAGGCTCCATCTTGGTGGCCATGTCACTGGCAATTTCGCTCAGGGCCTTGGGCCGTTCGAACGGCAGTTGCTCGCCGTCAGCCGAGGCGCGTGGTGCAAGGCCGCTTTCGGGAGGCGGCTTGATGAACAGATAGCTCTGACCGATCAAGCCCTCCTGTGCCGAGCTGATCACCGAGCCTCGGGCAATCAGGCTCATGAAGCGCCGCTCAATGGCCAGTTTGACAACCACCGACGCATCTCGCGCGCTACCGGGATCCAGCTCTACTGATGTCACCGTGCCCACCGCAAAGCCATGCAGCTTGACGGCCATGCCCTTGGCCAGGCCATCGGCAGAGTCGGTCCGGAAATGCAGTTGATCCCGGGTCACCCAGAAGCCTTCACGGTACAGCAGGCCGGCGATCAACGCGCAGGTCAGCAACACAATGGGCAGCAGCCAGAACAGGCTGCGGCGGGCAACCGGGGCGGGCAACCAGTCGTTATCAGCCATCTTCATCCCCAGAATATGCAGCGTTGGGCTGCCTTCCCTGTGCCCGTGACATCGAGCATGCCATGCACCTGGGCACGCAAAGGAAAGCTGACCTGATGTGCCTGTGCCAACGCCTGCATCTGCAAGCGCTCACGCAGGGTCAGGCCTTGCTCAATCCGGTCCAGCAGCAGCACATCGTGCGGTAACAGCCAGGCCAGTGCCCACTGAGCAGCCCGTTGTTGCACCGGATCAAGATGCTCCGGGTACGCCTCGGCCGGCATCGGCACAACCGCCTGCACCGCTGCCAGTGCCGCTTCGCAGCGCAGCGCCTCGCGACTGCCGGCAACAATGAGGCCGCCACCGAGGACCATCGACAAGACCAGCTGCAAGTTATCGCGCAAGGTCTGTCGCCCGAGAAACTGGTGGCGCGGCGAGATCGGCAAGACACGACAACCGGAAGGTCGACTGATGCGACGCCCCTTGCCATCGCTCAGCTGCGTCTCGCTCGCTATCCCCAGCAATTGCTCGGCAGCCCTGGCACTGTCAATCACGACTGACAGAGACTGGCCCGGCCACAATGACTGTTCGGCAGCCAAATCATCCCAAACCAGCAAAGCAGCAGACATGATGACCTCAGAGCAAGCCATAGAAAAGGACGCCATAAAATACGTAGGCGACCACCAGATTGAACAGACTCATTAACAGAAAGCTGGCCACCAGAGCTCGCGACGCAGGGGAGCCCCCCTCATCACTGGAGGCTGCCTGGCGATCATAAAGACCGTGCGCACTCGACACACAGCCGATGATCAGGCCGAAACCCAGAGCCTTCAGCAGGGCATAAGGCATATCATCAAGTCGCAGCAGCGGCAAAGAACGCTGCAGTAATTCAATCAGGTCCAGATGACCGAGCAGGGCATTGGCCACCAAGGCACCGAGCAGGGCAAAAAGCTGAAAATAGCCCGTCAGCACGGCACACGCGAGCATTAACGCGAGCAAGCGAGGCAATACCAGCAGATGTGGCCACGGCAGGCCCAGCCCCTGTAGCCAGGCGAGCTCGCCGCGATTGCGCTGGGCCTGCAGCACACTGGTGGTATCGGTTCCCTGGCTGAGCAACAGCAAAATAGCGGTGATCAGCGGGCCGCCCTCACGAAACAGTGCGATGTGAAATATCTGGAATGCCACCTGCACATCGGCACTGACAATGACCAATACATAGGCAACCAGCAGAAAGCCCAGGATGGCCGCGCGCAAGCCCAACGACGTCAGCGACTGTGCCATGATCATATTGAACTGACGCAAGGCAGCATCGCGATACAGCGGCTGCTGCCAGAGCCTTGGCTGCATGAGCAGATTCGCCAGAACACGACGGTACTGGCCAAACGAAGCCGTCCGCGTCTCCAGCACGGTGGCGTCAGACATGCACAGCCTCCTGCCAGCGATAGCCGGCAATGGCGGCTTCCGGGACCAGCTGTGGCGGGGACCCCAGCGACTCGGCTACAGATGCCGAGCACACCAGCTCATGGCCATGAATGACCGCCTCGCGCAATAACTGCCGGAGTGTCTCACGGCCCTGACCCAAGGCCGTGAAATGCCCCTGCCCCCCGGCATCAATACAGCCAACCAGCGCCGTATCAGTATGAACTGCCAGGTAAAGCCCGAGATCCTCCAGCTGCCAGAGACTGGATTGCTTGCGCCATACCGCCTGCAGGGCCCGTGCTGCCTCCAGGGCGTGCCGCTCAGGGGCAAACAGCGGCAGCGGGTAGCCAAAGAGGCTGATGCTATGCGCCGGATCTCCGGATTCAGGCATGCCCTCGTGCAATCCGGTGAGCTCGCGCACAGCCTGCAACCAGGCATTAAGGCCCTGGAGTCGCTCTACGGGACTGACCGTCGCGATATCCAGTCGGCCATGAAGACAGATACCCAGCCACGCCACGCGTGCTGCTTGTGCGGGCTGCCAGGATTCCGCACCCAGCGTGTCGAAATGATGCAGTAGCGCCGGATTGCTGCTGCCCGCATAAGCCTGCTCCAGACGTTCCCTCTGCTGCCGCTGCAAGCGCAGCTCAACCAGCCAGCGACCCAGCCAGGCCAGGCTGGCCGTACACAGCAAGGCCACGACCGGCAGGCTCACGCCGCGCTGCATGGCCGCGAGGTTGCCAGCCACCGTCACGCCCGCCGCGGCCAGCAGAAAAATCAGCTTGAGCGCATGCCGGTGGCCGAAACAAAACAGGCTGGCCAGCCAGATCAGCGGCCAGACAGCACTTGCTCCCCATACGGTCAGCAAGCCCTGATTCATCAGAGAGCGATAAATCTGCGCCTGAATCAGGATGCCCGGGACCTCCTGACTCCGCACATTGCTCGCAGCCAGTGCAATCGGCGCACGATGCCTGTCCTCATAGTCGAGGACAGCACCCAGCAAGACGGCTCGTCCGCCGATCACCTGCAACAGACGCGCCCGCCCATCCTCGCTGGCCGCCTGCGTGAGCAGATCCTGCACCGGCATCACCGTCAGCGCCTGACCTGCCAGATAATTGATATCACCCTGCCAGCTCAGACGCCCGACACCCTGTACTGCCGCCATCCGGGCCGCCAGCGCAGGCAGAGCGCCAGTACCGCCACGGCAGGCATCATCCGGATAACGCCGGATGATGCCGTCACTGTCCGGACAGAGGATGGCCGAACCACGCGGGTCCAGGCCGAGCTGCGCAATGATCGGGTTCAGGCCGCTGGCCGCCAGAAACCCCGGCAGGATGCTGCGGTAACGCCGGGCCGACTCATCCAGCGTTGCCGCCAGGATGATCGGCGTACTGCGGGCAGAGCGCGCCAGACCGATCATCAGAGTCCGGTCGTAGTCATGTTCAATATCATCGCGCGGCACCAGAAACCGGAACGATTTCTCCGGCAACGCAAAATCGACACCAATGACGCTCGGCTGCAGACTGGCCAGAGTCTCCAGTGCGGTCGCCAGATGCCCGTGAAACAAGGCCAGCGGCTCTCGAGCCTGCTGCAGATAAGCCTCATCAAAAGCCACCACGACCACCTCATTAGCGAGGGGCTGGCTGGCCTGGGTCTGCAACCAGCGCATCTCGGCATCGCGCAAAGGCCACTCCAGGCGCTGCAAATAGCCGAGCTGATCAAGCGCAAGCACAGACAACGTGAGCAAAACCGATGCGAGCATGGCCAACAGGCGCGGATGACCCCGCAACCAGGCCGCACGCGTCACTTGGTTGCCCCGGTGACAAAGAATGCTGCCCAGTAGAAAGGATGCGGATGACGCTTCAAGACCCCGAGCTGGGCATGACGCAAGGCATCCCGGCTATCCTGCGCCGACAGTTCGGCATAGAACGCGGTCATCAGTTCGGATGTTGCAACATCATCCACCTGCCACAACGATGACACGATGGCTCCCGCACCGGCATAGAGGAAGCCACGTACCAGGCCGACCACATCATCGCCCGACGCAATCGCCCCCAGACCGGTCTCGCAGGCACTGAGCACGACCAGCTGGCTGCGCAGGCGCAGCTGATACAGGTCGGCAACGGTCAGGCGACCATCCGAAGCAGCATCGGACGCCAGATAAAGCGCCGACTGCATGGGCTGGTCTCCACGAAACTCGCCATGAGAGGCAATGTGCAGCGCGCTCGCCTGGCGGGCCTCACGCAAAAACGCGACTTTGCTGGCCGCATCACGCAGATGAAGGCGACCGACACTGCCGGTTGCTGCCGCAATCGCTTCGGCCTCTTGCTGGGCAGCCGGCAGATCGCGACTGCTGTCGCCGAGGTCAGGGTTACCAAACACCGTCAGACTGTCGCCATAACCCCTCACGGCCAACGGCAAAAACGGCAGCACACCAGCGCTCGGCAAGATGCGGACAGGCCAGCGCTCAAGCAGGTAACCGGCATCATCACGCAGGGCCGCAAAGGGCAGATAGTGCAGCGACTTGTGCGGGACGATCAGCAAGCGTCCCGGCGCCGCCTTGCGCAAGGCGGTCGGAATCAGCCGCTCATGCAGACGCCGCAAGCGTGCGTCGACTTCCGGCCGACGCTCCTCGATGTCCTGCCGCAAACGCGCGATGTCATCAGCCAGACCGTCTGCCGAGGCCGACTGCAGCTGCAAGCTCTTCACGGAAAGCGTAATGATGTGCAGCCGGGTCTGGGTAACGTGATAGAGCAGCAACGTCTCGCCAGGCTGCAAGAGCTGGCGAATTTCACTCAGACCGGGGGCTTTCACCGCCACCAGTGCCGCCAGCCCGGGAGCCGACTTCTGCAACAACTCACGCGCCGCTGTGAGGCCGGCATCATTGCCACGACTGCTGTCGCCCTGCCAGCGCGCACGCTGCTCGGCACGCTGCAAGGCATTGAGTGCCACACGAATACGATCGCCCTCAGCCCCCTCCGGCAGCGCAAATGCCTCACGATCCGCCAACAGATCCACCAGGGCCCGCGACTTCGCACGCTCCGCGGTCAGAAAAGTCGCTTCAGCATCACCACGGGCCGCCTGCAGATCAATCAGGGCGTCATAAACCTGAGCCTTGTCACCGACAAAACCGATCTTGTTCGCTTCCGTGTTGATACTGGCACGGTGTTTTTCGATGATCGTGATCGCGTCTCGCCAACACGCTTCTGCTTTAGCCGTGTCACCATCGGCAAGCGCAATCTGGCCACGGGAAAACAGGCTCATCCAGTGAATTTCACCGTTGCTGGCAATTTGCGGAATCGCCAAGATGGCATCCAGCCCTTGCCGGGCTTCATCGAGGCGGCTTAGGCCTTGCTGGGCGCGCGCCGCCATGAAGGCGCGCGGCAGATCGATCCAGAGCCAGTTGTTATTGCCGGTAAACAAGGCGCCGGTATTGATGTTGTCGAGAAACCGGCGCAAGCCCAGCGAAAAATCACTGGCTAGGGCATCCAGCACCGCCTGATAGCGGCCCATGGCCATATTGGCCCGCGCCAGCGCAATGGCACGGGCACCCCGGTAATCCGTACCCAGCAGGCCCAATCCAGTTGCTTCCAGCGTTTTCAAGCTGGCTTCGGCGCGCTGACGCTGTCCCGCAAGACGCCAGGCAATGACCTGATTGGCCAGCGCCTGGAATTTCAGATCAAGATCATTGCTATGCTCTGCCGCCAGCCAGTCCAGCGTCTGCTGAGACTGCAGCGCTGCTTCACGATACTGACCGAGATCAATCAAGACTTCAGCGCGCATCAATCGGGAGGATGGCGTTGCGTCATCGAGTCCGAAAAGGCGTGCGCTCTCGTCCCCGGCGGCAATCTGCCGGTCGAGCTGATCCAGACATGGCAGCACCTTGTCGTACTGCTTGAGCTTGCCATAGGCATAGCAAAGCGCGTGCAGATCCGCTGTTTTCAACGCCTTGCGCTGAGCATCCTGCTCCAGCCCGGCCGCCAGCGCCTCAAAACGGCCCTGGCCGACCAGTTCGATCTGGGCATTCCCGGATAGTGCGGCAGCCTCGTTCCCAAGCAGTAAAGACGCCAGCGCGAGGAAACGAACAGTCTGCCGCCGGAGGCTCATCCGTCAGGATTCAAAAAACAGGCATCAGAACCAGTAGCCGAGCTTCACTCGCAGACCACGTACATCGCCACGGCCATCCAGATACGAGATGCCGCCGCGCACAAAAGAGCGGGCATTGCTCAAACGCTTGTTATTGCCCAGCGTCAGACTGACTTCGTTGTAATAGTCGACAGCAAAGGACGGATCCTTGTGATCTGTCAGAACATCGGTACGCGTCAACCCGAGTTCGGTCGACAGCTTACGACCGGCAAGCAGCGTCGGCATGGATACCACAACGCCATTGCGCATGACGGTATTGTTAATTTGCGGATTCAGCGCAAAGCCGGGGCCTTTGAATTCACGCGTGCGGTAGTGGCTCAGCTGATTTGCGATCGCCACATCAAATTTCTGGCGACGCAATTTGTAAACACTGGCGACGCTGACGCCGTAAATGCTGCCGGTCGCATCCCCAGTGGCACCGCGATCTTCGACATAACCTGCGCTGACTGCCGGGACAATCGTCCATTGATCATTCACAGGACGGCGAAAGGCAACACCTGCCACATAGCTGAAGTTTTCACGCACATCGCCGGGCACGTGCGAACGCGCATGCACCAGACGCAGGCTGGCTGTTGTTTGACGGCGCGGATCCAGATCGGAACGGACGGTATAGCTCAATGGCAGTGTCTCGCTTTCACTGACACGGCCATTGATCTTAATACGCTCCAGCTCGAGCGCAGCGCCCATCACCGGACCCGCTGCCACGCCAGGTTCGACTTCGATCAGGGCACGATCGTAATCATCTGCAAACATGCGTGTCTGCAAGGCGTCCGGCTCGCCAGCAGCAGTGCTCAACGCGTAAGCACCCGTGGATGAAAGAACACCGGCCGCTATCAGAATACTGGCTCTGAATTTAGGATTCATTTGCATGATGCATACCTTTGCATAGTGATGGAGATTGCGTGACACGGAATTTCTACCATATTTCAATATGAAACCGTTAGACCGCCTGTCTTTGAGAGACAATCAGGATCACGGCTGAACATCGGTTGCCGAAAGACGCTTGCCGGAGTCAGCATAGTGCCGACATCAATCAAGACCTGCGATATTTTCTGCACTGTCATCGATAATTATGGCGACCTCGGTGTCTGCTGGCGACTCGCACGTCATCTGCACCATGACCATGCCCTGACTGTCAGACTCTGGATCGATGACCTGATCAGCTTTAAGCATCTGGCGCCCGCACTATCCACCACGCAACAGCAGCAGATGCTGGACGGCATCACCGTGATGCATTGGCAGCCGCAAATGGCAGATGCCGAGCCAGGCGACCTCATCATAGAGGGCTTTGGCTGTGAGCTGCCGGAAGCATTCATACAGGCCATGACGGCACAATCACCACACCCCGCATGGCTTAATCTCGAATACCTCAGCGCCGAACCATGGATCGAAGACTGCCATGCACTGCCATCTGTGCATGCTGCCAGCGGCCTGATCAAACACTTCTGGTTTCCCGGATTCACGCCGGCAAGCGGAGGCCTGCTGCGCTCTGCAGGCGAACTCGAGCAGATCCATGATGCCAGACGCCCGGCTCGCAAGTGTCGGCAAGTCTCATTATTCAGCTACAGACAGACCGGCATTGGCCATCTGCTGGATGCACTGGCTGCAGATGAAACCAGGACGCTACTGAAGGTATTTCCCGGCCAGGCATTAACAGATGTCAGCAACTGGCTGGGCAGGACACTGACCATCGGCGAGGAAGTGTCGAGAGGGGAACTGTGCATCCGTGTGCTGCCGCTGCTGCATCACACTGAGTACGATCGCTTGCTCGCGGACAGTGATCTGAATCTTGTTCGTGGCGAAGATTCTTTCGTTCGCGCGCAATGGGCCGGCAATGCCATGCTCTGGCACATCTATCCGCAAGAGGATGATGCTCATCTGATCAAGCTCGACGCCTGGCAAGCACGCGTTGAAGGTATCGCAGCCATGGCCGACACCCCCATGCCTGCCAGCTGGGGGCAGGCGCTGACCGCCTGGAACCACTGCGACAGTCGCCACCCTGAAAGCTTGGCAAACTGGTGTGAGTTCCTGGCTGACTTGCCTGCCATCCATCTGGCTCTTGCATCCTGGCGGCAATACTTGTTGGCGCAACCCGATCTCGCCACGCAGCTGATGCGTTTTTATGCAGATCGGGTAGAATCGCGGCCAAAATAATCCCGCAGTCCACTATTTTCGGAAGCACACGATGAAAACCGCAATGGAATTCCGCGCCGGCAACGTGATCGACATCAACGGCCAGCCCATGATCGTCATCAAGACCGAGTACAACAAGTCCGGCCGCAACGCCGCTGTGGTCAAAATGAAGATGAAGAACCTGCTCACCGCTCAGGCGCAGGAATCGGTCTACAAGGCCGACGACAAGTTCGACCAGATCATCCTGGAACAGAAGAAGGCCACCTACTCCTACTTCGCCGACCCGATGTATGTGTTCATGGACGAAGAGTTCGAACAGTACGAAGTCGAGAAGGAAAACCTGGGCGACACCATCAACTTCATCGAAGAAGGCATGGATGATGTCTGCGAAGTCGTGCTCTATCAGGGCAAGGCCATCTCCGTGGAACTGCCGACCACTATCGTGCGCGAAGTCGCTTACACCGAGCCGTCCGCCCGTGGCGACACCTCCGGCAAGGTCATGAAGCTGGCCAAGCTCAACAACGGCTTCGAGCTGCAGGTTGCGGCCTTCATCGAATCCGGCGAGCGCATCGAAATCGATACGCGCGATGCCACGTTCAAGTGCCGCGCCAAGGGCTGAGCTCTTGGCCGCGCCGCTAACGGCGCAGCGCTCTGAACGCATCCGCCTGAAAAGGCGACATAAAAAAACCGGCGCTCAACGCCGGTTTTTTTATGTCTGCCAGACTTACTTCTCCTGCTCCAGCAGTAGCCCCAGCTTGCGCGCCACCAACGGCGTGGTCGTGGCCTGGATCAGGATCGTCATCAGAATGGCGATGAAGGTCACCGAGGCGATGACATCAATCCCTGGCGCACCCATGCCGGCCAGCATACCGACCAGTGCTGCCGGAATCACGCCGGTCTCACGCGTCCAGCACATGAACAGCAGCTCGTTGCGCGTCCACTTGGCACGACGATCCGGCCCGCAACAGATGAACACCGTCAGTGGACGCGCCACCAACATGAAGATGGCGACCACCAGCGAACCGCCCACGAGGTATTTGTCCATCAAGGCAAAGTCGACTTGCGAACCCAGCAAAATAAAGATGAATGTGCGCAACAACAGCGCAAACAGATGCATGGAGTGCCCGAGGTGATGATCGTCCTCCTTATGAAAGTCAGCTCCGATAGCATCACGATTACCCACCACAACACCGACCACGAACACAGCCATGAAGCCGGAGGCATGCAGATGCTCAGCAAACAGGAAAGCCCCCAGTACCGCTGAAAGCTTCAACAGCGGCACCTGACCCTGCCCCATACTTAATCGTTGCGGCGAAATCAGAAAGACTAGCGCCACACCAAGCACCAAGCCAACCAGCGTCCCGATCCCGGCCTTGTAAAGCAACTCACCGCCCGCCGCAGCTGCTGAAAATTCGCCCCCATTCAAAGCCAGCCCAAGAATGGTAAAGGTGGCAATAGCACCCATGGCATCATTGAACGCCGACTCGGACATCACTGTTTGTGCGACACGATCACGAATCGGTACTTGTTTGAAAATAGGCACAAGGGTGGCCGGATCAGTGGAGGCAATGGTGGCACCCAGCAACAGCGCCACCATCACCGGCACGCCGAGTATCCAATAAGCGGACAGCGCGACGATGCCTCCGGTAATCAGCACCCCCAGCGTGGAAACCACGACAATGCTGATCCAGACGCGGTTGAGCACGCTCAGTCGCAACGAAGCACCGCCTTCAAACAGCAAGTAGCTGGCGCCAAAAAGCAGAATGGCCTGATTAACTGCGCTATCGGCAGAGATATCGAGCATCCCGAGGCCGGCCCCACCCAAGCCCATGCCAGCGAGTAGAAACAACACGATATCCGGAATTTTCAGCTTACCCGCCAAACTGCTGCAAGCGGCACCCACTGCGAGAATCACGACAAATGCCGTCAGCGTATGCTGGGCAACTTGAATGGCACTAGCTTCCATGAGTGGCAGCTCCTTTATCATTTTTGAGTCAGCGATGATGCATCGGTTAGCAAAAGTATAAGGGCCTTGGTGGAAATACTCTGGCCTTTCCGATCACCAGCGCATCAAGCCGACGCCTGCGGCCAGGCGCGACTGACCAGCAGCGCCAGCAGAATGATGGTGCAGCCCAGAAGTTGCTGCACTGACATGCTCTCGCCCAGCCAGAACGCCGCCAGCGAGGCCGTCCAGACTGGTTCGATGATCATGATCACCACGCCATGACTATGTGCCGACAAACTCTGTGCATAAGTCTGAATCAGAAAGCGCGCGGCTGAACCAAGCAGGGCACTAGCCAGCACCCAGATGACCATCTCGGCACTGACTGTCTGTACGGTAGGCAGCCAAGGCTCGTAAATTGCCGATAGCAGCGTGGTCAGCACACCTACCGTCAGCAGCACCACCGCCGTCAAGGGCAGCGCCGGCACCTTGGTCACGGCATCGCTGATGGCAGACTGACGATGATTCGCCGCCCGCGTATTGAGGGTGTAGTAGAGCGCGAACAACACCGCCGCGCCAAGATAGAAGAGCTGACCGGAGGCCAGCGTGAAGCCATCCTGCAGCGACAACAAGGCCAGACCGGCGGCAGCTACCGGCAAGGCCAGCCACGTGCTAACCGGCGCACGCTCGCCAAAAACAAGTCGACTGATGACGGGTACCAGCACCACGCCCAGGCTGGTCAGAAACGCGCCCTCGCCGACATGCGTGCCACGAAACAGGCCCATGATCCACAAACTCATGCCGGCCCCGAAGCAAAGCCCGACACGCAATCCTCGCCGCCACTGCAGCGCATTCAGCGCGAGCAACTGCGGCAATCCCCAAGCAGCGAGGACAATACCCGCGAGCGTGAAGCGTATCGCCATGAACAGCAGCGGGGGCATCAGGCCCACGGCCTCTTTCGAGAACAGCCAGCTCAGTGCCGCGAGCAAGGTCACAATAATCAGCAAGACGTCAGCTTTGCGTGCGTTCGATAGCGCCACCAGAAACCTCAGATGCCATAATGCCTGCCGCACAGTTTACGGCAGGATCCCATGCACGCGCCTCATTCCACAGCACCCGCGAATCCTAAAAGTCGCGTGCTCTTCGCCAGCCTGATCGGCACCACCATCGAATTTTTCGATTTCTACATCTACGCCACGGCTGCCGTGCTGGTTTTCCCGATTCTATTCTTCCCGGCAGATGATCCGGCGGCCGCCACTCTGCAGTCGCTAGCAACCTTCGCCATCGCTTTTTTTGCAAGGCCGCTAGGCTCCGCCGTATTCGGACATTTCGGCGACAAGCTCGGACGCAAAGCAACGCTGGTAGCGGCCTTGCTCACCATGGGCCTGTCCACGGTCATCATCGGCCTGTTACCAGGCTACGCGCAGATCGGCGTCTGGGCACCGCTGCTGCTCGCGCTCTGTCGCTTCGGCCAAGGCCTGGGCCTCGGTGGTGAATGGGGCGGCGCAGTGCTGCTTGCCACTGAAAACGCACCGCCCGGCAAGCGCGCTTGGTACGGCATGTTCCCGCAGCTGGGCGCACCAATCGGCTTTATCCTGTCGACCAGCCTTTTCCTGCTGCTGACCAGCCAGCTCAGCAACGCCGACTTCATCGAATGGGGATGGCGCATCCCATTCCTGGCCAGCAGTCTGCTGGTCATCGTGGGCCTGTATGTGCGGCTACGCATCACCGAAACGCCGGCATTCCTGGAGGCACAGGCTCGTCATGAGGCCGTGGCAGTGCCTCTGCTCAACGTACTGCGCGAGCATCGTCCGGCCATGATGGCAGGCACGCTGATTGCCATCAGTGCCTTCGTGATTTTCTATTTGATGACGGTGTTCACGCTGAGCTGGGGCACCACACATCTGGGTTATGAGCGCGAGGCATTCCTGCGCCTTCAGCTCATTGGCGTCGTCTTCTTCGGGCTGGCCATCCCTTGCTCGGCGTATTGTGCCGATCGCTTCGGCTGGCCACGCACCATGCGCTGGGTGGCTGTCATCATCATGCTTTTTGGCGCCGGCTTTGCGCCGCTGTTCGGCTCAGGCCACGAGGCCGGCGTCATTGCCACACTGGCCCTCGGCTTCACCTGCATGGGGCTCACCTATGGCCCACTCGGCACGCTGCTGAGCGATCTGTTTCCAACGACGGTACGCTATACCGGCGCATCACTGGCATTCAACCTGGCAGGCATTCTGGGCGCATCGCTGGCGCCATTCACCGCAACCTGGCTGGCCACGCATGTCGGCCTGCATGCCGTGGGCGGTTATTTGGCGCTGGCCGGCGCACTCGGCTGGCTGGGGCTGAACAGCCGTGTGGTGCGATACGCTCGCGGCGACTGACCCGTCCAGCGGCGAAAGGCACGACCGAAATTAGATGGATCAAGATAGCCCAGCTCTGCCGATATCTGCTCCACCGAAAGTGCGCTGTGCAAGAGCAGCTCCACGGCACGACCCCGGCGCAATTGCTCCAGGATCATCTGAAAGCTGGTGCCAAGCTCGGCCAGACGCCGGCGCAGCGTACGAGGCGACAAATGCAGCTCATCGGCAACGCGCTCCAGCGTAGCTGTTTCCGCCAGATGCAGCTTGATGACGCGCCTGACATCAGGCAGCAAGCCGCCCTCATCATGCAGACGCTGCAACTCGGCTTCGCATTGTGCTTGCGCCATGGCCAGCAGCTGCGGGTCAGGCAGGCCCAGCGGAATTTGCAGGCCGATGCGGGGAAAGCGTACCTGCGTGAAGGCACAGTCAAAGCTCACGCGCGCACCCAGGAGAGCACGCAACTCGGCATGATGCGGCTGCTCGGCATAGGCCAGGCGCATCTCGGCGTTGAACTTGCGACCGGTCAGCTGCTGGCCGCAGACAATGAACAGGCTCATCAGCGCATCAAAAACGAGCACCTGCAGCGGCCCCAGCGGAACCCGCTCATCGAGCTGAATCACGGCCATGTCGCCTTCGCGAAACAGGCGAATCTCCAGCAGGCTGGTACGTGTGCGGAAATAGCGCACAGCCAAATCTGTAGCCTCGCCAATGGTGCGACTGGAGAGCACGGCATAGCCGAGAAAGCCATGACTGCGGATATTCAGCAGCTGCCCAAGATGCAAGCCCAGCGCCGGGTCGGGAGCCAGGCGCTGGGCATTGGCAAACACCATCAGACACAGCGACAACGGCACCTGTACATCAGGACGATCAAGCTCCTCGACAGCCAGTTGAGTGCCTGCCAACAGCTGTTCTGCAGACACGCCCTTGCTTGCCATGTGCTGACACAGCATAGCCAGGTAATGGCCCGACAAGGTTTCAGCGGCAAGACGGCGAGCAGCAGTCATAAGCACACAGCGATTGATGAGTGTGGCTTATCGTAGCGGTGGGAAAGCAGCATGACCACGATTTTGATGGCGATAGCTTCGTGATCGCCAGAAAGCAAAAAGCCCCAGCATGAGCTGAGGCTTTAGGCATGAATATCAGATGGTGGCCGGGGGCGGAATCGAACCGCCGACACGCGGATTTTCAATCCGCTGCTCTACCGACTGAGCTACCCGGCCACGCAAGGCGCGTATTAAAGCGGGGCACAGGGGGTGCGTCAAGCTTTGCTTGGCGGTTGTGGTGATTTTTCTGCTGTTTTTGCCTTGCTGCGCGCAGACAGTCCGAAGAAGCCCAGCCAGTCACGCCGCCATTGCCGCAGAAACCAGCGCTCGATCAGCACAATCTGCACCACGAACCACAAACTGAAAAACCAGCACAGCGCGGCCAACGTCAAGCTCATCTCCACCGATGCAGTACCCCAGCTGACCAGCACATAGCCCGGATCCTGACGCAACGCGACAGCCACCAGCACAACCAGTACAGTGATGCTGAACAAGGCGCCCAGATGCCGGCTCATAACCGTGTCTCCGCCGATTGCATGAGTGTATCCAGCGCAGCGCGAATGCCCAGCGCCGGCAATGGGGCTTGTACCTGCAGCGCCTGCAGGGCGGCAAGCTCATCCAGCAATGGCACCAGCGTCGCACTGGGCAGCGCCGACAACTGATGTTGAATACGCAGACTCAAGGACTCCAGCGCCGCGCGATACACCACGCCATCGGCGCGCAATAAAGCAAGCTCGGCCTGACTGATGAGCAGGCTGAGCTGATCTCGTACCAATTGCAGGCGGGAAGCATCGAGCAGCGGCTGCAGGGGCTCGTCATAGTCGCGAATGACAATCAGTGCCCGGAACTTTTCCAGCCCACGCGACCAGAGTGCGTGTGCGGTATTGAGGGTATCGGTATTGCTGCCCAAAGGCTTGTTCCCGGATTGACTGGCCAGCGAGCGCTGTCCGGTCTCCCGCGGCAGTGCCAGCGTGGCAAAGCGTCTGTCCAGATTCTGCAGGCGCAGGTAAATCCCGGCCACATCAACGCGCGGCATGCCTGCCAATACACTCAGATCCTGCTGCAGTGCACGTCGCAGCGGCAGCAAGGCAATATCCGCCTGCGCAGAAAGCAAACGATCTGCCGCGAGCAGCGACTGCTGAGCCTGGACCGGGTCATGGTTGATGATCAGCGCCTGCTCGGCGACCGCCGTGGCATCCGCCACCCGGCTGATCAGCCAGCGCTGGCGAACTTGCGGACCTTGCGCCAGCAAGCCGTCGAGGCGCTCCTGCTGCAACCGCAGCAATTGCTTGTTGATGGCAATGTCGGACTGCAAGACATCCAGGCGCTGCACCAGCCCCACCTGCTGCTTCGTCAGACTGCTCACCGCATGTTTGGCGCGGCGATGTTGCTTCTCGCTATGCCAGGCCACCGCAGCGGCAGCAATCGCCAGCAAGGTGACAAAGCCCAGCAACAACTTGAAGCCAGGTGTCAGCGGTCTTTTGATGGCGACTGCGGTGATCAACGATTGGCGGCTCTTGCTGCCCGACATGTGCATTCCCTATTTTGAAAATCAGGTCGACGACGACCCGGACTGACTATTCTGCCATTGCTGCAACGCCGTCAACCATGCCTGCGGCGTCGCACCCTCGCTACAAAAAACCTGTTGCGCACCCGCCGCGCGCACCTGTGCCGCCAGCCGCTGACTGACCGCAATCAGTGCCGGCTGCAGCGCAGAAGCGCCCGCAACCTGTTGCCAATGCTGCCATATCAGCGCGCTGGAGAGCAGTACCACATCCGGCAGCGCGGCACGAGCCTGCCAACGCATCACGGTAGCGGACGGCAAGCGCCGGGTATAGAGCGCCAGCACATCAACCTCGGCACCACGAGCGCGCAACGTCTCAGGCAGCAGCTCGCGCCCCTCATCACCCCGGAACAATAGCAGACGCTGACCGGCAACGCTGGTCAGACCAGGCAGGGCCAACAGGCCTTCGCTGTCTTCGCGCTCCGGTGAAACGGCATCAAGGCCGGCATCGTCGAGCAGGGTTTTTGTGGCCGGGCCAACCGCATACGCCGGCAACGCATGTGGCCACTGCGGCCAGTAATCAGCGACTGCCGCCAGCCCGAGGCGGGCAGCATTGGCACTGACAAAGACTGTGGCATCGTAGCGATCCAGGTCGAGAAGGTGTTGCCGCGCCAACGCTGGCAGTTCGAGCGTGACAATCTCCAGCAAGGGCAGCTCGAAAACCACAGCACCAGCCTCTGCCAGTGCTGTGGTCAGCGCCTGCGCCTGCCGCTCAGGCCGTGGATTGAGCACACAGGCACCGGCCAGATTCAGCGTCATCTCAACCGACGACATGTCCGGCCTCGCCATAGACCGCCGCCAGGATCTCTGCTGCACCCGCCGCCAGCAGCTGCTCGGCAACCTGCTCGCCGAGCAGCACAGCATCGGCCGCAGCGCCAGTGGCTTCAGCCTGCAAGAGCTGGCTGCCATCGAGGCTGCCAACGCGGCCCTGCAGGCTCAGCCGGCCATCGTGCAAGGTGGCAAAGCCGGCGATGGGCACCTGACAGCCGCCCTGCAGGCGTGTGTTCATGGCACGCTCGGCGCTGACGCAAATGGCGGTGTCGAGATGGTTGAGCGGCGCCAACAGCGCACGCGTACGAGCATCATCGAGACGACATTCGATGCCCACCGCACCTTGGCCGACGGCGGGCAGCAACAGGGTTTCCGGTAACGCAGCGCGAATGCGCCCGGCCATGTTCAGACGAATCAGTCCGGCGCTGGCGAGAATCAGTGCGTCGTACTCGCCATTGTCGAGCTTGGCCAGACGCGTGTTGACGTTGCCACGCAAGTCCTTGATGACCAGATCCGGGCGGTAGCGGCGCAGCTGACACTGCCGACGCAAGCTGGAAGTACCGACCACCGCACCCTGCGGCAGGGCATCGAGATCGGCAAAATGATTGCTGACAAAGGCATCGCGCGGATCTTCGCGCACGCAGATGGCCGTCAGCCCCAATCCTTCCGGAAAGGCCATGGGCACATCTTTCATGGAGTGCACGGCCAGATCGGCGCGGCCTTCAAGCATGGCCACTTCCAGCTCTTTGACAAACAGGCCCTTGCCGCCGATTTTCGCCAGCGGCGTATCGAGAATCTTGTCGCCACGGGTGACCATGGTCAGCAATTCGACGATCAGGCCGGGATGATGTGCGCGCAGCGCATCGGCCACGAAGTGTGCCTGCCAGAGCGCCAGCGGGCTTTGTCGGGTGGCAATGCGAAGCACGCCGGGATCGGCAGGGGTTGAAGCAGAAGATGTCATGAAAAACCTCGGGACTGGCCACTGCGCGCAGTGTAACCAGCCCCGAAGGATGTGTAACGCGGCGAACGCATCAAACGCGATGCAGAGTCTCGCGCAATTCCGGCAAGTGTCGACGACTGACCACGAGACGCTCATCGAGCCCGCGAATGCGCACGCGGTACTGGCCGGTGGCAATCAACTCCAAGCCTTCAAGATAGGTCAGCGACAGCAAGGCATTGCGATGAATGCGAATGAAGCGGTCGCCAAACTCTTCTTCGAGCTCTTTCAGCGTTTCGTCGATCAGGACTTCACCATGCTCATGACGCACGGTGACGTATTTGTGGTCGGCGAGGAAGTAACGAATTTCATCAATCGGAATCAGCTCAATGCCACGATGCGTACGCGCCGTGATGTGGCTGCGACAGGTCATGGATTGCTCGGCAGCGACCGGCTGCTGACGCATGTTTTCGAGCTGCAGCTGATTGACGCGACAGGCACGTGCCAGCGCTTCACGCAGACTTTCACGGCTGACCGGCTTCAGTACATAGCCTGATGCCTGTACCGAAAACGCCTCCAGCGCATGTTCGTCAAAAGCGGTGCAGAAGATGATGGCCGGAGGAGCCTCCATTTCGCCGAGCTGACGCGCACAACTGAGGCCATCCATCACCGGCATGCGCATATCCATGAGGATGATGTCGGGCTGATATTCCTGCACCAGCTTCAGTGCTGCCTCGCCATGCTCGGCCAGACCAACCAGTTCGTAGCCGCCGATATCTTCCAGTAAGCGCACCAGACGCTCACGGGCCAGACGTTCATCATCACAAATCACGACTCTTGGTTTCATCTGCATTGCCCTCGTTATTCTTCTTATGACCGAATGATGTCCTATCCTCGGTTCTTTTGTTGCGCCGGATTTTGTCCGTGCGGATATCGCAAACGAGTAATGAATACCCCGTTGTTCGCGTCGGCTTGCAGGCTGGCCTGCTCGCCAAAACGCGCTTTCAGTCGCTCGGTAACATTACGCAGCGACATCTGATTGCCGGTACGCGGTGCCCCCTGACCAACAGGATTGGTCAAGACGATATCGACCCATTCAGCATCACAAGCGACTTTAAGCGTAATGTCGCAGCGTATGGCCGAAAGTTCAACACCATGTCGAATGGCATTTTCCAGCAGAGGTTGCAGCGAAAGGTGGGGAATACGCAACTGTTCAACACCCGGTCCAATCTGCCAATCAATCGCTAGGCGATCATCCAGTCGCAACTTTTCGATATTGGCATAGCGCCGGCACAGCATGATTTCTTCGGCCAAGCTGACATCCACGGTATCACGTAGGCTGGCGCGAAAGAGCGTGGCCAGATCCTCGACAGCCTGCTCGGCTTTGTCGGGATCAATGGCGATGAGGCTGGCGATAATGTTCATGGAGTTGAACAGGAAGTGCGGCTGAATGCGTGCTTGCAAGGCCTCCAGACGCGCCTGCAAGGCGGTTTTCTCGCGAATGCGCAATTGCGCCTGTAGCGCCAGATAGCGCAGGAACAAGCTGGCGAACAAGGCCACGATAATCAAGTGTCGCGCCAGCGTGCTGTATTCGTTGCTGACGAACGACAGCATCGGCAAGTCCAGCCAGTGCAGCATGAAAATACCCAGAATGCTCAACCAGAGCAGGTTGAACATGATCAAGGCCACCGACGCCACGCCAATCAGCAGATGTGACCAGGACGCCATGGCTTTGCGCCAGCGGCAGATCAGGGCAAAGCTGATGGCAATGACAGCGCCGGAAAGGCTGCATAGCAGAAAGAAGTCCCAGACCGGGAGCGGCCACAAGCTGGGCGACTGGGCGACCAGCAGAATGAGTGCGGTCAGGATCGCTAGGCTGGCGAGGCGGCGTGCCGCCGCCGTGGAGCAGAAATCCGGCAGCCAGAAGTCGTTCAGTTCTTCGCTGGTATTGCTGCTGACGCTGGCACCGACGCTCGTGTTTGTTGTTTTTATTGACATATCGCGAGTCTGCACGGACACGGGCAGCACGGCAAGCCTCATGGTGCTGCTATAATGCGCGCACTTTTTGACCCGTCGGCTGCCCTGCATGCCGGCGTAACATCGGGTTATTTCATGAGCAATACTTCCTCATCCATGTGGGGCGGCCGTTTTTCCGAGGCCACCGACCAGTTTGTCGCCGAGTTCACGGCCTCCGTACGCTTCGACCAGCGCATGTATCGCCAGGACATTCGTGGCTCGATCGCGCACGCCACCATGCTGGCCAAAGTCGGCGTGCTCAGCGACGCTGACCGTGATTTGATCGTCGCAGGCTTGCAACAAATTCTCGGCGAAATCGAGGCTGGCCAGTTCGAATGGCGCGTCGACCTTGAAGATGTGCACATGAACATCGAGCATCGCCTCACCGAGCGCATTGGCATCGCCGGCAAGCGCCTGCACACCGGTCGCAGCCGCAACGACCAGGTCGCCACCGACATCCGTCTCTATGTGCGCGATGAAATCGATGCCATCCGTGCCGAGCTGAAGCGCCTGCTCACCGGCCTGATCGACCTCGCCGAGCGCGAAGCCGACACCATCATGCCCGGCTTCACGCATCTGCAGACTGCACAGCCGGTGACTTTCGGTCACCACCTGCTGGCCTGGTTCGAAAACCTCAAGCGCGATGACGAGCGCCTCGTGGACCTGCGCAAGCGCGTCAATCGCCTGCCGCTGGGCGCGGCGGCGCTGGCTGGCACGACCTATCCGATCGATCGCCATTACACCGCCGAACTGCTCGGCTTCGAGGGCGTCTGCGAGAACTCGCTGGATGCCGTGTCGGATCGTGATTTCGCGATTGAGTTCAGCTCGGCAGCCGCGCTGATCATGATGCACCTGTCGCGCTTCAGCGAAGAGCTGGTGCTGTGGGCGTCGGCGCAATTCCAGTTTGTCGATCTGCCAGATCGTTTCTGCACCGGCTCGTCGATCATGCCGCAGAAAAAGAACCCGGATGTGCCCGAGCTGGTGCGCGGCAAGGCCGGTCGTGTGTTTGGCCATCTCATGGCGCTGCTGACGCTGATGAAGGGCCAGCCGCTGGCCTACAACAAGGACAATCAGGAAGACAAGGAACCACTGTTCGACGCCATCGACACCGTGCGTGGCTCGCTGCGCGCCTTCGCCGATATGGTGCCGGCGCTGCAACCACGGCGCGACATCATGCGTGAAGCGGCCCGTCGCGGCTTCGCCACCGCCACCGACCTGGCCGATTACCTGGTCAAGCGCGGCGTGGCTTTCCGCGATGCCCACGAGGTTGTCGGCAAGGCTGTCGGCTACGGCGTGCAGACCGGCAAGGATCTGGCGGAAATGTCGCTGGTCGAGCTGCAGCAGTTCTCGTCCATCATTGCCGATGATGTCTTTGCCGTGCTGACCCTGGAAGGCTCGGTCAGCGCCCGCAACCATTTCGGCGGCACCGCACCGGCCCAGGTTCGCGCCGCTGTGCAGCGCGCCCGCGCTCGTCTCATTTGATTCTGGAGTTGTTCATGCGTGTTTTATCGTTCGTTGTTTTGACCTTGGTGCTGGCTGGCTGCGCGACTGCGCCGGCCGGTAATGGCTCGTCTGGCGCGGCTTCCAGCAACACCGCCACGCCAACACAAACACAATCGTTCGTGGCGGCGCTGGAAGCCAAGCGCGGTAGCGCGCTGACGCTGGCCGAGCGTCTGCAGGTACAGGGTCTGACCGGCACCGCCAAGGTCGGCCTGAACAATGCCCAGAACAACTTTCTGAACAAGGTCGGCGCACAAGTCGGCCTGAATGGCGCGGTGATTGCCACCCTGTTCCCGGAAGCCGGCAAGCCGCTCAGTGAAAATGCTGTAGTCACGAAAATCGAAAGTAGCCTGGGCAAAAAGCTCACCGTCGCTGATCAGACCGCCGTGAAAGCAGCGACCGCGCTGCGCAACAACTCTCTGGCCAGTCTCAAGACCGGCCTTGCCGCCAGTATCGGCAGCCGCATCGGCATGAGCACGGAAGTCGTGCTGGCACTCATGCCCATGCTCGGCTTCTGAGCTGAGCCACCCCGGAGAAATGCCATGAGTCTGCCCTCAGAAAAAGTCACCGTCGGCACGCAGGAAGCACCCCTGCTGTTCGGCTACGACCGTTACTGGGCGGAGTGCTATGGCACGGCTCCGTTTCTGCCGATGTCGCGCGATGAAATGGACCAGCTCGGCTGGGACAGTTGCGACATCATCATCGTCACCGGCGATGCCTATGTCGATCACCCGAGCTTCGGCATGGCCATCATCGGCCGCTTGCTGGAAGCGCAGGGCTTTCGCGTCGGCATCATCGCGCAGCCAGACTGGCAGTCGGCCGAGCCGTTCAAGGCGCTGGGCAAGCCCAACCTGTTTTTCGGCATCGCCGCCGGCAACATGGATTCGATGATCAATCGCTACACGGCCGATCGCAAAATCCGCTCCGACGATGCCTATTCACCGAACGACGAAGGCGGCCGTCGCCCCGATCGCGCCAGTCTGGTCTACGCCCAGCGCACCCGCGAGGCCTACCCGGATGCGCCGCAGGTACTTGGCGGCATCGAGGCCTCGCTGCGTCGCATCGCGCACTACGACTACTGGCAGGACAAGGTGCGCCGCTCCATCCTGCTCGATGCCAAGTCCGACATCCTGCTCTACGGCAATGCCGAGCGCGCCATCGTCGAGATCGCGCACCGGCTGGCGCGTGGCGAAGACATTCGCGACATCACCGATGTCCGTGGCACCGTCTTCCTGCGTCGCGACACGCCCGACGGCATGTTCGAGCTGGATTCGACGCGCGTGGATGCACCGGGCAAGGTCGACCGCATTCTGAATCCGTATGTGAACACGGCCGACCTCGACGCCTGCGAGATTGAGCAGAAGAAAGGCCCGACCGAGTATGTTGGCGGTGCCAGCTTTGCCGGCGCCAGTTTCTCGGATGGCTCCGCACTTCCTGAAAACAGCGGCTTTACCATGCCCGCCGCGAAAGACATCGGTGCGCCCATCGAGGTCACGCCCGGCGCCTGGGGCGAGCTTACGGCGCTGCCGGAAGACACCACCGTGGTCACGCTGCAACCGGCAAAGTTCAAGATGCCGCCGCGCGACAAGACCGTCATCCGCCTGCCATCCTTCGAAAAGGTCAAAGCCGACCCAGTGCTCTATGCCCACGCCAACCGCGTGCTGCATCTGGAGACGAATCCGGGCAACGCGCGCGCGCTGGTGCAGCGCCACGGCGACAGCGATGTCTGGCTCAATGCCCCGCCGATTCCGCTGACCACGGAAGAGATGGATTATGTCTTCGACCTCGAATACGCCCGCGTACCGCATCCGTCGTACGGCGATGCCCGCATTCCGGCCTACGAGATGATCCGTTTCTCGGTAAACATCATGCGCGGCTGCTTCGGCGGCTGCACCTTCTGCTCGATCACCGAGCACGAGGGCCGCATCATCCAGAATCGCTCGGAAGACTCGATCATCCGTGAAGTGGAAAAAATGCGTGATGTGCCGGGCTTCACCGGCATCGTCTCCGACCTCGGCGGCCCAACCGCGAACATGTATCGCCTGGCCTGCAAGACGCCCGAGATCGAGGCCGCCTGCCGCAAGCCGTCCTGCGTGTATCCGGGCATTTGCGACAACCTCAACACCGACCACTCGCACCTGATCAAGCTCTACCGCCGCGCCCGCGAACTCAAGGGTGTGAAAAAGATTCTGATCGGCTCGGGCCTGCGCTACGACCTCGCCGTGCGCTCGCCGGAGTATGTGAAAGAGCTGGTCACGCACCACGTCGGCGGCTATCTCAAGATCGCGCCCGAGCACACCGAGGGCGGCCCGCTGTCGATGATGATGAAGCCGGGCATCGGCAGCTATGACCAGTTCAAGCAACTGTTCGAGAAGTTCTCGAAAGAGGCCGGCAAGGAACAGTATCTGATCCCGTACTTCATCGCCGCCCACCCCGGCACGACCGATGAAGACATGATGAATCTGGCGATCTGGCTGAAGAAGAACGGCTTCCGCGCCGACCAAGTGCAGACTTTCTATCCGTCACCGATGGCAACCGCGACCGCGATGTACCACAGCGGCAAGAACCCGTTGCGCAAGGTCACGCGCGATTCGGAGGATGTAGACATCGTGAAGGGCGACCGTCGTCGTCGCCTGCACAAAGCGTTCCTGCGCTATCACGATGCCAACAACTGGCCGCTGCTGCGCGAGGCACTGAAAGAGATGGGCCGCGCCGACCTTATCGGCAACAGCAAGCAGCACCTGATTCCGACCTGGCAGCCGAAGAACGAGGGCGAGTACATCAGCCCGCGCAAGAAGAATTCGAGTGCTGTTGAGGGGGTGTCGGTGAAGGTCAAGCCTGGCGCTTCTGACAAGAGCAGTTCTGACAAGAGTGCTCCGCGCAAAGACGCTCCTCGTAAGGGCACGATTCAGACCCAGCACACCGGCCTGCCACCGCGCGACGATGGCAGCCGCCCGGCCGACAGGCGCAAGCCGGCACCGCGCGCTGGCCGCTAAGCTTAGCCGTCAGGCCGTTTTGCGTTGATCCGCCAGCACGGTGACGATGGTGCGAAACACCTTCACATCGTGCACCAGACCGATGTGCGAGCTGCGCACCTCGACATGGCGAGCCTGCGGCGTCAGACGGTCGAGCGTGGCAGGCCAGCTGACAATGCCGTCGACCTTGCTGAATAACACGGTCAGCGGACAGAGAATCGGGATGACATCACGCTTGGCCATTTCGGCCTCGATGGCATCCAGATCAAAGCCTTTCTTGCGATACGCCGCCGCCGTGATGGTGTACTTCGGGCCGCCGACAGCGGGCGAGCCAAGCGTGACCACGCCAGCAATCGCGTCAGGCAGGTCCCGCGCCAGCTCGCGAGCGATGTAGCCCCCCAAACTCCAGCCCACCAGCGTGATCGGCTTGCCGGTTCGTGCCACGATACTCTCGACCCGCTGCCTCAGCTTCGGCAGCAACTTGTGCACGGCGCCGGTATTCTTGCCCTGCTCCCATTGCAGTGCCTCGTAGCCCAGCCCGCTCAGGCGTTGCGCCAGCAAGTGCATGTTTTGGTCACTCGCGCCATAGCCCGGCAGCAGCATCACCGTCTCGCCATCGCCACGCGGCAAGCCTGCCAGTACACGCTCGCCGAGGCGCTTGCTGCGCAGCCACTCCAAGGCAAAGCGGCTTTCCGCAACAACATCGCGCCAGCTCGGCGGATGCTCCGGCAGGTCCTCGGGCAGATCAGGCAAATAGGTCATGGCAGGCTCGTTTGTGCGCTGGGCTTTTGTACGCTGGGCAGAGGAATCAACTCAGCGCAGAATGCAGACTCTACTGACGATGTGCAAGCAAGGGCAAGACCATGAAAGAAGCTCAACTCATCCTCGGCGGCGGCTGCTTCTGGTGTCTGGATGCGGTCTATCGCGAAGTCCCCGGCGTGCTCGAGTGCATCTCCGGCTATGCCGGTGGTGCCCGTCCCAATCCGAGCTACGAGCAGATCTGCACGGGCGCCACCGGCCATGCCGAAGTGGTGAAACTGCGCTTCGATGCCGACCAGATCAGCCTGGAGCGCCTGCTCGAAATCTTCTTCACGATTCACGACCCAACCACGCTTAACCGCCAGGGTGCCGATACCGGCACGCAGTATCGCTCCGTGGTCTTCTGCGGCGATGATGAACAGCGTGCCGCCGTCACGGCCTTCATTGACCAGCTCACGCAGACACGGATATTCGACGATGCCATCGTCACCGAAATCAGCGATGCCGTGCCGTTTTTTGACGCCGAGGAGTATCACCAGGATTATTTCCGGCGCAATCCGGGGCAGGGTTATTGCCGGATGGTGGTAAGCCCGAAAGTAGCCAAGTACCGCCAGCAGTTCGGGCCCGGCGCAAGCGTCTGAGACGGCAAGTCGCGCAGCTTGCTTAGCGCAGCAACGCATAAGCTCAGTGCAAAACAGTCTTTCCTGAAACCGGTGCTGAGCGGTACTGTCAGCACATATTCAATACAGGCCACGGCCCAGGATTTTGATCATGACATTACGACTTGGTGATACCGCTCCGGATTTCGTTCAGGACTCCTCCGAAGGCCGTATCAGCTTCCACGACTGGCTGGGCGAGAGCTGGGGCGTGCTGTTTTCGCATCCTGCCGACTTCACCCCGGTGTGCACCACCGAGCTGGGCCTGACCGCCAAGCTCAAGGACGAGTTTGCCGCGCGCAACGTCAAGGCCATTGCACTCTCGGTGGATCCGGTTGACTCGCATCATGAATGGATCAAGGACATCAACGAGACCCAGCACACGGTGGTGAATTTCCCCATCCTGGCCGATGCCGATCGCAAGGTCAGCGAGCTCTACGACATGATCCACCCGAATGCGAACGCGACACTGACGGTGCGCTCGCTGTTCATCATCGACCCGACGAAGAAGGTGCGCTTGATCATTACCTATCCGGCCAGTACCGGGCGCAACTTCAACGAAGTGCTGCGCGTCATCGACTCGCTGCAGCTCACCGAATACCACAAGGTGGCGACGCCGGGTAACTGGCAGGCGGGCGATGATGTGGTGATCGTGCCGTCACTGCAGGACCCGGAGGAGATTGCCCGACGCTTCCCCAAGGGTCATACCGTGATCAGGCCTTACCTGCGCCTGACACCGCAGCCGGACAAAGGCTGAGTTAGCGGCCGGCGCTGCCTTATGAGAGTACCGGCTCAGCCGCGCGTGCCGTTGATATAGGCCGCCGTGAGGGCATCTGCCGGCGCATCGAAAAGCTGCTGACAGGCACCAAACTCGATGAGCTGACCGACCTGACCCTGCATCCAGAAAAACGCCGTGTAGTTCGCGATGCGGCGCGCCTGCGCCAGATTGTGAGTGACGATGACCACGGTATAGCGGCCACCGAGACGCTGAATCAGATCTTCGACGACACCCGACGAGATCGGATCAAGCGCGCTGCACGGCTCATCCATGAGCAGAATTTCCGGCTCCAGCACCAGTGCGCGGGCAATGCACAGGCGCTGCTGCTGACCACCGGACAGGCCCAGTGCCGGCGCATCCAGCCGGTCTGACACTTCATGCCAGAGCCCGACATCGCGCAGCGCCTGCTCGATACGGCGAGCACGATCAGCCTTGTCCTTGAAGCCATGCTCCTGCAGCGGCATGTCGAGGTTACGGCGTATCGACAGCGGGAATGGATTCGGCCGCTGGAAGATCATGCCGATGCGCCGGCGCAGCATCAGCACATCGGTCGATGCCGTCAGAATATCTTCGCCATCGAGCGCAATACTGCCGCTCACCCGACAGCCCGGCACCATGTCGGCCATGCGATTCAGGCTGCTCAGAAAGCTGGTCTTGCCGCATCCCGAAGGACCGATCAGCGCCGTGATGCAGCCGCGCTGAATCTCCAGGCTGACGCCTGCCAGCACCACCTTGGTGCCATAGCTGACACTCAGGCCGGCAATGGCCAGATGGGCTTGCGGCACGCAGCAAGCGGCCTCCTGCTTGAGGCCGGTAAGCGTATAGCTGGGTGATGAAGAGGTGTTCATGCGAGGGTGATTCTCCGAGCCAGCCAGCGATCCGACAGGGCAATCGCCAGCCCGTTAACGATGAGCAGCAGCGCCATCAAGACCAATGCCGTGCCGTAGGCAGCCTGGTCGCCGCCGGTGACATTCATCGACAGATCAAAAATGTGCACGGCCAGCACGCGACCCGAATCCAGCCAGGATGCCGGCATGCGATCGACATAGCCGCTGGTGAACAGCAGCACCGCTGTTTCCGCCAAGGCACGACCGATGCCCAGCATCAGACCAGCCGTGACTGCCGGGGCCGCCGCCGGCAAGAGCAGATAGCGCAGCGCCGCCCATTTGCTCAGACCCAGCGCCGCAGCACCCTGACGCCAGTCATCCGGCACTGCGGCCAGACCCGCCTCCGTGGTCCGGATCAGGATGGGCAGCACCATGCAGGCCAACGTCAGGCCGCCCGCCAGCAAGGAGTAGCCAAGACCCAGCCAGACACAGAAAAAGGCACTGCCGAACAAGCCGTAGACAATCGAAGGCACGCCCGCCAGCACATCCAGACTGAACCGGATCCAGCCCGCACTGCGCTGCCCGCTGCCGGTGAACTCGCTGAGCCAGACCGCGGTGGCCAGTCCCAGCGGCAGCGCTACCATCAGCATGATGGCCAATACCGACAGCGTCGATACCAGCATCGGGGCGATGCCGCCGCGCCGGCCTGAACGCTCGGGCTCGGTCAGCAGAAAGTCCCAGCTCAGCCGCTCCCAGCCATGCACCAGCATGTCGCCGAGCAGGCAGAGGAAAAACCCGGCGATGGCCGCCGCACACAACCAGACAGCCATGGTCAGCAGCTGATCGCCAAAGCCGCGCCCAAACCCATTGGCACGATCAGTCATGTCTCATCTCCACACGCCGACCGACAGTGGCGATGACGACCACGACCAGCGTCAGCAACAGGCTGGTGACGTAAAGACTGGCGCGATGCTCGCCAGTGGCATAGGCCATTTCCAGCGCGATATTGGCCGTCAGCACCCGCACCGAATCAAAGATGCTGCCGGGCATCTGCACAACATTACCCGCCACCATGAGGACCGCCATGGTCTCGCCGAGCGCCCGTGTCGTGGCTAGCAGCACCCCGGCAAAAATGCCGCGACTGGCGGCAGGAATGGCGATCTTCAGCAAGATCGTCTGCGCCGACAGCCCCAGCGCCTGGCCCCCTTGCCAATAGCTGAGCGGCACCACACGCAGCGCGGCCTCACTGGTCAGCGCCACGGTCGGCAGGATCATCATGGCCAGAATGAGGATGGCGGCCAGCAGACTGGCACCTGGCGGAGCGACACTGGCAATGACGGGCACCAGCATCGTCAGCCCCCAGAGGCCGTAGACCACCGACGGGATGCCGGCGAGCAGCATGATCAGACGGCGAAACAGGATCGACAACGACGGCGGCGCAAAGAAACGGATGAACAACGCCGACGCCAGACCCAAGGGCACGGCGAGCAGCAAGGCTCCGATCGTGGCCAGCACGGTGGCCATGAGCATGGGCCAGAGATTGAACTGGCCCGCACTCGGGAACCAACCCGGACTGTTCAGAAAGCGCAGCCAGTGGCCATCCGTCAGCGCCAGGCGAGACTCACTGAAGAGAAAGACAAAAATCAACGCCAGCAAAGCCACGGCGCTGCTGGCGAAAAGCCGGAGTGCCTGTGACAGCCAGGCTTCAGTGCGCGACGGGGACAAAAAACTGGTCCTGGATCAGGTCGTAAACCTCGCGGCTTTGCACAAAATCGATGAAGCGCCTACTCAACCCGGTAGCCGGGGCATTGGTCGCCAGATTCAAGGGTCGCGACAAAGGGAAGCTGCGATTGCGCACATTGGCTACCGTTGCCGCGATGCCCTGTATCGGCAGCAGCTTGATAGGTGTGCCGTCATCGACTTCGTACTCGGCCGTACCAATGGAAACATAGCCAATCGCGCCGGGGTTGCCCGCCACCGTCTTCACGCCTTGCTGGTTATCGCCAATGACGACCTGCGCCTTTACATCCGGAGCTTTCAATTTGAAGTAGTGCAGAAACAGCTCAAGCGTCGAACGGCCTTCCGCCTTGTTGACCACGGTAATCGACAGGTCCTTGCCGCCAAGCGCCTTCCAGTTACGAATCCGGCCCGTGTAAATCGCGATGATCTGCTCATTGCTCAAGGCCTTCACAGGATTGCTCTTGTGCAGGATCAACGTAATGCCATCCAGCGCCACCACATACGGAGTGAGATCAGACTCTTCCGGTTTCAATGCCCGGGACACCATGCCGATATCTGCCAGTCCGCTGCGTGCATCCGTGATGCCGCGCGAAGAGCCGCCCGCCTGGACATCAACGCGGACACCCGGATTCAATTTCTCGAAACGCTTGCCCAGATCGAGCATTAACGGCGCAATGGTGCTGGAGCCCGTCAGGGATAACTTGCCGGGATCAGCCGCAGAGACCGAAAAAGACAGACACAAGGAAAGCAACGCGAGAGGAAGACGCATGAGTTCGGCCTTTTAGTGACTTGACCGAGCATAGACGCAATGATGGAAGGATTGTTACAGGCGTCAGTCGCCGACGAGCTGTCGCCACTCTTCCGGTGTCAGCCCTGCAGCACGCGCCAGTTTCGCGAAATCGCTCTGCATGCTTTTTTGTACTTTCTCTTTATGCTGGCTGAGCAAGGCGCTGGCCTCGGTCACCAGAGCTTCAAGCTCTTCCAGCGTCATGGTTTCTAGGTTCATCACGAATTAAAAGGCACTCGTCAGTAATTGAAATAGCAGATTGTCTGAGAAAATATGGCGTTTATTCGTCCGATTTTAAAGCATGCAGGGCAATGCAGCGCAAGTATGGCGAAGCACAGGTTTTTTGGCGCGGATATCTCCGCTTATCGCCACACCCTCTGCGTGTTGCCACTTTGTCCGTGCACGCAGCCTTTTTAGGCTGCACGAATGCGTCTATACTGCGCCCAAACGTGGGATACACCTACGATGTCTCTGGTTTTAAGCGAGGTTATCGTGAAAAAGATTGCAATGCTGATGGCGAGTCTCGTGCTAGCTGTTCCTGTCATGGCCAAGTCCACTCAGGAGATTTCCGATCGCCCGCTGGGTGAGCGCTCGCTGTTCTCCGAACGTGCCGTGATTGAGCGGATCACACTGGCCGGCCATGTCTGCCTCGAAGGCGAGCCCTGCGCAGCCGCTGTTGTTGCTGCGCCGGTCGCTGGTGGCGCACCGCGTTCGGGTGATGAAGTTCTGACGGCCGTCTGCGCGGGTTGCCACAGCGCTGGTGTCATGGGCGCGCCAGTCATCGGCAACAAGGGCCAGTGGGGCTCGCGTATTGCCCAGGGCAAGTCCACGCTCTATACGCATGCTATCGGCGGTATTCGCGGCATGCCGGCCAAGGGTGGGTGTGGTACTTGTTCGGATGATGAGATCAAGGCCGCTGTTGATGTGATGATCGCCAAGGCCAAGTAATCGCCCGTAGTATCCCCAGCCTCGGCGCTTTCGTTTGTACGGCGTTGCTCACTTAACCGAAGAGGTTCTTCAGGTTGGAGAGGTGGGCGTTGCCGAGCGCTTGCTTTTGCTCGACGCTGCGACCGCTGCTGCGGCCTTCCCATTCGAGTTCGTCAGCAGGCAGTTCTTCGAGGAAGCGGCTAGGCGTGGTGGGGAGCGATTCGCCGCCGAATTTGCGCTTGGAGGAGTAGGTCAGCGTCAACGTCTGTTTGGCGCGGGTGATGCCGACATACATGAGGCGGCGCTCTTCTTCGACCGTGCCGGACTCAATGCTGTTGCGGTGCGGCAGCAGGTCTTCCTCCAGCCCCATCATGGTCACATGCGGAAACTCCAGCCCTTTGGCGGCATGCAGGGTCATGAGCTGAACCTTGTCGCTGTTGTCTTCTTCGGCCTGTTGTTCGAGCAGGTCAAGCAAAACTAATTTGCGAATCACCGCTTCGATGTCGCGATCTTCTTCGTCTTCGACCTTGTCCCACAGACGCTGTACCGAGGCCAGGAAACTGTTCACGGACTCCATGCGACGTTCGGCAGTCTGCGGCGTCGGGGATGAGTCGAGCAGGTAGTCCTGATATTGAATATCGGAGAGCATCTGCTTGATGGCCGCGAGCGGGTCATCGCCATCGATGATGGCGCGCGCGGTGTCCTGCAGCCATTGCGCGAAATCCTGCAAGCGGCCGTGAGCACGCTCGCCGACATGCAGGCCCAGACCCATTTCGTCGCAGGCCAGCAGCATGGCGCAGTCGCGCTGCTGGGCGTAGCCACCGAGCTTTTCTAGTGTGGCGGGGCCAACCTCGCGCTTAGGCGTGTTGATGATGCGCAGGAACGCGTTGTCGTCTTCGGGGTTGATGATCAGACGCAGATAGGCCATGACATCCTTGATTTCCGAGCGCGCGAAGAAAGACTGGCCGCCGGAGATCTTGTAGGGCACCTGCAATTCGCGGAGCTTGGTTTCGAGCACACGCGCCTGGAAATTGCCACGATAAAGCACGGCGTAATCACGGAACTCGGTACGCTGCATGAGCTTGTGATTGAGAATTTCGGTGGCGACCTTTTCCGCCTCCGAGTCTTCGCTGCCACACTGGATCACGCGAATCGGCTCACCCATCCCGTGCTGGCTCCACAGCTGCTTCTCGAACACATGCGGGTTGTTGGCGATGACCGCGTTGGCAGCTTTGAGAATGCGGCTGGTGGAGCGATAGTTCTGCTCCAGCTTGATCAGCTTGAGCTGCGGATAGTCCACCGCCAGTTGCGCCATGTTCTCCGGCCGCGCGCCGCGCCAGGCATAGATAGACTGGTCGTCGTCACCCACGGCGGTGAAGGTGGCACGAGCCCCGACGAGATTCTTCACCATCGAATACTGGGCGGCGTTGGTGTCCTGATATTCGTCCACAAGCAGATAGTGCACACGGTTCTGCCAGTGCTCACGCAGCGCGGTATCGTTTTGCAGCGCCAGCGTCGGACGCACGATCAGGTCATCGAAATCGACGGCGTTGTAGGCGCGCAGATGGCGTTCGTACTGCTCGTAGACCGTCGCCGCGAACACATCGACATCGGTTTCGGCGCGGCTCATCGCTTCGGCCGGCAGCATCAGCTCGTTCTTGTAGCCGGAGATGAGGTTGCGCACGAGATCGATCTTGTCGCTGGCATTTTCCTTGTGCAGCAGCTCGCCGAGCAGCGTGCGTGAGTCCTCGGCATCAAAAATCGAAAAGTTCTTCTTCAGGCCGAAGGTTTCTGGATGCCGCTTGAGCATGGTCAGGCCCAGCGTGTGGAAGGTCGAAACCATCAGGCCGCGCGCTTCCGGGCCGTGCACCAGCTTGGCGGCACGCTCTTTCATTTCGCGGGCGGCCTTGTTGGTGAAGGTGACGGCGAGAATCTTGTGCGCCGGCACACCGCAGTCCTGAATCAGGTAGGCGATCTTGCGGGTGATGACCGAGGTCTTACCCGAGCCCGCGCCGGCGAGCACCAGCACCGGCCCGGTGATGGCCAGTACAGCTTCGCGTTGACGTGGGTTGAGGTTGTTCACAGAGGCATCCGGCAGGCAGTTCAGCAGGCCGGCGATTGTAGAGAGGCGGCCCCGGCGAGGCCAGCGTCATCAACAGCTTTAAACGATGCCGTAAACCTGCTTCCAGTGGTTCATGGCGCGGTTGGTGTCGCGCTGCCAGGGGTGAAAGCTCGGCTTGTAGTAGGCGAAATAGGCTTTGCTCATCTTGCGCAGCCAGCCAGGGTTGGTGCCGATCATTTCGTTCAGGCCCTTGAGGTGCATGCGCCAATCACGCTGGATGCCACGCGCCTTGAACAGATGGTAGGTATGCAGGCCGGTGAAAAAGACGAACTCGATGCTGTTGATGGCCATCTGCGAGCTGCGAATCCAGTAGCTGCCGACCTGATCCTGAAAGACATCAAACGCCACCGCCTTGTGCTCGCTTTCCTCGATGGCATGCCAGTACCAGAGCGGCTTCACGCGGTCATCCATGGGGCCGAAAAAGTCGGGATGCTCCAGCGCCAGCTCGGCGAGAATGGCCGTGAAGTGCTCCAGCGCACAGGTCATCGCCAGCTGCCGCTCGGGCGACAGACGCTGACGCATGAATTTCATGCCGCCAATGACGAATTTCTCGATGCGATCCATGGGCAGGCCTTTGCGCTGCATGAACTGGTTGAAGGCATCGTGCTCGCGGCCGTGATGGGCCTCCTGGCCGATGAAGCCGCTGACTTGCGCGGCCAGGGCCGGACTCAGATTCTTCTGATAATGCCGCACGGAATCGACAAAGAAACGCTCGCCTTCGGGGAACGTGCCGGACAGCGCGGTCAGCACCATGGTCTTGAACGGATCGCCGCCAAACCAGTCCATCGGAATGCTGTCGTCGAAGACAAAATCCATGCGCCGCGGTTGCGGGCGCTTGAGGTTATCGAGTGCCGAGTTGACGACGGTCATGATGCATCTCCGAAACAAAAGCTCTGTTCAAGAATTAAACACACAACGGCGGCATTGACAACCGCTGGTGTCAGAGTGCGGGTTGCTGGCCAACGGCTGGTGCCAGCAAGTAACCCGTGATCATGTCGATCAACCCCTCTGCCACGGCATCTTCGGTAATCCAGGCGCTGCTCTGGCCGACTTGCCGCACCATGGTAAACAGCGTGCTGTTGGTGATGATGAACAAGCGCACCTGCAAGTCGGCAATCGGGTATTCGCGGTAATGCTTGAGAAAATACAGACGCGCCAGTTCCAGAAAATGCTGCTGCAAAACATCCGCCACTTTCTGTGTCGGCAGGCGATGCCAGTTGCGTACCAGCTCCAGATAGAGGCCGTCCTGCGAGTGCAGGGTGGCAAAACCGAAGCGGATGGCACCGCTGACCAGATCCCGAAAGTTGGCCTCGGGCGCAATCGGCAAGCGCCCGAGACCCGTACCGATGTCTTCTGCCAGCTTCGCCACCATGGCTTCGATCAGCGCCTCCTTGCTGCTGAAGTACTGATACAGCGAGCCGACGCTGACGCCGGCACGTTCGGCGATCAGCGGCGTGCTGGTGTTGTCGAGGCCACGCTCGGCGATACAGCGCGCGGTGGCCTCGATCAGCGTTGCCACCATCTGGCGCGAACGTTCCTGTTGCGGCTTCTTGCGCATGACTTCGGCCTCTAGAGAAAATGCGAATTGAATACGAATAGATATTCACATTATGGTCGGCATCTCGCAATGACCTGAGTCCCATCATGACCGCGTCCTGTCCTGTCCCGACCCGTGTTCGCCCCTTCGCCAAGACCCAGCAAGCCACGCCGACGCTGCTGAAGTTCATCCTTGGCCGCAATCTGGCGCCCAGCCGGAGCGAATATGATGACGCCGTGTCTGGCCTGCAGGTTGGTGATCCGCTCATGGATGCTGTTGCGGAATGGCTGATGCAATCGCCCAAGGACAACCGCGCCCTGTTTCAGCAGGCGCTGACGCAAGGGGTGGATAGCCTGGCTGAATGCCCGCCAGCCCTGCAGGCGCTCTTTGCCGAGGTCGACAGCACGCCGGCCTGGCTCGATCGCGCCCTGATCGACGATGGTCTGCGCTTCATCCATGCCAGCGGCCTGACGGCCCTGCAAGTCATGCGCGATCTGGCGCTGATGGGCGGCTATCTGCTTTCCGGCTTCAATCAGGCGCTGGTGATGACCGGCGCGCTCACCAATGGCACCTCGCAGCGCGTCGCCGAAACCGGCAAGTGGTGGATGGACTGCACCGAACCCGGCGGTCTGAAGCGCTTTGGTGCCGGCGTGCAATCGACGCTGCATGTGCGTCTGGTGCATGCCATCGTGCGGCGTCAGCTGAATCAGCGCGAGGACTGGGATCATGCGCAATGGGGCGTGCCGCTGAACCAGATCGACATGGCCGCGACCTACCTCGGCTTCAGCGTGGTGATGCTCGGCGGCCTGCGCAAGCTCGGCATCCAGGCCACGCCGCAGGAAGCGCGCGGCGTCATGCAGCTGTGGAGCTATGCCTGCTGGCTCATGGGTGTCGAGGAAAAGTGGCTGCGTTTCAGCGAGACCGAGGGCATGATCATGCTCAATACGGCCTTGATGACGCAAAGCCGCGCCGACTGGACTAGCAAGGCGCTGGGCAAGGCGCTGTCCGAAGAGCCGCTGCTGCGCCACTTTCCGACGCTGGCGAAATACGGCCTGCAGCAGCCGATGCGCCGCTTTGTCTATCAGCAGCACCTGAGCGTGAGCCGCTTCTTCCTGACCCGCGAACAATTCGATCAGCTCGGCTTGCCGACGGATGTCAGCGCCTGGTATCCGTGGCTGACGCTGGCACCACGGGCATTTACCTACACAGCACAACGGTTGCTGCCGCGCTGGCACAAACGCCAGATTGCGCGTGGCCGGCGGGCTCAGCACACGGCCCTCGGCGAAGTGTTTGGCAAGAAGCCGCAACAGCTCACCGCCATCGCACCAGGAGCACACTCATGACAGCGATCACGACACCCCTCGGGCTTAAAGACATCCCTGCCGCGGGCGGCATGCCGGTGATTGGTCAGACGCTGAATTTTCTCTTTCGTCCATTGAGCAGCGGCCTGGACATGCATCAGCGCCTGGGACCGATCGTTCGCGGCAATGCGTTTGGCCTGAATTCCCTGGCATTGAGCGGTCCTGATGCCATCGAACTGGTGCTGCGCAATAGCGACCAAGCATTCTCCAGCCATCAGGGCTGGGCTTTTTTCATCGAGAAATTCTTTTACCGCGGGCTCATGCTGCTCGACTTTGATGAGCACAAGTTTCATCGCGGTATTTTGCAGACGGCGTTCAAGAAGCCGGCGCTGTCCGACTATCTGCAGCGTATGCAACCGGTCATCAAGCAAGGCCTGACGCGCTGGCAGAAGCAGGCTCGCGGCAATCACTTCCTGATGTACCCGGAGCTCAAGCGCCTGACGCTGGATATCGCCACCGAGGTCTTCATGGGCGAGCCACTGGGCAAGGCCGCCGACAAGATCAACGAGGCTTTTGTCGACTGCGTGAAAGCCGGTACCGCTATTGTGCGCTACCCCGTTCCCGGCGGACGCTGGCAACGCGGTCTGCGTGGCCGGGCGACGCTGGAAGCTTTTTTCCGCTCCCGCATCGGCGCCAAGCGCCGCGATCCCGGCTCGGATTTGTTCAGCCGGCTTTGCATCGCCGAAGATGAGCAGGGCAACCGCTTCACCGACGATGATGTGGTCAATCACATGATCTTCCTGCTCATGGCCGCGCACGACACCAGCACCATCACGCTGACCAGCATGATCTACCAGCTCGGCAAGCACCCGGACTGGCAGCGACGCCTGCGCGACGAAGCCCTGGCGCTCGGTAAAACCAGCCTGGTTCATGACGACCTTGGTCAGCTGCCGCAAATGGAGCTGGTGCTGAAAGAGTCGCTGCGACTGCTGTCACCGGTGCATGTGCTGCCGCGCAAGACCGTGAAGCCAGTGGACTTCGCCGGCTACCGCATCCCGGCCGACACCTATGTGATCATCAGCCCCATCGTGTCGCATCACTTGCCACAGTACTGGACCGCACCCGAGCAGTTCGACCCGGAGCGCTTCAGCCCGGAACGCCGCGAGCACAAGCAGCACCCCTACCAGTACCTGCCCTTCGGTGGCGGTGCGCACATGTGCATCGGACTGCATTTCGCCGAAATCGAAATCAAGGCCATCCTGTATCAGCTGCTGCTGCGCTTCCGCTGGTCTGTCGCCGATGATTATGTGATGCCGATCAATTTCACCTCCTTGCCTACCCCGCGCGATCAGCTGCCGGTTAAGCTCCAAGCTCTTTAAGTCGTTTTTTACCTCAGGACTGTTCACATGACTGCAACCGCTCAAAATTGGCAAAACCGCACTTTGTTCATCACCGGCGGCAGCCGTGGCATCGGCCGTGAGATTGCCCTGCGCTTTGCCCGCGAAGGCGCCAACATCGTCATCGCCGCCAAATCGGACCAGCCCAACCCGCGCCTGCCCGGCACCATTCATTCCGTAGCCGAGGAAATTCGTGCCGCTGGCGGCCAGGCGCTGCCGATTGTCTGTGATGCCCGCGATGAGGCTCAGCTGACACGCGCCATTGAAGAGTCTGTCGCGCACTTTGGCGGCATCGATGTGCTGATCAATAACGCCGGCTTCATTGGCGTCACACCGGTAGCAGCGACGAGCACCAAACACTACGACCTGATGCACGCGCTCAACACCCGCGCCCCGATGATCACCATGCGCGAATGCCTGCCGCAGCTCGCCGCGCGTCAGGGCCAGGTGCTCAATCTCTGCCCGCCGATCAATCTCGATCCGGGCTGGCTGGGTGCGTTTGCGCCTTACACATCGACCAAATACGCGATGACCCTGCTCAGCCTGGGCTTCGCGCAGGAAACCAGGTCCCGTGGCATTCGTGTTCATACCCTGTGGCCGGCCACGCTGATTGCCACCGCCGCCGTCGGCATGACCGCCGGCGATGCCGGACTAGCTGCCGCGCGCAAACCCGCCATCATGGCTGATGCCGCTTTTGCCTTGCTGAACCAGGTCGACACCTTCAGCCATGAAGTCTGCTGGCTCGATGAAGATGTGCTGCGTCATCTCGGCGAGACCGAGTTCACGCACTACGCCAATGTGCCGGAAAACGCCGCCAACATTCAGCGCGATTTTTATGTGGGGACGCTCTGAACATAGCCACGCTCTAAAGCCGCCTAATCCGTCAGCACACTGCCGCGATAACACAGCGCCTCAGCCACATGAGCGCTGCTCACCGCGTCTGCCAGCGCCAGATCGGCCACCGTGCGTGCCACCCGCAAGACACGGTGGTAAGCGCGCGCCGACAGCTGCAGCCGCTCGCCGGCCGCTTGCGCAAAGCGTGTGACGGCCGGCGTGAGCATTTGAGGCAACGCATGACCGGGTAAACAGGCATTGGCATAGCCCTGCCGAGCCTGCTGCCGCGCCAGACTGGCGCAGACTCGTGCCCGCACCATCGCACTGCTCTCATTTTCGACAGCTTCCGCCGCCAACGCCGATAAAGGCACAGGCTGTACAGCAACGCGCAAATCCAGCCGATCCAGCAAAGGTCCGGACAGTCGGGCCTGATAGCGTGACATCTGCTCCGGCGTGCAACGACAACTGCCGCCAATCTGCCCACGCTGACCACAAGGGCAGGGATTCATCGCCGCCACTAACTGGAATCGCGCCGGATATCGCAGCTGCTGGCGCGACCGGGACAAGACAATCTCGCCCGACTCCAACGGCTCACGCAGCGACTCCAACGCCTGTCGATTGAACTCCGGCAACTCATCGAGAAACAGCACCCCGCCATGCGCCAGACTGATTTCGCCAGGCAGGGGAATGGCTCTGCCGCCGCCAATCAGCGCCGCTGCCGAAGTCGAGCTGTGCGGCATTCTCAAGGGCGGCTGATGATCTTGCGCACGCACCAGTCCTCGCAAGGAATGCAGCGCAACTGACTGCAGCTGAATCTCGGCAGACAACGGCGGCAGCAGGCCCGGCAAGCAGGATGCCATCAAGGTCTTGCCGGAGCCGGGCGGGCCGTAAAACAGGATGGAGTGCGCCCCTGCCGCCGCCACTTCCAGCGCACGCCGCGCCAACGGCTGACCACAGACTTGCGCCAGATCCGGCAAGGCCAGCACAGGAGATGGCTCAAGACAGGCCGGCAGCGACGTCGGCGCAAGCGCCTCAATACCGCGCAAATGTCGCACCAGCGCCAGCAGATGTGGCGCTGCCAGTACAGGCGTTGTTTTCGCCAGCAGCGCCTCACGTGCATTGGCCTGCGGAACCACCAGCGTCTTGCCCGAAGCCGCGCTGGCCAGACTCGCGGAGAGCACGCCGGTGACCGCCGTCAGTTCGCCGGACAACGCCAGCTCGCCCATGACCACCAAGCGCTCCAACGCTTGCGAGGGTATTTGCCCACTGGCCGCCAACAGGCCCAGTGCTATCGGCAAATCATAACGACCGCCTTCTTTCGGCAGGTCGGCGGGGGCGAGATTGATGGTGATGCGCTGGGCTGGAAACTCAAAGCCGCTATTGAGCAGCGCCGAACGCACACGATCCTTGCTTTCGCGCACGACCGCTTCCGGCATGCCGACAATGGCAAGGCCGGGCAGCCCGGCCGACAAATGCACTTCTACGCGCACACTCGGTGCGGCCAGCCCGAGGCTGGCGCAGGTCTCTACCGTCGCCAATGACATCCTGTCGAGCTCCCGAGCATCCTTGCATCAGGTATAGAACAGGTTTTGCCCATGCGCCAATGCCGGCGCGAGAAAAGTCAGCTCGGGCGACGAACAGCCTGCACCAGCGCGGCCAGCAAAAGACCGGCGAACAGCAGCAGCGTCCAGCCCGGCAGGCTCAGACCGAGCAAGGTCCAATCAACCTTGGCGCACTCGCCCGAACCTTGAAACACTTGCTGGATAACCTGCTGCCAGGGCAGCGCGGCAATCCAGAAGTCCAGACCGGGGCCACAGGATGGCACTTGATCGGCCGGCAGATGCTGCAACCAGACATGACGGCCTGCGACCACAACACCACCGATGGCACTCACGGCCATCAAACCGGCATAAACACGCTGGCCCCAGGCGCGCGGGCCATGCAAGGCCGCCAGCAAGGCAAATACGCCGAAGCTGATCACTGCCACGCGCTGAAAGATGCAAAGCGGGCAGGGCTCAAGGCCATCGTGATGTTGCAGATACAGCGCCACCAGCATCGCGACCAGCGCCAGCAAGGCCAGCAAGGCATTGCTGATGCGGTGATTCGGCAAACTCGGCATGTCACACCTCAATAGTCGGTTCAGGCGAAATACGCCGCCAAAAAATCATCGAACGGCAGCTGAGGCAAAGCCTCCATCGCCGCCTGATCATCCAGGGATTTTGCCGCCAGCGCCTGCAGCTCGCTCAAACGCTGATCCGGCAGCGGTCGCGCCAGGAAAGTGTCACGCATGCGATCAGCACAGTCCTGAGCGAAGCTGTAGAAGCAGCCGTCGTGATCCTGCAGGCTGCGCAGCACCATGGCCGAGCCGGTCATGGCCGGCTCCTTGAGCTTGTCGATTTGCAGCGCCAATGCCGAGGAGTAGCCACCGGTGGTATGCGCTGCATCAAGCAACTGGGCCACCGGCAGCAGCTCGCCGAACAATTGCGCCGCCAAGGTCCGGAAGTCTTCTTCGCCAGCCTTGCCATGCAGACGCAAGCTGGCATCGCGACCGCGCTCGACCATGGCCTGCTGATTCAGCGGCAGGCGGCGATAGTCTTCATCGGCAAACAGCGGGCTGTCGCTGAGCAGGCAATGCAGCGCAAACACTTCGAGGAAATGTGCGCTGTCACGGCTGATGCCCAGCGGCTCGAAGGGATCGAGATCGACACAGCGCAGCTCCGCATACTCCACGCCGCGCCGCGCCAGCGCCTGCGTCGGGCGCTCACCGCTGCGGATGGTGCGCTTGGGACGAATCAGGCCGTAATACTCGTTCTCGATCTGCAGAATGTTGGCGTTGATCTGCTGATACACACCATCCTTGACCACGCCCGCCGCCGCATAGGGCGCATACGGTGTGCGAATGGCACGATCGAGATCATGGATGTACTCACCCAGCGCGTTGTAAGACACCTGCAAATCAGACTGGGCATCGTTCTGATAGCCCAGCGAACTCATGCGCAGCGAGGTGGCATCCGGCAGATACAAAGTGCCGGACGGCATAGCTTGCAGCCCATGATCGCGACCCTCCAGAAAGGTGCCGCAGACGGCCGGGCTGGCGCCCAGCAGATACAGCAGCAGCCAGCTGTGGCGCTGGAAATTGCGCACCAGACTCAGGTACTTCTCCGACTTGAAATCCTGCAGCGAGCGCGCATCGCCGGCCTGCTGCTGCCAGCGCTGCCAGAAGCTGTCCGGGAACGACAGGTTGTAATGAATGCCGGCGATGGTCTGCATGCGGCGGCCGTAGCGCAGGCCAAGGCCGTGGCGGTACAGCGTCTTCATGCGGCCGATGTTGGAGCTGCCGTACTGCGCCAGCGGGATGTTGCTGTCCGGGCCGAGCTTGCAGGGCATGGAGTTGACCCACAGGCGCTCGCTGCCGATGTTGGCATAGACATAGCGATGCACATCGTCGAGCCAGCCCAGCGCCGTGGAGATGCTGTCACAAGGCGGCGTGATCAGCTCGATCAGCGCCTCGGAATAGTCCGTGGTGATGTTCGGATGCGTCAGCGCCGAACCCAGCGCGGCAGCATGCGGCGTCTGCGCCAGCCAGCCGTCCGGCTGCACACGCAGCGCTTCTTTTTCGAGGCCGCGCTGCATGCCTTGCAGGCACTCGGGCTCGCGCTCCAGCCAAGCCAGTTGCTGCATCAAAGTCGCATCCATCAGTGTCTCCCTCGCCGTGTCAGAGTCATCGTGACACACCGGCTTTGCGGAACAGGTCGCCGAGTGTACCGCCAACCTGTCCGGCGGATGCTGATGCCGCAGCACGCTGACCGCCTCGGGCCGGCGGTGCTCCACGCGAAGCAGGCTTGTTGTCATCACGACCAGCGCGAGCCGCCGGCACCGGCGTGTCATTCAGGCGGCAGGACAGCGCAATGCGTTTGCGCGCCACATCCACTTCCACCACTTTCACCTTCACGATGTCACCTGCCTTAACGGCCTCATGCGGGTCCTTGATGAACTTGTCGGACAGCACCGAGATATGCACCAGACCATCCTGATGCACGCCGATGTCCACAAACGCGCCAAACGCGGTGACATTGGTCACCACGCCTTCGAGAATCATGCCCGGCACAAGATCGCGGATTTCGGTGACAGTCTCGCTAAACACCGCCGCCTTGAATTCCGGGCGCGGGTCGCGACCCGGCTTCTCCAGCTCGCGCAAAATGTCGCGCACGGTCGGCAAACCGAATCGTTCATCCACAAACTGCTCGGCATTCACCGCCCGCAACACGCGCGGGTCAGACAGCAGCTCAGGCAAGCTCTTGCCGGTGCTAGCCAGAAGCTTGTGCACAATCGGATAAGACTCGGGATGCACCGCCGAGGCATCCAGCGCATTGCTGCCACCCGACACGCGCAAAAAGCCGGCGGCCTGCTCGAAGGTACGCTCGCCAAACCGCGGCACCTGCTTCAGGGCATCACGCGAGGCGAATACGCCATTGGCATCGCGGAAGTTCACGATGTTCTGCGCCAGCGTCGCATTCAGGCCGGCGATGCGCGCCAGCAGCGGTGCCGACGCCGTGTTCACATCCACGCCGACCGCGTTCACGCAATCCTCGACGACAGCATCGAGCATGCGCGCCAGCTTCACCTGATTCACATCATGCTGATACTGGCCCACGCCGATCGCCTTCGGTTCGATCTTCACCAGCTCCGCCAGCGGATCCTGCAAGCGCCGCGCGATAGATACCGCGCCGCGGAAGGTCACATCCAGATTCGGAAACTCGCGCGCAGCCAGCTCCGACGCCGAATACACCGACGCTCCCGCCTCGCTGACCACAATCTTGGTCAGCTTCAGCTCGGGATGCTTCTTCATCAATTCAGCCACGAGCTTGTCGGACTCGCGTGACGCCGTACCGTTGCCGATCGCCACCAGCTCGACCTTGTGTTCGGCGCACAGTTTCGCCAGCGTATGCAGCGAGCCATCCCAGTCCTTGCGCGGCTCATGCGGGAAGATGGTGGTGTTGGCGACGAGCTTGCCGGTGCCGTCCACCACCGCCACCTTGCAGCCCGTGCGCAGGCCGGGGTCCAGCCCCAGCGTTGGGCGCAGACCGGCCGGGGCCGACATCAAAAGATCCTTCATGTTGCGGGCAAAAACGCGAATCGCCTCTTCCTCGGCACGCACTTTCAGCTCGGTCAGCAACTCGGTTTCGAGGTGCGTGAGCAGCTTCACGCGCCAGGTCCAGCGCACCACCTCGCGCAGCCAGGCATCGGCCGGACGGCCCTGATCGGTAATGCCGACCGCGCCGGCAATCACCGCCTCGCAGGGATGCACCGCACTCTCGGCGGCATCCGGCAAGGTCAGGCTCATGCTCAGGAAGCCCTCGTTGCGGCCACGGAAAATCGCCAGTGCACGATGCGACGGCGCATCCACCCACTTCTCGTCATGCTCGAAATAGTCGCGGAACTTCGCACCCTCGTTTTCCTTACCCACGATGACCCGCGCGCTGATCTGTGCCCTGTCTTTCAAATACTGGCGCAGCGTGGCGAGCAAATCGGCCTGCTCGGCAAAGCGCTCCATGAGGATATGACGCGCGCCCTCAAGCACCGTCTTCACATCCGGGTAGGCCATGCCACCTTCGTCAGCCACCGGCTTGAGGAACGCCAGCGCTTCCTGCTCCGGTACACGCACCGGCTCCGCCAGCAACATATCCGCCAATGGGCCGATGCCCGCCGCCAGCGCCTGTAAACCCTTGCTGGTGCGCTTGGGCTTGAACGGCAAATACAAGTCCTCCAGCCGCGACTTGGTGTCGGCCTCCAGAATTTGCGCCTTCAAGGCGTCATCGAGCTTGCCCTGCTCCTGAATGCTTTTCAGGATGGCCGCACGCCGATCTTCCAGCTCACGCAGATACAGCAGCCGCTCTTCCAGATTACGCAGCTGCGTATCATCCAGCTCACCCGTCACTTCCTTGCGATAACGCGCGATGAACGGCACGGTCGCGCCGCCATCCAGCAGCGTAATGGTGGCTTCGACCTGCTCGGTACGGACGGATAATTCGCGGGCAATCTGTTGGGCAATCGATGACATGAACATACTCGGCAAATCAATAAGCAGCATCGCAAGGGTGCTTGAAGAGAGCCGGATTATACGCAGAATGGCTGACGCTACATCTGCTGCGCTGACATAGGCAAACGCGCAGGCGCTGCGTACACTCGGGGCTTGCCTGCCACCGCTCAGCTCGCCCGAGGACACGCATGGAATCTGCCAGCAGCGAACAACCGAAAGAACAGCACCGAATTCTGGTCGTCGATGACGATGTCCGTCTGCGCAATCTGCTGCAGCGCTTTCTCGAAGATCAGGGCTATGCCGTGCGTACCGTCGCCGACGCCATCCAGATGGACCGCACACTGGCGCGCGAACTCTTCGCCCTGATCGTGCTCGACTTCATGCTGCCCGGCGAAGACGGCCTGACCATCTGCAAGCGTCTGCGTGATGCCGGCAACAACACTCCCATCATCATGCTCACCGCCAGAGGCGCCGACAGTGACCGCATCAGCGGCCTCGAAGCCGGCGCCGATGATTACCTGCCGAAGCCATTCAATCCGCAGGAGCTGCTGGCTCGCATGAAGGCTGTCATGCGCCGACAGTCGCGCGAGCTGCCTGGGGCACCGTCACAAACTGCCGAAACCGTGAACTTCGGGCCCTGGAGCCTGGACCTGTCCACGCGCCAGCTCACCCGCGATGGTGAAACGGTCAATCTCACCACCGGCGAATTCGCCGTGCTCAAGGCGCTGGTGCAACATCCTCGGGAACCGCTCACGCGCGACAAGCTCATGTCACTGGCACGTGGACGGGAATGGGGAGCCATGGAGCGCTCGATTGATGTTCAGGTCTCACGCCTGCGCCGCATGATCGAGGAAAACCCGGCGCACGCTCGCTATATCCAGACCGTGTGGGGCATAGGTTATGTTTTTGTCCCGGATGGCCAGAGCTGACATGTCCGGCGAGCCTGGGCTTCATCGCAAAAGTGGGCTTTTGCAACGACTTAAGCCACGCTCAAGTTTCATGCGCACCACACTGGTGATCGCTGTGGTAGTGCTGGCCAGCCAGACACTGTCCATCGCTTTTTTCTGGAAGAACCTGTATCTGCCGGAGATCAAGCAGCACGCGCATACCTCGGCATTGCGACTCGATCTCCTGCGCCGTGCCGACCTAAGCGGACAACCCTCCGCAGAGCTGATTGATCTCGAGCTTCGCCAGTTTGGCAATCTTGTTGTAGTTCGCGATCCAGCCCTCTTTCCAAAACCAGCAGAGAAATGGTTTGCTGAGCTTTTCACGGACCGCTTCCAGAAACAGCTGGAAAAAGAACTGAACACAACTGCTCGAGTCTATTTCGAGTTCAAGCCGATACCGACCTTGTGGATTCAGGCGCCGACCAAAACACCGATGTGGGTCTCTGAAGAGCTCCGCTTCATTCAGCAGTACAGCCCTGGAATCATCATCGGCTGGGTACTCGGCGTGCCCTTGCTGTCGCTCATGGCCATCGTGGTATTGGCCCGCCAACTTAATCGCCCGCTGAAGCGTCTGCAGCTGGCCGCTATTCGCGTCGGCCGCGGACTGCACAGCACAGAACTCGACATCAACAGCGGCCCCAGCGAAATCCGTGCAGTGAATCGCGCATTCAATCTGATGACAGCACAGATTCGGCAAGCCGAACGCGAACGGACAGTGATGCTGGCCGGCATTTCACATGACCTGCGCACACCTCTGACACGCCTTCGGCTGACTGCCGAGATGCTGCGTGATCCAGAGCTTGCCGAAGGCATGATTCTCGATATAGAGGACATGGATGCCATTCTCGATCAGTTCATCGCCTTCATGCGCGATGGCTCGGAAGAGCCCATGGAACGTGTGGATCTGAATGAGCTGCTTCGTGAAATCTCGCACCAGGTACAAAGTCAGCTCGAAACCGTTCTCGATCTCGGTAACCTCCCTCTCATTGAATTGCGCAGGCTGTCATTCAAGCGTGTTTTGGCCAATCTGCTGCAGAACACGCTGCGTTATGGTGTCGGCCCCTTCGAAGTGCGGACATGGGCAACGGCAGATCGCATCTGCCTACACTGCCGAGATCATGGTCCGGGCATAGACATGGCCCGCGCCGAAGAGCTCATGCAACCATTTCAGCGCGGCGACCAGTCACGCAGCACGCAAGGCTCAGGACTGGGCCTGGCCATTGTCGCGCGTATCGTGCGGCAGCACCGAGGGCGCATTCAACTCGGCAACGCCAGTGACGGCGGACTTGAGCTGCTGATCGAATTGCCGCTGAAAGTCGGCCTGAGACTGTCGCGCTGACTTTACTGCAGGCTTTCACTGCCGGCAGCAGCCGGCAAATGCAGCTGGCGCAAATCAATTTCATCGAAAACATAACGCTGACGACAGAACTGGCAATCAACCTCGATCTTGCCATGCTGCTCTGCCGCGATCTCCAGCAGCTCATCGAGATCAATCGCTCGTAAAGCATTACCGCTACGCTCGCGCGAACAACTGCAAAGGAAGCTCAAATCATGGGTCGGGTAAAGCTCGACCTCTTCTTCATGAAAAAGACGATACAAGGTTTCCTGCAATGGAAGCTCCAGCAGCTCCTCAATCCTCAAGGTCTGAGCCAGACCCTGGGCACGCTCCCAGAGATCGTCATCCTCTTCTTGGTCGTCGGTTTGCGGCAAAATCTGCAGCATCAGCCCTCCCGCACGCACGCCATCAGCCGCCAGATTGAAATAGGTCGGCAACTGCTCGGACTGCTCGAAATAGCCTGCCAGGGCAACACCCAAGGTCTCTCCCTGCAAGGCCACAATACCCTGATAACGTTCGCCATCTTCAGGGTCCAGGGTCAGGATGATCTGCCCCTCGCCAACCAGCGCAGCCCAGGTAAACTCCGTCTGCTCAGCCATGAGTGCTTCGTCGTATCGCGCGATACCACGCATTTCGCCACGATGATTGCATTCGACCATCAATAGCGACATAGGACCGTTGCCCTGAACCTGCAGGATGAGGCAGCCCTCAAACTTCAGATTAGCAGTCATCAGGGAAACACCTGCTAGGGCCTGACCTAGCAAACTCCGAATTGGTGCAGGATAATCATGGCGCGAAAGAACTGCCTGATATGCCTCATCAAGCTGGCAAACCTCACCGCGCACGGCGCCTTTGAGGAATTGAAAACGCTGCAAATGATTACTCACGGACATTTCTCGGGTATGTTACTGTTTGTGTGTAAACGACATCGGAATCTTGTCGTTTTGATATTCTCGTCGGAATTTGTTTGACGGATTTGGCGTGGGTTTTTACCCTTGCCGCGCATTATACAACCTGCTAAAGGACTAAATGATCATGAAATTGCATCAACTCGCTGTGGCAACAATCCTGGCTTCAGCTGCCATGGCAGCTCATGCCGAATTCACTGTCAGCCCGATGGTTGGCTACCACATGTTCGATAACGACCTGGGCCTTGAAGACGGCTCAAGCACTGGCTCAATCGCTCTGGGTTATCGTGTAACCCCGAATGTTGGCCTGGAAGCTCGTTTCGGCCAAACCGAAGGTGATGTTACCGGCGGCGGCGATGTCCGCTTTCAAAACACCACACTCGATGCCTACTACCGCTTTAACACTGCCAACAAATTTCAGCCATACATCTTGGTTGGTGGCGGTCAGACTCGTGTAGAAACTGACAACACCGGCGCAGATACGACTTTTGACAGCACCATCGTCAACACAGCCGTGGGTGCTTTCTATGAGCTGTCCAACAACTTGTCGCTCCGCGGTGAAATTCGTGGTGTTCAATATGTTGAAGATTCCTTCGGCAATGATGTCGACGGTATCGCCTCTGTTGGCGTGCTCTACGCATTTGGCGGCTCGAAAGCCACTGCCGCTGCACCAGCAGTTCTCGCCCCCGTGGCTGCCGTTGTCGCAGCTCCTGGCGATGATGACAAAGATGGCGTAGCCAACAACCTCGACAAGTGCCCGGGTACACCGACCACGGTTGTTGTTGATGCCAACGGCTGCCCGAAAATGCTGACAGAAACTGTCACCAAGGAAATCCGCGTTCTGTTTGACACCAACAAGTCGGTCGTCAAGCCTGCTTACAACGCTGAAATCGAAGCCGTTGCCAAGCTGATGAAGGAATACCCGACCGCCAAGGTTGAAGTTCAGGGCCACACCGACTCGCGTGGCGAAGCTGCGCTCAATGACGCACTCAGCCAGGATCGTGCCAATGCCGTCGCCGCTGTTCTGACAAACAACTACGGTATCGCTGCTGATCGCATCTCCGCGAAAGGCTACGGTGCATCGCAGCCGGTTGCAGACAACAAGACTGTTGAAGGCCAGACACTGAATCGTCGCGTTGTTGCGGTGGCTCAGGGTGAAGTGAAGGTCATCATCAAGAAGTAAGTCGATGCTGCCTAGGCAGTACTGACTGACAAAAAAGGCCGCTCATTGAGCGGCCTTTTTTGCTTTCGGAGCAGGCCGAATGCACGCCAACACCTGAACGCATTTTTCGGCTATACTTCGCGCCCAAATTTTGACCGCTGTCCGAGACCCACTGTGTCCATCAAACAAATTCGTAACATCGCCATTATCGCCCACGTTGACCACGGCAAGACCACTCTGGTGGACAAGCTCTTGCAGCAGTCCGGCACCTTCGGTGATCGCGGCAACGACGTCGAACGCGTGATGGACTCCAACGATCTGGAAAAAGAGCGCGGCATCACCATTCTCGCCAAGAACACCGCCATCCGCTGGACGGATGCCCGTGATGGCCAGGAATACCGCATCAACATCGTCGATACCCCGGGTCACGCCGACTTCGGTGGCGAAGTCGAGCGCGTGCTGTCCATGGTCGACTCCGTCTGCCTGCTCGTCGACTCGGTCGACGGCCCGATGCCGCAGACCCGCTTCGTGACCATGAAGGCCTTCGCCCGCGGCCTCAAGCCGATCGTCGTGCTGAACAAGGTCGACCGTCCGAGCGCGCGTCCGCACTGGGTCATGGACCAAGTCTTCGAACTCTTCGACAACCTCGGCGCCACCGATGAACAGCTCGACTTCCCGGTGGTCTACGCCTCCGGCCTGAACGGCATCTCCGGCTTTGAAGCTGACAAGCTCGGCACCGACATGACCGCGCTGTTCCAGACCATCATCGACCGCGTCAGCCCGCCGCCGGTGAACAGCGACGGCCCGTTCCAGATGCAGATTTCCTCGCTGGACTACAACAGCTATGTTGGCGTCATCGGCATCGGCCGTATCACCCGTGGCCGCGTCAAGACCAACACCCCGGTGGTAGTGGTTGATCACGAAGGCAACAAGCGCAACGGCCGCATCCTGCAGATCATGGGCTACCACGGCCTGACCCGTATCGAAGTACCGGAAGCCGAAGCCGGCGACATCGTCTGCATCACCGGCATCGAAAAGCTGGGCATCTCCGACACCCTTTGCGACCCGACCTGTGTTGAAGCCATGCCGCAGCTGAGCGTGGATGAGCCGACCGTGAACATGACCTTCCAGGTCAACAACTCGCCGTTCGCCGGCCGCGAAGGCAAGTATGTGACCTCGCGCAACATCAAGGATCGCCTGGAAAAGGAACTGATCCACAATGTCGCGCTGCGCGTTGAACCAACCGACAGCCCGGACCGCTTCAAGGTCTCCGGCCGTGGCGAGCTGCATCTCTCGGTGCTGATCGAGAACATGCGTCGCGAAGGCTTCGAAATGGGCGTGTCGCGTCCGGAAGTCATCTTCAAGGTCATCGATGGCGTGAAGTCCGAGCCGTTCGAGAACGTCATTTTCGACGTCGAAGAACAGCATCAGGGCGGCGTCATGGAGCAGATGGGTTCGCGTAAAGGCGACATGACCAATATGATTCTGGACGGCAAGGGCCGCATCCGCATCGAGGCCACCGTGCCGTCGCGCGGTCTGATCGGCTTCCGCTCCGAGTTCCTGACCATGACCTCCGGCACCGGCATCATGACCTCGAGCTTCTCGCACTACGGCCCGGTCAAGTCCGGCGATGTGGCCAAGCGCCAGAACGGCGTGCTGATCTCGATGGTGCAGGGTACCGCTCTCGGCTACGCGCTGTGGAACCTGCAGGAGCGCGGCCGCATGTTCATCGGCCCGCAGACCGAAGTTTACGAAGGCATGGTCATCGGCCTTTGCGCCCGTGGCGACGACATGGCCGTGAACCCGACCAAGGGCAAGCAGCTGACCAACGTTCGCGCCTCCGGCACCGATGAAAACATCGTGCTGACTCCGGCTATTCGCTTCACGCTGGAACAGGCTCTCGAGTTCATCGAAGACGACGAGCTGGTCGAAGTCACGCCGCAGGGCATTCGCATCCGCAAGCGTCATCTGACCGAAAACGACCGTAAGCGCGCAGGCCGTAACTGATCGTGGTATGTGGGGGGAGACATCATCTACTGCGGGCTACGGACGCCCGCCGCAGATGATGCCTCCCCCCACCTGCGCACCCGTTGAGGGCGGCGCTCCGACTGAGTGTTTACACCGTTAATCAGTGCTGCTCACCGGACGGCTGCATGCAGAAAGAGGTTTATCGTGGTTGAGCGCATCCGTAGCGCGCAACCACGATAAACCTCTTTTTGCTATCCACAGATCAGATGGTAAGGCGTGCCAACGACTCTCGGAACCACAATGGCATGGCGGTTTTGCGGCCGGTTTGCGGGTTCACGCAGACCTGGATGGTCTCTGCTTCAGCGGCGACGCGTTGCAGACTCTCGCTGAACAGGGCGTAGTGGAAACATACGCGGTCATCGCCAATCAGCTCGGCACGGACGGCGATATGCAAGGTGTCGGGATAGATCACCGGAGCCTTGTAGCGGCAATGGGCATCGGCGATGACTAGGCCTGTGCCTTCTTCGAAGAGACGCGGGAAGATGCCCAGCGACTCCATCATCGTGAGGCGCGTGTTTTCCAGATATTTGAAATAGACCACATTGTTGACGTGACCCAGCGCATCCATGTCGCCCCAGTGCACTTTGGTCGGGGCGATGTAGGCGTATTGGCGCTCCAGTTCGGCCAGTGAGGTCGGTCCGCGTGTCGGGGTTGCTTGCCCTGTACTCATTTTTCGGGAACCCAGCCTTTCGGGCGCTCGTAGTCGTCGCCGCTGAGAAATTTCTCCAGCTGTTCTTCGAGGAACTGGCGGGCACTGGGCTCCATGACCTTGAGGTGGTTTTCGTTGATGAGCATGGTCTGGTGCTTGAGCCACTGCATCCAGGCCTCCTTGGAGACGGTGTCAAAGATGGCCTGACCCTTGGCGCCGGGGAATGGCGGGAAGGCGAGACCTTCAAGCTCCTGCTTCAATTTGCGGCATTGCACCAATCGCGTCATGTCTCGGTCTCCACCAGCGCTTGCAGGCGCTGTAACAGCTGTTGGACGGGGGTCGGCAGGCCCAGGGCAGGCAATGCCGCCGGCAGGGGCGGAAGTGTAACCCACTGGCCATGGGCCTCGTTAACCGCAAGTGCCTCATCCATGCCCATACGCTCGATGACCGGGTGGATATGCAGGCGAAAATGGCTGAAGACATGCCAGAACGCGGGCCAGGATTCGTTTGCTGACGGCATCGGCAAGTCAAGCGGCTGCTCCGGGAAGCTCCACAAACCGCCCCAGATGCCCACCGCCGGGCGCTGCTGCAACCAGACCTGACCTTGCTCATTCAAGCGAATCACGAAGCGCACGGACTTCTCGGGCACCGCCGCTTTGCGCACTTTCTGCGGATATTGCGTAGGGTTTCCGCTGAGCAGTCCCTTACAGCTGTCACGCAAGGGGCAGATGCCGCAGGCCGGCTTGCTGCGCGTGCAAAGAGTAGCGCCCAGATCCATCATGGCCTGGTTGTAGTGGGCGGTGCGCAAGGCTGGTGTGTGCGCTTCAGCGACGGCCCAGAACTGCTTGAGCACATCGCTTTTGGCCGGGTCGCCGGCAAGCGCCTCGTGCCGCGCCAGTACGCGTTTCACATTGCCATCGAGAATGGCGGCGGGCAGACCGTGGCCCAGCGAGCGGATGGCACCGGCCGTGGAGCGGCCTATGCCCGGCAAGGCGCTCAGGGCATCCACCGATTGCGGCAGTTCGCCGCCATGCTCGGCCAGCGCCAGGCGCGCGGCTTTGTGCAGATTGCGGCCACGAGCGTAGTAGCCAAGGCCGGTCCACAGATGCAGCACATCATCCAGCGGCGCTTGCGCGAGGTCGGCGAGCGTGGGGAAACGCTGCATGAAGCGCTCGAAATAGGGAATGACCGTCGCCACCTGCGTCTGCTGCAGCATGATCTCGGACACCCAGACGCGATAGGGCGTGACGGCCTGCTGCCACGGCAGGTCCTTGCGGCCGTGGCAGTCGAACCAATCCAGTACGCGCGTCGCGAACTCAGCGTTTGAAGAGGTCAAAGATCTGCTTCACGGCTTCTTGCTGCTGCGGATTGAGCTTTTCACCCAATTTTTCGTTGAGCTTGGTTTCCAGCTTGGCCTTGCCCTTGTCCACTTCCTCGTTCAGACGCGCCTGCGCCATCTGCGTGACGATGCCTTGCATGCCCTGCTGATCGAGCCCGCAGAGCGTGGCAAAGCTGCCCTTCAGATTGCCGTTGCAACGAACAGGAATCGGATATTCCGCCATCTTGGTGTATTTCGTGCCCCAGAATTTCTTGTCGAGCTTGAGCTGGAAGCGGTAATCCACATCCTGCGTGACCAGGTTGTAGGTGCCGTTGCCACCGACCTGGATGTCCTTGAGGTCGGCCTTCATGGACTTGTTGCTGACCACGCCCTGATTCAGGCTGGTCTCGCCCAGCATGCTGACGATCTCGGTATCGCGCACCTTGCCTTTCAGGGTCGCGACATCGCGACCGGTCAGGGCCGGCAGCAAGGCCTGATACTGGCCGAGGGCATTGAACAGAGCATCGGTGACATTCACGCCCTTGATCAGGCCGTTATCCAGACGCAGCGTGTTCGGGCCTTGCGCGCTCCTGATCCAGGCATCGGCATCGTTGCCCGTGACCTTGACGGAGCCGTTGAAGTTCATGCGCCCGGTGAACACATCCTTTTTCAGCGCCGACTTGGCGATGGGGCCAAGATCGATATTCTGGATGTTCGGACTCAGGCTGATCACCGGCTGGGTGCCACGCACATCAATATTGGCCGGCACGCTGAAGCTGCCGTTATAGATGCTGCCGCGCAGTTCGCTGACATTGACCACACCGCCACGTGCCGCTGCCGCTACGCGGAACTGCCGAATGGGATAGGTCATGATGTCGAGCGCCCCGGCACTCAGCGCCACATCGATATTCTGGCTGCGCAACAAGGCTACCGGCAGCAGGCCGGCCACCGCTTTCTTAGTAGCCTCGGCATCTGCCTTGGCAGCAGCGGGCGCTGCTGATGGTGGCAGATAGTTGTCGGCATTGATCTGGTCGAGGTTCAGACGGGCATAGAGACGGGCATTGGGCAGCTCGCGCACACCGGCCTCACCGCTGATGTTGCTGCCATCGAGCGCGATACGCAGATTGCTGGCCAGCACCTGCGTTTCATTCCCGGAAATCGCCGTGCTGATGCTGACACGCTGCAGCACCTTGGGATCCTTGGTGACGGGCGCAGCCATGCCCAACGTCGCCATGAGCTGACGCGGATTGAACGTATTGGTCTGCAACGAGCCATTGATGCTCATGCCCTTGCTGACCGGGCTGGCACCCGTGGCCAGTGCCGGCAGCTTCACCGCCAGCTGGCTGTCGACACGAATGCCGGCGAGCTGCGCGACCAGCGAAGGCAGCCGCACATCGCCGGTTTTCCAGTTCGCTTCCAGCGAGGTATTGACCGAGACCGGCATGGCCTTCGGCAAGGACTTGTCCGCCAGCGAGGCATTGATGCTCAGCTTGGGCAGGCTGGCCTGGCCACTGGCCAGATTAACTTGTCCTTGCGTGGTGATTTTCGCCGTGATCGGTGCCGGTCGACCGGCATCCTGATACTGAGCATCCAACGAGATGCCGGTGAGCTGGATGATCTGTTTGGCGAGATCAGCATTGATGTCGCCGGCAAACTTCAGCGTCGCCGGCTGCTTGAGCTTGGCGTCGCGATAATCCACATCCAGCGTCAACGCCTTCACCTGATGACGCTGCGCAGGCAAATCAATACGCACCTCAGCCGCCTTGGCCACTAGGTCAACCGGTGCCGGCAGGGCATTGCCACTGAGCTGGCTGCTGACACTGAGCGTGCTCAGCACATGCTGTTTGGCATCCAGATTCAGTGCCACGGTGGTTTCAATCTGGTTAGCGGCAAGCAAGGTCTTGCCGGCGGCATCCTTTTGCGCGAACTGGAACTGTGCCTTGATCGGAAAGGCCTTGTCCGGATCGATGTCCTGAGCCTGCACGGCCACTTTCGACACCGTACGCGTGACACCGGCCTTTTCATCCACCAGCGTCAGCTGAGTGTTCTTCACATCCAGCGTATCAATGGCGAACGAGACCTTCTTCGACTCTTCCTCATCCGGGCTCTTCAATTTTTCCAGCAGATGATCCCAGCTGGTCTTGCCATCGGCGTACTGCACGAAGCGCACCGCCGCGCCATCCAGCAGCACGGCATTGACGCTGACCTTGCCGGCCAGCAGCGGCATCAGCTGCACCGACACGGCAGCCTGTTGCACGGCCAGCAGCGTTTCTTTCAGTGCCGGATCGGTCAGTGTGGTCTCACCGAGCTTGATACCGATGTTCGGATACAGCTGCCAAGCCAGCTGGCCGGTCAGCGCCATGTCCATGTCGGTTTTCTTTTTCACGGCCGACGCCAGCTCCTGCTTGTAGTCATTGGGGTCGAGCACCAGCACGATATATGCCGCCAGCGCCGACACCGACAGCAGCAAAACACCGAAAATGCCACCAATAATCAGCAAAATGCGTTTCATGACCCGATCCCTCATGCGTGTGCGTGAAATGTAGCGCGCCCATTGTTTATTTGACAGCTGACGCACGAAACATGAGAATAATTCTCATCTTTATTCCGAGTCTTCTGTGCCCGTGCGCCTGTCCGACCTGCCTCGCTACACCACTGCCACCGTGCAGCGCGTGGAAGCCACTTACACCAACGACGCCATTGCTCAGCGGCTTGCCGATCTGGGTTTTGTACCCGGTGAATCCGTGCGTCTGACCGCCACAGGCCCGGTCGGACATGATCCCTTGCTGGTACAAATCGGTTTCACCCGCTTCGCCCTGCGTCGCACCGAGGCTGATCGCGTGCTGGTAGAGATCAACGCATGAGCAGCGAACTCGCGCACCGCATCGCGCTCGTCGGCAACCCGAACTGCGGCAAGACTTCGCTGTTCAACCAGCTCACCGGCGCTCGCCAGAAAGTGGCCAATTACGCCGGCGTAACGGTCGAGCGCAAGGAAGGCCGCATCATTCTGCCATCCGGACGTTCCCTGCATATTCTAGATCTGCCGGGCGCCTACAGCCTGAACAGCACCAGCCCGGACGAAGCCATAACCCGCGCTGTCTGTCTCGGTGAACAGGCTGGCGAAGCGGCGCCGGATCTGATCGTCTGCGTCGCCGATGCCACCAACCTGCGTCTGCACTTGCGCTTCGTGCTGGAGGTGCAGCGCCTGGGCAAGCCCATGCTACTGGTGCTGAACATGATGGATGCCGCCAAGCGCCGCGGCATCCTCATTGATACCGCCAAGCTCGCGGCCGACCTTGGCGTGAAGGTGGTTGAGTGCATCGCCGTGCGCCATGACGGCGTTGCCACACTGGCCAGCGCGCTGGATCAGCAGCTGCCGGAAGTCGCACCGCCTTTGCTCGCGCCCGATGCCGACCTGCACGCCGAAGTGCGGCGCCTGCTCGCCGCCAGCGTGGTCATGCCTACGCAGACCGATGCTCGTGACGATGCCCTCGACCGTGTCCTGCTGCATCCGGTCTTCGGCCTAGTCTGGCTGGCGCTGATCATGTTCTTCATCTTCCAGGCCGTGTTCTCCTGGGCCGAGCCGTTCATGAACGGCATCGAACTGGGCGTGGCGGCGCTGGGTCAGGCCACCACCGCGTGGATACCACCAGGCATCCTGCACAGCCTGGTCAATGACGGCATTTTCGCCGGCGTTGGCGGCGTTTTGGTGTTTTTGCCGCAGATTCTGATTCTGTTCTTCTTCATCCTCATGCTCGAAGAGTCGGGCTATCTGCCGCGTGCCGCCTTCCTGCTCGACCATCTGATGCACAAGGCCGGCCTCACCGGTCGCGCCTTCATCCCGCTGCTATCGAGCTTCGCCTGCGCCGTGCCCGGCATCATGGCCACGCGCAGCATTTCCGACCCGCGCGACCGCCTCACCACCATCATGGTGGCGCCGCTGATGACCTGCTCGGCGCGTCTACCCGTTTACACCCTGCTGATCGCCGCCTTCATTCCGTCGCAAAGCCTCTGGGGCCTATTCAACCTGCAGGGCATCGTGCTCTTCCTGCTCTATTTCGGCGGGATATTCAGTGCCTTGGCCGTCGCCACCGTCATGAAATGGATGCAAAAAGATCGCAGCGAACATGCGCTGCTCATGGAATTGCCGAGCTATCGCCTGCCGGACCCGAAGAGCCTGCTCATCGGCCTGAAAGAGCGCGCCATGATCTTCATCAAGCGCGTCGGCGGCATCATTCTCGCGGTCACGATACTGCTCTGGTTCATGGCCACCTTCCCGTCGCCACCGGAAGGCGCGACCATGCCGGCCATCAACTACAGCTTCGCCGGCCAGCTCGGTGCCTTGCTCGCGCATGTGTTCGCGCCTATCGGCTTCGGCTGGGAGATATCGATTGCGCTGGTGCCGGGGCTAGCGGCTCGCGAAGTCGCGGTGGCCGCGCTGGGCACGGTCTACGCCATCTCCGGCAATGAAACCATCGTGGCCAATCAGCTCAGCTCGCTGATTGCCGCGCAATGGACGCTGCCGACAGCATTGTCGCTGCTGGTCTGGTTCATCTTTGCGCCGCAATGTCTGTCGACGCTGGCCACCGTGCATCGCGAAACCGGCTCGTGGCGACTGGTCGGCATCATGACGGGGTACCTGTTTGGCTTGGCTTATCTGGCCTCGTTCATCACCTACCAGACGGCTCTTTGGCTAACAGCATGAGGCTGACATGATGTCTGACCTTACCCTCAGTGCGCTGATCCAGTATGTGCTGGTCGGCGCGCTGCTGAGCTGGAGCCTGTGGCGCTTCCTGCGCACGCTGATGCCGACGCTGATGCGCAACCTGCAAAATCGACTGGCTCAGGCCGTAGCCAGGGCCGGCTGGCTCAGGCTGGGCAGCTGGCTGCAGTCGGGGGAGGCGGGGGCAGGTTGTGGCAGCGGCTGCAATACTTGCGGGACCTGCGCAACGCCAGCATCTGCCACGCCGGCTGACACCGAAGCACCCGTGCAGTGGCGTGACCCTTCGCGCTGAACGCGCTAGTCGTAATCGCCGCAACGCACGATATTCCCGCACTCGTCGGTAATGCCTCTGAAGCCGACACCATGTGCCTCAAAGCCCAGTCGCGGCCAATGCTCACGATAATCACGACGGTCATGGTGATGACCATGAAAACTGCGCTTCACCCCGAGATGCTGCGCCAATTCATCCAGCGGCTGGAAGCCATGCGGATGCGCACTCGGGGCTTCGTGCGTGATCAGGATATCCGCCCGCTGCACGGCCAGCCGGGCAATCTCGATAGGGAAAATCGTGCTGCGATGCTTGCGCGGCAGGCCGTCGCGCCAATGTTCATCAGTCCTGCACTGGGCGAGGAAGTCTTCGGGCGCGATGTGCCGCCAGGGCTCTGGCGGGAACCAGACCTGCCCGCGAAAGACGCCGCCAAGACCGGCAATCCGGTAGCCCGCGACTTCCGCCACGCGGCCATGCAGATTGCGTGATGCCAGTTCGCTGGCAAACAGGTTGTCGTAATGCGTATCGCTGCCGGTATCGTGATTGCCGTGGATAAACCAGATCTGCGTCTGATCGAGAATGCTCTTGAGCTGGTCGTGCAAAGGCTGTCGAGCCTGCAGATCACCGAGAAAAATCACCGCAGCCGGATTGTGCTGATGCACCGCTTCGATAATGTGCTCGAAGCCGCCATGAGTGTCGCCGCAGAAGAAAAGCCGCGGGCTGCTCAAGTCATCACCACACGATGACCGGGTAACAGAACGGGGAACAACAGAGAGTTGGAGCGGGCGATGGGAATCGAACCCACGGCTCTAGCTTGGGAAGCTAGGGTATTACCATTATACGACGCCCGCATGCAGCAGACCGGCATTGTAGCGGCAGCCGGCAAAGTCACAACCCGTTTCTGCAATGCCGTCGCCATCAGTCCAGCGTCGAATAATCATCTGCCGACAGCACGCGATGACCGCCGCTGTTCTCCAGCTCGCGAATCTCCTGCGCCAGCCGCGCCAGCACACCGCGACCTCGCGTCGCCGGGTGGATGGCGAAGTGGCTTAGTTGGCGACCTTCCGGGATGCCGCAAGCCCAGGCTGCGGAAATCGGCTTGTCATTGAACCAGCCGATGTAGAGCGTGGCATCGCTGCTCGGTGGCGTCAGCGGCAGGGCAGGTTCGAGCTTGTACAGGCGCTCGGCGAGTTCGGGCGCAAACGGTAACGACTGACTACGGGCGATAACGGGCATGATGGCATCCTGAGTAATCACCAGAGTGTACCTAGGTCGCGCCCAGTGCGGCTATAATCGCCAGCTCAAACACAGCCGGCTTGATTGCCGATGGGGCTCAGCATGACCGCACGCATCGCGGAAGTGGTTCGCAACACGAAGGAAACGAAGATTCGCGCCGCCGTGAATCTCGACGGTACCGGCCAGGGCGACCTGCGTACCGGCATGGCGTTTCTCGACCACATGCTGGATCAGGTCGTGCGTCACGGCCTCATCGACATCACCCTGGTCTGCGAGGGCGATCACCACATCGATGATCACCACAGCGCCGAAGACTGCGGCATCACGCTGGGTCAGGCGTTTGCGCAGGCGGTCGGTGACAAGACCGGTATCCGTCGTTACGGCCACGCCTATGTGCCGCTGGACGAGGCGCTGTCGCGCGTGGTCATCGACCTGTCCGGCCGCCCCGGCCTGGAAATGCACTGCGAGTTCACGCGCAGCCACATCGGCACATTTGATGTTGATCTGTTCTACGAGTTCTTCCAGGGCTTCGTGAACCACGCCAATGTCACGCTGCATCTCGACAACCTGCGCGGGCGCAACTCGCACCATCAAGCCGAGACGCTGTTCAAGGCCTTCGGTCGTGCACTGCGTATGGCCGTTGAAGTTGATCCGCGCATGGCCGGCCAGATGCCGTCCACCAAGGGCTCTTTATGAGCCGCTTCGTTATAAAGAGCGCGCTGTGACTTCAGTCGCTGTCCTCGATTACGGCATGGGCAACCTGCACTCCGTCGCGAAAGCGCTGGAGCAGGTTGGCGCATCCCGCGTCACGGTAACGGATGATCCAGCGGTGATTCGCGCCGCCGATCGCATCGTGCTGCCCGGTCAGGGCGCGATGCGCGATTGCATGGCGGAGATGCAGCGACACGGTATCGACAGCGTGGTGCGCGAGCTGGTGCAGCAGAAGCCGTTGCTCGGCATCTGCGTGGGCATGCAGGCATTGCTCGGTCGCTCGGACGAGAACGGCGGAGTCGACGGCCTCGGCATCTATCCCGGCAGCGTGCGCTTTTTCAACGATGTGCCGGCGGTGCGCGAACAGCGCCTGAAAGTGCCGCACATGGGCTGGAACACTGTGCGCCAGTCGCAGCAGCACGCGCTCTGGGATGGCATTGCCGACGGCTCGCGTTTCTATTTCGTGCACAGCTATTACTGCGTGCCTGAGCAGCCGGCGCTGAGTGCCGGTGAGTGCGAGTACGGTCTGCCGTTCTCCTGCGCCATCGCCGAGGGCAACCTCTTTGCCGTGCAATTCCACCCGGAAAAAAGCGCGAAAGACGGCCTGCGTCTGCTGCACAACTTTCTCAACTGGAGACCCTGATGCTGATCATCCCCGCCATCGACCTGAAAGACGGTGCCTGCGTTCGCCTCAAACAAGGCCGCATGGAAGACGACACCGTATTTTCGGATGACCCCATCGGCGTGGCCGCTCAGTGGGTGACGCAGGGCGCGCGACGGCTGCATCTGGTCGATCTCAACGGGGCTTTCGCCGGTGAGCCGGTGAATGGCGATATCGTGCGCGCGATCGCCACGCGCTGGCCGCAACTGCCGGTGCAGATCGGCGGCGGCATCCGCTCGCTGGAAACCATCGAGGCCTATGTCCGCGCTGGCGTGTCGTACGTGATTCTCGGCACCAAGGCGGTGAAAGAGCCGAGCTTCGTGCGCGAGGCTTGCCAGGCATTTCCGGGTCGCGTCATCGTCGGTATTGATGCAAAAGATGGCTGGGTCGCCACCGATGGCTGGGCGGAAGTATCCAGTGTGCAGGCCGTGGATCTGGCGCGCCAGTTCAAGGCAGATGGCATCAGCGCCATCGTCTACACCGACATCGCCCGTGACGGCATGATGCAGGGCGTCAATGTCGAAGCCACCGCCAAGCTGGCGCGCGACTCCGGTCTGCCCATCATCGCCTCCGGCGGCGTCACCAATCTCGATGACATTCGCGGCCTGCTGCGCGTGCGTGGCGATGGCGTCATCGGCACCATCACCGGTCGCGCCATCTACGAAGGCACGCTGGATCTGGCCGAAGCGCAGGCGCTGGCTGACGCCTGAGTCAGCCAGTCCCTGGCTTGAGCGCAGTGCGTCATGAATCGTATCCCACTGCGCGCGGCCGACATTGACCGGCTCGACACCTGGCATCGTTATCACAACGGCCTCTGCGGCAATTGCCACGCCAGCTGCTGCACGCTGCCGGTGGAAGTGCGCCTGGATGACCTCATCCGCCTCGGCGTCGTGGATGAGTTCGAGCGCGGCGAGCCGGTCCGGCTGATCGCGCGGCGACTGGAGAAGGCGCGCGTCATCGGCCATTTCAGCCACAAGCACGAGATCTTCACGCTGGCGCAGCGCAGCAATGGCGACTGTCTCTATCTGCATCCGACGACGCGACGCTGCACGGTCTACGAGCAGCGTCCGAACACCTGCCGGCAGCATCCTAAGGTCGGGCCGAAACCCGGCTTTTGCGCGTATCGTCCGGCACAGTCAAAATAGCAAGCTTCGGAGTGCGGGGCTGTCAGGGGTTGGCTACAGTCAGACCTATCAACGAATGACTGCGAGAGCCAGATCATGACCAGCCGGGCCAAACTTGCTGAACATCACGGACAGAAAATCACTGAGGCCTGCCGCCTGATCGAGACGGCAGAAGCTTCGCCAACGCTGGATGCACTGGCGGCGCATGTCGGCGTCAGTGCCTGGCATTTTCACCGGCTGTTCAAGGCTGCGACTGGCGTAACGCCGAAGGCTTATGCAAGCGGGCATCGCGCCGAACATCTGCGTGCCGAGCTGGTTCGCCAGCCCACCATCACGGATGCCCTGCACGAAGCCGGCTACGGCTCCAGCAGTCGCTTCTACGAGCAGACCGATGCCATGCTGGGCATGACGCCATCGGCCTGGCGCGCGGGCGGTCTCAATACCGACATTCAGTTTGCCGTGGGCGCCTGCTCGCTGGGTGCCATTCTGGTGGCGGAAAGCAGCCGGGGCATCTGCGCAATTTTGCTGGGGGATGACCCTGAGCAGCTGCTGCAGGATTTGCAGGACAGGTTTCCGCAGGCTCAGCTGCTCGGTGGCGATGCTGCTTTCGAGCAGCGCATCGCACAGGTAGTCGGTTTCGTCGAAGCACCGGCGATCGGCCTTGATCTGCCGCTGGACATTCGCGGCACCGCGTTTCAGCAGCGCGTCTGGCAGGCACTGCGCGCCATTCCGGCTGGCCGCACGCTGAGCTACAGCGAGCTGGCGGCCGCCATCGGATCGCCCCGGGCGGTGCGCGCCGTCGCCAGTGCCTGCGCCGCCAATACCCTGGCAGTGGCCATCCCCTGTCATCGCATCGTCCGGCAGGATGGCGCACTCTCGGGCTATCGCTGGGGCATTGAGCGCAAGCGCGAACTGCTGGCACGTGAAGCCCGGTCGTGAACATGACCGATGATCTCTTTGGCGAACCCGTCCGCCGGGATCATGAAATGCTGGGGCCGGGCGCATTGCTGCTGCACGGCTTTGCGCTGGCGGAGCAGGACGCTGTACTGGCGGCAGTGAGTGCGGTCATCGCGGCAGCGCCTCTGCGCCACATGATCACGCCCGGCGGCTTTCGCATGTCGGTTGCCATCACCAACTGCGGCCATCTCGGCTGGATTTCTGACCGCAGAGGCTACCGCTACAGCATGGCGATGTGCTGGTCTGGGGCGGATCATCACGCCTGCGTTTTCACGGCGTGTTGCCATTGAAGGCAGGGCAGCACGATGTGCTGGGCGAACAGCGCATCAATCTCACGTTTCGCTGTGCAGGTTAGCGCCCGCCTACCAAACTCCGCGCCACCGCTTCCGCGACCTTGATGCCATCGACGCCGGCCGACAGGATGCCGCCGGCATAGCCCGCCCCTTCGCCAGCCGGGTACAGCCCTTTCGTGTTGATGCTCTGGAAGTCCTCGCCGCGCTTGATGCGGATCGGCGATGACGTGCGTGTCTCGACGCCGGTGAGCACGGCATCCTGCATGGCATAGCCACGAATCTGCCGATCGAAGGCCGGCAGGGCCTCGCGGATGGCCGCAATCGCATAGTCGGGCAGGCTGGCATCGAGCTCACCGAGCGTCACACCGGGCTTATATGACGGCTGCACACTGCCGAACTCGCGCGATGGCCGCTTCATGATGAAATCGCCGACCAGCTGCCCCGGCGCATTGTAGTCGCTGCCGCCCATGACATAAGCCTGCGATTCCAACCGGCGCTGGAAGTCGATGCCGGCGAGCGGGCCGCCCGGATAATCCTCCGGCGAAATACCGACGACGATGGCGCTGTTGGCGTTGCGTTCGTTGCGCGAATACTGGCTCATGCCGTTGGTGACCACGCGCCCCGGCTCCGAGCTTGCCGCCACCACGGTGCCGCCCGGACACATGCAGAAGCTGTAGACCGAGCGGCCGTTCTTCGCGTGATGCACCAGCTTGTAATCTGCCGCACCCAATATCGGATGACCGGCCTGCGGGCCGAAGCGGCAGCTGTCGATCAGCGATTGCGGATGCTCGGCGCGGAAGCCGATCGAGAACGGCTTTGCCTCCACGTAGACGCCGCGTGCGTGGATCATCTCGAAAGTGTCACGGGCGCTGTGGCCGACCGCCAGCACGACATGGTCGCTACGAATCTGCTCGCCATCGGCGAGGGTCACACCGCGCACCTGACCAGCCTCGATGTGCAGATCCTCGACGCGCGCGCTGAAGCGGATCTCGCCACCGAGGTCGATGATGTTCTGCCGCATCTGCTCGATCATGGTGACCAGCTTGAAGGTGCCGATATGCGGCTTGCTGACATAGAGAATCTCGGCCGGCGCGCCAGCTTTGACAAACTCGGTCAGCACCTTACGGCCGTGATGCTGCGGGTCCTTGATCTGACTGTAGAGCTTGCCGTCGGAGAAGGTGCCGGCACCGCCTTCACCGAACTGCACATTCGACTCCGGCTCCAGCTCGCGCTTGCGCCACAGGCCCCAGGTGTCCTTGGTGCGTTCGCGCACGGCCTTGCCGCGTTCGAGCACGATGGGCTTCAGGCCCATCTGCGCCAGTATCAACGCCGCGAACAAGCCGCAGGGGCCGAAACCGATCACCAGCGGGCGCAGGAAATCTCCCTGCGGTGGCGCCGTGACAAACTGATACGTCGTGTCCGGCGACAAGCCGACATGGGCATCGCCGGCGAGGCGGGCAAGCACGGCAGCCTCGTTGCTCAGCGCGACATCGAGGCTGTAGATCAGCACGATGTGGCCGCGCTTGCGGGCATCGTAGCTGCGCTTGTAGACACTGTAGCTGACCAGCTCGGTCGCGCTCACGCCGAGACGCAGCAGGATGGCCGCGCGCAGGGCGTCGTCACTGTGCTCCAGTGGCAGCTTGAGGTCGGTCAGTCGCAGCATGATGTCTTGTCTCGGTAAAAGCGGCAGCGCAATTCAGTAGGGGGCGGTCCGGCAAGAGCCACTCGATCATTCAGCCGCGTATTTTAGAGGCTGCGACGATACAGCTCTTCCACTTTATCGCGCGCCCACGGCGTACGCCGCAAAAAAGTCAGACTGGACTTGATGCTGGGATTGTCGTTGAAACAGCGAATATCCACCACGCGCCCCATCTCCACCCAGCCATAGCGCGCCACCAGGTGCGTCAGCATATTTTCCAGCGTCACACCCTGGAGCGGATCGACAAAGCGCTTTTCGTTCATGACCCGTCCTCAGACAAATTGACCCGCCGCATGGCCCGATGACCATGCCCACTGAAAATTGTAGCCGCCCAGCCAGCCGGTCACATCCACCACTTCGCCGATGAAATAAAGCCCGGCCTGCCGTTTGCTCTCCATCGTGCGCGATGACAGCTCGTGCGTATCGACCCCACCCAGCGTCACTTCCGCCGTGCGATAGCCCTCGGTGCCGGCCGGCTTCAGCATCCAGGCTTGCAGCTGCTGCGCCAGGTCGGCGAGGGCGGAATTCGGGATGGCCGCCATCGGCGTCTCGGCCCAGTCTGGCCAGAGCAACGCCTGCAACTCCAGCACCAGTGCCTTCGCCAGCCGCTCGCTGAGCAGCGTCCGCAGCAAACTCTTGGCATGCAGTCGCTTCTGCTCTTTCAGCCACGCCTCGATGTCTTCGCCCGGCAGCAGATCAATGCGAATGCTCTCGCCCAGCTGCCAGTAGTTCGACACCTGCAGCACCGCCGGCCCGCTCAGGCCGCGATGCGTAAACAGCAGATTCTCCGTGAAAGTTGTCTCCGCCGCACTGAGGCTAACCGGCACGGCGAGACCGCTGAGGCGCTCGGTCACGGCCTTAAAGCCATCGCTGAAGGTGAATGGCACCAGCCCGGCGCGCAAGGGCAGCACGCTATGGCCGAACTGTTTTGCCAGATCATAGCCAAAGCCGCTGCTGCCCAAGGTCGGAATCGACAGCCCACCGCTGGCCACCACCAGCGACTCAGCGCTGAACCTGCCCTGCGTCGTGGTCAGCGCGAAACGCACCGGCAAGGCATCTTGCGCCTTCACTTCCTGGATCTCGCAATGCGTCTTGATCTGTACGCCGACCTGTTCGCACTCGCTGACCAGCATCGCCAGGATGTCTTTCGCCGACTCGTCACAGAAGAGCTGGCCGTGCAGCCGCTCGTGATACGGGATGCGATGCTTCTCGACCAGCGCAATAAAGTCCCACTGGGTATAGCGATTCAGCGCCGAAATGCAGAACTGCGGATTGGCCGAGAGGAAGTTGTCCGGCTCGACAAAGTAGTTGGTGAAATTGCAGCGGCCACCGCCCGACATCAGGATCTTCTTGCCGATCTTGTTGCTGCTGTCGAGCACCAGCACACGTCGGCCGCGCTGACCTGCCGCCATCGCGCACATCAGGCCGGAAGCGCCGCCGCCAATCACAATGACGTCGTAATGCGATGAATTGACCGACACAGGCAGCGCTCGATGGATAACAAAGTGGCGGGCATTATAGTCGGGCAGGCGACCCGCCAGTACCCATGCTAAAATCGCCGCCTGCCAAATCACGGTATTTCTGCATGAGTCTCGCCAAGCGCATCATTCCCTGCCTCGATGTTGATCAAGGTCGCGTCGTCAAAGGCGTGAAATTTCTCGATATCCGCGATGCCGGCGACCCCGTCGAGGTGGCCCGCCGCTACGATGAGCAGGGTGCCGACGAGATCACCTTCCTCGACATCACCGCCAGCGTCGAAGGCCGCGACACCATGGCTCGCACCGTCGAGCGCATGGCCTCGCAGGTCTTCGTGCCGCTCACGGTCGGTGGCGGCATCCGCGAAGTGGCAGACATCCGTCGCATGCTCAATGCCGGTGCCGACAAGGTCAGCATCAATTCGGCGGCGGTGAAGCGCCCCGAGTTCGTCGCTGAAGCCTCGCAGCGTTTTGGTGCCCAGTGCATCGTTGCCGCGATTGATGCCAAGCGCGTCTCAGCCGCTGGCGAGCCGGGCCGATGGGAGATCTTCACGCATGGCGGACGCAATCGTACCGGCATCGATGCCGTGGCCTGGGCTGTGCGCATGGCCGAGTACGGCGCGGGGGAGATTCTGCTGACCAGCATGGACGCGGATGGCACCAAGGCCGGCTACGACCTACCGCTGGTGCGTGCGATCACGGACGCCGTGAATGTGCCGGTGATCGCCTCCGGTGGCGTCGGCAACCTGCAGCATCTGGCTGATGGCATCCTCGAAGGCGGCGCCGATGCCGTGCTCGCTGCGAGCATTTTTCACTTCGGTGAATACAGCATCCCGCAGGCCAAGCAATATCTGGCAGAACGCGGAATCACCATGCGTCTCTGAAGAGCGCTGCTCTGACCCGCTACTGAGCGCCAGCAGCGATCAAGCGATCAGTAGTTGCACCAGTTGCCGGGCTGGCTCGGACGACCGCGCAGACGGGTCTCGAAGTACAGGCCCGATTCGGTGTCGCCGTTGCCGGCACCGACCGACGCCAGAGTCTGGCCGGCCGACACATTATCGCCAACACTGACCTGCAAGCTCTGGTTATAGCCATAGAGCGACATAAAACCGCGACCGTGGTCAACAATCACGAGCTTGCCGTAGCCACGCAGGAAGTCTGCATACAAAACCTTGCCGGACTTCACTGCTTTCACCGGTGCACCGGATGCTGCCGCAATCACGATGCCATTCCAGCGCAGGCCGCCGCCACGTGCCGAGCCGAACTGGGCACGAATCCCACCTGAAGTCGGCAAGCTGCAATTACCACGATAGGGCGCAGTATAGTCAGGCTCCTGACTCCAGACCGTCTCTTTGGACTTCTCGACCGGCGCCGGCTTGACGACTTTGTTCGAGCCCTTGCTGGCTTCTTTCGCAGCACGCTCTTCATTGCGGCGACGCTGCTGCTCCTGACGCTCCTGCTCACGCGCCACACGCTCCAGGCGACGCATCAAGGACTGCAGCGCCGCCTGATCCTGCTTCAGTGACTTCAGGTTCTTGTCCTGCTCCCTGATTTCACTGTTGAGAATCTTCAGCGCCGCCGAACGCTGCTCTTTCGCAGCATTGAGCTGGGTTTGCTCTTGTGTGAGCTTCACCGCCAGCTCTTCGAGGCGAATAATCTGCTCTTTCTCTTCAATTTCCAGAGCCGCCAGCTCCGTCAATGTGCCATCGAGCTCGGTAATCCGCTCGCTTCGAGCCTTCTGCAGATAACCAAAATAGCGTAGTTGACGCGCAAACAGAGCGGGATTTTCCTGATTCAGCAGCAGCTTGAAATAGTCATCATGGCCGGCGCGATAAGACTGCTGAACATCCGCCTTCAACTGCGACAACTGACCACGCTTTGCCGCAGAGAGCTCATGCTGGCGCTGCTTGAGCACCACCATCCTATCCTCACGCTGACGCTTCTCCTTGGCACTTGCGGCCAGCGAACTCTCCAGCGCATTGATCTGCGTTTGTGCCTTCTTCAAGGCATTGAGCTGCTTGTTGCGCTCGAATTGCGTCAGACGCAACTTCTTCTGTGCTGTCTTGATCTCGCGCTGCACACTGGCCAAATCAGACTTGGCCGATTGTGCCTGAGCGCGCAATTGCCCCGTCGACTCCGCCCACACGCTTGGCGTCAGGCAGCAGACAATGAGCAACGCAGATAACGAAAAAAACCGCATGAGACATCCTTAAAGCTGGGTCAGACTGCTACGACCAGATTGCGACCTGTCATTTCAGCCGGCTGAGCCAGCCCCATGAGATGCAGCAAAGTGGGTGCCACATCGGACAAGACACCGTTTGAAGCAATCTCAACGCCTTGCTGCTGCCCTAGGTAGACAAAAGGCACTAACTCACAGGTATGCGCCGTGTGAGCCTGGCCGGTCTCATTATCGCGCATCTGCTCGACATTGCCGTGGTCGGCCGTGATCAACATGTCACCACCAGCCTTGCGAACAGCGTCGGCCAGACGGCCGATGCAGGCGTCCAGAGTTTCGCAGGCCCTCACAGCCGCCTCGAAATCACCGGTATGGCCCACCATATCGCCATTGGCATAATTGCAGATCAGTACATCGTGCTCACCTGCTGCGATGGCCGCAACCAACTTGTCTGTCACTTCGGCTGCACTCATTTCCGGCTGCAGATCGTACGTCGCCACATTTGGCGATGGCACCAGAATGCGGGTCTCGCCGGGGTAGGGCTGCTCGCGGCCGCCACTGAAAAAGAATGTCACATGCGCATATTTTTCAGTTTCAGCGATACGAAGCTGGGTCTTGCCCAAACCCGCCAGATATTCACCCAGGGAATTCACCAGCGACGCCGGCTTGTAGGCTACCGTCGCCTGAATCGCGGCGCTGTACTCGGTGAGCATGACAAAGTCCGCCAGGTGCGGCGTCCTGACCCGGGCAAAGCCCTTGAAATCCTGATCTACAAACGCCTTGGTAATTTCACGAGCACGATCGGCGCGGAAATTCATGAAGATGACAACATCACCATCACCAATGACAGCGGGGGCCTCTCCAGCACCTGCAATCACACTGGCAGCGACAAACTCATCATTAATACCTGCGTCATACGATGCCTGCAGTGCATCGACCGCCGTCGCGCAAGTGCGCTCGCCGATACCTTCGGTCAATAAACGATACGCTGCTTCGACCCGATCCCAGCGATTGTCTCTGTCCATCGCAAAGTAACGCCCGATGACAGACGCGACACGTCCCTTTCCCGTTGCACGCAAGTGCGCCTCCATGGCCAGCAGCGACGGCTCGGCAGAGCGCGGCGGCGTATCACGACCATCGAGAAAGGCGTGGACATAAACCTGTGAGGCACCTTGTGCTACAGCAGCATCCACCATGGCATGCAAATGATCTTCATGAGAGTGAACACCACCCGGTGACAGAAGGCCGAGAATATGGACCGCCTTGTGACCAGTGACTGCCTTGGCAACTGCGCCTGCAATAGCCGGATTAGCTGCAAATTCGCCATCACGAATGGCTTTGGTAATGCGGGTAAAGTCCTGATACACCACACGACCGGCGCCCAGATTCATGTGACCCACTTCGGAGTTGCCCATCTGGCCGTCAGGCAGACCTACATCTTCGCCGGAGCCTGAAATCAGGCCATGCGGGCACGACTTGAGCAATGCCTGCCAATGAGGCATCTGTGCGGCGCTGATAGCATTGGAGTCACTGCTCTCGCTGTGGCCAAAACCATCGAGAATGATCAGTAGATGCGGTTTGCGCGACACGGCAGCAGCTCCCGTAAACAAAAGTAAGGCTGCAGTTTATCAGGACTTCTTGCCGATATTCTTTTGTGCAGCGATCTGATCCTCCAGGGTTTCAATCAAACCTGATGCCAGCTCACCCACTTCCTGATTGATACGGCGAATAGCATTGTAAACCGTGCCAATGGTCTCAGCCTGGGTTTCACGCAAACCAGACGTCTTGTCTGTCAGCAAGCCACGCTTCTCCAGAGCATCCAGCGGCATGGCCGCAATGGTCTGATGAATTTGCTCAACCGTGGTGGCGCCTTTATCCACAGCTTCCTGAACAAGATCTTTCAGCGCTTCGATACGTGTTAGCAGCGACATGGTGATGACTCCTTGGTGGCTTCAATGCGGACTCTACCGCGTTTGTTTATTGAACACAGCGTAGCGCTTCAAATGGTCAGAGGCACGATTGTCATATTTTAAATCAGCTAATGCAAAATAAAGGTACAATTGTTCACCTATTTATGCCGCTCATCCAGTCGCTTCGGAGCGGTCTCGCACTGGTGCTAGAATGCACCCTCGCATTTTGGACAGTGGCTGATGGCTTTACGCGAAGAAAAAAAACTGCAGACCCGTCAGGCGCTGATTGAGGCTGCTCTGACGCTCATGCATGAAGGTGCAGGGTTTTCAGGCCTGAGCCTGCGCGAAGTCGCTCGTCAAGCAGGGCTGGTTCCCACAGGTTTTTACCGTCACTTCCCTGACATGGATGCGCTTGGCCTCAACATCGCGGCAGAGTCCTGTCAAACCTTGCGACGCATGATGCGTGAAGTGCGATTACGTGCTCAAGGTGGTGCCGCAGTCCACGAATCCGTTCGCGCGCTGGTGGCCTTCATTCGCGAACAGCCACTCTATTTCGAATTTCTGGCTCGTGAGCGCGCGGGTGGGCCGCCCTCGGTACGACAGGCTATTCACGCCGAGATTCGTCACTTCGTGGCAGAGTTGTCAGATGACTTGCACAAATGGCCTGCCTTCCACCGCTTTCCGGTAGAAGACCTTGCCATGCTGGCTGACCTCGTGGTCAACACGGTTATTCATCTGGCGCTAGATCTTCTGGCCATGGGCCATGAAGAGGCGGAAGAAGCACTGATCAACCGTACCACCAAGCAGCTACGGCTGATCATGCTCGGGGCGCTGGATTGGCAGCCCGATAAAGGAACAAATTAGAGCTACTTCGCTGCACGCTCACGCGCGACCAAGGCTTTTACCACCTCGACTACACGACCAGAGTCACCGGTAACCAGGTATTTACCGTTCACGACCATCGCCGGCACGCCACTCAACTGGTAACGAATCGCGAGATTTCGAGATTGAGCAACACGGGCATTGACCGCAAATGACTGGTACAAGCCATTGAAACTCTCAGGCTTGACACCAAAACGCCCATAGAAAGCTGCCAGGCTGGCCTGATCAAAGAGACGCTCCTTGCGCACCTGAATGGCTGTAAACAAAGCCGCGTGGCTAGTCTCAAGCACACCGGATGCCTCTGCAACATAATAGCCGCGAGCATTGGCCTCCCAGATCGGGTTGAGCGCGGCAGGAACACGGGTGAACTTCACGTTCGCCGGTTTGGTCTTCAGCCAGGCAGCCACATGAGGCTCCAGGCTGTAGCAGTGCGGACAGCCATACCAGAAGAACTCGGCGACTTCGACCTGGCCTTTGACCGGCGCCACGGTAGGATTGGCCAGCAATGTGTAGTCCTTGCCCTGCACCGGCACCAAGGCCGATGCCAAGGCAGGCATGAACGACAAAAGCGCCACCAAAAACCATTTCTTCATTTTCCTACCCTTTCACAATGTGGAGAACAGAGACTCTAACGTGCAGGACACTTCGCGGATGACGCAAATCTGATACCCGCAGCTTGGTCGCAGAAAAAACCCCGCAAGTGCGGGGCAGTTTCACAACGTAAGGATTAACGCAGGCCTTGAATATAAGAGGCCAGGGCATCGATATCCTTGTCGGACAGCTTGGCTGCAATCATCTGCATAGGGCCGAGCTCGCCCGGCTTGGCACCATCGTTACCGCGCTTCAGGTCAGTATTATCATCGCGGCCTGCCGCACGGAACGCCATAAGCTGGGCCTTGGTGTAGTCAGCATGCTGACCGCCAATACGCGGAAAGGCTGCATAAGTATTGCCAAGACCGGCCGGACCATGACAGCCGGAGCAGGGAGCAAGGCCAACGTCCTTATTGCCGCCGCGGAAAAGCTTTTGACCGCGCGCAACCAGATCAGGCTTGGCGGCGCCGCCAGCCAGCTTCTGTTCAGACATGTAGACGGCGATGTCAGCCATGTCCTGATCGCTCAATGCCGTCGCAAAACCCAGCATCATGGCGTTGTTGCGACGCATGGACTTGAAGTCCTGCAGCTGCTTGTAGATGTATTTGGCATTCTGGCCGGCAAGCTTCGGGAATGTGGGAGCAGCACTGTTGCCATCCATGCCGTGACAGGCACCACAGGCTGCGGCCTTGCCTTGGCCGGCAGCGGCATCACCTTTGGGCATGACAACGGCGGCTTGAGCGGCCGAAGCAGCGCCGAACAACAGTACAACAGTAGCGAGAAACTTCTTCATGAGAGCTGTTCCGATCAAACTTACTTGGACATGAACTTGATGAGCGCCTTGAATTCGGCATCCGTGCAATCATTGCACAGGCCTTTGGGCGGCATCATCTTGTAACCGTTTTTCACACGCGCCAACAGCGTCGCTTCGCCTTGTTTCAAGCGAGGCGCCCAAGCTGCCTTGTCACCTTTTTTTGGTGCTGCCATGACGCCGGCATTATGGCAGCTGGCACAACTCTGCGCATAACGTTGCTCCGTTGATGCCGCATGAGCAGCTGTTGCCGTACCAACCGAAACACATAACATCAGCAAAAATTTCTTCATGACTCGCTCCGCATGGGTACAACGGTGGCAGCTAAAGCAGCTCAGACACTGCAATTGACGTGCAAAGAGTTCATCACGGCAGTATAACGCAGTGCCCATACAGGGTGTAGCCCTATAAACTATCCGCTTTTACGGCTGAGCGCGAACCATGACGGACGCTGAACATATTCTGGGCAAACTGGCTCAGGCGCAATTTCAGATCAGTGCGCCGACACTGGCCTTGTGCCCGCCGAATATCGGCCATGAAGTCGCCTTTGCCGGACGCTCCAATGCCGGCAAATCGAGTGCGATCAACTGCTTGACGCGTCAGCGCCAGCTCGCCCGTGCCTCGAAAACACCGGGCCGCACTCAGCTCATCAACTTCTTCGAGCTCGATGAAGATCGTCGGCTGGTGGATTTGCCGGGCTATGGCTATGCCAAAGTGCCAGAAAAGATGAAGCTGGAATGGCAGCGTCATCTCAGTCATTACCTGCGTGAGCGCCTGTGTTTGCGGGGTTTGATCCTGCTGATGGATGTGCGTCATCCGCTCATGGAGTTTGACCGTCACATGCTGACCTGGGCTCAGGAGCGACCGCTGCCGGTGCATATTCTGCTGACCAAGGCCGACAAGTTTAATCGCGGCCCGGCCATGAATGCGTTGCAGGAAGTTCGGCGCGGGCTGACGGCCTTGGGCTTCGATGCCAGCATTCAGCTGTTTTCGTCGGTCAGCCGTTTAGGCATTGATGAAGCAGCGTTGCAATTGGCTGACTGGCTGGACATGCCGCTGCCCTCCGACGAACCGCAGCCGGAAGGCGACGAAATCGTCACGGAAAGCTGAGAACTGGCGCCGCTGCCCTGAAAATCAGTGCGCCTCGTCCCAGTTGTTGCCCACCCCGATCTGTACTTCCAGCGGCACGGCCAGGTCGCCGGCGGCCGGCATCTCGCGATGCAAAAGCGCGGTGACCTTGGCGACCTGATCCTCGCGGACTTCCAGCACCAGTTCGTCGTGTACTTGCATGATGAGCTTGGCGTCGCAGTTTTCTTTCGCCAGCGCCGCCTGCACACGCAGCATCGCACGCTTGACGATATCCGCCGCCGTGCCCTGCATGGGCGCGTTGATGGCGGCACGCTCGGAAGCCTGGCGTAGCACGGCCTTGCTGGAGCGGATGTCTTTCAGCATCAGGCGACGACCATAGAGCGTTTCGACATAGCCAAGCTGGGCAGCCTGCTCGCGCGTGCGCTCCATGTAGTCGTGCACGCCGGGATAGCGCGCGAAATAACGACCGATGTAGTCCTGGGCTTCGCCACGGGAAATATTGAGCTGGCGCGCCAGGCCGAATGCGGACATGCCGTAGATGAGACCAAAATTCACGGCCTTGGCGGCGCGACGCTGGTCGTTGCTAACCTCACTGACGGCAATGCCGAGGACTTCAGCTGCGGTGGCACGATGCACATCCTCGCCATCGCGGAATGCGCGCAGCAAGCCTTCGTCGCCAGACAGATGCGCCATGATGCGCAGCTCGATCTGCGAGTAGTCGGCGGCCATCAGCACATAGCCGGGGCTGGCGACAAAAGCCTGACGGATGCGGCGGCCTTCCTCAGTGCGGATGGGGATGTTCTGCAAATTGGGATCTGATGACGACAGCCGACCCGTCGAGGCAACCGCCTGGTGATACGACGTGTGCACGCGGCCAGTGCTGGGCTGGATCATCTCTGGCAGCTTGTCGGTATAGGTCGATTTCAGCTTGGACAGACTACGATGTTCGAGCAGCACTCGCGGCAGGTCGTGGTCGAGCTGCTCCAGCACATCTTCAGCGGTGGAATACTGGCCAGTGGCGGTTTTCTTGCCGCCGGGAATGCCCAGCTTTTCGAACAGGATCAGCCCGAGCTGCTTCGGCGAGCCGAGATTGAACTCTTCGCCGGCAATCTCGTAGGCCTGCTGCTCCAGCCAGTGCAGGCGCGAGGCCAGCGTCAGCGATTGCAGCTTCAACGGCGCGGGGTCGATACGAGTGCCAAAACGCTCCATCTGCTGCAACACGCGCTGCGTCGGCAGCTCCAGCTCGCGCAGCAGCGTGTCCAGCGCGGGAATCTTGGCCAGCTCGGTCGCCAGCAGGGTCGCGAGCTGCAAGGTCAGGTCGGCATCTTCGCCGGCGTAGGGTGCAGCCTGCTCGATGCTGATCTGATCAAAAGTGATCTGCTTCACTCCCTTACCGGCGATGGCCTCGAAGCTGATCGAGTCGCGGCCGAGATAGTATTTGGTGAGGTCGCCGAGGTTGTGTCGGGTCGCGGTGGCATCCAGCACATACGACGCCAGCATGGTGTCGAAAATCACGCCCTGCAGGTCGATGCTGTGATTGGCCAGCACATGCATGTCGTACTTGGCGTGCTGCATAAGTTTGCCCGGCTTCGCGGCTTCGAGCAGCGGCTTGAGGGCCTGCAGCACATGCTCGCGGGACAGCTGCGCAGGCGCATCGGCATAGCTGTGCGCGACCGGCACATACCAGGCGTGACCGGGCGTGACGGCAAACGACAGGCCGACGATCTGCGCCTGCATGTAGTCGAGACTGGTGGTTTCGGTGTCGAAGGCAAAGTTTTCCACGGCGCTCAAGGCGGCGATCAGCTCCGCAAGCTGGGCCTCTGTGCTGACCACAAGGGTGGTGGTTTCAGCCATCGGCAATGAGGCCGGCTTTTCCGGTTCGGCACTGGCGGTGCTGGTCAAGGCAAAGGCTGGCATTTCTGCCTGACGCGGCGACCATTCCGTGCTGCGCTGGGCATCGCCTGCGTCGCGCTGCGACCAGCTCGAAGCGCCCGGAGCCACCGTGCCCATGGGCGATGCCGCCAGCTCATTGGCCCAGTTTCTAAACTCCAGCGCCTCGTAAAGCTCGCGCAAGGCAGCGGTATCGGGCGCCGACAAAGCCAGCTGATCGGGCGTGACCGTGAGCGCGACATCGCACTTGATGGTGACCAGCTTGCGCGTCATTTCCAGCAGACCGATGTTGGCGCGGAAATTCTCGCCGACCTTGCCCTTGATCTCGCCCGCGCGCGCTTCCAGCTGCGCCAGCGTGTCGAACTCGGTCAGCCATTTCACCGCCGTCTTGGGGCCGACGCCGGGGATGCCGGGGATGCCGTCCGAGCTGTCACCCACGAGCATGAGGTAATCGATGATCTGATCCGGGCGCACGCCGAACTTGTTTAATACGCCGGCCTCATCCATGACCACGCTGGTCATGGTGTTGACCAAGGTGATCTGGCTGTTGACCAGCTGCGCGATGTCTTTGTCGCCGGTAGACACCAGCACCGGCCAGCCGGCCGCCGCGCCCTGCTGCGCCAGCGTGCCGATGACATCGTCAGCCTCGACACCGGGCTCGCAGATCAGCGGCAGGCCGAGCGCCTTCACCAGCGCATGCAGCGGCGCGATCTGCGCGCGCATGTCATCGGGCATGGGCGGGCGGTGCGCCTTGTATTCAGGAAAGATGTCATCGCGAAAAGTCTTGCCGGGCGCGTCGAAAATGACCGCGACATGGCTGGGATGCACCTGCTTGAGCAAGCTGCGCAGCATGTTCACCACGCCCTTGATGGCGCCCGTGGGCTGGCCGGTGCGCGTCATCAGCGGCGGCAAGGCGTGATAGGCGCGATACAGGTAGGAGGAACCATCAACAAGGACCAACGGGGCGCGCGCGCTCATGCGAAATGCTCAAAGCCGTGAAATTCAATCGTTATGTTACACTGTTGCAATCCATTTTCGGTGGCCTGCCTGCGCAGTCCGCCACGCATTTCCAGGTCGCCATGGCTCGCCCCACGCGTGTTACGCCTTTATCGCCGGATGCCGCTGCGCTGAGCCGGCGGCCCTTGCTCGGTCACGATCATGCGCAATGCATCCGCAGCGCGCTATCTCAGGCCGATGCCGTCTGCGAGGCCAATGGCGCACGCCTGACGCCGCTGCGCCGGCGCGTGCTGGAGCTGATCTGGGTCAGCCACAAGCCATTAGGCGCTTACGAGCTGCTCGATCAGCTGACTCAGGAAGGTCACAAGCCGGCCCCGCCGACGATTTATCGTGCGCTCGACTTCCTGCTGGAAAATCGCCTGATTCATCGCCTCGCCAGCCTCAATGCCTTTCTCGGCTGCTCGCATCCGGGCGATGCCCACGCCGGCTATTTCCTGATTTGCCAACACTGCGGCAACACCGAAGAAGTCACGCATAGCGCGGCGCTGCAAGCCGCGCTCAATGTCACCACCGAGGCCGCCGGCTTCACCGTGCTGCAAAGCGCGCTGGAGCTGAGCGGCATCTGTCAGCAGTGCCGGGCGAAATCGTCATGAGCACTGACAGCGTGCGCGACGGCATTACGAGCAACAGCAATCTCCTGCTCGATCTGAACAAGATCCGCTGGCAGCACGAAGGCCGCACGGTGCTCGATGGCGTCGATCTGAAGCTGCATCGGGGCGAAATTCTCACCGTCATCGGGCCTAACGGGGCAGGCAAATCCTGCCTGATTCGCATCGCGCTCGGTCTGCTCAAGCCCAGCGGCGGGCAACGCTGGATCGCGCCGAACCTGCGCGTCGGCTATCTGCCGCAAACGCTGAAGCTGAACCCTTACCTGCCGATGACCGTGGCCGATTTTCTCGCGCTGCCGGCGGCACAGGGCAAGCCGTTCAGTCAGCAGGACATGCTCGCGGCGCTGGCCGAGGTCGGTGCCGAGCATCTGCTGCGGCTGCCAGCGCAGAGCCTGTCTGGCGGCGAGCAGCAGCGCGTGCTTCTGGCGCGGGCATTGTTGCGCCAGCCCGATCTGCTGGTGCTCGACGAGCCGGTGCAAGGCGTCGATCTCGCCGGCCAAGCCGAGCTTTATGCTCTGATCGCCTCGCTGCGCGATCGCTATCACTGCGGCGTACTCATGGTCTCGCACGATCTGCATGTGGTCATGGCGGCAACCGATCGCGTGCTCTGCCTGAACGGCCATGTCTGCTGCACCGGGCATCCCGAGGCGGTCAGCCGTCACCCGGAATACCAGCGTCTGTTCGGCGTGCAGGAAAGTCGCGATCTGGCGATCTACACGCACCACCACGATCATCATCACACCCTGCATGGCGATGCCGCGCGCTGCAACGAGAGCTGCCAACATGACTGACTGGCTCTGGCCCCTGCTTGGCGGCCTGCTCACTGCGGCCGCCGCCGGCCCGCTGGGCTCGCTGCTGCTGTGGCGACGCATGGCCTATTTTGGCGACAGCCTGGCGCATGCGTCGCTGCTCGGTGTCGCCATCGCGCTGATGCTCGATCTGCCGATTGGCATCGCCGTTACGGCCGTGTGTTTGCTGGTGGCGCTGCTGCTGAGCCGGCTGATGACGCTGACGGAGCATGGCGCCGATACCTGGCTGGCGATCATGGCCTATGCCGGCCTCAGTCTGGCGCTGGTGCTCACCGCCGCGCTCGGCGATGACGGCCACGGTCACAGCCTCGAAGACTATCTCTTTGGCAATTTGCTCAACCTGACCGGAACGCAGCTGCTGGCCATCAGTGCCGGCCTGCTGCTGGTCATGCTGGTGCTGGCGCGGCACTGGTCAGGGCTGGTGGCGATGGCCATCCACGAAGATACGGCACAGGTCGATGGCTGGCCGGTACAACGGCTGCGGCCCCTGCTCATGCTGCTGCTGGCCGGGGTTGTGGCGGCGGGGGCGAAGGTCATGGGCGTGCTGCTGATTAGCGCGCTGCTGGTGATCCCAGCAGCGGCGGCGCGCTTCATTGCACGCAGTCCGGGCGCGATGGCGCTGCGGGCGAGTGCCATCGGCATGTTCAGCGTCGCCGCCGGCGTGGGTGTCGGTGTGCCAGCGCATCTGCCGCTGGCCCCGATGATTGTGCTGGCCGGTCTGAGCGCGCTGCTGGTGCTGATGCTCTGGCAGCGGCTCAGGGCGTAAAGCGCACCACCCCGTTCGTGTCCGGCTCGTCCGGCTCCTTCATGGTGACGGTGAGCGGGCGCGTGTCGGTATAGCCGCAGCGCACGCACTCAACCCACTCGCGACCATCTTCCGTACACAGCTGCAGCTTGTCTTCGAGCTCGCAGCCGGGGCATTTGGCCCCGGCAATGAACAAGCGACGGGCGCTCATGCGGCCTCCACGGCATCGCTCAGGCCGGTGTGGCGCAGCAAGGCCTCGGCGGATGGATCGCGCCCCATGAACTCGCGGAACAGCTCGGCAGCAGGCCGGCTGCCGCCTTGCGCGAGGATGGCCTGACGGAAGCGGCGGCCGGTGTCGGCATTGAACACGCCTTCGCGCTCGAACGCCGAGAAGGCATCGGCAGACAACACTTCCGCCCATTTGTAGCTGTAGTAGCCGGCCGCATAACCGCCGGCAAAGATGTGCGTGAAGCTGCACGGGAAGCGATTCCACTGCGGCGGACGCAGCACGCTGGTGGTGTCGCGCACCTGCTCCAGCACGCGCAGCATGCCGGCAAAGTCGATGCCGGGCTGACGATGAATCTCCAGATCGAAGATAGAGAATTCGAGCTGGCGCAGCGTCATCAGTCCGGACTGGAAGTTGCGCGCCGCAAACAAACGATCGAGCAGGAGCTGCGGCAAGGGCTCGCCGCTGTCGACATGGCTGGAGATCAGCGCCAGACCTTCCGGCGTCCAGCACCAGTTTTCCATGAACTGGCTGGGCAGCTCGACGGCATCCCAAGCCACGCCGTTAATGCCGGAAACCGCCGCGACCTCGACTTCGGTGAGCATGTGATGGATGCCGTGGCCGAATTCGTGGAACAGCGTGGTGACTTCATCATGGCTGAGCAGGGCCGGGCGATCGGCCACCGGCGGATTGAAATTGCCGGTCAGGAAGGCGATGGGCTTCTGCAGCGTGCCATCGGCATGGCGGCGACGAACACGGGCATCGGCCATCCACGCACCGCCGCGTTTGTGCGCACGGGCATAAAGGTCGAGATAGAAATACGCGCGCACTTCGCCATGCTCGACCAGCGCCCAAGTGCTGACATCGGCGTGATAGCTCTGCAGCTCCGGGGCCGGCACGATGCTGATGCCGAACAGGCGCTGAGCCACGGCAAACAGGCCGGCTATCACTTTCGGAGCCGGGAAGTAGGGCTTCAGATCTTCCTGCGACAGGGCATACCGCTGCTGCTTGAGCTGCTCGCTGGCGTAGGTCATGTCCCAGGGTTGCAGATCGGCAATGTCCAGCTCGCTGCGGGCAAATTCGCGCAGCTGCGCCAAGTCGCGCTCGGCACCGGGACGCGCCTTCACGGCCAGATCGTGCAGGAAGGCCAGCACCTGCTCGACCGACTCCGCCATCTTCGGCTCCAGCGACAACGCGGCGTAATGGGCAAAGCCGAGCAGCTCGGCCTGCTCCTGACGCAGGGCCAGAATCTGCGTGATCAACGGGCCGTTATCAAACTGACCGGCGTGCGGGCCTTGCTCGGAGGCGCGGGTGGCGTAGGCGGTATAGACCTGCTCGCGCAGCCTGCGATTGCGGGCATGGGTCATCACCGCAATATAGCTGGGCATGTCCAGTGTCACGCGCCAGCCGGTCTCGCCGGCGGCTTCAGCGAGTGACTGCAGCAGCGCCATGGCGTTGTCGGGCAGGCCGGCCAGTTGCTCGGCATCGGTGACATTGAGCGACCACGCCTGTGTGGCATCGAGCACCTGATCGGCGAACTTCGAGATCAGACGCGACAGAGATTCCGTGACCTCGGCAAAGCGCAGCTTCTTGTCGGCCGGCAGGCCAATGCCGCTCATGCGGAAATCGCGCAGGGCATTCTTGACGGCGCGCTGCTGAGCCACACCCAAGTCGGTAAACGCCGGCGAGTCGTGCAATGCCTGCCAGGCGCGAAACAGCGTTTCGTTCTGACCGACTTCGGTGGCAAAGGCCGAGAGCTTGGGGATGCAGGCGTTATACGCCGCGCGCCAGGCATCACTGTTCATCACCGCGTTCAGCTGCGACACCGGCGACCAAGCGGCATTGAGCTTGTCGTCCAGCGCCTCCAACGGGGCGGCCAGCGATTGCCAGCTCGGCGCTGCCTGCTGCGCCAAGGTCACGATGGCCTCTCGATGCTCCGCCAGCAGGCGATCCAGCGCCGGCTCGACCAGCTCCGGGCTCAGGCCATCAAAAACGGGCAGCAACGGCGGGTTCAGCAACATGTTCATTTCGGCTCCTGGCGCATCGCCAGCAATAGATTTTCGGTGGATGGCCTGACGCCACGCCAGATGAAAAAGGCTTCGGCGGCCTGTTCGATCAGCATGCCGGCACCATCGCGACAGCGGGACAGGCCTTGCGCTCTGGCCCAGCGCAGAAAAGGAGTTTCACTGCCGTACATCATGTCGTAAGCGGCGCTGTCGGCATGATGTATTGATGATGGCAGCGCCAGGCTTTCGCCTTGTAGGCTGGCGCTGGTGGCATTGATCAGCACGTCAAAAGGTTGCGCAACCTGGCCCAGCGCCGACAGCTCAAGCGCCTGCACATCGCCTTCGCCGGCAAAGACCTGCGCCAGCGTTTGCGCTTTCGCCAGCGTGCGATTGGCCACCATGACCTGCGCCGCACCCGCCGCCAGCAAAGGCTGGATGACGCCTCGCGCGGCACCGCCGGCACCGAGCATCAGGATGCGCTTGCCGGCCAGCGACCAGCCGGCATTGGCGGTTATGTCGCGTACCAGGCCGATGCCGTCGGTATTGTCGCCGAGCAGCTCGCCATTCGTGGCGATGCTGAGCGTATTCACCGCGCCCGCCAGCTCGGCACGATGCGTGCGCTGCTGGCTCAGGGCCCAGGCCTGCTCCTTGAACGGGACGGTGACATTGGCACCCTTGCCGCCGGCCTCGCGAAAGCGCTGCCAGGCACCGGCAAAATCATCCAGCGGCGCCAGCAGGGCTTCGTAAGTGAGGCGCTGACCGGTTTGCCCGGCGAACTCGCGATGTATCGCCGGCGACTTGCTGTGCGCGATCGGATTGCCGATGACGGCATAACGGTCAAGCATGGGCCGTGGCCTCCGAGCCATCCAGTGCCGGCCCGACTTCCGGCCACCACGGGCGCGGCTTCAGATAGCGGGAGTAGAGCCGGGCCTCTGCCGAATCCGGCTGCGGATGCCAGTCATAGCGCCAGCTCACCGCCGAGGGCAATGACATCAGGATGGATTCGGTGCGCCCGCCGGTCTGCAAGCCGAACAGCGTGCCCCGGTCATAAACCAGATTGAATTCGACATAACGCCCGCGACGAATCAGCTGGAATTCGCGCTCGCGCTCGCCATAAGGCAGGTCCTTGCGTCGCTGCAGAATCGGCAGATAGGCCGGCACATAGGCATCGCCGATGCTGCGCATGAAGGCAAAGGCCGACTCGAAGCCGCCTTCGTTCCAGTCATCAAAGAAGAGGCCGCCAATCCCGCGCGGCTCGTTGCGATGCTTGATGAAGAAGTAGTCGTCGCACCATTTTTTCAGGCGCGGATACACCCCTGCGCCAAAGGGCTGGCAAGCCAGCGCGGCGGTTTCATGCCAATGCTGGCAATCGTCGTCGTTGCCGTAATAGGGCGTGAGATCGAAGCCGCCGCCAAACCACCACACCGGCGCTTGGCCTTCGGCTTCGGCAATAAAAAAACGGACATTGGCATGCGAAGTCGGCGCGTACGGGTTACGCGGGTGGATGACCAGTGACACGCCCATGGCCTGAAAGCTGCGCCCGGCGAGTTCGGGCCGATGCGCGGTGGCCGAGGCGGGCATCTTGCCGCCCATGACATGAGAGAAATTCACGCCACCTTTCTCGATGACCGCACCATCTTCCAGTACACGACTGCGGCCGCCGCCGCCTTCGGCGCGCGTCCAGCTGTCTTCGCGAAAAACGCCGCCATCGACAGCTCGCAACTCGGCACAGATACGATCCTGCAAGTCCATCAAATAGGCTTTTACGGCAGCAATGTCAGACGCGTTCATCGGGTCTCCAGATCAGCCGGCGCGAATCACGCGCAGGCTCTTCAAATCACGAATTTCAGTGGGGCGGGCGAGCTGGCCCGTTGTGCCCGGCAGGATATAGTCGAGCTCGGCGCCCAGTCTTTGACGCACATCAAACAGACTGCGTGCGGCCGGTGCGCCGGCGCGGTTGGCACTGGTCGACACCAGCGGCCCGCCAAAGGCATCGCACAAGGCACGCACACCAGGGTGGGCGCTGACGCGCAGGGCCACGCTGTCATGGCGCCCGCGCAACCAGACCGGAAAATCTCTCGGCACCGGCACCAGCCACGTCACCGGGCCGGGCCAGCTGGCGCGCAGATGTCCCAACTGCTCATCGGACAAGTCCGTGAACCAGGGCTCAAGCTGCTGCCATTGCGAGGCAATCAGGATCAGGCCCTTGCCCGGATCACGACGCTTGATCTGCCAGATCTTTTCCACCGCACCGGCCTGCCACGGGTCGCAACCCAGCCCCCAGACCGCCTCGGTGGCATAGGCAATGACGCCGCCGGCTCGCAGTGCCGAGGAGGCTTGCTGAAGATGGATTGCTGAAGGTGTTGCGGCCATGTTTCATCACACTGACAAAGTCATTTCAGTCTAGCACGCAGCATAGCCGCGGTCAGGAGGCCAGACGCTGGTAGCCGCCCGGCACCGCGCCTATCCAGCCAGTGATCTCCAGCTCACTCAGTGCCATCAGCACCTGATCTGCCGGCAACCCGGCGTGAGCCAGCAGGTTATCCACGATGGATACTTCCCAGCCCATGATCGTCAGCAAATGCCGGCCATTTTCGTCAGGGTCTGCGCGCGGCGTCTGCAGCATCGCCTCCGCAGACAATGCGTCCGAGCGGCAGCCATACCAGTCGCGCAGCATTGGCAGGACATCGTCGATGACATCCTGTGCCGTTTCAGCCAGCCGGGCTTGCCCGGCCCGGATCAGCGCATGGCAGCCACGCGACTGCAGGCTAGCCACCGATCCCGGCATGGCCCAGACCAGACGGCTGAGCTGATCGGCCGCCTGCGCAGTAATGATCGAGCCACTTTTCGGGCCGGCCTCGACCACCAGCACCCCCAGGCTCAGGGCAGCGATGACCTTGTTGCGGCGCGGAAAGCACCAGGGCTCGGGCATGCTGCCGGGCGCAAACTCGGAGATCAGCAGGCCGCTCTGCACGATGCGCTGCGCCAGACCCTGATGCCGGGGCGGATAGATACGATCCAACCCGCACCCCAGCACCGCGAGCGTCCTGCCTTCGACAGATAACGCCCCGGCATGCGCGGCACCATCGATACCACTGGCAAGGCCACTGGTGACGGCAAGACCTGCCCGGGCCAACTCGGCAGCCAGTGACTGCGCCTGCGCCAGGCCGGCGCGAGTCGCCGCACGACTGCCGACAATCGCAATCTGCGGCAGCCCCATGATGCTGTCATCGCCTTCCCAGAACAGCAGTGGCGGGCGCTTTGGCAGCTGCGCAAAGGCTCTCGGCCACGCCTGATCCGCGTCATTGTTGGCGTCCGAGTCAAACCAGATGCCACGGCGCTCAGCCTCCAGCCATCGCAAGCTTTTCAGCCATTGCGCCCGGACAGCCTCCACACTTCGGCTTTGCGGCCAGGCCGCGCGCCGCTCACACGCCGCCAGACTCATGCCTGCGGCTCGCCATTGTCGCGCATTGGCGGCCATCACTTGCGTCGCCGGCCCCAGACGCTCGAGCGCATGGCGATACGCCCTCGGCTGCTGTTCCAGCAGCAGATACAGCGCAATTGCATCGGCAACATCCATTTTGCCCCTCCCTTGATCCTGCACAGATAGCGCAAAAGCCTGACAGCGTTAGCGAGCAGGGCCATCCATGGCTATAATGTGCGCAACGGCCATCATGGCCTTGCTAAAGGTCTAGTACCGGTTCGCGCTTTTCGCCAGCGGCCGGAGGAAAAAAATGGCTCTGCTTCCGATTTTAGAATTTCCCGACGCCCGCCTGCGTACCATCGCCAAACCGGTTACCGTGTTTGATGACGCACTGGCAAAACTCGCCAAAGACATGCTGGAAACCATGTATGCCGCCCCCGGCATCGGCCTGGCAGCATCGCAGGTGAATCATCACATCCGCATGCTCGTGCTGGACCTGAGCGAAGATCAGTCGGCGCCGCAAATCTTCATCAATCCGCAGATCGAAAAGCTCGCCGACGACACCAAGACCTACGACGAGGGCTGCCTGTCGGTTCCGGGCTTTTACGAAACCGTCGAGCGCATCGACCGCATTCGTGTCAGCGCGCAGGACATCCACGGCAAGGCCTTCACACTCGATGCCGACGGCCTGCTGTCGGTCTGCATCCAGCATGAAATTGACCATCTCGATGGCAAGCTGTTTGTTGACTACCTCTCCGCGCTCAAGCGCAATCGCATCAAGACCAAGCTCGAAAAGCAGCACCGAGCCAACGCTTGAACGCCAGCAACCAGCAGGTTCATCGCTTTGGATAGTCCCTTACGCATCATTTTCGCCGGCACGCCGGATTTCGCCGCCGAGAGCCTGCGCGCGCTCTTGCAGGGCAATCACGAGATTGTTGCGGTGTACACGCAGCCGGATCGTCCTGCCGGACGCGGACGCGAGCTGAAGGCCAGCCCGGTCAAGCAGCTCGCGCTGGAACATGATCTGCCGGTCCGCCAGCCCTCGTCGCTGAAAGATGCCGATGCGCAGTTTGATCTGGCCGAGTGGAACGCTGATCTGATGGTGGTCGCTGCTTACGGCCTGATTCTGCCGCAGCGCGTGCTCGACACGCCGCGTCTGGGCTGCATCAATGTGCATGCCTCGCTGCTGCCGCGCTGGCGCGGGGCCGCACCTATCCAGCGCGCCATCCTCGCCGGCGATCGCGAAACCGGCATCACCATCATGCAGATGGACGCCGGCCTCGATACCGGCGCCATGCTCTACAAAGCCACTTGCCCGATCTCGGCCAGCGATACCGGTGCCAGCCTGCATGACCGGCTTGCGCTGCTCGGTGGCGACGCCTTGCTCGCCGTGGCGGATGCCCTGCGCGATGGCGAAACGCTCACCGCCGAGCCACAGGATGCCACACTGGCCACCTACGCCGCCAAGCTCAGCAAGGAAGAGGCGCTGATCGACTGGCAGCTGCCGGCGAAAGACATCGCCCGCCGGACGCGCGCCTTCAACGCCGTGCCCGTCGCGCACAGCACGCTGGCCGGCCAGACCGTACGCATCTGGCTGGCCCACGCCAGCAAGGACGAGACCACCACCGCGCCGGCCGGCATGATCCTGCGTGCCGACAAGACCGGCCTGGCCGTTGCCGCCGGGCAGGGCACGGTACTGCTCATCGACGCCCTGCAGATGGCTGGCGGCAAAGCCATGTCCGTCTCCCTGCTACTCAACTCACGACCGGCCGCCTTACAGCCCGGCAAAGGCTTTGGCACATGACCGCACCCCGTCACTACTCGACCTCGCGCACACGCGCTCCAGCAAAGCCTCGTGTTCTCGGCGTTCGCGCGCTGGCCGCACAAGCCCTGGCACCGACACTCGCTGGCGAACGCTCGCTGAGCAGCACCTTGCCACCGGCGCAGAAAGCCTGCCGCAGCGAGGATGTGGGCCTGTTGCAGGAGCTAGTGCAAGGCACCGCACGCCATGCCATCTATTACCGTACGCTGATCAAGCCACTGCTGGAGCGCGCCACCAAGGACCATACCGTGGAGGCACTGCTGCTGCTCGGTGCACATCAGCTGCTGGGCATGCGCATCCCCGACCACGCCGCACTGGCTGAAACCGTGGAGGCGGCGCGCCAGCTCGGCATGGACAAGCTCACCGGCTTCATCAACGGCGTGCTGCGCAACCTGCAACGGCGCGAAGCCGAGCTGGTGCATGCCGCCAAGCTGATGACCCATGCCCATCCGGCCTGGCTGCTGCGTGCGCTGGAAAAAGACTGGCCGGCACAGATGGACAACATCATCGCCGCCAACAACAGTCCGGCCTCGACCACCTTGCGTGTGCATCGTGGCCGTCAAACGCGCGAAGCTGCACTCGCCAGCCTTTTTGAGGCCGGTCTGCCGCTGGTCGCCACACAATATTCGCCGGATGGCCTGCGCCTGACCGAGCCGGTGCCGGTACACAGCCTGCCCGGCCTGGCCAGCGGCGATCTTTCGGTACAAGACGAAGCCGCACAGCTGGCGGCCTGCTTTCTGGCCCCGGCGGCCGGTGAGCGCGTGCTCGATGCCTGCGCCGCGCCCGGCGGCAAGACCGCGCATCTGCTGGAAATTCAGCCGGCGCTGCACAGCCTGGTTGCGCTCGACAACGACCCGAATCGTCTCGTTCGCGTGGAAGAGAATCTGGCGCGCGCCGGTTTTGCCAGCAGCGCCGATGATGCCAAAGCCACGCCGCAGATCAGCGTGCGCTGCGCCGAAGCCGCCGATTTGGACAGCTGGTGGGATGGCGAGAAGTTCGACGCCATCCTGCTCGATGCCCCTTGCAGCGCCACCGGCGTGATTCGTCGCCACCCCGACATCAAGCTGCTGCGCCGCGCCACCGACATCGCGCAAACCGTGGCGATTCAGGCGGAGTTGTTGCAGCAGCTGTGGCGCACGCTGAAGCCGGGCGGCCGTCTGCTCTATGCCACCTGCTCGCTGCTCAAGGCCGAGAACGAAGATCAGATCATCGCCTTCCTGGCGCGCACACCGGATGCCCAGAGCATCCCGCTGCAACTGGCCGGCGGCGACATGCCCGGGCAATGGCGACCGCAGGGCCGGCAGTTGCTGCCAGAGCCGGATGGCTACGATGGCTTCTACTTCGCCATGCTGATGAAGGTGCCGCAGCGCTGACAGGCAATAAAAAACCGGGCTTGATGGCCCGGTTTTTTATTGCAACATGCTCAGCAATCAGCGGCCGAGCATCTCGCGCGCAACCACTTCCTTCATGATCTCGCTGGCACCGCCGTAGATGCGCTGAATACGGGCATCGACGTAAGCGCGGGCAACACCGTACTCCAGCATGTAGCCGTAGCCACCGTGCATCTGCAAGCAGGCATCGGCAACGCGACCCTGCAGCTCCGTGGTGTAGAGCTTCACGGCAGCACCGGTCGGGATGTCCAGCTTGCCTTCAGCATGCAGATCGACACAGTTGTTGACGAAGGCGCGGGCGGCCAGGATGTCGGTCTTGCAGGTCGCCAGCGTGAAACGGGTGTTCTGCAGCTGCGCGAGCGGCTTGCCGAACGCCTTGCGCTCCTGCACATAGGTGACGGTCTCTTCCAGCGTGCCTTCCGAGGCGGCAACCGCGATCACGGCAATGTTCAGACGCTCGCGGGGCAGCTCGTTCATCATGTAAGCGAAGCCCTTGCCTTCCTGACCGAGCAGACAGTCGGCCGGTACGCGCACATTGTCCATGAACAGCTCGGAGGTATCCTGCGAGTGCAGACCCATCTTCTCCAGCTTCTTGCCCTTGGCGAAGCCGGGCAGGGTAGTGTCGATCAGCAGCAGCGAGACGCCCTTGGAACCGGCAGTCGGGTCGGTCTTCACCGCCATGATGACAACATCGGCGTGCTGACCGTTGGAGATGAAGGTCTTGGAGCCGTTGACGACGTAGCAGTCACCATCACGCACGGCGGTGGTGCGGATACCGGCGAGGTCGGAGCCCGCGCCCGGCTCGGTCATACCGATGGCAGCGACGGCATCGCCCGATGCCAGCTTCGGCAGCCAGACTGACTTCACCGACTCCTGCGCCAGATGCTCGATGTACGGCGCGCAGATGTCCGAATGCACGCTGACACCGGTAGCCAGCGAGGCCAGACCCATCTTCGCCATTTCGTTGAGGATGACCATGGAGTACTGGAACGGCACACCCACACCGCCGTACTGCTCCGGCTGATCAACGCAGAGCAGGCCGTTCTCGCCGAGCTTGTTCCAGATTTCGCGCGGCATCCACGAGTCTTTTTCCCATTGCTCGTAGTGCGGGCGGATTTCATTCTCAAGGAAACGCTTGACGTTATCCCGGAACAGTTCGAGTTCGGCGTGATCGATAGACATGGACATCCCTCTGGGCATCTTGGACTTAAGTAGGTAGCAGGCGCGCATTTTATGACAGAGACCGGCAAATCCGATAGAACAAATGTCATCCAATTACGCTTGACGCGCCCGATCCAAACCGCGAAAAAGCCACACTGTTTCGGAGATGCCGCCATGACCCTGCAACAACTGCTCGCCGATCTGCGTGCGCAGCGCTGCGATTTTGAAGACACGCTGGCCTGGATTGCCGAGCACTATGACTATCAGCCAACGGCTTTTGACAATGGCCTCGACAGCGCCACGGTTCACAATGCTGCCGGCCAGAACGAAGGGGCGTGCCGCGTCTTTGCGCTAGGCCTTGCCGCCAGTCTCAGCCCCGAAGATACCTTGCTGTGTTTCGGCCGACATTTGCGCGACGTGCTCGCCGACCCTGCGGGCAGCAGCCATGCCAACATCCGCCAGTTCCAGCGTCACGGCTGGGCCGGCATCCGGTTTCATGCTCAGGCCCTGCACATGAAAACTTGAGTACTCTCGTCAACGCTTTCCCTGTTTACCCGTTCAATATGCCACCGTTTTCAACCTCAGGATGACTTTCATGCTTCGTACCTCCTTGATTGCCACTGCTGTTCTTTCCTTTTCCGTATCTGCCATTGCCAACGCTGCTGATGTAAGCGCCAGTGCCAGCGTGCAGGCTCCGGGCACCACCGTGCAGGCCGGCGCCAGCGTCAGCAATCCGTTCGATTTGAAAGCCAGCAAGGAAGCCGCCGCAAAAGCCGCTGCCGGCTCGCGTGATGCCGCCATCGGTGCTGGTGTTGGCGCCATGGTCAGCGGCAAATCCAGCGCTGAAGCGGCCAAGACAGCAAGTACAGCCGCTGCGACAGAAGCGAAGAGCTCCGCTCAGGCTGTTGCCGACAAAGCCAAGGCCGATGCTGCTGCACGCATGGGCCAGACACAGGCAACCGTGGCTGGCTACAAGCAGACCGCCGAGCAGAAAATCTCTCTGAAGGACCGCGTCGCACTGGGCAAGCACTTCGGTGTCAGCAAGGCCACCAACAAGGCCTTCGGTGCCATCTTCGGTGCCAATGCCGGAGCCAAGAGCGATCTGCCCAAGGGTTATGAAAGCAAGCTGGTCATTGGTGCAAAGCTCGATGCAACGCTGGCTGGCAAAGCGGCCAAGATTGATACCAGCCTGGTGAAAGAGCTGAGCGCTCAGCCCAAGGGCACAGAGCTGCTGCAAGTTGGCAATCGTGCCGTCCGCCTGGACAGCAAAACCCGCATCGTGCTCGACGTCACCACTATCTGACGCCTGAGCGCCCTGCGTGTGGCCTCTGCCACACACGAGATGATTTGAAAGAAGCCAGCACCTGCTGGCTTCTTTCATGATGAGGCTCGGCTATACTCCAGCGTTCATTTTTGAAGCGAATGCGAGCCCGGCGCTCGCTTCCGCGAAGCTGGCACCGACCGGCGGCCTGGGGTTTACAACATGAGTCAAGCATCACAACCGATCCAGACCTTTCAGGGCCTGATCCTGGCCCTGCAAAGCTACTGGGCCGAGCAAGGCTGCGTCCTGCTCCAGCCTTACGACATGGAGATGGGCGCCGGCACCTTCCATACCGCGACCTTTCTGCGCGCCCTCGGCCCGGAAACCTGGAATGCCGCCTATGTGCAACCTTCGCGCCGTCCGGCCGATGGTCGCTATGGCGAAAACCCGAACCGCCTGCAGCACTACTACCAATTTCAGGTCGTGCTGAAACCGAATCCGAGCAACATCCAGGAGCTGTACCTAGAGTCGCTGCGCCGCATCGGTGTCGACCCCACCGTACACGACATCCGCTTCGTCGAGGACAACTGGGAGTCGCCGACGCTGGGCGCCTGGGGTCTGGGCTGGGAAGTCTGGCTCAACGGCATGGAAGTGACGCAATTCACCTATTTCCAGCAGGTCGGCGGCATCGAGTGCTATCCGGTCACCGGTGAGATCACCTACGGCCTCGAACGTCTGGCCATGTACCTGCAGGGCGTGGACTCAGTCTACGACCTGGTCTGGACCGACGGCCCGTTCGGCAAGGTCACCTACGGCGATGTTTTCCACCAGAACGAAGTCGAGCAGTCGACCTACAACTTCGAGCACGCCAATGTGCCGGAGCTGTTCAAGCTCTTCGATCTGTTCGAGAGCGAATCCAACCGCATCATGGCGCTGAAGCTGCCACTGCCGGCCTACGAGTTCGTGCTCAAGGCCTCGCACACCTTCAACCTGCTCGATGCCCGTCGCGCCATTTCGGTCACCGAGCGCCAGCGCTACATCCTGCGTGTGCGTGCACTGGCGCGAGCGATTGCGCAAAGCTATCTCGACTCCCGCGCCGCGCTGCGCTTTCCGCTCGCCGATCCGGCCCTGCGCGATGAGGTCATGGCGCAACTGGCAGCCGCTGCCTTGTCGGCGAAAGCTCAGAAGGAGGCGCAAGCATGAGCGCGCAAGATTTCCTGTTTGAAATTGGTGGTGAAGAACTGCCGCCGAAATCCCTGCTGACACTGGCGACCGCGTTGCGTGACGGCGTCGCCGATGGCCTCACCAAAGCGGGCCTGATTCATGCGGGCGTCGATTTCTATGCCGCGCCGCGCCGTCTCGCCGTGATCGTGAAACAGCTCGCCGCAGAACAGCCGGATCGCATCATCGCTGTCGATGGCCCGCCGGTGAAAGCCGCTTTCGATGCCGCCGGCAACCCAACTCAGGCCGCGCTCGGCTTCGCCCGCAAGAATGGCATCGATATCGCCGACGTCGATCGCAGCGGCGAGAAGCTGCGCTATGTGCGTGAAGTGAAGGGCGATAGCGCCGTGGCGCTGATGCCCGGCATCATCGACCTCGCGCTGAAGAATCTGCCGATCGCCAAGCGCATGCGCTGGGGCGCCAGCCGCGTCGAGTTCGTGCGCCCGATGCATTGGGTCGTCATGCTCTACGGCAGCGACATCGTGCCGGCGCGTCTGCTCGACATCAGCAGCGGCCGCACCAGTCATGGTCACCGCTTCCATCACCCGCAGGCGGTCGAGATCATCTCGGCAGATGCCTATCTGTCAGCCATGCGCAGCGCGCATGTGATCGCCGACTTTGCCATCCGCCGCGAACAGATCCGCAACGCCGTCACCGCACTCGCCACGAAGGAGGGCGGTAGCGCCCTGATGCCGGAAGCCCTGCTCGATGAAGTCACCGCACTCGTCGAATGGCCGGCGCCGCTGGTCTGCTCATTCGAGCAGCGCTTCCTCGCCGTGCCGCAGGAAGCGCTGATCTCGACTATGCAGGACAACCAGAAGTACTTCTGCCTGGTCGATGCCAGCGGCCAGCTCATGGCACGCTTCATCACGGTGGCCAACATCGAGTCATCGGCTCCGGAAAAGATCATCGCCGGCAACGAGAAGGTCGTGCGCCCGCGCCTGACCGACGCCGAGTTCTTCTTCAATCAGGACAAGAAGATCACCCTGGCCGAGCGCAACGAGCGCCTGAAGACTGTCGTCTTCCAGGCCCAGCTTGGCACCGTCCACGCCAAGGCCGAGCGCGTCTCGGCACTGGCCGCGCACATCGCCGGCGAGATTGGTGGCGATGTCGAACAGGCCCGTCTCGCCGGTCTGCTCTGCAAGTCTGATCTGGCTTCCGAGCTGGTCAGCGAATTCCCGGAGCTGCAGGGCATCGCCGGCTATCACTACGCCCGTCACGAAGGCCTGCCGGAAGAGGTTGCGCTTGCACTCAACGAGCAATACCTGCCGCGCTTCGCCGGTGACACGCTGCCGACGGTAAAGACCGGCCAGGCCGTGGCGCTCGCCGACAAGCTCGACACCCTGACCGGCATCTTCGGCATCGGCCAGCCGCCGACCGGCTCGAAAGATCCGTTCGCGCTGCGTCGTGCCGCGCTTGGCGTGCTGCGCATCCTCATCGAAGGTGCGCTGGATATCGATCTGGAAAAGCTGGTGCAGGCCGCCACGGCACAGCACGGCAACGCGCTGACCTCGGTCACTACCGCCGCCGATGTCTTCGACTTCCTGCTCGGCCGCTATCGCGCCATGTACGAAGAGCAGGGCATTCCGGTGGATGTGATTCAGGCCGTGCAAGCCTGCCGCCCGACCGTGGCGCGCGACTTTGACCGCCGTGTAAAGGCCGTTGCTGCCTTCCGCAATCTGCCTGCCGCCGCCGTGCTCGCCGCCGCCAACAAGCGCGTGTCGAACATCCTCGCCAAGGAAGCGCCATCCGGTGGCGAAATTCAGGCCGAGCTGCTGCAGCCGGGCGCCGAAAAGGCACTCGCTGATGCCGTCAAAGCCTTATCGGCTCAAGTCGCGCCGCTCTATGCCGCCGGCGACTATGGTTCGGCATTGACCGCGCTGGCCAGCCTGCGCGAGCCCGTCGATCGTTTCTTCGATGAAGTCATGGTCATGGCCGATGACGCCGCCGTACGCGCCAACCGCTTGCGCCTGCTGTCCTGGCTGCGCGCGCTGTTCCTGCGCGTTGCCGACATTTCGCAGCTGTCCTGAACACGCGGGCCTGAACGGCCACCCTAAAAGCATCGCCTGCCGGCCCTTGCGCAACGCAAGGCCGGCAACAAAACACCCGCCAGTCATCTGAAACCCGGCGTTTTGGTTGTACAAAACGCCATTTCTGTCCAATTTACCGAATTGCCGGGCGAATCAATGCTTTGTGCCAATGCACATTTGCTTACAATTTCGTATAAATGCGTTGTTAACTACAAACCTCCTGGGTGATTGACCATGCCAACTTACAAGGCTCCGCTGCGCGACATGCGCTTTTTGATGAATGAAGTGTTCGACTACCCGAAGCACTACGCCAATCTGCCCGGTGGCGAAGATGCCACGCCGGATCTGGTCGATGCCATCCTCGATGAAGCCGCCAAATACTGCGAAGAAGTGCTGGCCCCGCTGAACCAGAGCGGCGACCAGGAAGGCTGTCATTTCGACAATGGCGTTGTCACCACGCCCAAGGGCTTCAAGGAAGCCTACGACCAGTACGTCGCCGGCGGCTGGCAGGGTCTGAACTACCCGACCGAATACGGCGGACAGGGCCTGCCCATGTCCATGGGTCTGTTCCGTTCGGAAATGATGGGCACGGCCAACTGGTCGTTCACCATGTACCCCGGCCTGTCGATCGGCTGCATCAACACCATCATGCTGCATGGCAATGAAGAGCATAAGGCAACCTTCCTGCCGCCACTGGTCGAAGGTCGCTGGACCGGCACCATGTGTCTGACCGAACCGCAATGCGGTACCGACCTCGGTCAGGTCAAGACCAAGGCCGAAGCTCAGGCTGACGGAAGCTACAAGCTGACCGGCACCAAGATCTTCATCTCCGCCGGCGAACATGATCTGGCCGAGAACATCGTGCACATCGTGCTGGCGCGTCTCCCGGACGCACCGGCCGGCACCCGCGGCATCTCGCTGTTCATCGTGCCGAAGTTCAATGCCAATGCCGATGGCACCAATGGCGAGCGCAACACGGTCGCCGCCGGCTCCATCGAACACAAGATGGGCATCCACGGCAACGCCACCTGCGTGATCAACTTCGACGAAGCCACCGGCTTCCTGATCGGCCCGCCGAACAAGGGCCTCGAGTGCATGTTCACGTTCATGAACACCGCTCGTATCGGTACCGCCATTCAAGGCGTGGCCAGCGCCGAACTGTCGTATCAGGGTGCGCTGCCTTACGCCTTGGAGCGTCGCTCCATGCGCGCCCTGTCCGGCAAGAAAGAGCCGAATCAGGTTGCCGACTCGCTGATCCATCACGGTGATGTGCGTCGCATGCTGCTGACCCAGAAGGCCATCGCTGAAGGCGGTCGTGCCATGATCTACTTCGCCGCCCAGTACGCCGACAACATGGCTGTCGGCATCACCAACGGCGACAAGGAAATCTACGATTTCTGGGACGACAAGCTGGGCTTCCTGACGCCGATCATGAAGGGCTTCCTGACCGAGATGGGCCTCGAAGCCGCCAACCTCGGCATGCAGGTATTCGGCGGCCACGGCTTCATCGCCGAGCACGGCATGGAGCAGATCGCGCGTGATGCCCGTATCTCCACGCTGTACGAAGGCACCACCGGCATTCAGGGTCTCGACCTGCTCGGCCGCAAGGTTCTGCTGTCGTCCAAGGGCAAGGCCGTACGCGACTTCACGGGCGACATCGCGAAATTCTGCCGCGACAATGTCGGTAGCAAGCAGATGCGTCCGTTTGTCTGGGAGCTGACCAAGATCGCCACACAATGGAACTACCTGACCGTGCGCATCATGCTGCAGGCACGCAAGGATCGTGACATGGTTGCCACCGCGCACAATGACTTCCTGATGTACTCCGGTTACGCCACGCTGGCCTTCTTCTGGGCCAAGATGGCTGCCGTTGCCTTCGAGAAGCTGGAGAAGGGTGGCAACGACGAGCCGGCGTTCTATCAGGCCAAGGTACAGACAGCCGAGTTCTACTTCGAACGTCTGCTGCCGCGTGCCAAGGCTCATGCCGACAGCATGCTGAAGCCGACTAAGTCGATCATGCAGATGGCACCGGAACACTTCAGCTTCGGCTAAGCGCTTCCTCGCTGCAAACAAGGCCTCTGTCGTTGACGACAGGGGCCTTTTGTTTTGTCCGCTGCAACGCTGGCAATGCTAGGATCAAGCGTCCTTCAGGAGTTCATCATGTTGCGTGAGACGTCATTGTGGGCACGCCTGCCATTGCTGCTTGGACTCAGTGCGCTGGCCTATCTGACCTACTGCATTCTCAGCCCGTTTCTGATTCCTGTTGCCTGGGCCGCCATTCTGGCCTTTGTCACCTGGCCTCTGCGTACGCTGCTGCTGACCCGGCTGGGGGGGCGCACCAATCTCACGGCTGCCCTGATGACCCTGTTTCTCGCCGCAACGCTGATTGGCCCGCTGGCCTGGCTGCTGATCGTTCTACAAGGTGAGCTGCGCACGCTCTATGGCATCGCGGCAGAGTTCCTAGCGCGCGATACGCTGCCCATCCCGGCCTTCATGCAATCGCATTTTCCGGCCCTAGCCAATGAACTGTCGCGGCTGTGGAATGTCGCGCACGATGACCCCGTGGCCATGCGCAACGGCTTGAAAGGCCTGCTCAATATCGGCTTCTCGCAGTTCGGTCTGCTTGCTGGCGGCATCGGGCGCAACCTGGCGAAGTTCACCCTCACGCTATTCGCCCTGTTCTTCTTCTTTCGCGATGGCCCGGCGGTCTTGCGCCAGCTTCGTCAGGCCTTGGCACACATGACACAGCAGCACGGGGAGCGCTATCTGATTGCCGCCGGCAACATGACTCGCGCGGTCGTGTTCGGCATCGTGCTGACGGCGCTGGCACAATGCGCACTGGCCGGCATCGGCTATGCTGTGGCGGGTGCGCCCAACCCGGTGTTCCTGACACTGATCACGTTTCTGATCGCCCTCGTGCCATTCGGCACGCCCTTCGCCTGGGGTGCTGTAGCGCTGTGGCTGGCCGCCAATGGCCAGACCATGGAAGCACTGGGTCTGGCCATCTGGGGAACCTTCGTGGTGAGCTGGATCGACAACATCATCAGACCGCTGGTAATTTCCAACGCCACGCATATTTCCTTCTTGCTGGTGATGTTTGGCGTGCTCGGCGGCCTGGCCAGCTTTGGCATGATAGGCCTGTTCATCGGGCCGGTGATTCTGGCTGTCGTCGTGGCCATCTGGCAGGAATGGCTGGCGCAGCCTATTGCTCAGGCTGACACCAGCGCGGCGGACTAGGCCCGGCGCTTAACAGCAAGCACCTGCAGCGCTGGCCGCCACGGCGCCATCGTAAGGCAGCGCCTTGCCGCAGCCCTCGAAGATGCCGTAGTGACGGCTGAAGTCGCCAATGAAGGTGAAGTGCTCGCGAAAGCGCGTGTCATGCAACATACGCCAGCTATTACCGCAAACCGGGAAGACCTTGCCGGTTTCGATGTAGTGATGTTTGTCGAGCAGGAAGGCATCCGGCAGCTCCGGCACGGTGCCGTGATAGATCACCGCCTGCCCGTAATCCTCGCAGTCCGACTCCAGCGCCGGCAACTTGAACAGACGATACGTTGCCGAGTAGAACTTGACAGTGCCGCACTTGGCCTTCAACGCCGGGTCAGTGACCTCGATCGGCAAGTCTTCGACCAGACGCGGGTCGGTAAAGCCGTGTTTGCGCGCCAGGCTGAGGAAGTCATTCCAGTACAAGGCACCGCTCAGGCATTCGCCATAGAGCAGGGGATCGGCCACCATCTCGGCCGGCACGCGACGATCGGCGTAGATATCGGAAAAATACAGCTCGCCACCCGTCTTCAGCAGACGATAGGCCTCGCGCAACACGGCATCCTTGTCCGGTGACAGGTTGATGACGCAGTTGGACACGATCACGTCGAAGCGCTCATCCTCCAGACCAAGGTCATTCAGGCGCTCGATGTAGCCTTCCTTGAAGCTGACATTGGCAAAGCCGAAGCGCTCGGCATGCCAGTCCAGCGTACTGGTCGCGACATCGAGCTGCTCGCGCGTCATATCGACACCCAGCACATGCCCATCCGGGCCTGCCATCTGCGCCAGCACATAGACATCGCGACCCGAACCGGAGCCAAGATCAAGGATCTGACAGCCTTGCAGCTTGGGCGGGCAGACCAGACCGCAGCCGTAGTAACGCATCATGACTTCATCATGGACATTGCCCAGCAGCGGTTTCAGCCACGCCGGCATGGAAGAGGCATCGCAACAGGCGGATGTTTTCAGGTCAGCCGTACTCTGCAATTGCTTGCCATAATAATCTTGAACGATGTCGTACATGGTCAGGCTTCCTTTGTTTCTAATTTCAGGGGGCCGGGCACTGCTCGGCCCTGGCGACGAAACGAGGCTCCTGGTACCAGGCCTCGGCATCGCCATGCGTATTGTCGGTATCGGTGGCAATGGCCAGACCAACGACATCCGGTGCCTGGCCTCCAAAAGCCGCCAGATAGTCCTGCCTGACATCGCGCGCTTCACTGAGCCACTGGCCCGCTTTGGCGTTGCCGCTCTCGACCACCAGCATCCGCGTGCGATCGGTATAGGCATTGGCCCGCAACGTGCCGATCGAATACTGGTTGTCCCAGACATAATTCAGCGCTGCCGTGGGAATCTCGGCGCCATAAAGCGACTTCGCCAGCTTGATCTTGAGGCGATCAGAGAAGCCGAGTTGCGAGGCCGGAACATCATAGAAAACATAAATGCGCGCGGCATAGTCGTCTCCAGCCTTGGTCCGCAAATCGGCCTTGGCGATAGTGGTTTTGACCTTCCAGCGCCAGCACAAAATCGGTGTTTTATCGAGATCGATACGCTGTTTGCGGATGATGCCGGCCATGCTGTTGTCAGCCCGCGCATGCAACACCGCCTGTTCGGGCGGTGCCAGTAAACTGAACCGGGTTGCCGCGACCTTCTCGTCGATACGAAACAGCTTCCAGCCCTCGGGCAGGCCATCCGGGCCGGGCTTGAACGCAGCATGGCCCGATGAGCAGGCAACCAGCGCGGCAACAGCCGCCATCCGTAATAAAGACTGCTTCATGTGTTCTGCTCCGCCAATGGCAGGGGACGTAACCAATGACTGGGTAAATGAATGAGATCGTCGGCGTTATCAATATCGGCCAGCATTTCACCCGACCAGATGCGCCAGCCCAGCGCCGTCATGCGTCTCCGGGTTTCCGGCATGACTTCGCTGGTGCTCCAGGGCATCGCGTGGAACAGGCTGACAGGACTTTGTCGTACCCCGATCAGGGTATAGCCGCCGTCCAGCGCCGGATAAAACACGGCATCGTGCTGCTCAAGCTGTCGGGCAGCTTCCTGCAGGTGCGGCACAGTCAGCGCCGGGCAATCACTGCCGATCACCAGCACGGCATCATGCGCCAGCAACGCCTGCCCGATAGCCGCCGCCAGACGCTGCCCCAGATCCCCATCAACCTGTGCCGTCAGACTCAGGCCCGCCTGACCGGCAAGCTCAATGAGCAAAGGATGCCGACCCGGCGAGCCGCACAAGGTCGCCGGCAAGCCGCTGTCTCGCGCCGTTGCCAGGGTATGCGTCAGCAACTGCCGGGCCAGACTTGCTGCTGCCTCATCACCAACCGTCCTGGCCAGACGCGTTTTCGCCAGACCCGGCAAAGGCGCCTTTGCCAGCACAATCAAGGCCACGTTCATCGATAGGCCCGCACCAGCACTGCCGCCGGCACGCCTCGCCAGTACAGATAGCGCAGCTTCCACATCAGCCAAATCGTCCGCCAGACGCCATGGCTTTCCCAGCGCCGCCCCGATGTGCTGACGCGCAGATGCAGACACTGTGGCGGGCAGACAGCCTTTGCACGACGACTGATCTCGACATCCTCCATCAATGGCTGCTGCGGGAATTTGCCGATGCGATAAAACAGCGTACGCGTAAAAAATAGCGCCTGATCACCTGTCGCAATACCGCTCCAGCGCGAACGCTGATTGATGAACCAGGCAATCACCGGCAGCATGAAGGCACGGCCCGTGATACTCACATCAAAGCGTCCCCAGGTCAGCGCATCCGAAGCTGTCGCTGCACGCACGGCGACCAGCACGTCATCAGGCAGGCGTGTATCGGCATGCAGAAACAGCAGAACCTCGCCTCGGGCATGCACGGCACCGGCATTAAGCTGGCGCGCACGTCCGCAATCACTGCGCAAGACCTGATCAGCCAGCGATTCAGCGAGTGCAGCCGTGTCATCCCGGCTACCGCCATCCACGACAATAATCTCGACACCTTGCGCGCGCAGTGGCTGCAAAGCCTGCAAGGTGTCGCCAATCTGCGCAGCCTCATTCAAGGCCGGCACAATGATGCTGAGCCAGGGCTGCGGGGGAATCATGTCATTCGCCCCGCTGCCAGCGGTGATAGCGCTCCGCCCAGCGCAACGCTGCCTCCGGGGCATGCGCTTTCTGCCAGACACCGGCAACGTATTTAGCCGCCTCCGACCAGGTCGGATACGGGTGGATAGTGCCGAGAATTTTCTTCAACCCCAGACCATGCTTCATCGCCAGCGTGAACTCGGCCAGCATCTCACCGGCATGCGCGGCCACAATCGTCACCCCCAGAATCCTGTCCTTGCCCGGCACCGTCAGAACCTCGACAAAGCCCTCGCGCTCATCGGCAGTGATGGCACGATCCAACTCTTCCAGTTCAAAACGTGAAACCTCGTAGGCGATGCCTTGCTGCACCGCCTCCTGTTGATTCAGTCCGACTCGCGCCACCTCCGGGTGAGTGAATGTCACCGCAGGAATGACACGATAGTCCGCCTTGAAGCGCTTCAGCGCGCCAAACAGGGCGTTGACGGCGGCATACCAGGCCTGATGCGCCGCGACATGGGTAAACTGATATGGCCCGATCACATCGCCACAGGCATAAATATTCGGATAGCGGGTCTGCAGATATTCGTTAACCTCTATCGTGCCTTGTCGGGTGGTGCCTATGCCTAAAGCCTCCAGACCATAGCCCGTCGTTCGCGCGCTACGCCCGACAGCCAGCAGCAGCACATCAAAGCTCAGCGCCTCGGTCTCGCCATGATGCTGAACCCACAGACGCTGCACGCCGCCATCACGCTCAGCGGTCATGGCCTGGGCGCCGGTGAGCACACGCACACCTGAGTCTTTCAGCGCCTTCAGCACGGCAGCACCGACAGCCTCATCTTCTTTTGGCAGCAGCCGCTGGTTACGACCCACCAGCGTCACCTTGATGCCCAGCTCCGCCATGGCCTGCGCCAGCTCACAGGCAATCGGACCACCACCCAGCACGACCACTTCACGCGGATTGCCACGCAAAGACCACAAGCTGTCCGACGTCACATGTACGACCTGATCCAGACCCGGCAAGTCCGGAATGGTCGGGGCGGCACCAGCTGCAATGACAATATTGCGCGTCGTCAGCGTCTGGCCATTGATTTCGACGCTCCACGGCGATGTGATCCGGGCATGACCTTTCAGCACCTCGACGCCCAGACTGGTGTAGCGCTCCACTGAGTCATGCGGAGCCACATCGGCAATGACGCGCTGCACGCGCTCCATGACCGAAGAAAAATCAATTTCCGCATGCACTGCCGCCAACCCCAACGTTTGAGCATGACGTGTATCACGCAGGAGTGCGGCGGTACGGATCAGCGCCTTGGATGGCACACAGCCATAATTGAGGCAATCGCCGCCCATCTCGTGAGCCTCGATCAATGTCACCCTGGCCTTGGTCGCCGCACCAATATACGTCGACACCAAGCCGCCGGCGCCGGCACCAATGGCAATCAGATTGCGATCAAAGCGTTTGGGCTTGGGCCAGACCTTATAAAGCTGATAGTTATCCCAGCGCGTCATCAGCCACTGCCCCATGAACGGAAACAACGCCAGCAACGCAATCGACGCGATAACCTCGATGTTCAGCGCCTTTGACAAGGTATCGATAGTGGCGAGCTGAGTGCCGGCATTCACGTACAGCAAAGTCCCCGGCAACATGCCCAGCTGACTAACCCAATAGAAGCGCAGCGTTGGCATGCGCGTCAGACCCATAACCAGATTGATCAGCATGAACGGAAACAGAGGCACCAGACGCAACGTGAAGAGAAACCGCGCGCCACTTTTGGCTATGCCCTGATGAATAGGCTTAAGGCGATCGCCAAACCGCTTTTCGACCCAGTCCGCCATGACATGACGGGCCGCCAGAAAGGCCAGCGTCGCACCCAGACTGGATGCAAACGATACCAGTACAGTACCGACACCCACGCCAAACAAGGCACCGGCGGCCAGCGTCATGATCGCCGCACCTGGTAATGACAGCGCAGTCACCGCGACATAGGCAGCAAAGAAGCCCGCAAGCACCGCCACCGGACTGGCAGCATAGAGTGCCAGCAAATCCGCTCTGGATGCCTGCAGATGGCCAAGCGTGAGCTGATGCTGAAGGCCCAGGCCGAAAAACAGGCCAATGCCGCTGGCCAACAACAAAAGAATCAGAAATTTAGAACGCGTCATCGTTATTCCTTAATGGCGAGCGACCCAATGTCACGCCTCCAACGCGCCTCCACAGCTGCTGCCCTGACCCGCAGTGCAGCCATAGCAATGCTCACCTACCCAGATAGGCTGCTGCACAAAATCCTGCCGCAAGAGGTCGCGAAGATGCGGGCGATCACCCTCGCCCTGCACGGGTATGTCTTTGCCCAGCTGCTGATTGAAGTCGCAGTCGTATAAGTATCCCAGATAGTCAACGCTGACCATGCTTTTGCACATGACAGTCTTCAGATTGGCTGCCGAGAAATTATGTTTCAGCAGCTTAAGGTAATCATCAAACTGACCTTTGGAAATCAGCATGCTGCCAAAGCGCTGAATCGGCATATTGGTGATGGTGAACAGCTCATTGAACACAATGCCAAACTGATCGAAAAGCTCGCGCTTGTAATCGGCCTCCAGCCTCTTTTGATCTGGCGGCAATGACGGCCCCTGAGGATTGAAAACCAGACTCAGGCTCAGCGCACTACCGGGCTGCCCGTAGCCGAGCAGATTGAGCTTTTGCAAAGCATCGATGCTGAGCTCGAATACGCCTTTGCCGCGCTGTTTATCGACATTCTCAGCAGAGTAGCAGGGCAGTGATGCAACAACATCGACCCCTTGCTCAGCGAGAAACTCAGCCAGATCCTCGTACCCCGGCTCAAACAGAATAGTCAGGTTGCAACGATCTATAACCCGTACGTCTAACGCTCGGGCGGCAATCACCAAGCGGCGGAATGCCGGATTCATTTCCGGGGCCCCGCCAGTCAGATCAAGTACCTCGATGCTGCGCGCCTTCATGACCGCAATCGCCAGATCAATCAACTCGTCATTCATCAGCTCTTTGCGGGTAGGCCCGGCATTAACGTGACAGTGCACGCAAGACTGATTGCACAGATAGCCCAGATTCATTTGTAAGGTCGTCAAGGCCTGACGACGAATGGCAGGAAAGTCCGTCGCTTCGAGCAGGGGAAGGGTGGGGAGCATGTTGGCACATCCTGAGTTTTATACTTCTTAGACTCAGCATCTTGCGCCCTGTTACACGCAAGAACAATTAATTACGCCCGCGCTCAACGGTCGTCCGACAGCGCCACAATATCGGCAATCCGCTTCTGCGTTTTGACCCGCTGGAACTGGATGATCGCCTCCGGATAGGCCGAGGTCGTCATCGCCAACCATTGCTTATAGCGGCCGACCAGGCCACTTTCCGTACCCGCCATTTCCTGCAGAAAATGTAGCTGCCAGCGATGTATATCCGCCCAAGGTAGTGCCGCCTGATCCGGCCGCTTCAGGCGACCCACAAGGTCAGGCTCGCAGACTGCGGCGCGACCAACCATGAAGTCCGTGCAGGCAGTGATTTCCTGGCAAAGCGACAAAGACTCCAGACAGGAAATATCGCCATTGGCAATCACTCGCCACGCCGGGAAATGCCTGTTGACCCGTCCTACCGCGGACCAATCCACCGGGGGCCTGTAACCTTGCGACTTGGTTCGTGCATGGATTGTCAGCCAGTCGGCACCGGCATCATGGATGGCCTGCGCGTTATCCATAAGCTCTGCCGTTGAATCGATGCCCAATCGCATTTTTGCGCTGACGGGCGTGTCGGCCGGCACATGCTCACGCACGCAACGAACGATCTCGTGGAGCGTCTGGCTACTGGCCAGCAAGGTAGCGCCGCCACCATGGCGATTGACGGTTTTTGCAGGGCAGCCAAAGTTCAAATCGATGGCAGGCGCGCCCAGCTCAACCGCTCGACGCGCATTCAATGCCAGCATCTGAGGATCACTTCCCAGCAGCTGAAAGTGAACCGGCGTGCCGTTACTGGTGCGGCCCTGATTCAATAGCTCCGGGCAGTGCCTGTAGAACACGCTGGCCGGCATCAGGCGGTCTGTAATGCGAAGGAACTCCGTTACACACCAGTCGTAGGGGCTGAGTTGCGTCAGGACATGACGCATGGTGAAGTCAGTAAGCCCTTCCATGGGCGCCAAAACTATATTCGGGCTATCGGTTACTGCAGCCCGATCTTCAGAAGATCGTTTCACGTGAAACATCTACTGACCATTCTGATGATTAAACGTCGAGATTCGAAACCAGCAACGCATTCTTTTCAATGAACTCACGACGTGGCTCAACCGCATCGCCCATGAGTGTTGTGAACATCTGGTCTGCACCAATAGCGTCATCGATGGTCACGCGCAACATGCGACGCGATTCCGGGTCCATGGTGGTTTCCCAAAGCTGATCCGGATTCATTTCGCCCAGACCTTTATAGCGCTGAATGCCCAGGCCTCTGCGTGACTCCTGCATCAGCCATTCGAATGCCTGCTTGAAGGTATCGACTTTCATTTCGCGCTCGCCTCGCTTGATCAAAGCCCCTGGCTCGATCAAGCCATCTAGAGCCCGTGCCAGCGCATCGACCTGGCGATACTCTGATGAACTGAAAAAATCATAGCTCAAGGGATAGCTGTACGGTACGCCATGCGCCATCAGCTCAACCTGCGGATAGAAGCGCTGATGCTCCGGATCATCCACCGTTTGCACCAAGAAGCGCTGACTTGGATCCGCGGCAAGCATCAAGGCTGCTTGCAGCTTTTCACCCCAGGCAGAGACCGAAGCAGCCTCTGACAAAGCCGCCAGCGGCAATGTCGGCAGCTTGAGCATCTGCTCAAGCAACAGATTCGGATAGCGGCGCTGCAAGCGATCCTGCAGCACACAGAACTCGCGATACTGGTTAATCAATGTTTCGAGTGCCAGGCCTGAAACGGCAGGGGCCTCGGGGTTTACGCGCAGTTCTGCATTGTCCAAAGCGACCGAGGTCAGATAAACCTCCATCGCATCATCATCCTTCAGATACTGCTCTTGCTTGCCTTTCTTCACTTTGTACAACGGCGGCTGAGCAATATAGATGTAGCCGCGATCAATGATCTCCGGCATTTGCCGGAAGAAGAAGGTCAGCAGCAAGGTACGGATATGGGAACCGTCGACATCGGCGTCGGTCATGATGATGACCTTGTGATAACGCAGCTTGTCCGGATTATATTCATCACGGCCAATACCACAGCCCAATGCCGTAATCAGCGTGCCAACCTCCTGCGATGAAAGCATCTTGTCAAAACGTGCTTTTTCAACGTTGAGAATCTTGCCTTTCAAGGGAAGAATGGCCTGCATCTTTCGATTACGGCCCTGCTTTGCAGAGCCACCCGCGGAGTCGCCCTCCACCAGGTAAAGCTCAGACAGGGCAGGGTCCTTCTCCTGACAATCTGCCAGCTTGCCTGGCAAGCCAGCAATATCAAGCGCGCCTTTACGGCGCGTCATTTCACGCGCCTTGCGCGCAGCTTCGCGGGCACGTGCAGCATCCAGAATTTTGCCGACGATGATTTTGCCCGCGGCCGGATTTTCCAAGAGAAACTCTTCGAACTTCTCGTTCATGACCGATGCCACAGCCGTGCTGACTTCGGAAGACACCAGCTTGTCTTTGGTCTGGCTGGAAAACTTGGGATCAGGTACTTTCACCGAAACAATGGCGGTCAAACCTTCGCGCATATCCTCGCCAACCGTGACGACCTTTTCCTTTTTCAACAGCCCTTCTTTTTCGACATAACTGTTCAGTGTTCGCGTCAGCGCAGTTCTGAAGCCCTGAAGGTGGGTGCCGCCATCACGCTGCGGAATATTGTTGGTAAAACAATAGACGGCCTCTTGATAGCTGTCATTCCATTGCAATGCCACCTCAACACCGATGCCATTCGGACCGTCCGATTGCGGCACAATAAAGTGAAATACATTGTTAATCGGCGACTTGTTGGTATTGAGATAGCTGACAAATGCAGCAAGACCACCCTCATACTCAAATACTTCTTCCTGGATGCTGCGTTCGTCCTTCAGAACAATACGAACACCCGAGTTAAGAAATGACAGCTCGCGCAGGCGCTTGGCCAGAATGTCGTAACTGTACTTGATGTTTGTGAACGTTTCTTCGCTGGGAAAGAAGCGAACCTCGGTGCCGCGCGCCTGTGTCGTACCGACCTCACGCAGAGGAAACGCCGGCACACCATGATGATAGGTTTGCTCATAAACCTGGCCGTTACGACGAACCGTCAGGCGTAACTCCTTGGAGAGCGCATTGACGACTGACACACCAACACCATGAAGCCCGCCTGAGACTTTATAGCTATTTTCGTCAAACTTTCCGCCGGCGTGCAGCACCGTCATAATTACTTCTGCAGCCGAAACACCTTCTTCTTCGTGAATATCCACCGGGATACCGCGGCCATTGTCGGTGACCGTAATCGATTCATCCGCATGGATAATCACGTTAACTTCTGTGCAATGACCGGCCAGCGCTTCGTCAATCGCGTTGTCGACAACCTCAAACACCATATGGTGCAGGCCCGTACCATCATCGGTATCGCCGATATACATGCCGGGGCGCTTACGGACAGCATCCAGGCCACGCAATACTTTAATGCTGGATGAGTCGTAAGTAGATTGTTCAGTCATCACATTGCTCCTGGCACATCATGTCGATTCAAGGACAACACAGCCTTGTTCCACGTGAAACACTTTTACAGACTGCTCAGGCCATAAGCCAAGCAACTGCGACCTTTCGATACTGGTAAAAAAAGCCTGGGCTGACATTCTTTCTACCCAATCACACACATGGGCTCTTGCACTGACATCAAGCTCAGAAGCCAAATCATCAAACAACAAGATCGGGCTCAAGCCCAGTCTCAATTTTAACCATTCACTCAACGACAGTTTTATGGAGCACGCCGCCAATTTTAATTGGCCTCGAGAAAGTCGCTCCTCAGCAGCAACGCCCTGAGACTTTATTTTCAAGTCTGCGCGCTGTGGGCCAAAAAAAGTAAACCCACGCTCGCGATCTCTGCCACGCGACTCCGCCAGCAATGCCTGATAGTCCTGAGCAACATCCCAGCCGGGGTAATACTCAACACTCAGGGCGGATTTCGGCAAAACCGACTCCAATGCCAAGCGCAACTCGGGCAGCCAGAGCTGCATTAATTGCTCGCGAAATGCATGCAGAGCAGAGGCCGCAATAGAGAGCTCCTGCTCCCATACGTTCAATTCAGCAATTGAAATTTTAGCAGATTTCAGCAAGGAATTCCGCTGCTGGAGCGCCCGGCGTGCCCGCTGCCAGACCTCCAGGAAATCTGGTTCCACGTGAAACACGCCCCAGTCAACAAGCTGGCGACGAGGAAGAGATGGGCCCGAAACCAACTCGAGTGTTTCCGGATCAAAAAGCTGAAGAGGGAGATGGTGAGCCAGCTCAGATAGGGTTGACGCACTGGCGCCATTGATTCTGGCATCGGTGGTTCCTGCCAGGCGCTTTAAAACACCAAGACGTGAGCCTGAGTCAGTCTCGCCGAAGATGGTTGCCGTTTCTTCGTTTTCTTTTACAAGACGCCTGCTGCGCTGCGTACGAAAAGACCGACCAAGCCCTAAAACAAAAATCGCCTCAAGCAGCGATGACTTGCCCGAACCGTTAGCGCCATGAATCAGATTGATTCGTGAGCCCGGCTCAAACTGAACATGCGACAAGTTTCTGAATTGCGCAATTTCAATGTTGACCAGGCTCACAGCGAACGCGGCATGGCGTTACAAGCGCATAGGCATAACGACATACAAGGCATCGGATTGCTCGTCGTCGTTATCCTGAATCAGCGCGGAGCTGTTGGTGTCGCCCAAAATAGCCTTGGTGTAGGCGCCTTGCAGCGCATTCAGCACATCCAGCACATAGCCAACATTGAAGCCAATTTCGAGATCCTTGCCAGAATACTCAACCTGCAGCTCTTCTTCGGCTTCTTCCTGATCCGGGTTGGTTGCCAGAATTTTCAGCTGATCCCCGGCAATCTGCAAACGCACACCACGAAATTTCTCGTTGCAAAGAATTGCGGCACGCTGCAGCGATGACTTCAGCTCTTCACGACCTGCAACCAAGGTGCGATCACCGCCCTTGGGCAAGACGCGCTCGTAGTCAGGAAAACGACCATCGATCAATTTCGACGTAAAGGTTACCGCGCCAACAGTGACACGCAAATGATTGCTACCCAGCGTCAGCGTGACCTCGGCATCATCATCGGAAAGCAGGCGGGCAAGCTCTTGAATCCCTTTTCTGGGCACAATAACCTGAGTCTTTTCAGTAACTTGGCCAGAAATTATGGCATCACAAAGCGCCAGGCGATGGCCGTCTGTGGCAACGACGCGCAAGCGACCTTCGGTCACCTCGAAGAGCATGCCGTTCAAATAATAACGAACATCCTGCTGTGCCATCGCAAATGACGTTTTATCGATCAGACGCTTTAACGACTTTTGCGACAAGGTCATCGTCAATGAACCCGACAATGTATCTTCCAGATTAGGGAAATCATTCGCCGGTAGCGTGGAAAGCGTATAGCGACTCTTCCCTGAGCGCAGCAGCAGGCGCTGGCCATCCAGGGAAAGCTCCACAGAGGCCGTTGAGGGCAGTGCGCGGCAGATATCCAGGAGTTTGCGACAAGGGACCGTGATACGACCATTGCTGGCGTCAGACGTAAGCTCATGACGAGCAACCAGTTCGACCTCGAGATCTGTGCCGGTCATGGCCAACTGACCATCCTCAACCACCATCAGTACATTTGACAGCACCTGCAGCGTCTGGCGTTTTTCCACTACACCCGAAACCTGTTGCAGCGGCTTCAACAATTGATCGCGTGTCATCGACAGTTTCATCGTCATATTCCTAGGTCAAGCCTGCAGCAGGCGTAGCAAATTGTTGTAATCTTCGTCGAATTGAGGCTCTTCTGCGCGCAATTCACGTACTTTTTCACAAGCATGTATGACCGTACTATGGTCTCTGCCATCAAACGCCAAGCCAATTTCCGGATAGCTGTTCTGCGTCAGCTCACGCGACAATGCCATCGCCATCTGACGTGGTCTGGCAAAGCCGCGATTGCGCTTCTTGCCCGTCAGCTCGCGCAAATTGATGCGATAGTATTCCGCCACAACACGCTGAATGTTGTCGATATTAAACTGCCTTGCACGAACAAGCAGCAGATCTCGCAGTGCTTCTTTGACTAATTCCAACGTCACGGGCAAGCCCCGGAAACGTGCCGTGGCAATGACCTTGTTAAGCGCCCCTTCAAGCTCACGAACATTGCCCTGCACATGCTCGGCAATGAAGTGAGCAGACTCTACGGGCAAGCCCATGCCAATGGAGCCTGACTTCTTCAACAAAATGGCGACTCGCGTCTCCTTATCGGGGGGATCCACCTGGATAGACAGTCCCCACGAGAATCTCGACTTCAGCCGATCATCCATATTATTGATTTCTTTAGGAATACGATCAGAAGTCATGATGATCTGACGAGATTCCTGCAACAACGAGTTAAAGGTATGAAAAAACTCGTCCTGCGTGCTTTCCTTCTTTGCAAAGAATTGAATATCGTCAATCAAAAGCGCATCAAGAGAACGATAAAGCCGCTTGAAGTCATTCATCATGTTGCGTTGCAGCGCAGTAATGAAGTCGCCCACAAAGCGCTCAGAGGTCAAATACATCACGCGCGCTGCAGGATTCCGACGCAAAATCTCGTTCCCGACAGCATGCATCAGATGCGTTTTTCCCAACCCTGTAGGGCCGTAGATAAACAAGGGATTGGAGTGTGGCGCCCCGGGATTGTCAGCCGCTTGCAAACAGCCGGCATGAGCAAGCTGAGCACCTTTGCCGGCGACAAAATTGTCAAAGGTAAATAACGGATTGAGGCTGCTCGCCGGCCTCGGCAAAGGCTCGACGATAGGCTTAGGCCCGCCGACTGCCGCAGAAAGTGTGGCTCCTGCGCGTGAAGAGGCGGGTGCTGTCGCAGTTCGATCACCACGACTGCCAACACGGATTGCCACCTGCTCAATACGCCCTGAGCTCAGATCAGAGACCAGCGCTTGTATGCGTACTAAGAACTTGTCTTGGATGTGACGTACAAAAAAAGGGTTCGGTGCCAGCAAAACAAGTGCATCCGGCGTCTCATCCACTTGCAACGGACGTATCCACATCTGAAAAAGATTGGACTGAAATTCGGTTTCCAAAATGGCAAGAACCTGCCCCCAAACACTACCTGACATCAATATTTGTCCACAAGTCGAAATGAGATCTCACAAGGCCTGTAGCCTACCACTTGGATAAATATCCACAAGTTAAAGAGTGCTGTCGATAAAATTGGTGATAACGCTGTCAGAGCAATGCCCCAAAGATGTTGCAAACTTCAATGCATGAACTTATCCACAATTGAACACAGGGACACAAAGCCACTCCGAGGCCATCAACAAACAACTTTTAAAATTTATAACATACTGATTTAAATATGAAAAATAAACTTATCAACAGAACATATGATCATCTATAACCATCACCAAAGCTCTTAAGATCTAAATATCTTTTTAAAAGCATGTTGATCAATGCACGTTGTCTATAAGTCATACGTCTGGCCCAGAATCAATCCTTCAGATAGGGTTTGACAGAGGCTGCTCCAAGCCCTAATATCGCGCACCTTTCCGCCCAGTCGGGCTTGAACAGATCGGATCACAGATCATGAAGCGTACTTTCCAACCCAGCACCATCAAGCAAAAGCGTACTCACGGTTTCCGTGCACGCATGGCCACCAAGAACGGTCGCGCAGTTCTCGCACGTCGCCGCGCCAAAGGCCGCAAACGCCTGACTGTCTGAGATCAGTGACCGAACAGCGTTTTCCATCCGCCGCAAGGCTGCTGACACCAGCAGACTTCAAGGGCGTTATGGACAACGCTGTTTTTAAGTCAAATCTCAACCAGCTTTTGCTGTTGGCAAAACCCTCTGCAACACCACGGGCACGCATCGGTTTTGTGATTGCTCGTAAAAAAGTCAAACGGGCTCTTGATCGCAATCGCATAAAGCGGGTTTGCCGTGATCATTTTCGTCATTTGCAATCAGAAATGCCTGCACTCGATATCGTGTATCTGGCCAGACAAAATCTTCAGACTCTCGACAACACTGCATTACGCGCGCTGCTTGACGAAGGTTATCGTCAACTCAAACGGAAAGCATTGAAGCAGGCTCAGGTGACAGCGTGAAATGGTTGTTCATAGGTCTGATTCAAACCTATCGCTATTTTGTCAGTCCGCTGCTTCCACCCCGTTGTCGCTTTGAGCCATCCTGCTCAAGCTACGCCTTGCAGGCATTCGGTGAATGGCCCTGGTGGCGAGCAATTTATTTGACACTTCATCGGCTTGGAAGGTGTCACCCCGGTTGCTCCGGTGGTTATGATCCCGTACCTGAAAATCACTCCTCACATCGGCAGGAACCGTAAAAATGGAAATCCGTCGCACACTGATACTGATCGCATTAGCGATCGTCAGCTATTTTCTGTTTCTCAGCTGGCAGCGCGACTACGCGGTACCTGCCAGTCAGGCCGGTACGCAAAGCTCGGTACCAGCAATTGCAGCATCAAATACGGAAATACCGTCAGCACCTGTGGCAGCAAAAGGTGATGTCCCGGTGGCTGCTGCGGTGTCAGCTACGCCGGCAAAACTGGCCGAAATGGCCAGCACCAGTGTTGCGTCCGTGATTACTGTAAAGACAGATGTTCTGACGCTGAAAATTGATTTACAAGGCGGTGACATCACGCAAGTTGCATTGCCCAAATACACCAAAAAAGTGGACAGCACTGAACCGTTGATTCTCATGGATCAAAGTCAGGAGCGCACTTACATTGCTCAAAGTGGATTGATCAGTGTAGCGGGACAACCTGGTGGCCTGGATGATCAGACTAGCGGTCGTCCCAAATATCAGGCTGATCAGAACGAATTTGAGCTGCCTGCAGCCGAAGAAGCGCTGCAAGTTGTCTTGAAAACTGTCACGCCAGATGGCGTTGAAGTTCATAAAATCTTTGAATTCAAGCGTGGCGATTATCGTATCAATGTACGTTACGTCATCAAGAATGGCAGTGCACAACCCTGGACAGGCTTGATGTTCGGCCAGCTAAAGCGTGATAACAGCACGGATCCTAGTGCAGATACACATTCATTCGGTATGGTCACCTTCCTGGGTGGTGCCTGGTGGACGCCAGAGAAGACATATAACAAGTTGGCATTGAGCAATTTTGCTCAAGAGCCGCTGAATACGACGGTAAGCGGTGGCTGGGTAGCCATGGTGCAACACTATTTTGTGACCGCCTGGATTCCGAATTCGAAGACTCAAAACGTTATTTCTTCGCGTGTTTCGAGTAATGGAGCGGAGAATTTCATTGGTTTTACCGCCCCTGCGATTGTCGTTGCTCCCGGTGCTGAAGCTTCTACTGAGGCATCGTTTTATGCCGGTCCGAAAATTCAGGATCGTCTGAAAACATTATCGCCTGGTCTGGAACTCACGGTTGACTACGGTTGGTTGTGGCCTGTTGCACAGTTCCTGTTCTGGCTGTTGAAGACAATTCATGGCTTCCTCGGCAATTGGGGTTGGTCAATTGTTGTCCTGACTATCCTGGTCAAGGCGGCATTCTTCCATTTGTCTGCAACCAGCTATCGCTCAATGGCGAATATGCGTCGTGTCATGCCTGAAATGCAGCGCATGAAAGAGCAGTTCGGCAGCGACCGAGCCAAGCTTTCACAGGCAATGATGGAGTTGTACAAAAAGGAAAAAATCAATCCGCTCGGCGGTTGTCTGCCAATCCTTGTGCAAATGCCTGTTTTTATTGCCTTGTACTGGACTTTGATGGAGTCGGTAGAGCTTCGCCATGCCGGCTGGATTTTATGGATCAAGGATTTGTCATTGCTTGATCCGTATTACATTCTGCCGCTGCTGATGGGCGTCACCATGTATGTCCAGCAATCGTTGAACCCGGCTCCGCAGGATCCTACACAAGCGAAAATGATGAAATTCATGCCTGTCATTTTCACAGTGTTTTTCCTCTGGTTCCCGGCTGGTTTGGTACTCTACTGGTTGTCTAACAACCTGTTGTCGATTGCTCAGCAATGGGCAATTACCCGCCAAATCGAAAAAGCTGCTGCCAAGTAAGCTGACGGCGGCCCATGGATACCATAGCCGCCATTGCCACACCGCCAGGACGCGGCGGTGTCGGTATCGTTCGTGTTTCAGGCCCTCAAGCCGCTGATATTGCTCGCCGGTTGACGCTGGATCTGACGTGGCCAGTTGTGCCACGTCAGGCCTTGCTGACACATTTTTATGATGGCGAAAAACAACAGATCGATCAGGGCTTGTTGTTGCATTTCCCGGCACCACATTCATTCACTGGCGAGCATGTTGTCGAGTTTCAGGCGCATGGTGGCCCGATAGTGCTGGAGTGGATACTGCAAGCTACATTGCAGGCAGGTGCTCGTCTGGCCCGGCCGGGCGAGTTTTCCGAGCAAGCCTATCTCAATGACAAATTCGATCTTACCCAGGCAGAAGCGATAGCAGATCTGATTTCGGCCTCCAGTGAGCAGGCAGCGCGTTCTGCCCTGATGTCACTTCAAGGCGTCTTTTCACAGCGAATAGACACTTTGCTGGAAGAGCTGATTATTCTGCGCCTTCACATTGAGGCGGCTATTGATTTTCCAGAGGAAGAAATTGATTTTCTGGCAGATGGCCTGATTTTGCAGCGTTTGCATCAAGTTGACCGATCCTTGAAACAGGTTATTGCTGAAGCTGAGCAAGGTGTTTTGCAACAAGAAGGTATGCGTGTGGTCATTGCCGGCTTCCCCAATGCCGGCAAGTCCAGTTTGCTGAATGCATTGGCAGGGCATGATGCCGCTATCGTCACCGACATTGCCGGAACCACCCGCGATGTGTTGCGTGAACAAATTCAGATTGATGGTATGCCGCTTCATATCGTTGATACCGCAGGCCTGCGGGAAAGCCCTGATGCCATCGAACAGGAAGGCATCCGACGCGCACTGATTGAAGTCGAAAAGGCAGATCAGGTTTTATTTGTCTGGGATTGCAGTATCGAAGACAGTTCGCCTGAATCTCAGCTGCGGCAGTTTTTTGATCCGATTCCACAGCGCCTTACGCTTGTCGCGAACAAATGTGACAAACAGGCTCTGATACCAGGGTTGACGACCAGAACCATTGCTGATCAAGCGCTGCCCTGTATTGTGATTTCAGCCAGACATGGGTCAGGCCTGCAGGACCTGAAACAGCACCTGAAAACCTTGATGGGATATGAGGCAGAAGGTACGGGTCAGTTCTCGGCCAGACGTCGCCATGTCGATGCCCTGAGGCGAGCCCACGATTATATGCAGCAAGCCGAAGCCATGCTGGTGACAAATCATGCCGGCGAATTGGCGGCAGAAGATTTGCGCTTAGCACAACAATGCCTGTCAGAAATTACCGGCGCGTTCAGTTCCGATGACTTGCTGGGCCGCATTTTTTCGTCTTTCTGCATCGGCAAGTAACGCATAAGTCCCGCCTGTCGGAAATTATCCAGGCTTTTCTGCCTATAAATTGACCATAACTATAATTGGTACTATAGTACATGTTGTGAGCACGAAGTATCCGCATTAGACTTCAAAAAAAGCTCAGTCAGGAGCAATAATGAACAAAAAGCAGCTGGGCATTGGTGCCCTAGTCACCGTGGCTCTTCTGGGTGTTTGGCAGGTTGCCACATTGCCGCCCAAGCCTTTCGCGGTTCCTCCGGTCCCGGAAAACATTCCGCTGCCTGTTCCGCCGCAATTGACGGCGTATGACATGCCGACATCGCAAGTGTCGGTGGCATCCGAACCCTATCTGGCGACATTTCGCAGCGTCTCTCTGGAAGATCTCTCCGAGCGTGGCCTTGCTACCGGCGTCTATACCGGCACGCCTTACTGGAAGCAGCGCGAACAATGGTTCAAGGATCATTTCTACGACACCCTGGCTGCTCGCAAGGTATGGAAAGAAGGCACTTCGCCCGATACGCACAAGCGTGGTGATCCGGTGACCTGGACATCCGAGCCGATTCCCCAGTACGTACCGCCGCCTTGCTCGCAACCACAGCCCACGGGCTACGATGCCGAAGGCTGCCGCTATGTCGGTCAGCTGTTCAAGGATGTCGAAGCCAAGGACCCGGCCAAGGCACTGGCTCTGCGTGAGCAGGTTCGTCGTGGCCGTGATGTCTGGTTCAAAGGCACTTTCGGCAACCAGGACGAAAACTATCTCCTGCAATCCCGCGTGGTTGGCAAGGAAAACATGAACTACCCGTGGCTGGATACGCGTACACGTCCGTACCGTTTCAGCAAATGGGGCCTGATCAACGATCCGGATTGCGTACAGGGCGATGCGTCGACCAACTGGTATGACAAGTGTCAGGACCCGCATTCTTCCGGCGTGCTTGGCTATCGCAAGTATTATGCAGATCCGATCAAGGACAACACCGGCAAGGTTATTTATGACCCGCGTACGGCTGCTTACGATCCGTTGGAAATCAAGCAGAACAAGCGCTTTGTGATTGGCCATCCCTGTGTGCAATGCCATGTCGGCTTTGAACCGACCAATGCGCCGAAAAATCCGAACCAGCCCACCTGGGCGAATCTGAGCGGCACCATCGGTAACCAGCATATTGTTCAGCCGGATGCCTTTTTCCAGGGCGCGCCAGCCAACAGCCCGGCTCGTCAGGTTCTCAAGGGTGGTCGTCTCGGCACTATCGATACCTCTCTGGTGGCGTCGGACTGGATGCATAACCCAGGCACGCAAAACAACATCATGGACTTCCATAACAAGCGTTTGTTCTCGCATGTCATGAAAGATCCGGTGACGGGCAAGGTCAGCACGGCCAATACTCGCCATGTATTGAAAGGTGCGGAAGACTCGGTAGGCGAACATCTCGCGCTGATCCGTGTTTACGTCAACATCGGTATGTGTACGGAAGAGTGCTGGACACCGAACTTCCCGTATCCCGGCCGTCTGATCGGGCGCGGCACCGAACAGAGCCCGCTGCGCATCATGCAATGTGCGGCTGAATGCGATCCCTGGAACTATGCCGATGCCAAGATGGACGATCTGACGGCGTTCCTGATCACCGGCGGCCCGACTTACCTGATGGCATCCAAAGATACCAACGATGGCAAGATCGGCAACCAGTTCGTTGATACCAAGGTCGTGCCACAGGGCCGCCAGGTCTTTGCTAAGGAATGTGCGTCCTGCCACAGCACGCTGATGGCACCGGCCAGCATCCGCAACGACAAGAATGCGCTGGGCAAGTTCTACGAAGGCCATATCTTCGGCAAGGAAGATTACTGGACGACCGAATACAGCGAAGCCGAGCGTAACGATCCGAAGTTCATTGCTCGCTTCATGGCGAAGGATGAGCAAGGTCGTCTGCGTCCGAAGCAGTTTGCCGAGAAGGGCATCTTTGGTCAGGACTGGCTGGGCAATGACGAACGCACCGCGTTCAACATTGTCGGCACCAACATGTGCCGTGCACTGCACAACAATCATAACCAGGGCCACATCTGGGAAGAGTTTTCGTCAGAGACTTACAAGAACTCGCCTTCGCCAGGCTCCGTGCCGAATGTGCTGAATCGCATGATTCCGTTCATTGGCGGTACCAAGCTCGGGGAAAGCAAGATTGAAGGTGGCCCGGGCTACCTGCGCAACATCTCGCTGCTGTCCGTCTGGGCAACGGCGCCCTTCATGCACAACAACGCGATTGGTGAAGTGACTTTCCTGCCAGATGGTTCGCCGGATTACACCTTGTCTGGGCGTATCAAGCAGTTTGAGAACGCTTATGAGGAGCTGATGACCTCGGATAATCCCAAGGATTCTGTGCATCGCCCGCAGAAGACGCTGGTGACCACGGAAGACATGCATGTCACGGCGCGTGAAGACATGCAGGGCTATCCGAAAATTCCGGTGAAGAAGGGTACGCCGGTGGCCAATGTGGCATCGCAGAATCCGCACAAGCCGCTGTTCATGGGTTGTGATGATCCGGTCGAAAATAAGGGACACCAGTTCGGCGTGAGCTTGTCGAAAGCAGACAAGTACGCGCTGCGTGAGTTCCTCAAGATGATGTAATTTGGTGCTATCGACAAAGGCCGCCTGCGGGCGGCTTTTGTCGTAAAGAGGCACTCCTAAGGCAGCTCGTGGAGAGCAGGATGCAGAATCGCAAGTCGCTGAAGGTCGTGCTGATCGTGCTGCTGCTGATCGCAGGTCTGGTTTGGTGGTTAAAACCGGGTAGCAGCCAGGCAAAGATTACCGAGCTGGCGAAGCCTGTCAGCGCCACGACGGCCAGCGTTCACGATCGCAAGATCTCTGGCAGCGACTTGCCGCCAACCGGTACGCGCTCATTGTTTGATCATGTGATTGCGCAAAACGATGGCCTGCCGTATCCCTTCGAAAAACTGGTGAAGCTGCTGAAAGATCAGCATCCACAGGCAGAATTGCCGGTGTCGGTGATGATTCCTCATGGCCGCTCTTTGCTGAAAGCGCAGGCGGACGATGCTCATCCACGCGTTCTGATTGCGGCGGACTTTCAGGTGCCGAACAAGGCCGGCGGCCTTGGTCTTGCACCGCGCGGCCAGCTGTTTCTCGGCTTTGTCGAGCAGGCATCCGAAATTGAGGTGCTGAGCTATAACGAGGCGGCGGGGCGCTTCGAATTTCAGCTCGTGCAGAACTATTGCAAGGGCTGCATCCCGCGCATTGTCTATGCACGTCGTGCCATTTGCACGACGTGTCATCAGGGGGGCGGTCCGATTTTCCCGCAACGTCCGTGGAATGAAACCAATGGCCAGCCGGAAACGGCTGCGGCTATTGCACAGGCGCGAGGGGCTGCGTCCTACATGAGTGTGGCCGTGCGCCAGCCGTTGTCATCGCCAGAGCGTTTTGACCAGCTCACGGACATCGGCAACTTCTTCAATGTCACACAAAAGCTCTGGCTGGATGGCTGTGGTCTGGAGGGAGATGATTGCCGTCGTCTGATGCTGAAGCTGGCCTTGCGTTATGCCGACAGCCCCGGCAGCTTCGATGTGACGTCACCTGCGGTGCGGACCTTGCAGCGCATGCAGGCAAAGCATTTTCCGAAGGCCGGTATCACGGTGCCTGAGTCTGACTTGTTCAATCGTGATCCGCTGGCAGAGCAGCAAGGTCTTAAAGGTTGGTGGCGTGGGCTTTGGGTGCGTCCGGTCAAGCCCGGCGAGGGCGCAAAGAATAACGAAGATCTGGCGGCATTTGATCAATTGCCCAGGCTTTCTGTGCGCCTGGATCCGTTGTCGCCACGGCCGCCCAAACAAACGCTCACGGCCAGCGATCTTGAGGGTGTCTATGGTCTGGCCAGCTTTTTCACGGAGGCCGATCTGGCCAGTCTGGGTGCGCTGACGGGTTATGACATGATGCGTCTGGAGGCTCGCGTGGAGCAATTGCCAGCGTCACTCTTTGTCGCCAAACCGTTTGTTCGTGTCGAGATGTTGCGCGCCTTGCTGGCTCAGCCATCAGCATATTGCTGCCTCGATACCTCGGAGATGTCGCCGCCGGTGGCCAGCGGCGTGCCGCCCTTGAAGATCGTCAAGCATCCTGAGCTGAAGGCCTTCGAGCAATACTGCTTCGCTTGTCATCGTGGCAACCCGGCAAAGCGTCTCAATTTCATGGCGGGTGCCAAGGAAGATGAAGTATTGGCGAATATCCAGGCCAAGACAGAGATTCGTGAAGCATTGGACTGGGCGCGCTATATTGGCACTGACAAATCGAGCAAGCTGATGCCGCCACAAGACTCGGTGCAGTATCACGAGCTCAAGGCGGCGCAAGATAAAGACATCAATACGCTGGCACGCATGCGTGATGTGGTGCCCAGTCTGTTTGGCTTCTGAAAACAAGAATGTGTGAATAGCAGGGACTTTATATGCGCAGATCAAGGCTCGAAAAGCCGACATTACTGGCAGCGACCATGCTGATGACCTGCCTGCTACCGTTAACGGCATCAGCCATGCCGACCCTGGCGCGGGCCTATAAAACCGAATTTGGCTACATGCCTAACTGTAATGCCTGTCATAGCGATGGCGGCGGCTCGGTACTGAACAATTACGGCAAGGCTTTCAAGGCTGCGGGCAAGAACCCGGCCGCTTTTGCTAGGATTGGCGGGCAGGATAGTGACGCTGATGGCGTCAGCAACGCTGCAGAGGCCGCCGCGAAGGCGAATCCCGGCAGCAAGGCATCAACCCCGGCCAGGCCCGGCGACTGGCTGGACATGGCCAGCCTCATCCCGCGTGAAGTCCGTGCGCGTTTTCCGAAAGTGCTGAGCTGGCTGCCCAAGGATGCCTTGCTGACGCCCGCCGACATTGCCGCTGCGAAAGCACTGGGCGCGACACTGAAAGCCAGCGATGAAAACACGATCTACATTCCGCTGGAGAATCAGCGCCCGGTGGGGACGGCATTGATCTTTCCCGCCAGTTTTAAGGGCAAGACCTTCTTCCTGCTCATGGCGACCGATCGTCAGCTGAAAATTTCCTCGGTGTCGGTATTGCATGCCGATGCGGTGCCGGCGGCCAAGAGCAGCAAGGTCTATCCGAGCTTTGTCGGTCAGAGCGTGCAAACGCTGCCGCCCGCCACGGCGAACAGCCTCGATGGTGCCATTGCCGTTGCTGTCAAGCAGGCCAGTGCCTTGCTCCATGTGCGTTTGAAGGGGGCCTGAACCATGGCTGAACAGTTTGATTTCTTCAGTGATGCACCTGTTGTGGATGCTGCGGTTGTGCAACTGGCACCGGAGCCATCGGTCTGGCTCACGGTAGGCGGCCCGATCGGGCTGGTGCTGTTTTTTGCGCTGATCTGCTATTTGCTGCGCTGGTTCATTCCGTTCCGCGATACGCCACTGCATTTCAACTTGCGCGATCTGCCGGTGGCGGCGCAGCGCGGCATCGGGCTGGCCACGGTTCTCTTCGGTATCGCCTTTTTCTTCGGGCTGGCTGAGGTGCACTACCAGCTGGGCCTGCATGGCAGCACCGAGGCGTATTTCGAGAACATGACTCGCGGCAAGCTGATTGCCTTCACGCATGCGCATCTGTTCGGGTTCACCACCGCCTTTTTCATCATCGGCATTCCGTTCTCGATGCACTTTCATCGCGTGCAGACCTACCAATGGGTGTTCCCGGCCGGGCTGGCTGCAGCACTGACCGACATCGTGTCGTGGTGGGGCATCAAGTACATTTCGCCGAACTTCGACTATGTCACCATGTTCTGCGGGGCGGTCTACGGCGGCGCGTACCTGTGGATGCTGATCGGCATCATCCGCATCATCTTCTTCCCCTCGCTGCGCTGGTTTCCGGACGACATAAACGAAGGCCGCGATTAACAAGCGTCAGTGGTAACATGGCCCCTTGTTTTTAGGGGTCATGTGCCGTGTCATCGAAACCGCAATCGTTCAACAAACTCGCCATTCTGCCGGAGTTGCTCACCACGCTGAGCGAGCTCGGCTATGAGCGCATGACCCCCGTTCAGGCCGAAACCCTGCCGTCGTTGCTGGCCGGGCGCGATGTCATCGCGCAGGCCATGACCGGCAGCGGCAAGACCGCCGCCTTCGGCATTTCGCTGCTCAATCGCATCGTGCCGCGTGATTTCACCACGCAGGCGCTGGTGCTGTGCCCGACGCGCGAGCTCGCCGATCAGGTCACCAAGGCGCTGCGCCAGTACGCGCGCGGTCTCGGCAACATCAAGATGCTGACACTCTGTGGCGGCATGGCCATGGGCCCGCAGCTCAATTCCCTCGAATTTGGCGCACAGGTGGTGGTGGGTACGCCGGGGCGTGTGCTCAAGCATCTCAAGCAGGGCTCGCTGTCGCTGACCGGCTTGAAGACGCTGGTGCTGGACGAAGCTGATCGCATGCTCGACATGGGCTTCCACGCCAGCATGGTCGATGTGCTCGAATTTGTGCCGGTGAAGCGCCAGACGCTGCTGTTTTCGGCGACCTACAGCGAAGAAGTGCGCGCGCTCAGTGGCCGCTTCCAGAGCAATCCGGTGGAAGTCACCGTGGTTTCCGAGGCGACGGTATCGCCGATCGAGCAGATTTTCTTTGAAGTGGATCCGAAGGCGCGTGTGGCTGCCGTGACGGCGCTGCTACGGCGTTATCAGCCCGAATCGGCAGTGCTGTTTTGCAATACTAAGCAGCGTTGCGAAGAAGTGCTGACCGAGCTGAGAGCGCAGGGCTTTCCGGTGTCGGCGCTGCATGGCGATCTGGAGCAACGGGATCGTGATCTGGTGCTGGTGCAGTTTGCCAATCGCAGCCGCCCGTTGCTGGTGGCCACCGATGTGGCCGCGCGCGGCCTGGATGTGAAGGATCTGGCGGCGGTCATCAATGTGGAAATGGCGTTTGATCCGGAGACGCATGTGCATCGCATCGGTCGCACGGGTCGTGCTGGGCAGACGGGCCTGGCGCTGAGCCTGTGCGCGGCCGCTGAGAGCCATCGCAGCTTGGCCATCGCTGAATATCAGGATATGACGCCGGTCTGGCAGGATCTGCCCACGGTCAATGTGCAGTCGAAAATTCCGGCACCGCGCCGCGTGACCTTGCAGATCAATGGCGGTCGCAAGGACAAGCTGCGTCCGGGCGATGTGCTCGGCGCATTGACCGGCGAGGGCGGTGTGCCCGGCGCTCAGGTCGGCAAGATCGATATTTTCGACTTGCACAGCTATGTCGCGGTGGATCGCGAAGTCGCGCCGGCGGCACTGCGCCGTCTTGCCGAAGCCGGCGTGAAAGGCCGTAACTTCAAAGCCCGCGTGCTGGCGTAAGGGCGGCAGAGATGGCACTGAAATCGACTGTCTACAAGGTTCAGCTCAATGTGGCGGACATGGATCGCGACTATTACGCCGATCATGTGCTGACCATGGCCTGCCACCCCTCGGAAACCGAGGAGCGACTGATGGTGCGGCTGCTGACCTTTGCGCTTTACGCCAGCGATGATCTGCAGTTCACGCGCGGCCTGAGCAGCGAAGACGAGCCTGATCTCTGGCAAAAGGACCTGACCGGCGAGGTCAAGCACTGGTTCATCCTCGGCATGCCCGACGAGACGCGCATTCGCAAAGGCTGCAATCGCGCGGAACATTGCACGGTGGTGACGTATGGTGATCGCGCCCCGCCCATCTGGTGGGAAAAGATTCGTGGCAGCGTGCAGCGCTTCGATAACCTCACGGTGTTGCATCTGCCCGAAGCCGTCACGCTCGATTTGGCCAGCTCGGCTTCGCGCGGTCTGGATTGGCAGGTCACGATCCAGGACGGCACCACCTGGATCAGTGTCGATGGCCGCCAGATCGAAGTGCGCCCGGCCAAGTGGCGCTGACCGGCCCGCGATGATGGCCTGGCGTCCTATATGGCTCAGCGTGCTGCTCATGATGATGAGCAGCGTGGCATTTGCCGAGCGCTGGGTGACCTACACGATTGATCCGAAAGCGACACGCATCAATTTTCACTGGACCTACATGGGCTTGTTGAGCCCGGCAGGCCAGTTCAGCGATGCCGTCGGTAGCATCGTCTGTGATCTGGACAAGCCCGATGCCGCCAGGGTCGACGTGCGCATTCCGGTCAGGACACTGAAAACCTTCATGCCGATCATTGATCGCACCTTGCTCGGCTCCGGGGACTATTTCCAGCCCGATCAGCATCCGATCATGCGTTTTCGCAGCAGTGAGATCATGCATCTCGACAAGGACAAGCGCGAGTTCAGTCTGATTGGCGAGCTGACGGTGAATGGTATTACCAAGCCAGTGATCCTGAGTGCAAAGGTGCCGGCAGCGAATCAGGGCAATCCGCTCAGTTCGGGAGCGCTCAGCGCCACCACCAGTTTTCGCCGAAGCGACTTCGGCATGAACAAGATGCTTGGTGTGGTGGGCGATGAAATGCGCGTTGTCCTGCAGGTTCGTGCTCAGGAAGTGCCTGCGGTGGCGAGCCAATAGATCGGGTTTTGCTTAAAATTTGTACTGGCTACGCGATGGGCAGCGCCCTATAATCGCGTCCCTTTTTCCGGCCCTGCCAGCTCTGCGCTGGCTTATGCTGAGTGGATACCGCCATGCATTATCCCAAGACTTACGATGTCATCGTCATCGGTGGCGGCCACGCCGGCACGGAAGCGGCATTGGCGGCGGCGCGCATGGGCTGTCAGACGCTGCTGCTCACGCATAACATCGAAACGCTGGGGCAGATGAGCTGCAACCCAGCCATCGGCGGCATCGGCAAGTCGCATCTGGTCAAGGAGATCGATGCGCTGGGCGGTGCTATGGCGCTGGCCACCGACCGCGCCGGCATCCAGTTTCGCGTGCTAAATGGTCGCAAGGGCCCGGCCGTGCGCGCCACGCGGGCGCAGGCCGATCGTGTGCTGTACAAGGCCGCGATTCGCGCCGTGCTGGAGAACCAGCCCAATCTGGACATCTTCCAGCAGGCGGCCGACGACCTCGTAGTCGAGGGCGACACCGTCAAGGGCGTGATCACGCAGACCGGTATCCGCTTCAGTACCCAAACCGTGGTGCTGACCACCGGCACTTTCCTCGGCGGCACCATTCATATCGGGCTGGAAAATCATCGCGGTGGCCGCGCTGGCGATCCGCCGTCGATCGCGCTGGCCAATCGTCTGCGCGAGCTGCCGCTGCGTGTTGGCCGCCTGAAGACCGGCACGCCGCCGCGCATCGACGCCAAGTCCGTGGACTTCTCGGTGATGCAGGCCCAGCCCGGCGACACGCCGCGCCCGGTCATGTCCTTCCTCGGTTCGCGTGCCATGCACCCGGAGCAGGTGAACTGCTGGATCACCCATACCAACCTGCAAACGCACGACATCATCCGTGGCGGCCTCGACCGCTCGCCGATGTACACCGGCGTAATCGAAGGTGTGGGCCCGCGCTACTGCCCGTCGATCGAAGACAAGATTCATCGCTTCGCCGACAAGGATTCGCATCAGGTGTTCATCGAGCCGGAAGGCCTGAGCACGCACGAGCTGTACCCGAACGGCATCTCCACGAGTCTGCCGTTTGATGTGCAGATGGCCTTGGTGCGCTCGATTCGTGGCATGGAAAACGCCCACATCACGCGTCCCGGCTATGCCATCGAATACGATTATTTTGATCCGCGCGATCTCAAGCACACGCTGGAAACCCGCGTCATCCACAACTTGTTTTTTGCCGGCCAGATCAATGGTACGACCGGTTACGAAGAGGCCGGGGCACAGGGTCTGCTGGCTGGTGTCAACGCCGGTCTGCGTGCCCAGGACAGGCCGGGCTGGTACCCGACCCGCGATCAGGCTTACCTCGGCGTGCTGGTGGACGATTTGATCACGCTTGGCACGAAAGAGCCGTATCGCATGTTTACCTCGCGCGCCGAATACCGACTCATGCTCCGTGAGGACAACGCCGATCAGCGTCTGACCGAGCAGGGCCGGGCGCTGGGCCTGGTCGATGATGTGCGCTGGGCCGCCTATTGCGCCAAGCAGGAGGCCATCGAGCGCGAAAATCAGCGCCTGAAGACGGCCTGGCTGCATCCCGGCAGCGTCGGCGCGCAGGCGTTCACGGCACTGACGGGTCAGGAACTGAATCGCGAAAGCAATCTGCACGATCTGCTCAAGCGACCGCAGGTGAGCTACGCTCAGCTCGTCGAGCTGGTGCCGGATGCCGGCACGCTGGCTGCGTTCGGTGCTAACGAAGTTTCTGCGGTGGATTTGCGCGAAGCTGTTGGCGAGCAGATCGAGATTGCTGTGAAATACGCCGGCTATGTGGATCGTCAGGGCGATGAAGTGGCGCGTCTGCGTGCGCAGGAAGGCATGGCGCTGCCGCAGGACTTTGATTACGACGCGGTACAGGGCTTGTCCAACGAGGTTCGCGCCAAGCTCAAGGCCGCGAAGCCGGAAACGCTGGCACAGGCCGGGCGCATCCCCGGCGTGACCCATGCGGCGGTGTCGCTGCTGCTCATCATGCTGAAGAAACAGGGTCGTCTGCGCGTACCGCAAGCAGCTGCTCAAGGATAATTCATGGCAAAGCAACGACTGGCGGCAGACTGGCCTGTAGCCGCTGAAAAGCGCTTACGCGATGGCATCGCCGCGATGAGCCTGAGTCTGGATGACGCGATCATTGCGCGACTGATGATCTTTCTCGCCGGGCTGGTGAAGTGGAATCAGGCGTTCAATCTGACGGCGATCCGTGATCCGCTGACCATGGTCGACAAGCATCTGCTCGACAGCCTGAGCCTGTTGCCGCTGATCGGCACAGAGAGCCTGATCGATATCGGCACCGGTGCCGGCTTGCCCGGCTTTGTGCTGGCGCTGGTGCATCCCGAACAAGACATCACCCTGCTCGACTCGAATGGCAAGAAAACCCGCTTTCTCAAGCAGATGGCGGCAGATATGGGCATGCATAAAGTCACCGTGGTCAATGCCCGCTGCGAGGAGCATGTCGGCCAATATGCGCAGATTTGCAGCCGCGCATTCGCCAGTCTGGCAGACATGGTCAACGGCACGGCGCATCTTTTAGCGCCCGATGGCCGCTGGCTGGCCATGAAAGGACATATCCCCGATGATGAAATAGCTGCACTACCGCCTGTCGCGGCACTCGAAAACACCCCCCCATTGCGAGTACCCTTTGCGGCTGATGCCCGACACCTGATCGTGTTGCGGCGCGCGCATTGAAGTCCGGCAGGCTTGCACCTGTCGGCGGGGAAGTTAATGGACAAGATTTTTGCAGTCGCCAACCAGAAAGGCGGCGTCGGCAAGACCACCACCAGCGTCAATCTGGCGGCATCGCTGGCGGCTACGCGCCGCCGTGTGCTGCTGGTTGATCTCGATCCGCAGGGCAACACGACCACGGGCTCGGGGATCAGCAAGCATGATCTCGTGCACAGTGTGTATGACGTGCTGCTCGGGCAGGTCAGCGCGGCGGAAGTGATTCTGGCCTCGCCGGGTGGCTATGACTTGCTGCCGGCCAATGGCGATCTGACGGCAGCGGAAGTGGAGCTGCTCGATTCGCCGCGCAAGGAGCAGCGCCTGAAAGAAGCGCTGGCACCGCTGCTGTCGCGTTATGACACCATCGTCATTGATTGCGCGCCTTCGTTGAGCATGCTGACGCTGAACGGTCTGGTCGCCGCCGATGGCGTGATCATCCCCATGCAGTGCGAGTACTACGCGCTCGAAGGTCTGGCGGCGCTGACCGAGACCATCCAGCGGGTGGCAGAAAGTGCGAATCCGTCGCTGCATATTGCCGGCATCCTGCGCACCATGTTTGACCCGCGCAACACGCTGGCCAATGATGTGTCGAAAGAGCTGATCAGCCATTTCGGCGATCAGGTGCTGAACACCATCATTCCGCGCAATGTGCGTCTGGCGGAAGCGCCTGCGCACGGCGTGCCGGTGCTGCAGTACGACAAGAACTCCCGTGGAGCCATGGCCTATTTGGCCCTGGCTTCGGAACTCCTGCGCCGACAGAAGCGCGGTTAAGCCCCAGCGGCCATGACAGAAGAGACGAATAACGCCATGTCGACGATCAAGAAGCGCGGATTAGGTGGCAATCGCGGACTCGATGCCTTGCTCGGAACCGTGCGCAAAGTGCAGCAGGACGTGACCGCCGTGGCGTCCGGCCTGCCGCCTGAAGGCGAGCTGAAGATGCTGCCGGTCGAGTTTCTGTCGCGCGGGCGCTATCAGCCGCGTCGAGACATGGACCCGGAGGCGCTGCAGGAGCTGGCCGACTCGATCAAGGCGCAGGGCATCCTGCAGCCTATCGTGGTGCGCGAGATCGGCGAGCAGCGTTACGAGATCGTCGCCGGTGAGCGCCGTTGGCGTGCCGCCCAGCTGGCCCAGCTCGACAAGGTGCCGGCGCTGATCCGCGAGTTCAGCGATGAGGCAGCGATTGCGCTGGCGCTGATCGAGAACATCCAGCGTGAGGATCTGAATCCGCTGGAAGAGGCGCTGGCCATGCAGCGCTTTGCGGAAGAATTCAAGCTCACGCATCTGGAAATTGCCGATGCCGTGGGCAAGTCGCGCGCGGCGGTGAGCAACCTGATGCGCCTGCTGGCCTTGAATGAAGAGGTGAAGCGCTCGCTGGCCCATGGCGATCTCGACATGGGCCATGCCCGTGCCTTGTTGGCCTTGCCGGACGCACAGCAGGCTGCCGCTGCGCGACAGATCGTCGACAAGGGCATGACCGTGCGTCAGGCCGAGTCGCTGGTGCGTCAGTTGCTGGCCGAAAAGCCGGACGCTGGTGCGCGGGCCGTAGATCCCAATGTCCGTCAATTGCAGGACAGGCTGTCCGATCAGCTCGGTGCCGTGGTGAAAATCGACTGCAATGCCAAAGGCAAAGGCCGCTTGGTGATCAGCTACAACTCGCTCGATGAGCTTGATGGCATTCTTGCGCATATTCAGTAGAAGCCGGCCCATCGGCCTCGGCCTCGCGATTTTCGTGGCCTGTTTGTGGCTGGGAATGGGCGCTGTGGCGCTTGCAGAAGACAACGTGGAGGCGCGTGATGGCTGGCGGCTGCAGCGGCAGGAGCCAGCTCGCCAGATTCGCGTATATCTGCATGACAGACCGGGTGCGCAGTATCGCGATGTCTATGCGGTGACCACCATGCCGGGGACGACGGCCGGTATCGAGTCTGTCCTCGGTGATGTTGCTGCCATGCCGCAGTGGGCGGCCCGCGTGCATGCTGCGCGACTCATCAAGCGGCAAAACAATCTGGCCTGGATTCATATCCAGTATCGCCTGCCTTACCCATTCAAGCCGCGTGATGTCGTGGTGCGCTCGGAGCGCACCCTTAATGGCGGCGTCATCAGCATTCGTTCGCAGGCTGTTCGCGGCTATGCCCGCGAAGTGCCCGGCAAGGTTCGTTTATATGCGGTGCAGAGCAGCTGGCGACTGACGCCTCAGCCTGACGGCATGGTCAAGATTGAGTTGTGGGGTAGTGCCGAGCCTGGCGGATTGGTGCCGGCCGTTATCTACAACTACAATCTGGCCGATGATGCGTTGCAGACATTGCGACAATTACGACGAATGTCGGTACGTGAGAAATATCAAGATAAAGCGTCGTCGGAGAGGGCGGGCCCCTAAATATGGTGCCTGGTGTGTTTGTCAGAGCCTGAACACTGGCCATAAGTCATGAAAAGTGGCGTTGAATCGGTTGCCCTTTAAGCGGACTCCCCTCTATAATCCGCGCGCTTTCAAGGCTTTGTGTCATTTTGACCAGCTTGCAGAGAGGCCAGGTGATGGCAGCATGAGTGTCAGCAAGCCGCAACCGCTGGTGGACATCAACCCAGCCCGGCTGCAGTTGCGCTGGCAATGCCGTGTGTGGGGCGCGATTTTTCTAATCGGTTATGCGCTCGCCGGTAGCAATGCCGCATTATCCGCACTCGCTGGTGCCGGCATTGCCGTGATTGGGCAGGCCTATTTTGTTTTACGGGCGTTCAGTCATGCTGGTGCAACATCTGCCCAGCAGATTGTGAAAGGATTTTACAGGGGTGAGGCCGGCAAGTTTGTCTTGACCGCCTTGCTCTTCGCCGCGGTCTTCATCGGCTTCAAGCAGGTCGATGTCCGCTGGTTGTTTGCCAGTTTTGTTTTAGAGCAGCTGGTTGCCTGGGTCGTGCCACTCACGACGCGCGCAACTCGGCCCTAATGGGTAAGAGACTAATGGCTGGAAATTCCACCGAGTACATCAAGCACCACTTGACCAACCTGACTTACGGTAACCATCCGGAGCATGGCTGGGGTTTTGCTCACACGGCGCAAGATGCCGCTGCCATGGGCTTCAACGCCATTCATGTTGACACCATGGGCTGGTCCATTTTTCTTGGCCTCGTGTTCTGCTACCTGTTCCGCCTAGCCGCTGTGCGCGCCACTTCCGGCATTCCTGGCGGCTTGCAGAATCTTGTCGAAATCGTTGTCGATTTCGTTCACACCAATGTCAAAGACACTTACCACGGCAAATCCAGGCTCATCGCCCCGCTGGCGCTGACTATTTTCGTCTGGATTTTCCTGATGAACCTGATGGACCTTTTCCCGGTCGACTTCCTGCCGGAAATCGCCAAGGTCATTGGTGTTTCGGTCTTTGGTGCTGATCCGCACGCCGTGTTCTTCAAGGTGGTGCCAACCACCGATGTGAACGCGACGCTGGGCATGGGCATCTCGGTATTCTTCCTGATCGTGGCATACAGCATCCGCATGAAGGGTGTTGGCGGCTTCGCCAAGGAGCTGACCTTCCAGCCCTTCAACACCATCTGGCTGGTCTGGTTCAATTTCCTGCTCGAGGGCGTCGCCCTCATCGCCAAGCCGATTTCACTGGCGCTGCGACTGTTCGGCAACATGTATGCCGGCGAGCTGCTGTTCATTCTGATTGCCTTGCTGCCGTGGTATCTGCAGTGGACATTGTCTGTGCCTTGGGCGATCTTCCACATCCTGATCATTACGCTGCAGGCCTTCGTGTTCATGATGCTGACAATTGTCTACATGAGCATGGCGTCCGAATCGCACGACCACTAAACCCTTACACACACTGAAACCAACCCTGAAGAGGAAACTCAAATGGAACAAGTTATTGGCCTTAACCTGATCGCTGTTGCTCTGTTGATCGGCCTGGGTGCTCTCGGCACTGCAATCGGCTTCGGCCTGCTCGGCGGCAAGTTCCTCGAAGGTACTGCCCGTCAACCGGAACTGGCTCCGCAGCTGCAGGTGAAGATGTTCATCGTCGCCGGTCTGCTCGACGCCGTGACCATGATCGGTGTCGGTATCGGTCTGTTCCTGCTGTTCGCCAACCCGTTCATTCAGCAGTAATCGATCGCTTGCGATCGGTATGTTGCAGGCCGGTTTCCGGTCTGCCGAATGAATCTGGAATAGAGGTGACAGCGTGAACATCAACTTCACAATCGTGGGCCAGGCGATCTCTTTTGCGATCTTCACTTGGTTCTGCATGAAGTTTGTGTGGCCACCCATCATGGCCGCCATGGCTGAGCGTCAGCAGAAGATTGCTGATGGTCTGAATGCCGCTGACAAGGCCAAGCAGGACCTGGAAGTTGCGCATGCGCAAGTGGCCCAGGAGCTGCAGGCTGCCAAGCAGCAGGCTGCTGCACTCATTGAGCAGGCCAACCGTCGTGCCTCGCAAGTCGGTGATGAAGTGAAAGCTCAGGCTGCGGCCGAAGCTGAACGCATCCTCACGCAGGCTCGTGCAGACATCGAACAGGAAATGGCCGGTGCGCGTGATGTGCTGCGTCAGCAAGTTGCTGCCTTGGCCGTTGCCGGTGCCGAGAAGATCCTGCAAGCCGAAGTGGATGCTGCAAAGCATGCCGGCATGCTGAATCAACTGGCTAGCCAGCTCAAATAAGAGGCGCAACAGACCATCATGGCTGAACTCACAACAGTAGCGCGACCCTACGCCAAAGCCGCTTTCGAGTACGCTCGCGGCGCTGGCGAGCTAGCCGGTTGGTCGTCCATGCTGGCACTCGCTGCCGCCGTGGTCGCCAATGCAGACTTCAATCAGTACCTCTCGCGCCCGATGCTGAGTGCGAGCGAGCAGGCGGAAGCCGTGTTCAAGGTCTGTGGCGATCGTCTGGATGCCGCCGGCCGCAATTTCATCAGCAATGTTGCCAGCCACAAGCGCTTGGCCGCACTGCCGGCAATCAGCAGCCTTTTCGAAGGTCTGCGTGCCGAGGCTGAAGGGGCAGTAGACGTGACGGTAACGACCGCGTTTGCCCTGACCGCCGAGCAGACACAGCAACTGGGCCAGGTTCTGGCACAAAAGCTGTCGCGCCAGGTCAATGTGTCGAGCACGACGGATGCCAGCCTGATTGGTGGCACCATCATTCGTGCCGGTGACATGGTTATCGATGCCTCTGTACGAGGCCAGCTGGGCAAGCTTCGCGCTGCCCTGAATACCTGATTATTCCTTCGAGGAAGAGAGCATCATGCAGCATCTGAATCCCTCCGAGATCAGCGAACTGATCAAGAGCCGCATCACGGATCTGAACGCCTCCGCTGAAGCGCGTAACGAAGGCACCATCGTCGGCGTGTCCGACGGTATCGTGCGTATCCACGGTCTGGCCGACGTCATGTACGGTGAAATGATCGAGTTCGACGGCGGTGTCTTCGGCATGGCCCTCAACCTCGAGCGCGACTCCGTCGGTGCCGTGGTACTCGGTCCTTACCAGAGCCTGCAGGAAGGCGGCAAAGCCCGCTGCACCGGCCGTATTCTGGAAGTGCCGGTCGGTCCGGAACTGCTCGGCCGCGTCGTTGACGCGCTCGGCAACCCGATCGATGGCAAAGGCCCGATCAACGCCAAAGAAACCGATGCGGTTGAAAAGGTTGCGCCTGGCGTGATCTGGCGTCAGTCCGTCGACCAGCCGGTGCAGACCGGCTACAAGTCCGTCGACGCCATGATCCCCATCGGCCGTGGCCAGCGTGAGCTGATCATCGGTGACCGTCAGACCGGCAAGACCGCTCTCGCCATCGACGCCATCATTGCCCAGAAAAACTCCGGCATTAAGTGCGTCTATGTTGCTATTGGTCAGAAGCAGTCGACCATTGCCAACGTCGTGCGCAAGCTCGAAGAGTTCGGCGCCATGGCTTACACCACGGTTGTTGCCGCTGCTGCTGCCGACGCTCCGTCGATGCAGTTCCTGGCACCGTACTCCGGTTGCACCATGGGCGAATACTTCCGTGATCGCGGCGAAGACGCCCTGATCATCTATGACGATCTGTCCAAGCAGGCCGTGGCCTACCGTCAGATCTCGCTGCTGCTGCGCCGTCCGCCAGGTCGCGAAGCCTATCCGGGCGACGTGTTCTATCTCCACTCCCGTCTGCTGGAGCGTGCTTCGCGCGTGTCCGCCGAGTATGTCGAGAAGTTCACCAAGGGTGCCGTGACCGGCAAGACCGGTTCGCTGACGGCACTGCCGATCATCGAAACCCAGGCTGGCGACGTGTCTGCCTTCGTTCCGACCAACGTGATCTCGATCACCGACGGCCAGATCTTCCTGGAAACCTCGCTGTTCAACTCGGGTATTCGTCCGGCCGTCAACGCCGGTATCTCGGTGTCCCGCGTCGGTGGCGCCGCGCAGACCAAGATCATCAAGAAGCTGTCCGGCGGTATTCGTACTTCGCTGGCTCAGTACCGTGAACTGGCCGCGTTCGCGCAGTTTGCTTCCGACCTCGACGAAGCGACCCGCAAGCAGCTGGAACTCGGTCAGCGCGTGACCGAACTGATGAAGCAGAAGCAGTTTGCTCCGCTCAGCATCGGTGACATGGCGCTATCGATTTTCGCGGTCAACGAAGGCTATCTGGGCGATGTCGCCGTGAACAAGGTGCTTGATTTCGAAGCCGCCTTGCACGCCTACATGAACAGCGAGCACAAGGCACTGATGGATAACATCAATGCCACGGCAAACTACGATGGCAAGATCGAAGCCGAGCTGCGCGCCGGCATCGAGAAGTTCAAAGCCACGCAGAGCTGGTAAGTGCGATCCGGCCCGGCGTTCGCGTCGGGCCGGTGACTCAGGCAAAGATTTGGTGAGGCTATGGCCAGCTTAAAAGAAATCCGTGTCAAGGTTGCGAGCATCAAGAGCACGCAGAAGATCACGAAAGCGATGCAGCTCGTGGCCGCCTCCAAGATGCGCAAAGCCCAGGAACGCATGGCGGCAGGCAAGCCCTACGCCCAGAAGATCCGTCAGGTAGTGGCTCACGTTGCTCACGCAACGCCTGAGTACAAGCACACCTATCTGATCGAGCGTCCGGTCAAGCGTGTTGGTTACATTGTGGTGTCGTCCGATCGCGGTCTCTGCGGCGGCCTCAACACCAACCTGTTCAAGCAGGTCGCTCTCTCCGTGCGCGAATTTCAGGCGCAAGGTGTGGAAGTCGAATTCTGCCTGCTCGGGACCAAGGCCACGACGTTCTTCAAGAACTTCGGCGGCAAAGTGGTGGCAGCGAAAACTCATATGGGTGACAAGCCATCGCTGGAAGCATTGATTGGCGCGATTAAGGTCATGCTGGATCACTTTGATGAAGGCAAGATTGATCGCCTGTATCTGGTGTCCAACGAGTTCGTCAACACCATGACGCAGAAGCCGACACTGCAGCAATTGCTGCCGTTGGCCGCATCAGGTGATGATGCGATCGGTGAGCGCAGCTACAACTGGGACTATCTCTATGAGCCGGAAGCCAAGCCCATCCTAGATGCGCTTTTGCTCCGCTTCATCGAGTCACAGGTTTACCAGGGTGTTATCGAGAACGTAGCCTGCGAAATGGCTGCGCGCATGGTCGCCATGAAGTCCGCGACCGATAACGCCGGTGATCTGATCCGCAACCTGCAGCTGGTGTACAACAAGCTGCGTCAGGCTGCGATCACCCAGGAAATTTCCGAAATCGTTGGTGGCGCTGCAGCCGTTTAAGGCTGCGCAACACTAAAACAGTATTGCAGTTTGAGAGGATGAACCCATGAGCAGCGGTCGTATTGTCCAGATCATCGGCGCCGTCATCGACGTCGAATTCCCGCGCGATAGCGTGCCCAGAGTCTATGACGCGCTGAAAGTTGACGCGACATCGACCACCCTCGAAGTCCAGCAGCAGCTGGGCGACGGCATCGTGCGCACGATCGCCATGGGTTCCACCGAAGGCCTCAAGCGTGGGCTGTCGGTCGGCAATTCCGGTGGCCCGATCAGCGTGCCGGTCGGCAAAGGTACGCTCGGTCGCATCATGAACGTGCTCGGCGAGCCGGAAGATGAAGCCGGCCCGGTTGAAACCGAAGTGACCATGTCCATTCACCGCAAGGCACCGAGCTACGACGAACAGTCGGGCGGTACTGAGCTGCTGGAAGTCGGCATCAAGGTGATCGATCTGCTCTGCCCGTTTGCCAAGGGCGGCAAAGTCGGCCTGTTCGGCGGCGCCGGCGTCGGCAAGACCGTGAACATGATGGAGCTCA
>JAZKHU010000003.1:0-274255 GCA_040385225.1 Pseudomonadota bacterium | reverse complement strand
AGTCCGGATTGGAGTCTGCAACTCGACTCCATGAAGTCGGAATCGCTAGTAATCGCGGATCAGAATGCCGCGGTGAATACGTTCCCGGGCCTTGTACACACCGCCCGTCACACCATGGGAGTTTGTTGCACCAGAAGTAGGTAGCTTAACCGCAAGGAGGGCGCTTACCACGGTGTGGCCAATGACTGGGGTGAAGTCGTAACAAGGTAGCCGTAGGGGAACCTGCGGCTGGATCACCTCCTTAATCGATTTCGATGCCTCTTTCTGCAAGAACCCACAACAAGTTGTTTGACTAAATGAAGTAGCCCGGACTTAGAGGGCCTGTAGCTCAGTTGGTTAGAGCACACGCTTGATAAGCGTGGGGTCACAAGTTCAAATCTTGTCAGGCCCACCACTAAGTTGGCTGGTCTTGGACTAGAGGGCGAGCGATACCTTGAGGGGCCTTAGCTCAGCTGGGAGAGCGCCAGCTTTGCAAGCTGGATGTCATCGGTTCGATCCCGATAGGCTCCACCACTTATGAGAGTATGTGGTTGCAAGCGGTAAGGCGGTAGAGGTGGATGTGTGACACCGAGAAGTTGTTTGGCTAAGTGCTGAGAACTCAGACCTTAATGACGAAGTTCGTTATTAAGGTCTGGATTTTCCAGGTTGACCGGGATGACCGGCAACACGATCTTTAACAATTTGATTCGAGTCTAGGTTTGTTGGATTCAATTAATCGTGAGTAATTGCGGTTAAGCGATGATAGCAATATCTAAAAATAGAGAACTGAGTCAAGCGACTTTGGTACTTCTTAGACACTGATCAAGCTTTGAATAGGCTGTGAGAATGAAAATTCAATCAGACTGTTTGGGGTTATATGGTCAAGTGAATAAGTGCACACGGTGGATGCCTTGGCAGTCAGAGGCGATGAAAGACGTGATAGCCTGCGAAAAGCTTCGGGGAGGTGGCAAATAACCTTTGATCCGGAGATCTCTGAATGGGGAAACCCACATGGGGTTAATGCCCATGTATCACATACTGAATACATAGGTATGTGAGGCGAACGGGGGGAAGTGAAACATCTCAGTACCCCTAGGAAAAGAAATCAACCGAGATTCCGTCAGTAGCGGCGAGCGAACGCGGAAGAGCCTCTAGTCTTTAGCATCAGCGTTAGTGGAGCAGTCTGGAAAGTCTGGCCATAGTGGGTGATAGCCCCGTACACGAAAACGATGATGTGGAACTAAGTCTAGGACAAGTAGGGCGGGACACGTGACATCCTGTCTGAATATGGGGGGACCATCCTCCAAGGCTAAATACTCCTGACTGACCGATAGTGAACTAGTACCGTGAGGGAAAGGCGAAAAGAACCCTGGTGAAGGGAGTGAAATAGATCCTGAAACCGTGTGCATACAAGCAGTGGGAGCCGACTTGTTCGGTGACTGCGTACCTTTTGTATAATGGGTCAGCGAATTATTCTCAGTAGCAAGGTTAACCGTATAGGGGAGCCGTAGGGAAACCGAGTCTGAATAGGGCGTTAAGTTGCTGGGAGTAGACCCGAAACCGAGTGATCTATCCATGAGCAGGATGAAGGTTCGGTAACACGAACTGGAGGTCCGAACCCACTGTCGTTGAAAAGCCAGGGGATGACTTGTGGATAGGGGTGAAAGGCTAATCAAACTCGGTGATAGCTGGTTCTCCCCGAAAGCTATTTAGGTAGCGCCTCGGACGAATACCCACGGGGGTAGAGCACTGTTTCGGCTAGCGGGTCATCTCGACTTAGCAACCCGATGCAAACTCCGAATACCGTGGAGTAATATCCGGGAGACAGACGGTGGGTGCTAACGTCCATCGTCAAGAGGGCAACAACCCAGACCGCCAGCTAAGGCCCCAAATTCCTGGTTAAGTGGGAAACGATGTGGGAAGGCATAGACAGCTAGGAGGTTGGCTTAGAAGCAGCCACCCTTTAAAGAAAGCGTAATAGCTCACTAGTCGAGTCGGCCTGCGCGGAAGATGTAACGGGGCTCAAACCAGGAGCCGAAGCTGCGGATTTGCACATGTTGCAAGTGGTAGGGGAGCGTTCTGTAAGCCTGCGAAGGTGGATTGAGAAGTCCGCTGGAGGTATCAGAAGTGCGAATGCTGACGTGAGTAACGATAATGGGGGTGAAAAACCCCCACGCTGAAAGACCAAGGGTTCCTGCGCAACGTTAATCGGCGCAGGGTGAGTCGGCCCCTAAGGCGAGGCTGAGAAGCGTAGTCGATGGGAAACCGGTTAATATTCCGATACAACTCATTATTGCGATGGGGGGACGGAGAAGGCTAGGTATACCGCGCGTTGGTAGTCGCGGAGAAAGGTAGTAGGCAGGTCCCTTAGGCAAATCCGGGGGATCAATGCTGAGAACTGAGACTAGGCCCCATGTGGGCTGAAGTTACCGATGCCATGCTTCCAAGAAAAGCCTCTAAGCTTCAGATAGTGAGTTACCGTACCCGAAACCGACACAGGTGGTCAGGTCGAGAAGACCAAAGCGCTTGAGAGAACTCTGGTGAAGGAACTAGGCAAAATGGCACCGTAACTTCGGGAGAAGGTGCGCTGCTGCGCGTGAAGGACTTGCTCCGTAAGCGCACGGCAGCCTCAGAAACCAGGCCGCTGCGACTGTTTATTAAAAACACAGCACTCTGCAAACACGAAAGTGGACGTATAGGGTGTGACGCCTGCCCGGTGCCGGAAGGTTAATTGATGGGGTTAGCGCAAGCGAAGCTCTTGATCGAAGCCCCGGTAAACGGCGGCCGTAACTATAACGGTCCTAAGGTAGCGAAATTCCTTGTCGGGTAAGTTCCGACCTGCACGAATGGCGTAACGATGGCGGCGCTGTCTCCACCAGAGACTCAGTGAAATCGAAATAGCGGTGAAGATGCCGTTTACCCGCGGCTAGACGGAAAGACCCCGTGAACCTTTACTGCAGCTTGACACTGAACTTTGACTTTACTTGTGTAGGATAGCTGGGAGGCTTTGAAGTGGCGACGCTAGTTGCCATGGAGCCGACGTTGAAATACCAGCCTGGTAACGTTGAGGTTCTAACCTAGGCCCCTTATCGGGGTTGGGGACAGTGTCTGGTGGGTAGTTTGACTGGGGCGGTCTCCTCCTAAAGAGTAACGGAGGAGCACGAAGGTGCGCTAATCACGGTCGGAAATCGTGAGGTTAGTGTAATGGCACAAGCGCGCTTAACTGCGAGACAGACACGTCGAGCAGGTACGAAAGTAGGTCATAGTGATCCGGTGGTTCTGTATGGAAGGGCCATCGCTCAACGGATAAAAGGTACTCTGGGGATAACAGGCTGATACCGCCCAAGAGTTCATATCGACGGCGGTGTTTGGCACCTCGATGTCGGCTCATCTCATCCTGGGGCTGAAGCAGGTCCCAAGGGTATGGCTGTTCGCCATTTAAAGAGGTACGCGAGCTGGGTTTAGAACGTCGTGAGACAGTTCGGTCCCTATCTACCGTGGGCGTTTGAGATTTGAGAGGAGCTGCTTCTAGTACGAGAGGACCGAAGTGGACATACCTCTGGTGCGCCGGTTGTCACGCCAGTGGCATAGCCGGGTAGCTACGTATGGAAGGGATAACCGCTGAAAGCATCTAAGCGGGAAGCCCACCTCAAGATGAGATCTCACTGGGGATTTAATCCCCCTAAAGAGCCGTTCAAGACCAGGACGTTGATAGGCACGGTGTGGAAGCGCAGTGATGCGTGAAGCTAACGTGTACTAATTGCTCGTGAGGCTTGACCATATAACACCCAAGCAGTTTGCGCTTTTATGTAAAGCAAGCTGAAGTTTGCGGTGTCTGAGAGTATCAAAGTTGTTTGACGTAGTTCTCTATGACTCGAATCAAGAATTTGGACGGTGTTGTGTTGAGAAATCAGCAGCGACATCAGGTCCGCCGAATTGCCTGGCGACCATAGCGAGTGTGAACCACCTGATCCCATCCCGAACTCAGAAGTGAAACCACTCCGCGCCGATGATAGTGTGGCAGTAGCCATGTGAAAGTAGGTCATTGCCAGGCACCTAATGCACGAACCCCTGATCAGATATACTGGTCAGGGGTTTTTGCTTTTAAAATTACTGTTCAAAAGTCCGTTGAAATAGGTCGCCCATATGACACCTGCGCTGAGCAAAGGCTTTTATCGTCACTACAAAGGGCGCTATTACGAAGTGCTGGATCTGGTCCGGCATTCGGAGACTGAGGAGTGGCTGGTGCTGTATCGGACCTGCTATGGCGATCAGTCGCGCTGGGTCCGGCCATACGCGATGTTTACCGAAACAATCACCATTGCGGGTGTAGAGCAGGCACGTTTTGCTTATGTGGGGAGCACGCGTCCTGTTGATGCAGAGACGGCGTGAGCAAGCTGTCGCGCTGCTTGGCCGGCTTGAGTAGGCGAGCGTTAAATCAAGCGCATCGACAAGTCGATGGCTTTGATGTCCTTGGTTAATGTCCCTAGGGAAATGTAATCGACGCCGGTTTCTGCGATGGCTCGCAAGGTCGCTTTGTTGACGCCTCCTGAGGCTTCAAGCGCGGCTCTGCCGGCCGTGTGCACAACGGCATCGCGCATCTGCTCCAGCGAAAAGTTGTCGAGCATGATGCGGTCGGCTCCGGCGCTTAGAGCAAGCTCCAGTTCGGCCATCGACTCCACTTCAACTTCGACCATCCGGCCAGGCGCCTGAGTCCGGGCGGTACTGACGGCTGCAGCAATCGAGCCGGCGGCCATGATGTGATTTTCCTTGATCAGGAAGGCATCGTAGAGACCCATGCGATGGTTCTCGCCACCACCAATCAGCACGGCATATTTTTGTGCGACGCGCAGGCCGGGCAGTGTCTTGCGGGTATCCAGCAGGCGAGCTTTCGTGCCGCTGATGAGGTTCGTCAGCTCGCGCGTGTGTGTTGCCGTTGCCGATAAGGTCTGCAGGAAGTTCAGTGCGGTGCGTTCGGCCGTGAGCAGGCTGCGAGCCTTGCCTTTGACCTCGAACAGGCCGCTGCCGGCGCTGACGGACTGGCCTTCATCGACCAGCCATTGCAGCGCCAGCGTCGGGTCCACCGCCATGAAGGTGGCTTCGACCCAGAGTTTGCCGGCCATCACCATGTCATCGCGGGTGATGACGCGCGCCGTCGCCAAGCGATCCTCAGGGATCAAGCCTGCGGTGATGTCTCCGTTGCCAATATCCTCGACCAATGCGGCAGCTACGTTGGCTGCCAGTGCGGCCTTTACCAGTTCAGGGGTCATCATGAGCAAAAATCCAGGGTCGCATTCGGCGGGAGCAGCTCGTATGGCTGCAGCTTTGCGATAGTATAAAACACATCGGAGTCAGTCTTGGAGCAGGCATGCGCATAACAGCAGAGCATTGGTTGGATGCTGCCAGGCATTGCCCCTCGCCTTATTTCAATGCGCGGCCCCATGGCGAGATGTCGCTCACGGTCATTCACAACATCAGCTTGCCACCAGGCCAGTTTGGCGGCCCGTATATCGAGCAGCTTTTTCTGGGACAGCTTGCGCCGGATGCGCATCCGTACTTCGCCGAGATTCATCAGCTTGAGGTGTCGGCACATCTGCTGATCCGGCGTGATGGCGAGATCATTCAGTTCGTGGCCTTTGATCAGCGCGCCTGGCATGCCGGCCGCTCGCAGTATTTGGGGCGCGAGAACTGCAATGATTTCTCCATCGGCATCGAGCTGGAAGGCTGTGATGAGCAGCCTTTCGATGATCGACAGTATGAAATGCTGGCAACTGTGATAAAAACACTGTGGCAGCATTATCCTGACTGTGCCGGTCGTTTGATCGGGCATAGTGATATCGCTCCGGGTCGCAAGACTGATCCGGGCCCTTTTTTTGATTGGCATCTGTTGCAGCAAAGTCTGGAGTCTCAGGCCGCGCATCAGATCGATTCCTTGGCGCTTTCTGGGAGAGCAAGTACATGAGTTTGTTATTGGCCTTGCTGGCATTGGCGGGCTACTTTGCTTTGCCTGAAGATTGGCGACGTGTTGCCGGTACGCCGGGTGATCGTTGGCTGGGTTGGTGTGCGCAGTTGCCGGCCAGCCTCGGTGATGGCCTGCGGCTGGCGCTGACCATGCTCATCCCCATGGTGATCCTGGCCGTCGCGTTGCAGGCCTTGCGCGAGCTCGGTCTGAGTCTGCTGGTCTTTGTGCCCTGTGCGTTGGTACTGGTGGTGATCTTCGGTGATGTTACTCAGCCTCAGGCAGCCGCACGACATCTGGCGCACTGGCAGTCGCGCCCCTGGGCGACGCCATTACCGGATGCCGAGCAAAATGACTGGGTGACACCTGACTTGGCATTGGGTTCGGAGCTTGCCGAGGCGCGCAAGGACATGCTGCGCGAATCCTTGCAGGAGTTGTTTTCACCGCTGTTCTGGTTCCTGCTGGCGACACCGGTTGCGGCGCTGGGGTATTACATCTTGCGTCTGGCTGAGCGTGAGGGCGAGCCTGCCGCGCAGGAGCTGGCACGTCACTGGCTGACGCTGGCTGACTGGATTCCGACGCGTCTGCTGGCCTTGAGCTTTGCCTTGGCAGGCAATTTCACGGCGACCTGGAGTGTCATCCGTGAGCGTTTGCTGCGCCCGGATGCCGAAGGTCATGTGCTGATTGATGAGGCCGCAGAAGCGGCTGAGCCGGTTGATCTTGATACGAGCGCCGAGCCGTCGGCAGCCCTGACCGAGGCGATGACCGGCTTGCAGGCCCTGTTGCAGCGCGCCTTAATCGTCTGGATGGTGATGCTGGCCTTGCACACGCTGTGGCCTGGCGCTTGACGCGATGGTGGCTGGCAGCGCTGACGCTGCTGTGTTCCGGTCTCGCCTTTGCGGCGCTGGCAGCACCTGTTGAGAGGTCCGCAATACGGCAGCAGTGGACCGATGATGCCGGGCAGGCATGGACTGTGCCGGCACATTTGCCGCAACGCTGGGTTGTGCTCGGGCCGCATCTTGTCGACATGCTGCTGGCATTGAAGCTGCAGCATCTGATTGTCGGCGTGCAGGATGACCATCCCACGATTGGCCGCTGGTCACGTAGCCTGACCGGTTTTCCCGTGGTCGCTCAGGCCAGTCAGATCAATGAAGAGTTCATCCGCCGCGTCAAGCCGGATCTGGTCCTGTACTGGCCGTCCGGCCTGGCGGGCAATCAGCAGGCTCGTCTGCGCGTACTGGGCGTGCCCATGCTGGCAATAGACCCGCAGCGTCTGGATGATATTGCCTCACGCCTGCGCTGGCTCGGCGCGCTGGCTGGCCGGCCGGCAGATGCTGAAAGGCTGGCCATGACGATGCAGGCCGATCTGCAGCGTACGCGTCAGCGTTATGCCAAAGGTCCGCGTCTGCGCGGGCTTTATCAGGTCTGGCTGCAGCCGTTGTACAGCCTGTCGCCTCAGCATCTGGCCAGTCAGGCCATGGCGCTTTGCGGCGTCGACAGCATTGTGCCGCCGACCAAAGTACCGGCACCGATACTGAGTCTGGAGTTCGTGGTACGCGCCAGGCCCGATGTGATTCTGCTGTCGCAGGATCAGCTGGAGCCATCGCGGCGTTATTGGCAGCGCTTCCGTGAAATGCCTGCGTTGCAGCGTGACGGCCTGGTGGTGGTGGATGACCACGAGCTGACCCGCCCGGGATTATCGTTATTGCGTGCAATTCCGGCGCTTTGTGAGCAATTATTGCCCTATCGCACTTTGCCGCACTGACCAAGCATGTCATGCTTGTGGTGACCGACCAGTCACGCCGCTGTTTTTACCCAAGACAGCAGCGTGACTGGTCATGAACCGGCCCAACAGGCCGCAATCCGGTATCGGAAAGGAGGCAACATGGCACGGCTTCGTCATTACGGCGACCGCGACCACGCGGAAACACAAGAATGGCTGGATGCACTGGCATCCGTCGCAGAAAACGATTCGCCAGAGCGCGCAAGGCAGCTCCTAGAATGGCTGAATAATCATGCTCCCGGCTTCGGTGTGCATATTGGCCGACTCAATACCCCCTACGTAAACACCATTCCCCGCGAGCAAGAGCCGCTGATGCCGGGTGATCCGAATCTGGAGTGGCGTTTGCGCTCGCTGATTCGCTGGAATGCGCTGGCGATCGTGATGCGTGCGAACCAGAACGATGACGAGCTGGGCGGTCATATCGCCACGTTTGCCTCATCGGCCACGCTTTACGATGTCGGCTTCAATCATTTTTTTCGTGCGCCCAGTGCCGAGCACGGCGGCGATCTTATTTATTACCAGGGACATTCGGCGCCGGGCATCTATGCGCGTTCGTTCCTCGAGGGCCGCCTGAGCGAAGATCAGCTCAACAATTTCCGGCGTGAAGTCGGTGGCAAGGGCTTGTCGAGCTATCCGCACCCCTGGCTGATGCCGGAGTACTGGCAGTTCCCGACGGTGTCGATGGGGTTGGGGCCGATCATGGCCATCTACCAGGCCCACGTCATGAAGTACCTGATCAATCGTGGCGTGCTGCCGGATCAGAATCGCAAGGTCTGGGCTTTTCTCGGCGATGGCGAGATGGATGAACCGGAGTCGCTCGGTGCCATCGCGCTCGCTGGTCGTGAAAAGCTCGACAACCTGATCTATGTCATCAACTGCAACCTGCAACGACTGGATGGCCCGGTGCGCGGCAACGGCAAGATCATTCAGGAGCTGGAGTCGGTGTTCCGGGGTGCCGGCTGGAAGGTCATCAAGGTGGTCTGGGGCAAGAAGTGGGACCCGCTGCTGGCACGTGATGTCACCGGGGCCCTGCGCGAGCGCATGGATGAGGCGGTGGATGGCGAATACCAGGCCTTCAAGAACCATGGTGGCGCTTATACGCGCGAGAAGTTCTTCGGCAAGTACCCGGAGCTGGCCGAGCTGGTCAAGGATCTGAGCGATGATGAAATCGCCGCTCTTGATCGCGGCGGCCATGACCCGTTCAAGGTCTATGCCGCCTATGCCGAGGCTATGGCCACCAAGGGTCAGCCAGTCGTCATCCTCGCCAAGACGGTGAAGGGCTATGCCACCGGTGCCGGTCAGGCCGCGAACAAGTCGCACCAGCTCAAGTCGCTGGACATCGATTCGTTGCGCAAGTTCCGCGACCGTTTCGACATGCCGTTCAGCGATGAGCAGCTCGAAGACCTGCCGTTCTATCGGCCGCCCGAGGGTAGCCCGGAGCTGAAATATCTGCACGAGCAGCGCGGCAAGCTCGGTGGCTATCTGCCGCAGCGTCGTCCGCAAAGTCGGGCGCTGCCGGTGCCGACCATCGAGAGTCTGGCCACGATCACGGCAGCCTCGGAACGACCGATTTCGACCACCATGGCGCTGGTTCGCCTCATGGGCGTGCTGCTCAAACAGGAGGGGCTGGGCGATCGCATCGTGCCTATCGTGCCGGATGAGGCACGTACGTTCGGCATGGAAGGCATGTTCCGACAGCTCGGCATCTATTCCAATGTCGGCCAGCTCTACGAGCCGGAAGACAAGTCGCAGCTCATGTATTACCGCGAGGATGTGAAGGGTCAGATTCTCGAAGAGGGCATCAACGAGGCTGGTGCGATGAGCGCTTGGATAGCCTGCGGCACGGCTTATAGCATTCACGATCAGCCACTGGTGCCATTCTACCTGTTCTACTCCATGTTCGGTTTCCAGCGCATCGGCGATCTGGCCTGGGCGGCGGGCGACAGTCGCGCGCGCGGCTTCCTGGTCGGTGCCACCTCCGGGCGTACCACGCTCAATGGCGAGGGCTTGCAGCATGAGGATGGTCATTCGCATGTACTGTCGTCGACAGTGCCGAACTGCATCTCCTATGACCCGACCTACAGCTACGAGATCGCGGTCATCGTGCAGGATGGCCTGCGCCGCATGTTTGGCGAGCATGAAGATGTGTACTACTACCTGACCACGCTGAATGAAAGCTATCCGCACCCGGCGATGCCGAAGGGCGCGGAAGAAGGCATTCGTCGCGGTCTGTACAAGTTGCAGGCAGCGAAGAAGGGCAAGGGCCTCGAGGTGCAGCTGCTCGGCGGCGGTGCCATCTTGCGCGAGGTCGAAGGCGCGTTGCCGTTGCTCGCCGAAGAGGGCGTGCGTGCCACGGTGTGGAGTGCAACCAGCTTCACGGAACTGCGTCGCGAGGGACTGGAGGTGGAGCGCTGGAACATGCTGCATCCCGACCGGAAAGCGAAGCAGGCCTGGGTGACGGAGCAGTTGGCGGGTAGTGCTGGGCCGATCATTGCGGCCAGCGATTACATGAAGGTGCATGCCGATCAGATTCGCGCTTTCCTGCCGGCAGGGCGCAGCTATCGCGTGCTGGGGACAGATGGCTTCGGACGCTCGGATGCGCGCGGGCAGCTGCGTCGTCACTTCGAGGTCGATGCTGCGCATGTGGCCTATACGGCGTTGCTGGCACTGCATGACAGCGGTGATATCAGCACGGCAAAGTTGCTGGCTGCGCGTGAGCGTTGGGGCATCAACCCGGAACAACCATCAGCGGCGAAGGCCTGAGGAGATCGTTATGGCGACGCAAATTGCGGTGCCTGACCTCGGTGTCGAGCAGGCTGAGGTCATTGAGTTATTGGTGCCGGCAGGTGCCACGGTAAAGAAGGACCAGCCGATTGCGCTGCTGGAGTCGGACAAGGCCAGTCTGGAGCTGCCGGCAACGGAGGATGGCGTACTGGTTTCGTGGTCGGTGAAAGTGGGTAGTGTGGTGAAGGCTGGTGATGCGCTGCTGGTGCTTGACGCGGCTGGTGCTGTAGCGCCTGCTGTCGTGGCGGCGCCAGTGGCAGTGCCCTCTCCGGCTGCTGTGGTGGTTCCGGCACCTGCTGTTGCCAGTGCTGCACCACGCGCCGAGCTGGTGCCGGACCTGGGCGTCGAGCAGGCGGAGATCATCGAGCTGTTGGTGCCGTCCGGTGCCACTATCAAGAAGGATCAGCCGATTGCATTGCTGGAGTCGGACAAGGCCAGTCTGGAGCTGCCGGCAACGGAGGATGGCGTGCTGGTCTCATGGTCTGTGAAAGTCGGCCAGATGGTGAAGGCGGGCGATGTGCTGCTGACGTTGCAGCCCGGCCGTACCGGCGCTGTGGTGGTGGCACCGGCTGTTGCGTCGGTAACAGTCGCCACGCCATCGGCACCGTCCGCGCCATTGCCCGCTGTTGTGCCGCAGAACTTCGTGGCGTCTGCACCCGTGGTATCGGGCGATGAAGCCCCGGCCGGCAAGTGCCATGCCGGTCCGGCGGTGCGTCGTCTGGCACGTGAGTTGGGCGCCGATCTGACCTTGGTCGCGGGCAGTGGACCGCGTGGGCGCATCCTCAAGGATGACCTGCATGCCTGGGTGAAGCAGCGCCTGACTCAGCCCGTGGTTCCTCCTGCTGGTGGCGGCATGGCCGGTCTGCTTGGTGATTTGCCGGCGGAACCGGACTACACGAAATGGGGAACGGTCGAACTCAAGCCGCGCTCGCGCATCCAGCGCAAGTCGGCGGAGAACCTCGCGCGTTCGGCGCTGATCGTGCCGCAGGTGACGCAGTTCGACCTCGCCGACATCACCGATCTGGAAGCGTTTCGCCTGAGCTTGCGTGACAGCTTCAAGAAAGACGGGCTGTCGCTGACCATGACCGTGCTGGTGGCAAAGGCGGTAGCCTATCTGCTGCGCGAGATGCCGATGTTCAACAGCTCGCTCGCGCGTGATGGCGAAAATCTGGTGGTGAAGGACTACATCAATCTCGGCATCGCCGTGGATACGCCCAATGGCTTGCTGGTACCGGTGTTGCACAATGCGGATCGCATGAGCCTGAGCGAGATGGCGCGTAAACTGGGCGAGCTGTCCGAGCAGGCGCGTACCGGCAAGCTGCCACCGGCAGGGATGCAGGGGGCGACATTCACCATTTCATCGCTGGGGGGTGTTGGCGGCACGGCATTCACGCCGCTGGTGAACTGGCCGGAGGTCGGCATTCTCGGTCTGTCGCGCGCCAGTCAGCAGCCGGTGTGGGATGGCAAGGGCTTCGTGCCCAGGCTCATGCTGCCGTTGTCGCTGTCCTATGATCATCGCGTCATTGATGGTGCGCTGGCCGCTCGCTTCACCACGCGACTGGCATTGCTGTTGGCGGATATCCGGCGCTTGCTGGTGTAAGTGCCTGAGTAATACGGTGCAATAAAAAACGCGCGGGGCGAGCTATGTAAAACATGGCCCGCCCCGCGCGTTTTTCATGGTTTCAGTCTTGTCGCTTGCGCCACAGAACTTCCTGCCCGCCATCTTCCCGCGCGAGCTGGCGAGCCAGCACGAACAGGTAGTCGGAAAGCCGATTGAGGTATTGCAACGCCAATGGGTTGATGCTTTCCGTCTCGCTCAGCGTCAGTGTGCGACGCTCCGCGCGGCGGCAGATGGTGCGTGCCACATGCGCCTGCGCGGCAGCCATCGAGCCACCGGGCAAGATGAAGTCCTTGAGCGGTGGCAGCTCGGCATTGACGACATCGATCGCAGTTTCGAGGCGCTCGATATACGCCGATGTCACCAGCGTATAGCCCGGAATGCAAAGCTCGCCGCCGACATCGAACAGGTCATGCTGGATATGCTCCAGCATGACCTGTGCGCCATGGCTCGCTGCCAGACTCGCACGCAATAGCCCGATCTGGGCGTTGGCCTCATCCACCGTGCCATAGGCTTCGACGCGCACGGCATCCTTGCGAACGCGCGTGCCGTCACCGAGGCCGGTGCTGCCATCATCGCCCGTGCGGGTGTAGATCTTGCTCAGGCGGTGGCCCATGGAGTGCTCCAGTTAGCGTACGGGCAGAGCCTGACCGAAGGCGTCATTTCAGGCTGTAAGCCAGCGTTAGCAAGGCATTGCGCTCAGCTGCCGGGTAAAAGGCGAGGTCTGTTCCTGTAAATGCAAAAGTGGGAGGTGGAAAAAGCGCCTCTTCCACCGTGTACAGGTTGTACTTCTTATCCAGTAAATTATTGATGCGCAAGGATACTGTAACGTCCTTCCAGCCCTGTGTGATGGCCAGATTGTGAACAAAGACAGCCTTGGCTCGTCGTTGGTCGTTATCGAAGTCGCCATCCGCTACTTTTCTACCGGTAAATTGGCTTTCCAGCCCAACAGTGGTTTTTTCCAGCGGGCGGTATGTGACTGCTCCGGTAAGGGCAGTTTTAGGGACATGGGGGATGCGTTTTCCGCTAAATCCGCCGCTGCTGAACTTGGCATCAACCAGGCCGAGCTGCAGGCTGGTATCCAGCTGTTGCGTCACGCTGCTGTTCCAGCTGGCACTCAGACCTTGGCGACGAGTGGGGTCAAAGTTGATATTGCAGCAAAAAAAGCCAAGTACTGGCTGAAAGCCAATTTCATTCTTCAGATCGAGTTGATACGCCTGCAGGTTGAATACATGCTGATTGTAGCGATGCTCGATCCCTAGCTCGTAAGACTCGCCTGTTTGCGTCTTTAACGGCTGCCCTGACGCAGAGGATGTGTGTTCATCAATGGCGGCAAAGCGGAAGTTCTGATCAGCACGGGCCCAGACTTTGGTGTTGTCGGCAGCCGCCCAAAAGACACCGATAGAGCCTGCGCCTACGCTGTCTTTTACCTTTGGTGCGGAACTGATGTTGTGGTGATGACGGCCATAACGATAACCAGTCACTACGTTGATACGATCTGATACGGGCGATGTGATTTGAAGGTAAGAACTGTTGGTGGTTGGCTTGCCTGTCGATGACCCGAGAGCAGAGCTGATGTTGTAGCGCCCATTCTCGATATCCTGCCCGGCAATGATCCGGTGCTTGGCATTCAGGAACGACAAGCTGCCCACGACTTTGGGGCTCAATGTGAGCTGGTCTCGTGTTTGTGTGAATGGGGCGCCAAGGAAGTTTTTGAAGTCATCCTGGCGCTGGCTGGAATCAATGCTGAACGTCCAGTCGTCGGTCAGTTTCAACCTGCCGCCGACGCTAACGCGCGTACTGTCAAAGTTGCTGAAATCATTTGCATTTGCAGGACGTGCTTGTCTTCTGTTTTGTGCGACTTCATTTTTATCAAGTGCGCCGGGCAGGTTTGCATTTTGATTCAGTTTGCTCACTTCAACATAGCTATCAAATCGCTGCCCTTCAAAGGCCAGACGTACTTGACCAAATGCGCTGTTGAGCTCGTTGTTGTCACGATAGTTATCCGAGGTCTCTTTGTCGCCGTTGACGACTACGCTCCATGAGCCTTTGCGGGCAGAGCCGCGAGCACGGTATTTTTCGGTATCGTAGTTGCCGCGACTGATGCTGACGTCGAGTTGGTTTTTCGTAGCTGATTTGGTGATGATATTGATGACTCCGCCAACAGCGCCTGCGCCAAACAATGCACCAGAGCTGCCGTTAACGATTTCAATTCGCTCAATATCGATGAGGCTGAGGTTGCGCAAATTGACCGTACCAATGTCGGTATCATTGTTGAAGCGACGGCCATCGAGCAAAACGAGAACGTTCTGGCTGCCATTGCTGCCAAAGCCACGCATGCCAATGACAGGTGAGCTGCCATTGCCGGAGGTGTCCACTGTTTGAATAACCGCTGCACGGCGCAGCACGTCGGTGACGGTTTGCGCGCCTGAGCTCTGAATATCTTCGCTGGTAATGACTTGAATGTACGCGGTGTCAACGCCGGCAGTCTGAGCGCTACGACTCGCTGTAATTACAATCTCATCCAGCGGTTTCTTGTCGTCAGCTGCTTGTGCAGCAAATGACATGGCCAGCGCCAGCGGCGCCAGGGCAAAAGGCAGATATTTCATGTGTGGATGTCTCAATGCTGTCTGCATCCCCGCAAACAGTCGTTCGGGAAATGCCAGCACGAAGACTGCACTTGCCGCCAGGACAAGCACATGCTCCGGATGAGCGCCCGCCGCGCTGGCCGTATGAACTTGAGCCGGTCTCCGGGCTGACTGGCGGGCTGAAAGCCACAGGCGCTCGCCTTCCCATCTCAAGGACAGTGGCGGATGAGCGCTTTTACCAGGGTCACCGTTGCGGGGGCAGCGTCGGAATGGCACCGACTTCCCGTCTGCGTGATCAGGCAGACCAGCTTTAAAGCTGGACACTCAAGAGCGTGGGGATTGTGGCGAGCTGCTGCAGAAATGTCCAACGCAATTGCTATACAGACATGGGTCACCAGCACCATGTCATATCATGAGTAATGCTCTTTATTTGATCAGTTTGTTGTTGATTTGTTTTGACTTCTTGCGTGTCTGGCGGAAAAAGTTTAAAAGGTATATGAATAGCCTTATTTACACAAAAACAACAAAAGGGTGCGCTATGCTTTTGCGAAAACACACGTCAATTTCGCGCCAGAGAATTGGTTTTCGCTTTGTGCGTCAGCATCTTGCGCTGGCTGTGGCATGCCTGTGTGCTCTGCCTAATGCGAATGCCGCCTCCTTTGACTTCGCCGATGGCGAAGGCAAAATCAGTTTCGATTCAACATTCTCTGCGGGTGTGCTGGTACGTACGCAAGATCGCGACAAGCGCGTCATCGGCATCGTCAATGGTGGTACCTCGCGTAGCGTCAACGAAGATAACGGCAACCTGAACTATGAAAAAGGCGAGCTGGTTTCCAGTGTTTTGAAGGGAAGCCATGACTTCGACATTTCCTACGGGGACACAGGCTTTTTCGCCCGATTCGGCTACTTCACTGATATTTCTGCGGCGAAAAAGGACTTCGGCGAGCGCCTGACCAGCACAGGTTTTGCGCCTGAATCCGAACAAGAGCGTGATTTGGGTGTGATAACGCACAAGCGTCTTGATTTCGACGCCGAGTTGTTTGACGCCTACTTCCGAACTCAATTCGACATTGCTGGTCGCCCCATGAATATTCGCCTGGGTCGTCAGGTCTTGAGCTGGGGTGAGAGCACGCTGATTCAAGGTGGCATTAATGTCATCAATCCCATTGATTTGACGCGCTTGCGTACGCCGGGTGCCGAATTGAAAGAGGCGTTCATCCCGGTGCCAATGCTGTATGTGTCACAGCAGCTGACCGACAACATAACCCTGGAAGTCTTTAACCAGTTTAAATTCGAGCCTTTCAAAATTGATCCGCTGGGTACGTTTTTCAGCTCAACGGACGTGTTCAGCCCTGGCGGCCACCAAAGCTTCACGGGCTTCGGTCGTACACCGGACAATGCTCATGGTGCATCGGCTGTGGACAACTCCACGATTCCACGTGGTCCTGATCGGTATGCCAAAGATGATGGTCAATTCGGCGGTGCGCTGCGCTTCTTCTTGCCGTGGCTTAATAACTCTGAAATGGCGTTGTATGGCATCAATTATCACTCGAGACTGCCGATTGCCAGCTTGAAGCAAGCAGCCTGCAGCTCACCCCCTCCAGGCGGTCTTCTGAGCTGTGTCCCGAGCCAGCGAGATGCGGCGACCGCACGAGTCTTTGCTGAATATCCGGAAGATATCCAGCTCTTCGGCATCAGCATGAATACACCGGGTCCGTTTGGTATTGCTTTGCAGGGCGAGTATTCGTTCCGACCTAATTTGCCTGTGCAGCTGGCGACAGTTGAACTGACTTTGGCGGCACTGGGGCTACCTAACCAGGCGGGCTTTGGTAGTGATGCGCCCGGTGATGTCGATGGCTCTGCCAAAGAGGCGGGTGCGGAGCTTTCCGGATTCAAGCGTGTCAAGGCGCATCAGGTTCAGTTTACGGGCACCAAATCCATTCCTAATCTTTTCGGTGCTGAGCAGGCCATTTTTCTGGCCGAAGCAGCGTACTTCTTTCAAGATCTGCCGGATAACCTGAAGTTCGCCGGTCCTGCGACGTATCTGCCATCGCGAACTCCTGCCAACTCAACAGACCTTATCCAATATCCATCCCCTCTGGTGGCCAATGGTGCAGCGCAGCCCGGTGATCAGGGCTATGCGACCAAGAGCTCTTATGGTTATCGGTTAGTATCCCGCTTCGAGTACACCGATGTTTTTGCCGGCGTGAACCTGCTCCCGCGCATCGTGTTCTCGCATGATGTGAAAGGGGTGAGCCAATTTTTCACGGAAGATACCAAGGCAGTATCGCTGGGCCTGAATGCGACCTATAACCAGGCGTGGAACTTTGACATTTCCTATACCAATTTCTTTGGTGGCCGTGTCTTTAAAGGCACAGACTGCCAAGCTGGTGTGACGCCACCCACATTGCCCGTACCTGTGTTGGGGCTGGGCGGCGTAGTGACCAATGTTGTGACCAATCTCACGGAAGGGTTGTCCGGTCCCCTCTGCTCTGCGCCAGCGGGCCCAACAGCATTGCCTGATGGTCAGTCAACGAAATTTGAAAGTATTGCCAACCCCAGCATTGATCGCGACTTTGCCGCGGCCAGCCTGAGTTATTCGTTCTAACAAAAACAACGTGGAGTTACTTATGAATCTGAAGCCTCTTTTATTGTCAGCAGCCATGATGGCGCTCAGTGCGAATGCACTGGCAGCCGTCTCTGGTGCTGATGCTGCTCGTCTTGGCGCTGATTTGACGCCGATGGGTGCAGAGAAGGCCGGTAATGCTGCAGGCACTATTCCTGCTTGGACGGGCGGCATTACCAGTCCGGTCGCCGGCTTCAAGGCGGGTGGCCACTACCCGGATCCGTTCCCGAATGACCGCGCCAAATTCGAAATCACTGGCGCCAACATGGCCCAGTACGCTGCCAATCTGACGCCGGGCCAGCAAGCCCTGCTGAAGAAGTACCCGACTTGGAAGATGAAGGTTTACCCAACCCAGCGAAGTGCGGGTTACCCGAAGGCCATTTATGATGCCTCCAAAGCCAATGCCACGCGTGTCAATCTGGTTGGTGGCGGTAACGGCTTTACGGGTGCTTCTGTGGGCGTGCCATTCCCAGTTCCGAAAACCGGTGTTGAGCCGATCTGGAACCACATTGTGGCTTATCGTGGCGATACCTTCGACGTCAACACCACACAGGTTGCGGTGACACGTGAGGGTGACTACACGCCAGTGCGTTTCGAGTACTCCTACGACTTTCACTACAACAACTTGAGAAAGTCGGAAGCGGATCGCGAAAAGAACAAAGTCACCAACTTCATGCAGACCGTGACGGCTCCGGCGCGTCTGGCCGGCCAGATTCTGCTGGTGCATGAATATGCTGACCAGATCGCCAATCCGCGTTCGGCCTGGACCTATAACCCCGGCCAGCGTCGTGTGCGTCTGGCGCCGAACGTTGCTTACGACAACCCCGGTGTAGCCGCTGACGGCCTGCGTACCAACGATGACTTCACGCTGTTCAACGGTGCCACTGACCGTTACGACTGGAAACTCGTCGGCAAGAAGGAAATCTATGTGCCTTACAACAGCTATCGCCTCAACAGCCCGAAGCTGAAGATTGCCGACATTGTTCGTCCCGGCCACATCAATCCTGAACACGCACGCTATGAGCTGCACCGCGTCTGGGTTGTGGATGCCACGCTCAAGGCCGGCACCAGCCATATTTACCAGCGTCGCACGTTCTACATTGACGAAGACTCTTGGAACATCCTGGCCGTCGACAAATACGACGCTCGTGGCCAGCTCTGGCGTGTAGCTGAACAGCACTCGCAGCAGTTCTACGATATTCCTGGCATCGGCCCGGGTGTGGAAGTGCACCATGATCTGCAGTCGGGACGTTTCCTGGCGATGGGCATGACCAACGAAGAAAAGACTGTGTATGTGCGTACCAATCGCAGCGCGTCGGACTTCTCCCCGTCGAGTCTGCGTGGTGCGGGTACCCGTTGATCCTGTAAATCTGAGAGTAGATGACTATGTCGAAAGCGGTATCGGCGCTGTTTCTGGTGTTTGTGGCAGCGGTTCTGAGCTATGCCTTTGCGCATCGCACAGGCCTGCCCAAGCCAGCCACTGAGGTGCGTATCGAAACCACCATGATCATGTCGGCAGCACCGGTTGGTGATGCCCGCGTGGCTGTGGGTGAGCGTGGGCGCATCTTCCGTCAGGCCGATGCCAAGTCGCCGTGGGTGGCTGTGAAGTCACCGACGGAGTCGACGCTGACGCGCGTGCACTTCCTGGATGCGCAGAACGGCCTGATCGTGGGTCACGATCAGGTCATCCTGCGTACCGCCGATGCCGGCAAGACCTGGAAGCAGGTCTTCAGCGATGCCGCTGCCGAAACACCGCTGTTCGATGTGGTGCAACTGGATGCCACTCGCGCTTTCGCGATCGGGGCTTACGGTTTGTTCCTAGAAACCGTGGACGGCGGGGCGACCTGGGCGTCCCGCTTCATCCTGCCGGAAGGCGAGGATCGCCATCTCAATGCCATCGCCAAGCTGGCGGATGGCACGCTGATGATTGCCGGCGAAGCCGGCACGATCCTGCGCTCGACGGATGCAGGTACCACCTGGCAGAAGGTTGAGTCACCCTATGCCGGGTCCTATTTTGGCGTGCAGCCGATGGCTGGCACGCAAGTCGTGATGTACGGCATGCGCGGCAAGCTGCTGCGCAGTGACGACAATGGCGCTTCCTTTGTGGAAGTCGCCGTGCCGGTTGCCACCTCTCTGTTCGGCTCTGCCGTCGCTGCCGATGGCCGCGTGCTGGTGGCCGGTCAGAATGGCGAGCTGCTGATCAGCCGCGATGGTGCCCAGACCTTTGCCAACACCAAGGTTGAGGGTCGCCCCATGTTGTCGTCGGTGTTGCCGACGGCTGCCGGTGCTGATGTGTTTGGCGAAAAAGGCCTGCACGCAGCTGCCACGAACTGATCAGGACAGATGACCATGAAGATGCAAAGTTTTGTGCAGTCGTTGTCTGATCTGCTGTTCGGACGACGCAAGTTTTTCCTCGGGCTGTTTGCCGCCATCACAGTACTGCTGGCCATCTCGGCGTCACAGCTGCGCGTGGATGCCGGCTTCGCCAAGATGATCCCGCTCGAACACCCGTACATGAAGACCTTCACCGAATACCAGAAGACCTTCGGTGGTGCCAACCGTGTGTTGATCGCCTTGCGTACCAAGGACGGCCAAGACATCTATAACGCCGAGTTTCTGAAGACGCTGAAAGGCGTCACGGATGAAGTGTTCTTCCTGCCCGGTATCGACCGTCCGACCGTGACCTCGCTGTTCACGCCGAATGTGCGCTTCATCGAGGTGGTGGAAGAGGGTTTCTCCGGCGGTAACGTGATTCCGGCCAGCTTTGCCGGCACCCCAGAAGATCTGGAGCTGGTGCGCGGTAATGTGCTCAAGTCCGGTCATGTCGGTCGCCTAGTCTCCAATGACTTCAAGGGTGCGATGGTCAGTGCCGAGTTGCTGGAAGTGGACCCGAACACTGGCGAGAAGCTCGACTATCAGGCCGTGGCCAAGAAGCTCGAAGCCATTCGCGCCAAGTACGGCAATGACAAGGTCAGCGTTCACATCATCGGTTTTGCCAAAGCTGTTGGCGACATCGCTGAAGGCGCTGCCGGCGTGCTGGTGTTCTTCGTGGTCGCGTTCTTCATCACCGCACTGCTGCTGCTCTGGTACTCCGGTTCGGCCAAGCTGACCGGTCTGGCTCTGATCTGCGCCTTTGTGCCGGTGGTCTGGCTGCTCGGCATCCTGCCGCTGATCGGCTTCGGTATTGATCCGCTCTCCATTCTCGTGCCGTTCCTGATCTTCTCCATCGGCGTCAGTCATGCCGTGCAGATGACCAATGCCTGGAAGATGGAAGTGGTCGCTGGCTCGGACGGCTTCAACGCCGCCAAGAGCGCGTTCTCCAACCTGTTTGTGCCGGGTGCGATGGCGCTGCTGGCCAATGCCGTCGGCTTCATGGTGATGATCTACATCGCCATCGACATCGTGCGTGAACTGGCGGTTACCGCCAGCCTGGGCGTGGCGGTCATGATCGTCACCAACAAGATGCTGCTGACCATCCTGCTGTCGTACCTGAAGCTGACCCCGGCGGAAACCGAGAAACTGCGCAAGCAGGGCGGCGAAGACCGTGGCGAATGGCTGTGGAAGCGCATTCAGGTGTTTGCAACCCCGAAGGCGGCCATTGTGGTGCTGTCGGTAACGGCCGTGCTGCTCGCCGGTGCTGCCATCAAGTCGCGTGACATGAAGACCGGCGACCTCGGCAAGGGTATTCCCGAACTGCGTGATGACTCGGTCTACAACCAGGACATCAATGCCATCGTCAACAGCTTCTCGATTGGCGTGGATCTGCTCTCAGTCATCGTGCAGGGCAAGAACATCGATGGTGCCTGTACCGATTTCGAAGTCATGGACGCCGTGGATCGCTTCGAAGCGCACATCAAGAATGTGCACGGTGTGCAGGGCACGATCTCGCTGGCTGGCGCTTCCAAGGTCGTCAATGCCGGCTGGAACGAAGGCAACCCGCGCTGGCGCGTACATTCGCGCAACCGCGATGTGCTGGCCCAGGCCGTGACGCCGATCGACACCGGGACTGGCTTGCTCAACACCGATTGCAGCGCCATGCAGGTGCTGATCTTCACCAAGGATCACCAGGGTGAGTCGATCACTCACATCATCCAAGAGATCAAGGATTATGTAGCGGCGAACCCGCAGAAGAAGATCGACTTCAAGCTCGCCAGCGGCCCGGTCGGCGTCATGGCGGCGACCAACGAAGCCGTGGATGAGGCGGAAGTTATCATGCTGATTCTGCTCTTCGCCTCGATCAGCTTGCTCTGCTACGCCGAGTTCCGTTCCGTGGCTGCCGTACTCTGCATCGTGGTGCCGCTGGCCATTGTGGCTGTGCTCTGCAACGCGCTGATGGCGACGCTGGGCATCGGCCTCAAGGTCTCGACGCTGCCGGTGGTGGCGCTCGGGGTGGGTGTCGGGGTCGACTATGGCATCTATCTGTTCGAGCGCATGAAGCACTCGCTGGCCGATGGCGAATCGCTGAAAGATGCCTTCCACAAGGCGCTGCAACAGCGTGGTACGGCGGCGATGTTCACGGCTGTGACGATGAGCATCTCGGTGGGCACCTGGGCGTTCTCGGCGCTGAAGTTCCAAGCCGACATGGGAATCCTGCTGGCGTTCCTGTTCATGGTGAACATGCTCGGCGCGATCTTTGTGCTGCCGGCATTGGCTGCTTTCCTGATCAAGGACAAGAAGAGCGCCTAACCCGCGCAGCTGCTAAGGCCCCGGCCCCTGCTCCAGTTTTCGCGCTAACCAATGCGCGCAAACTGGAGCAGGGGCCGGGGCCTTTTCGTTGCAGCAGTTCACGACGAACCTTCTAAAGCAGGGGGGGAGTTACGACTACTCACGGACTAGGGATCGAGAGCCCCCGAACTTACAGTAGTGGGTGCGCGTGGGTTACCACCTGTTTCTGCGAGTCAGTGGCGGGTATTTCCCGGCCGGGCATCCGTAGCCCGGCCGGGAAATACCCGCCACTGACAGACAAAGGCTGTTAAAGCCCCGGCAGTGAGTATCCGGCCAGCTGCTCCCGCAACTTCACCTTCTGCATCTTGCCCGTCGCCCCCAGCGGAATGGCATCAACAAAGACCACATCATCCGGGATCTGCCATTTGGCAATGCGGCCCTCGTAGAACGTCAGCAATTCCTCGCGCGTGACCTCTGCTCCAGGCTTTTTCACCACGACCACGATCGGGCGCTCGTCCCACTTCGGATGGCGCATGCCAATGCAGGCTGCCATCGCGATGGCCGGGTTAGCCATGGCGATGTTCTCGACATCAATCGAGCTGATCCATTCGCCGCCGGACTTGATCACATCCTTGCTGCGGTCGGTGATGTGCAGATAGCCATCGGCATCGATGGTGGCGACATCGCCGGTGGGGAACCAGCCATCGATCAGCGGATCGCCGCCTTCGCCCTTGAAGTAGGAGCGCACAATCCATGGGCCGCTAACCAGCAGCTCGCCTTGGGCCTTGCCGTCGTGCGGCAGTTCATGGCCTTCGTCATCGACAATTTTCATGCTCACGCCGAATACCGGGCGGCCTTGTGTGCAGAGGATTTTCAGCTGCTCATCCGCCGGTAGCGACAGGTGCTTATTCTTCAAAGTACAGAGAGTGCCTAGCGGCGACATCTCGGTCATGCCCCAGGCATGCAGAACGGCAACGCCGTAGATGTCTTTGAACATGCTGATCATCGCGGGTGGGCAGGCCGAGCCGCCGATCACGGTGCGCTGCAGGGTGCTAAAGCGCAGGCCGTTCTGCTGCATGTGACCAAGCAGCATCTGCCAGACCGTGGGCACGCCGGCAGCGAAGGTGACTTTTTCGGCCTCCAGCAGTTCGTAGACCGATTTGCCATCCAGCGCCGGGCCGGGGAAGACCAGCTTGCAGCCGGTTGCCGCCGCTGTGTAGGGGATGCCCCAGGCGTTGACATGGAACATGGGCACGACCGGCAGCACGCTGTCTTTGGCAGACAGGCACATAACATCCGGCATGGCGGCGGCGTAGGCGTGCAGTACGCTGGAGCGATGGCTGTAGAGCACGCCCTTGGGGTTGCCAGTGGTGCCGCTGGTGTAGCACAGGCAGGCGGCGACGCTTTCGTCGAGCTCGGGCCAGGCGTAGGTCGTGGCCTCATTGGCGATCCAGCTTTCGTAGCTGATCAGGTTCGGGATGCCGGTGTCGCCGGGCAGTGCGGCGGCGTCGCAAAGCGCTACCCATTGTCGCACCTTCGGGCAATGCGTGTGGATGGCCTTGAGAATGGGCGCGAAGCTGAGGTCGAAGCAGATCACTTCGTCTTCGGCGTGGTTGATGATCCAGGCCACTTGTTCGGGGTGCAGACGCGGATTGATGGTGTGCAGCACGCGGCCGCTGCCGGACACGCCGTAATACAGCTCGAAGTGGCGATAGCCGTTCCAGGCCAGTGTGCCAACGCGTTCGCCGATGGCCACATTGAGGCGATCCAGCGCATTGGCGACCTGACGCGAGCGCAGCGCGGCATCGGCGTAGGTGTAGCGATGGATATCGCCTTCAACGCGGCGGCTGACGATTTCGCCATCGCCATGAAAGCGTTCGGCAAAGTCGATTAAATGGGAAATGAGCAGGGGGCGTTCTTGCATCTGGCCTTGCATGGCGTGGCTCCGGGCAGGTGGTGCGCTTTCAGAAAGCGGCGGCTGTCTTGTTTTCAGGTTAGCCGGAGTATTGCAAGGACAGTGCTGACTGAACAGTCTGCAGAATGTACCGAATGCAAAAAGCCCGACACATGGTCGGGCTTTTTCGTATAAACGCAGGTGTTCAGGCGCTACATCAGAACTTTTGCGTGAACTGCAGGCCGTAAACGCTGGCACGGTTATGGAAGTTGGCGGAGTAGGCAGATGCTGTCTGGCGAACCTCCGCTGTTTCTTCATCCACATACGTGTAGGAGGCATCAACTGTGCGCGTAGGGCTGAGCTTGTAGCCAGCACCCAAGCTGACGATGCGACGGTCGGCACTGGGCAGGCGTACGGAACGGTCGGCTGGTGCAACCGGCGTGTTGTCGTAGGCGATACCAGCACGCAACTCAAGTTTGTCGGAGCAGGCGTGCGTCATGCCCAATGCATAGCCCATGGAGTCTTTCCAGTTGAACGTTTCAACGGTGGTGCCGACTAATGGATGCGAGGTTTGTACTGCCAGCTCTTTCAGTCGGCTCCAGCGCGTCCAAGTGGCGCCTGCATGCACGGTATTGTGCGCATTGAGCTTGTGTGAAACCGACATTTCCACACTTTCCGGTGTGCTCAGACCGGTCTTGGCTGTGTAAGTGCCCGCTCCGGTGCCAGGGCCAATGCCCGTGCCGGTGGTGTTCAGTGTGCCATCGTCGATCTTGTATTTGACCTTGGAGCGATAAACAACGCCGGCCGACGTGTTTGCATCCAGTGCGGCGTGGATGCCCAGGTTATAGCCATAGCCATAGTCATCGCCTTCGAGTTCGGTTGTGCCCAGAACAGTGCCAGGCAGGCCTCCGCCAATATTGGGTACACTCGATAGGTTCTTGGTCAGCAATGCTTCGATACGGTTGATGGTCGGGCCAAAGCCGACACTGACCTTGTCATTGAGTTTGTAGCTGAGTGTCGGCTGAACCGTGGTGGCTTTTACGGAGCTTTTGTCGCCGAGATGGCGTCCGGCAAACGTGGGCTCGTAATTGGTCTTCAAGCCAAAGCTGCCATAAACGCCAAGGCCCCAGGCCCAGCCGCCTTTGTCGCCGGAAGTGAAGTAGCCGGCAGGAATGAAGGTATGCGGCACCATGTCGCCATCGTTCGTTCCGCCCAACGGAGCGGTAACATTCTTGATTTTCGTCTGCGCATCAATAAATGCCACAGCCTGGGTGACTTGAGTCTGCTTCAGCAAGTGCATGGCCGCGGGGTTGTTGTAGACCACGGAGGCATCTTGCGCATTCGACGCGCGGCCGGCATTGGCCGTGCCCATGGCTGAAATGCTTTGTTCGGAGAGCGAAAAGCCGCCAGCGACAGTCGTGCCGGCGATGCTGACGGTAAAAATGGCGAGCGCAAGGTGTTTAATGTTCATGGTATTCCCTCTTTCTTATAAGTGAGGGAAGCGTATTGATAGTGTCGATATCACTCGATATGAGTTTTGCGCCAATTTGTTGCATTTTTATGTCTTGGCGGCCACGCAAATGTCATAAATGACGATCTTTTAGTCTCCCGGAGTCCGAGGGTGCACGCGTGGGGCTATCCAGGCAAACAGAATGAGCGCAGGAATAACTGCGATCGTGGAAAAAACAAAGAAGCCGCCATAGCCCATGTCGGCGACCATGAAGCCGGAAAAGCCACCGATAAGCTTGCCCGGCAGCGTGACTAGGGAGCTGAACAGCGCATACTGGGTGGCAGTGTAATGCTGATTCACCAGACTCGACAGCCAGGCCACGGCTGCTGCGCCGAGGAAGCCGCCAGACAGATTTTCGCCACCGATGACGGCGATAAAGACATTCAGATTGGCCGGGTATTGCGAGAGCAGCAAGTACAGCAAATTGCTGATGGCACCGAGCAGCATCGCCATCAGCAGGGTTTTGTTGACACCCCAGCGCACGACGATGGCGCCGCCGAGAAACGCGCCGGCAATACCGATCCAGACGCCGAACAACTTCGAGACGGCAGCGATTTCGGTCTTGCTGAAGCCGCAATCGAGATAGAAGGGCAGTGCCATCACACCGAGCATCTGGTCCGAGATCTTGAACAGACCGATGAAGACGAGCAGGGCGATACCCAGACCGCCGGCATAGCGCGAGAAGAAATCTTGAAAGGGGCTGACAATGCTGCGTCCCAACGCTGGCCAAAAAGCTTCCGGGCTGACTGTAATGTCAGCATGATCAGGCTCGCGTGCCCAGAGCGTAACTAGCAGAATCAGCCCGACGATCGCCGCCATGAGCTGATAGATCAGTGCCCACGGCAGATGATCTGCCAGTAGCAGGGCCAGAGCCCCGGATACCAGCAGAGCCAGCCGATAGCCCAGGGTGTAGGTTGCGGCGAGTGCGCCTTGCTGTTCGACAGGCGCGATTTCTATGCGATAGGCATCGACCACCACATCTTGCGTGGCTCCGGCAAAGCCGGCGATGACGGTGATCAGCACGAAGCTGCTCAGTGCACCCACGGGCGTGATGAAGCTCATGGCGAGCAGGCTAAGTGCCAGTAGTAATTGTGCAGCCAGCAGCCAGCTGCGGCGCTGTCCGAGGCGGCCGAGCAGCGGCAGGCGAAAGCGATCCACCAGCGGTGCCCAGACAAACTTGAAGGCGTAGGCGAGGCCGGTGAGGCTGATCAGGCCGATGTCTTCGAGTGAGATGCCACTGTCTTTCAGCCAGACCGACAGTGTGCCGCCAATCAGCAGAAACGGCAGGCCCGAGGCGAAGCCGAAGAGGAACATCGTGAGTGCGGCAGGCTGCGCGAAAGCGCTGAATAAAGCAGAGGGGCGTGCGTGGGTCATGGCGGCATCTCGATTCGACTGCCGGTACTCTAGCTGCTCGCTGCGGCAGGTGCGACGATTGTGCTGTTGGCCACGCAAATTTTTGCGTGTTTGCCCTTGAAGGTCTCGTTTCCATCCCCATTAGTGAAAGCAAGCCGGTGCTTTGTGCCGGCACACCTTTTTCAGTGGCGCGTGGCGTCACGGTGTTTATTGAAACAACCCAGGAGGTTCAGATGAAAATTCGTCCTTTGCACGATCGCGTCGTCATTCGCCGCGTCGATGAAGAAACCAAGACCGCTGGTGGCATCCTGTTGCCGGGTTCAGCTGCTGAAAAGCCGTCGCAAGGTGTGGTCGTTGCTGTCGGTAACGGCATCATCAAGGACAACGGCGAAGTGCGCCCGCTGGATGTGAAAGCAGGCGACAAGGTTCTGTTCGGCCAATACGCCGGCAGCACCGTCAAGGTCGATGGCGAAGAGCTGTTGATGATGAAGGAATCTGAAATTTTCGCGGTACTCGAAGGCTGAGTATTTCCGGTGGGTACGCCCCATGCGTGTGCCCGTGTTGAATGAAACCCATTAGAGGAAGAAGAAAATGGCTGCTAAAGAAGTAAAGTTTGGCGATAGCGCCCGTGCCCGCATGATTGTTGGCGTGAACATCCTGGCTGATGCTGTGAAAGTGACCCTTGGCCCGAAAGGCCGTAACGTGGTCATCGACAAGTCCTTTGGTGCGCCGCACATCACCAAGGACGGCGTGTCCGTGGCGAAAGAAATCGAGCTGAAAGACAAGTTCGAGAACATGGGCGCGCAGCTGGTCAAGGAAGTTGCTTCCAAAACCGCCGAAATCGCCGGTGACGGTACGACTACCGCAACCGTGCTGGCTCAGGCCATCCTCAACGAAGGCATGAAGGCTGTTGCTGCCGGCATGAACCCGATGGATCTGAAGCGCGGCATCGACAAGGCCGTGCGCGTGGCCGTGGCCGAGATCAAGAACAACTCGCAGCCCTGCACCGACACCAAGGCCATCGCCCAGGTCGGTTCCATTTCCGCCAATTCCGACACCACCATCGGCAATCTGATCGCTGAAGCGATGGAAAAGGTTGGCAAGGAAGGCGTGATCACCGTTGAAGAAGGTTCGGGCTTTGAAGACAGCCTCGATACGGTTGAGGGCATGCAGTTCGATCGAGGCTACGTCAGCCCGTATTTTGCCAACAAGCAAGACACCATGACCGCCGAGCTGGACAACCCGTTCATCCTGCTCGTGGACAAGAAAATCTCCAACATCCGTGAACTGATTCCGGTGCTGGAAGGCGTGGCCAAGTCGGGCAAGCCGCTGCTGCTGATCGCTGAAGATGTGGAAGGCGAAGCGCTGGCGACACTCGTGGTCAACACCATGCGTGGCATCGTCAAGGTTTGTGCCGTCAAGGCACCGGGCTTCGGCGACCGCCGCAAGGCCATGCTGCAGGACATCGCGATCCTAACAGGCGCGACCGTGATCTCGGAAGAGATCGGTCTGAGCCTGGAAAACGCCACGCTGAACGATCTCGGCCACGCCAAGAAAGTCATCGTGTCGAAGGAAAACACCACGGTCATCGACGGTTCCGGCAAGTCTGAAGAAATCGATGCGCGCGTGAAGCAGATTCGCATGCAGATCGAAGAAGCAACTTCCGACTACGACAAGGAAAAGCTGCAGGAGCGTGTTGCCAAGCTTGCTGGCGGCGTTGCCGTGATCAAGGTCGGCGCTGCCACCGAAATCGAAATGAAGGAAAAGAAGGATCGCGTTGACGACGCTCTGCACGCCACTCGTGCTGCGGTTGAAGAAGGCGTGGTTGCTGGTGGTGGTGTTGCTCTGGTGCGTGCTGTGAAGGCGCTGGAAACTCTCAAGGGTGACAACGAAGACCAGACCGCCGGTATCAACATCCTGCGTCGTGCCATGGAAGCTCCGCTGCGCCAGATCGTTACCAACGCCGGCGAAGAAGCCTCGGTGGTGCTGAATAAGGTCAAGGAAGGTTCGGGCAACTTCGGTTACAACGCGGCTTCGGGCGAGTATGGCGACATGCTGGCCATGGGCATCCTGGATCCGACCAAGGTCGCGCGTTCGGCACTGGAGCATGCTGCTTCGGTGGCAGCGCTGATGCTGACCACCGAATGCATGATCACTGATGCGCCGGAAGACAAGGGCTCGGCCCCGTCGATGCCGGACATGGGTGGCATGGGTGGCATGATGTAACAACCCGACCGTCAGGTTGCGTTGGAAAGCCCGGACTTGTTCCGGGCTTTTTTATGCGTCCGTGTTGGCTCTGTTGACTGATATTCGGGGCATTTCAGCGTACTCAGCGAGCCCGTAGTCGTTTACTGTTTGTGGCATCTCATTTTGTTTGGAATCCCCATCGTGACTTTGACCGTTCCGTTTATTGCTTGCCGTATTTCCGACTCATTGCCCGAAGCCGTTGCTGCTCTCGACAACTCCTTGCAGCAGCGTGTGAAAGAGTCGCAAGCGGCACTGGCTGGCAAGCTTATTACTGAGGCATCTTGCGATTTGATTGATGCTTTTTTTGGCCAGCTCATGCTTTCGCTGCAAGCCAAGGACCCCGGTTCGCCGGTGTTTCGCGAGGCGGTGGCCGTGGTCGAGGATATCAAGGGCAAGCTGCGCCATTACCTGGGTTGGGTGACGAGCTTCTTTAGTAATGAGCGTTTGGCGCCGGTGGTGTCGCACTATCGTTCGCTAATGACGCAACTGCCGGTGGATGGCCTGCCGCAGGCACATCTGGCTTTTTGCATTAGCCCGGCGCTGGCGGCAGAAGCGAAGGCGTCGCTGGATGCCTTGCGTGACGGCTCGGCCCCGGATGCCAAGGCCGGCATCGAGATTCTGATTCGTGTCATTGATGAGGCGCTGGAGCCGCTGCTGTATGTGCCGAAGCAGCGCATGAAGTTCAACTTCGTGGTGGACAAGACCCTGAATGGCGTGATTTCAGTGACGCTGGCATTGTCCAATCGCAGCCTGCGCAAGCTCGGCCAGTTCCTGCCGCGACCGATGTTCGTGCCGGTCGCGGATCACCTCGAAAGCTTCCTGTTTCGCGAGATGCCGCGCTAAGCGGCTCTTTTAAGCCGCTCTTTTAAGCAGCCTGGGCCTGGCTGGCGGTCAGCAAAAACTGCTGCAAGTGCTGAGCGAGCACCGGCTGATGCGCTGCGGGCAGCTGTTCGCCAATCTTGCGCAGGCTGCGGAAGGACAAGCTTTGCGTGAGGGAGATGACGCCATTCAGGGTCTTGTCCACCACGAAGTTGAACTTCATCAGCTGCTTGGGCTTGATCAGCAGCGCATGCAGGGCGAGGTCGATGACTTCGATCAGCGCCTCGATGCCTTCATGAGCGCTCGCGGCCTGACCCTGACTGAGCGGCACCAGCACCTTCTCCAAACGCTTTGCCAGCGCATCCGGAATCGCGAAGGCGATGACCGGCTGCATGCTGCCATTCAGCGGGCGTTGCAGCATCATGGCGTGATAATGGCTGACCGCCGGCTTGATGCGATCGTTGCTGAAAAACGCCGATGCCCAGCCCAGATAGTGCGTCAGCTTGTCGGCGATCTCGCTTACCATGCTGGCACCGTCGCGATAGGCGGGTACATCACCGGCGCTTTGCAGGTTCGCAATCAGCTCGCTGAAGAAAATGGTGATGAGCTCGTGGGCAGCGTCCTGAATAAGGCGGGTAGCCAGCTTCGACTGGTCGTCACGGATGCCGGCTTGCAGCGCCTGATGCAGCTGGAAAACCTGGGTTTGCAATTCGGTGGTGGTTGCGTAAGCCACGCAAGGCAGGGGGATATTCATGCACGTTCCTCGTGTCAAAACTGCCGCGCACAATACCAATAAAAAATGACAAGTGAAGCGGATGTTTGTGTCTTTTTTTGGCGCTGGCCGAGTACGGTCAAACTGACGAATAATAGACGGCTGTTGCCGGTGGGCATCACCCGATAAGGAAGTAGTGCGATGAGCAAAGATCAGCTGATTATTTTCGATACCACCCTGCGTGATGGCGAGCAAAGCCCCGGCGCGTCGATGACGCTGGAAGAGAAGGTACGCATCGGCAAGGCGCTGGAGCGTATGCGGGTCGATGTGATCGAGGCTGGGTTTGCGGTGGCATCGCAGGGTGACTTTGAGGCCGTGCGCGCCGTCGCGGCGGCGGTCAAGGACTCGCGAATCTGCTCGCTGTCGCGTGCTCGCGCCGAAGACATCGACCGTGCTGCCGAGGCACTGAAGCCGGCCAATGCCGCGCGTATCCATACTTTCATCGCGACCTCGCCGATTCACATGAAGTACAAGCTGCGTCTGGAGCCGGATGCGGTGGTCGAGAACGCCGTGCGCGCCGTGAAGTACGCGCGCAATCTGGTCGATGATGTCGAGTTTTCCTGCGAGGATGCCGGCCGCTCCGAGGTCGATTTCCTCTGCCGCATCATCGAAGCGGCGATCAATGCCGGCGCCAGCACCATCAACATTCCCGATACCGTCGGCTATGCCATTCCGGGCCAGTACGGCGACCTGATCGGGCAGTTGCTGACGCGCATTCCCAATGCCCACAAGGCCGTGTTCTCCGTGCACTGCCACAACGACCTCGGTTTGGCCGTGGCCAATTCGCTGGCGGCGGTGCTGCAAGGCGCCCGTCAGGTCGAATGCACCATCAACGGCCTCGGCGAACGTGCCGGCAATGCCGCGCTGGAAGAGATCGTGATGGCGGTGAACACACGCGCCGATCTATTCCCGGTCAGCACCCGTATCTGGACGCCCGAGATCGTGCCAGCCTCGCGTCTGGTATCATCGATCACCGGCTTTCCGGTACAGCCGAACAAGGCGATTGTCGGTGCCAATGCCTTCGCGCATGAGTCCGGCATCCACCAGGATGGCGTGCTCAAGCATCGCGAGACCTACGAGATCATGCGTGCCGAAGATGTCGGCTGGAATGCCAACAAGATGGTGCTCGGCAAACACTCCGGCCGCGCCGCCTTCCGGGCACGTCTCGACGAACTCGGCATTCCGGTCGGCAGCGATAACACGCTCAATCAGCTGTTCGTGCGCTTCAAAGAGCTGGCGGACAAAAAGCATGAGATTTTCGACGAAGATATTCACGCCTTGGTCTCCGATGCCCAACCCAATGCCGAGGAAATCTTCAAACTGGTTGCGCTGGAAGTGACCTCGAAGACCGGCACTATTCCGGAAGCCAAGCTGGTGCTGTCGGTCAGCGGTGCCGAGAAACCGGTCACGGCAACGGGCTCCGGCCCGGTCGATGCCACCTTCCGTGCCATCGAAGCGGTGGCCAACTCCGGCACCACGCTGGAGCTGTATTCAGTCAATGCCATAACCAGCGGCACCGATTCGCAGGGTGAAGTCACCGTGCGCCTGAGTCAGGCGGGCCGCATCATCAACGGCCATGGTGCCGATACCGATATTGTCATCGCCAGTGCCAAGGCGTATCTGAATGCGCTGAACCTGCTGCGCAGCGGCCTTGACCGTGCGCATCCACAGGGCGAAGCGATCTGATGCTGCAGTCCACGCTCGATGAAGGCCGTCGTCGCGAGTATCTCGCGGCGCTGGGTGTGCCCTTGTTCAGTGCTCGTCGGGTACTGCCGGGCGCGGCCGTGAGCGTGGTCGAGGCAGTGGCAACGCAACCTGCGGCCGAGCCTGTGGCGACCTTGCCGCCGCCGGTCATGCAGGCTCGTGCACAGTTGGCGGCCACGGTCAGCACGGCTGCGCATGTGCTTTCGCCGGCGCCGATGCCGGTACCGAAAGCTACGCCGGTTGCTGTGCCAATGACAGTCGCGGTCACGCCGGCACCGCGCTTTGCCTGCCGCCTGATGCCGCTCGGTGAGCAAGGCTTCGTCTTGCTCGATCTCGGCGAGTTTCCGGATGTTGTTGCCGGCGAGATCCTGAATCTGCCGGCAGCCGAGCAACAGCTCTGGCGCAATCTGCAGCGCGCGCTGGCCTGGTATCCCGGCGAGCCCGAGCCCGATTTCATCTGGCCGCGTGCGGTCAAAGGCATGCTGGGCGATGACGCCGATACGGCTCGCGATATGCTCTCGGCCTGGCTGAAACGGCAGATCCAGCCGCAGGCCAGGCTCTGGGTATTCGGCGAAGCGCTGGCGCCGTTTGTGACGCGACCGCATCGTCTGCTGCCGAGTCTGGCGGTCTTGCTCAGCAGTCCGTTGGCCAAGCGCCAGGTCTGGCAGCAGCTCAGCCAGTCCGCATCCACCTCATGAGGCCTTTGATTCGCGTCATGACGCCCGATGACCTGCCGGCGGTATTCGTCATCGAGCAGGTTTCGCATCCTTCACCCTGGCCTATGAAGGGCTTGCAGGAGTCGCTGCAGAATCATGCTGCGTTTGTGCTGGAACAGGGCGGGATAATTGTCGGTTTCGCTTTTGTGCAGCGCATTCTCGACGAAGCGCATCTGCTCGACATTGCCATTGAGCCATCGCAACGAGGTCAGGGTCTGGGCCGTGAATTGCTGCGTCAGCTCATGGACGAAGTGCTGGCGGCGGGCGTGACGATCTGGTTTCTGGAAGTGCGCGTGTCCAATCTGGCGGCGATTTCGCTCTACCAATCGCTGGGCTACAACGAGCTCAGCCTGCGCCGCAATTACTACGATGGCCCGGACGGCAAGGAAGATGCGCTGCTCATGGCCTGCTCGACGGGGATGGGCTGAGCTTTTCTGCCCCATCAGCAGCACATCGCCGTATAATCGCGCGCATTCCGAATCCAGTGCTGAAACACCATGTCCTTTACCGAACAACTGGCGGCCGAAGTCGCCTCGCGCCGCACCTTCGCCATCATCTCGCACCCTGATGCCGGCAAAACCACCATCACCGAAAAGCTGCTGCTCTGGGGCAAGGCCATTCAGGTCGCCGGTACGGTGAAGTCACGCAAGTCCGATCGCCACGCGACCTCGGACTGGATGGCCATGGAACAGCAGCGCGGCATCTCCATCACCACCTCGGTGATGCAGTTCCCGTACAAGGACGCGACCATCAATCTGCTCGACACGCCTGGTCACGAGGACTTCTCGGAAGATACCTATCGCACGCTGACCGCGGTCGATTCGGCGCTGATGGTCATCGACGGTGCCAAGGGCGTCGAAGATCGCACCATCAAGCTCATGGAAGTCTGTCGTCTGCGCGATACGCCGATCATCGCTTTCGTCAACAAGCTTGACCGCGAGGTGCGCGACCCCATCGAGCTGATGGACGAAATCGAGAGCGTGCTCGGCATCAAGTGCTCGCCGGTGACCTGGCCGATTGGTTGCGGTCGTGACTTCAAGGGCGTCTACCATCTGCTCGAAGATCGCTACTACCTGTACCAGCAGGGTCACGGTTCGGAGCTGATCGCCGACAAGACCATTGATGGCCTGAACAATCCCGAGGCCGATGCCACGCTGGGTGACGATGCCGCCAATCTGCGTGACATGCTGGAGCTGGTGCAGGGTGCCAGCCACAGCTTTGATCTCGACGAATTTCTCGCCGGTCGCCTGTCGCCGGTCTTTTTCGGCACCGCGCTGGGAAATTTCGGTGTTAATCATATTCTCGATGGTTTCGTGAACTGGGCACCGACGCCGCTGGCGCGCAATGCTTCGCAGCGACGCGTCGAACCTACGGAAGAGGCCTTCTCGGGTTTCGTGTTCAAGATTCAGGCGAACATGGATCCCAAGCATCGCGACCGTATCGCTTTCCTGCGCATCTGCTCCGGCCGCTACCAGAAAGGCGTGAAGATGCAGCATGTGCGTCTTGGCAAGGAAGTGCGTGTGGCGGATGCGCTGACCTTCCTCGCTGGTGAGCGTGCGCATCTGGAAGAGGCCTGGCCGGGTGACATCATCGGTCTGCACAATCACGGCACCATCCAGATCGGTGATACCTTCACCGAGGGCGAAAAGCTGCAGTTTCTAGGCATCCCGCACTTTGCGCCGGAAATGTTCCGCCGCGTGCGTCTCCGCGATCCGCTGAAGAGCAAGCAGCTGCAGAAAGGCTTGAAGGAGCTCTCGGAAGAGGGCGCGACGCAGGTGTTCATGCCGCAGATCAACAATGATCTCATCCTCGGCGCCGTGGGTGTGCTGCAGTTCGATGTGGTCGCGTTCCGTCTTCAGGAAGAATACAAGGTCGAGTGCGTGTACGAGGCGGTGAACGTGTCCACGGTGCGCTGGGTACATTGCGACGACGAGCGCAAGCTGGCAGAGTTCAAGAAGAAGGCGCATGACCAGCTGTCGCTGGATGGCGGTGGCTATCTGACCTATCTGGCGCCGTCACGGGTGAATCTGCAGATCATGCAGGAGCGGTATCCGGACATTATTTTTTCACCAACACGAGAGCACTGATGCCTTACGCGCTGCGACTGATTGGGGTGGCCCTGATGGCCAGCTTGGGCTGGTGGCAGTGGCAGACCGATACGCCGGCGCTGGCCACCATGCCGCCCGCGATCAAGCCGCTGGCGGTGGCTTCGGCGCCGGAACTGCCAGCAAAACCATTGCGTTTGAAGCTGAAGGATCCGGCCTGTCATGATCGCTGTGCCGAGTTTGAGCTGGAGGCCTTGCAGTTTCCGGCAACACCGGCATTGACCGATGCCTTGTTGAAGAACCTCGATGCCCCTCCCGGGAAAAGCCCTGAGCAACGCGTCTTGAGTCTAGCCAGGACGTTCATTAAGGAAGCGGCCGAGTTTCACGAGCCCTGGCAGCAGATTGTCAAAGCACAGCAGCTGTCTGGCTTGCGCACAGTTGTTGTGCTGGATGTCGATAACTACAGCTATACCGGCGGTGCTCATGGCATGAATGTGGTCTCGGCGCTGAACTGGGATACGAAGATGCAGCGTGTGGTAAGCCTGAAGGACTGGCTGCTGCCCAATCAGGATGCTGCTTTCTGGCGCGAGGCAAAGACGGCGCATCAGCAATGGCTGGCGCAGCAGCCGGATGCGAAATCGCTGGCTGATGGCTGGCCCTTCGACAAAACCGATGTCATGGCGTTGCTGCCTAGCGGACTGATCTTGAAGTATCAGCCTTACTCTATCGGCCCGTATTCGATGGGGACACCGGAAATCGTGATCCCCTATGAGCGCCTGACCGGCATTTTCAAGCCGGACTATCTGCCGCTACGCTGATGCTTTTCGACAGCCATTGTCATATCGATGCGCCGGAGTTCGACGGCGATCGCCCGGCGGTCTTGCGTGCTGCGAAACAGGCCGGTATCAGCCATATTGCCGTGCCTGCCTATCTCGCCTCGCGTTGGAGCGATCTTCTCAGGCTCTGTGCGCAGAGCTCGCAGCAGCCTGACTGGCCGTGTTTGCTGCCGGCACTGGGCTTGCATCCGGTTTATCTGCTGCAGCATCAGCATGTCGACCTGCAACAGCTCTCCGCCATGCTGAAGAACTCGTCTGTCATTGCCGTGGGCGAGATCGGTCTGGACAAGTTTCTGCCTGAGCTGGCCGAGCCGGTGCACTGGGCGCGACAGGTGGCGTTATTCGAGGCGCAGCTGGTATTGGCGCGTGAGTACGGTTTGCCGGTGATCATTCATGCCCGGCGCTGTCATGCGGACATCGTGCGCTCGCTGCAGCGGGTCGGGCATACCACGGGCGGCATCGTGCATGCTTTTTCCGGCAGCGTGGAAGAGGCGCAGCGGTATCGTCAGCTGGGGTTGCATCTCGGGCTGGGTGGTCCGCTGACCTGGCCGCAGGCCGCGCGCCTGCATCGGGTTGCGCGCGAGTTGCCGCTGGATGCCTTTGTACTGGAAACCGATGCGCCCGACCTCGTGCCTTACGCCCACAGCGCTAAGCATGCCGATGGCCGTCCGCGTCTGGCCGGTGAGCGCGTACGCAACAGCCCGGCGTTCCTGCCTTCGGTGCTGACGCAATTTGCGGCCTTGCGAGATGAGCCCGAGGCCGTGCTGGCAGCGCAGTTTTTTCGCAATACGGTAACGGCCTTGCACTTGCACGCGCGCGTGGCCATGACATGAGGATGTGTTTCATGAGGTATGGGTTGAAAAGTATTTTTGGCTTGCTGGTTTTGCTGTTGCTGAATGGCTGTCAGCAGGCACCTGTTGCGCCGGTTATCGCTAAGCGTGAGCCTGTCGTGGCATTGGTTCTGGGCGGTGGCGGCGCCAAAGGGTTTGCACATATTGGCGTGATCAAGGTGCTGGAATCGCATGGCATCCGGCCACAGCTCGTGGTTGGCACCAGTGCCGGCAGTTTCGTTGGCGGCCTCTATGCCAGCGGGCTCAGCCCGTTTGCTTTGCAGCAGCTGGCCTTGAGTCTGGAAGAAAGCGATGTGCGCGATCTGACCTTGAGTCGCCAGGGCTTTCTGCTTGGCCAGAAATTGCAGGACTACATCAATGTGAAGGTGAAGCAGCAGGCGATCCAGAGTTTTCCGCTGCGCTTTGCTGCCGTCGCGACCGAGGCAGATACCGGCCGCAAGGTCGTATTCATGCGTGGCAATGCCGGCCAGGCCATCCGGGCGTCTTGCAGCATCCCGAATGTCTTCGTGCCAGTGACAATTGCTGGCAAGGAATATGTGGATGGTGGCCTGGTTAGCCCGATTCCGGTGGAGACGGCGCGTGATCTCGGGGCCGATATCGTCATCGCCGTCGATATCTCCGCGCGGCCTGCTGCCGGCCAGACGCGCTCGGCCTGGGCCTTGCTCGATCAGACCATCAATATCATGGGCCAGCAGGCGATTAACCGCGAGCTGCCGCTGGCGGATGTGGTGATCAAGCCGCAGGTGCTGGGCGTGGGCACGCTGGAGCTGGAGAGCAAGCATCGGAGCCTGCTTGAGGGCGAGCGGGCGGCACAGGTGAAGCTGCCGGCCATTCTGGCGGCCATCGCCAAAAAGCGCAGCGAACTCAATCCGGTGCCGCTGGCCAGATAGTGCGCTCAGACCACGGCTGTACTCAGCTGTGGCGAAAAGCTCTCGGCCACGGCGCGATCCCAGAACATCCGGTATACCGGGTGCTCGGCCTTGCCATGGAGCAGATCACCCGGCTCCAGGTATTTGATCAGCGCCGACACCAGAGCCACTTCATTGATGGAGACACGCCGCACGAGATGATGCGGCCGTAGCTGATTCGGATGGCTCAAGCCGGCGGCTCCGGTGATTTCGCCCAGCGCCTTCATGGTGTTCTGGTGGAAGTGATAGACGCGATTGCCTTTGTCGGCCGGGTCTAGCGCGCGCTGACGCAACCAGCTTTGCGTGGCCACGCCGGTCGGACAGCGGCCGGTATGGCAGGTTTGCGCCATCAGGCAGCCCAGCGCAAACATGAAGCCGCGCCCCGAATTGCACCAATCGGCACCGATTGCCAGCGTGCGGGCAATATCGAACGCCGAGACGATTTTTCCCGCCGCCCCGATCTTGATGCGATCGCGCAAGTTCAGCCCGACCAGCGTGTTGTGCACCAGCGTCAGGCCCTCATGCATGGGCGTGCCGATGTGATCGGTAAACTCCACCGGCGCAGCTGCGGTGCCGCCCTCAGCGCCATCCACCACAATGTAGTCCGGCGTGATGCCGGTCTTCAGCATGGCCTTGCAGATGGCGAAGAACTCCCAGGGATGGCCAATGCAGAGCTTGAAGCCGACCGGCTTGCCGCCCGACAGCTCACGCAGCCTGGTGATGAACTCCATGAGTTCAATGGGCGTGCTGAAGGCCGAATGGCTGGCCGGTGAGATGCAGTCTTCGCCTGCGGGCACGCCGCGCGCGGCAGCAATTTCCTTCGTCACCTTGGCGGCGGGCAGAATGCCGCCATGCCCTGGCTTTGCGCCCTGGCTGAGCTTGATTTCAATCATGCGAACCTGTGGCAGACAGGCATTCTCGGCGAAACGCTCGGGGTTGAAACTGCCATCCGGGTGACGGCAGCCGAAGTAGCCACTGCCGATCTCCCAGATCAGATCGCCGCCATGCTGGCGATGGTACTGGCTGATCGAGCCCTCACCGGTGTCGTGCGCGAAGCCGCCGAGCTTTGCGCCCTTGTTCAGTGCCAGAATGGCATTGGCTGACAGCGCGCCAAAGCTCATCGCCGAAATGTTGTACAGCGAAAGCGCATAGGGCTGCTGGCACTGGCCCTCACCAATCATCACGCGGAAATCATTGTCTTTGATCTTGATCGAGGCAATCGAGTGGTTGATCCACTCGTAGGAGTCGCCATAAACATCGATCAGCGTGCCATAGGCTTTTTTGTCCACGACATTCTTGGCGCGCTGATAGACCAGCGAGCGCTGCGCCCGCGAGAACGGAATGGATTCGGTGTCGGACTCGAGAAAGTACTGGCGAATCTCCGGTCGTATCGACTCGAAGAGAAAGCGGAAGTGCGCGAGGATGGGATAGTTGCGACGAACCGCCTGTGACTTTTGCAGGTAATCCCAAAGTCCCAGCGCCGTGAGTGCCGCACAAACCAGCAAAGGCGTAGTCGCAATCAGTGGATGCGTCCACCACAAGATTAGTGACGCCACGAGGCCTATGCCGCTGGCCAGCCAGGCAAAATAGCGAAAGGGAATGAGGTTGCGGATCACGCGCATGGCGATGGAGCTCCCTGTGTGGACAGCGGAGAGCTGTCACAGGGAAAACGCTAGCATGAATCAGGGTGAAGGCCATGACCGCTGAGGTGTTTGCTCAGCGGTCTTGGTCGGTCAGTCCGCCACGAGCGGGCGGACTTTTACGCGATCAACGGTGCGACTTAGATGATTTCCAGTGCCATCGCGACCGCTTCGCCGCCACCGATGCAGAGGCCGGCCACGCCACGGGTCTTGCCGTGCTGCTTGAGGGCATGAATCAGCGTCAGGATGATGCGCGAGCCGGTCGAGCCAACCGGGTGGCCGAGGGCGCAGGCACCCCCGTAGACGTTGACCTTGGCGTGCGGGATGTTGTGTTTCATCATCGCGGCCATGGTGACCATAGCGAAGGCTTCGTTGATCTCGAACAGATCCACCGAGTCTGCGCTCCAGCCGGTCTTGGCAAACAGCGTGGCAAAGGCGCCAATCGGGGCGATGGTGAATTCGCTGGGGTCCTGCGATTGCGTCGAGTGACCCACGATGCGTGCCAGCGGTTGCAGGCCGAGTTCACGCGCCTTGCTTTCCTTCATCAGCACCAGTGCCGAGGCACCGTCGGAGATCGACGAGGCGTTGGCGGCGGTGATGGTGCCATCTTTGGCGAAAGCCGGCTTCAGCGTCGGAATTTTTTCCGGGTTGGCGTTGCCAGGCTGTTCATCGGTATCGACCAGTACTTCGCCTTTGCGCGTGGTAACTGGCACGGCAACGATTTCAGCCTTGAAATCGCCATTGGCGATGGCTGCATTGGCGCGACGCAGCGATTCCACCGCGAAAGCATCCATGTCGGCACGGCCAAGGCCGAGCGTGGTAGCCATGTCTTGCGCGAACGAACCCATGAGGCGACCGGTGCGGGCATCTTCGAGGCCGTCGAGGAACATGTGATCCATGATCTGGCCGTGGCCCATGCGGTAGCCGGCGCGGGCTTTCGGCAGGATGTACGGTGCGTTGCTCATCGACTCCATGCCGCCGGCGACCATGATGTCATTGGTGCCGGCTGCAATCAGGTCATGCGCGAGCATGGTGGCCTTCATGCCCGAACCGCAGAGCTTGTTGATGGTGGTGGCGCCGGCTGCTGCCGGGATGCCGGCTTCCAGGGCGGATTGGCGCGCCGGGCCTTGCTTCAGGCCGGCGGGCAGTACGCAGCCCATGATCACTTCCTGCACCTGTTCAGGTTGCACGCCAGCGCGCTTGAGGGCTTCACGAATGCTGATGGCACCGAGGGTGGTGGCCGTCACGCTGCTCAGGTTGCCCTGAAAGCCGCCCATGGGCGTACGTGCACCGTTAACAATTACGACAGGATCATGACTCATGTTTCTCTCCGGTTGCCGGCTGGCGGCGCATCAGGCGCCGCAGCACTTCTTGTATTTTTTGCCGCTGCCGCACAGGCAGGGATCGTTACGACCAATCTTCACGTCATTGACGATCGGTTTGGGCTTTTCGGACGGGCCGCTGTGCAGCACTTCACCATCGCGAAACAGCCAGCCTTTCTCGCTATTCAGGAAGCCTGACACTTCGTGATGATGGTGTTTTACACCGCCCATCTCGTAATGAGCCTTGAATTCTACCAGACCGCGCTTGTCTTGTTCGCCACCGGCCTCTACTTGCACGATTTCCAGGGCTTTCCAGTCTGCCTGTTCGGCCCAGGCACGCATGGCGTCAAGGTCGCTGTTGTCGAGACCATCCTTGTGGGTGGAAGCAACAATAAAATCGATGTTGTGCTGTGTGTAGGCGGTGTAGCGGGCACGCATCAGCGCTTCAGCACTAGGGGCGGGGTTGCCGGCAATGATGGGAGCGCAGCAGGTTTCCAGGGTCAGACCGGAACCACAAGGGCAGGACATGAGTTTCTCCAAAAGACAGGCATGAAAAAGGGGTGCCGAAGCACCCCTTTTTTGGCGAGGCCTAAGCCTCAGCTCATTACTGAGCAGCCGGAGCCGGAGCAGCTTCAGCGGCCGGAGCAACTTCAGCAGCCGGAGCAACTTCAGCAGCCGGAGCTTCAACCGGAGCAACTTCAGCAGCCGGAGCAACTTCAGCAGCCGGAGCTTCAACAGCAGCAGCTTCTTCCTTCTTTGCGCAACCAGCGATGGTCAGAGCAGCGGCAACAGCGGCCATAACGGCAATTTTCTTGATCATCATGATAAAATTCTCTCTTAGGTTGGACTGGACTAGTCTATTTCCAGCCTGATGCCAGCCAAGGTTCATTGCGGCGAACACATGTGCTCACATCAGACGAACGCATATTAGCACTGGTTTTTTGACTTTGCATCACGATTTTGTCTGACAAGGACTGCCATTTGTCATGGCAGCCGCTTACTTCTCACTTAATTGGTGCCCGAGGCGTGTTTGCTCCGGGTCACTGTAGATGGCGCCTGAGACGCCGAGCCGGCTGCGGCGTGCCCGCGCCATGGCTTCATCAAGATGATTGAGCAGCTGATCCAGCGCCATGGGCTCGCTTGGCAGCCAGGTAGCGCCGATATGTGCAGTTGCCGGGCTTTGCTGGCTGGCGCGAGACGCGTGGAAGGTTTCCTGCAAGTAGTGTGCGATCGGGTCTGCTTGCTTGCTCGGGCAGTCCAGCAGCAGAAAAACAAACTCCAGCGGACTGTAACGCACGAGAATGTCGCTGCCGCGGAGACGGGCGCGGGCGATACTGGCGAATTCGCGACAAAGATCATTCTGCAGGACGGGGCTGGCTTCGCGACCATGAGCCAGTCCGGTCGGTTCGATCACGATATAGAGCAGGGTCAATGGCTGTTGCTGACGATGCATCAAGGGCATCAGCAGCTCTGCCGCAGCATAGAGCGTCGGTCGGTTAAAGAGTCCGGTTGTATCGTCCGGGCCGGGTGCGCTCAAGCTGATATGCAAGTGCTGCCGGGCCAGTTGCGCCAGTACCAGCACCAGAGACATCAGAATAATGCAGGCCAGACTGAGTGTGGCAACAGCCGTCCAGGAAAAGCGCAGTTGATGCTGAGCTCGCCAGGCAATCATGATACCTGCTATCAGGATGACGCCGAACATGGTCAGCCATTGCCGTTGTGGCGGCCAGCGCAATGCCGCCAGACCAACGACAAGCACGCTCAATATGCCTGTCGGGAGGCTCGTCAGCGGGTCATTGCCCAGTTGCCAGCCGAGCAGCAGCAGGTCCAGGCCCGTGATCAGCGCGGATAGCCAGAGTCTTGGCTGCAGACTGGTTTCCAGAAGGGATAACAGGCATTGCAGCACGGCATAGCTGACAATCACCAGCAGGCTTGCCGTTAATGGTGCGAGCAGGCCGCCCTGCCAAAGCAGGGCATAGGTGGCCAGACCCAGTGATGCAACCAGCCGCAAGGCACGCTGTTCGCTCAGCGCCATCACGGAAGGAACAAGGCGTGGGTCGAGACGTGAGAACGTGTGACGCAGCGTTTCTGTTGAAGCTGTCATGCGGGTGTTAGTCTCAAGGCCAGCTGAGAAATATGCGTGGCGCAGCTGAAGATTGGATACGGTATGAGTATACCGATTTGCTATCAATGCTGAAGGGAGTGGCAATGACATTACTGGCGCAACGTGAAGAGCCGTTACGTGATGACGTCAGGCGTCTCGGGCAGCTGCTGGGCGAGGTCCTGCAGGTGCAGGCAGGACCCGAGTTTTTTCGTGAGGTTGAGTTGGTTCGGCAGTGGTCGCAGCGTGCAGTGCAAGGAGATGCAGAGGCTCATGCCCAGCTTTCCCTGTTTTTGCAGCAGTCCGATGCTGCCACCTTGCGTGACGTGGCCCGGGCATTCGGACACTTTCTGAATCTGGCCAACATCGCCGAGCAATACCATCCGATTCGTCTCCGCCGGACAGGTGTCTTGCCGGCCGCTGCCGACGGCATGCGCGATCTGCTGGGGCGAGCGCTGGCGCAAGGCATCAGTCGCGAGGCCATTCTGGCGGCAGTACGTCAACTTGATATCGAGCTGGTCCTGACCGCGCATCCGACGGAAGTCACGCGCCGTACGCTCATGCAAAAGCAGGATGAGATTGCCCAGATTCTGGCGCATATGCATGAGACTCAGCTGACGGCGAGCGAGCGAAAAGGTGAGTGGGAGCGTCTGCGGCGTCGTGTCGTGGCGGCCTGGGAAACGGATGAGATTCGTGGTCAGAGGCCCACGCCGGTGGATGAAGCCAAATGGGGCTTTGCCACGGTGGAGAACAGCTTGTGGAAAGCCTTGCCGGCCTGTTTGCGTGAGTTCGATGAATGTTTGCGTGATGTTCTGGGCGAAGGACTGGCGCTGAGTGCAGCCCCTATTCGCATGGGCTCCTGGATGGGGGGAGATCGCGATGGCAATCCCTTTGTCACGCATCAGGTGACCGCCGAAGTGATCTTGCTGGCACGCTGGATGGCATGCGATCTGTATCTGCGCGATATCGATACGTTGCGTGCAGAGCTGTCCCTGTCGCGTTGTGGCGATGCTTTGCGTCTGCGTGTCGGTGAGGCCTCACGCGAGCCTTACCGCGATTGGCTGAAGCAGGTTCGCAGCCGTCTCCAGGCGACTCAGGCGGCTGTACTGACGGCACTTGGGCAAGCCGATGCCGCTCTGCAGGCCGAGGCCGGTGATGCGCTGCCCTATGATTCGGGTGACGAGCTGCTGGCAGATATGCAGCTCTGTTATGACGATCTGAAGTCAGCGGGGCTGACGCTGTTGTGTGAAGGCGGACTCAGCGACAACCTGAGGCGGATCTCGATCTTCGGTTTTGGCTTGATGCGTCTGGATATTCGGCAGGAGTCCACGCGCCATGCCGATGCGCTCGCCGCCATCACGAAATATCTCGGCCTCGGGGATTACAGCGCCTGGGATGAGGCGCAGCGGCAGCAATTCCTGTTGCAGGAGCTGGCCAGCCCGCGCCCGCTGCTGCCGTTATCGGCATTGTCGGCGGAAATAGAGTCCTGCTTCAGTGATGAGGTTCGTGAAGTGCTTGCGACCTTCCGATTATTGGCAACCCAGCCTGCGGAAGCGCTGGGTGCGTATGTCATCTCCATGGCGCATCAGCCCAGCGATGTGCTGGCGGTGATGGTATTGCAGCGCAAGGCCGACAGCCTGCAGCCGCTGCGGGTGGTCCCGTTATTTGAAACCTATGATGACCTGGCGCGTGCTTCTTCCTGTTTGCGAACCTTGCTGGCGATGCCGATTTATCGTCAGTGTATCGGCAGTCATCAGGAAATCATGATCGGCTACTCTGACTCGGCGAAAGATGCAGGCTTTCTGGCCGCAGCCTGGGCTCAGTATCAGGCACAGGAGGAGTTGACCGCGATTGCTGCCGAGGCAGGTGTGACGTTGGTGTTTTTTCATGGTCGGGGCGGCAGTGTCAGTCGCGGCGGCGCACCAACCGATCAGGCGCTGCGCTCGCAACCTCCCGGCTCTGTGCGCGGCGCTTTGCGTGTCACCGAGCAGGGCGAAATGATTCGCATGAAGTTCGGCTCGCCGGCCATGGCGCAATATCACCTCATGGGCTATCTGAAGGCCACACTGGAGACGGTTCTGATGCCGCCGCCGCAGCCGCAGCCCGCTTGGCGCGAGGCGATGGCTGCATTGAGCCTGCATTCCATGCAGCTCTACCGTGACCAGTTACGCAATGATCCCCAATTCATTGATTATTTACGTGTCGTCACACCGGAGCCGGAGCTACAGCTTTTGCCGCTGGGCTCACGACCTGCCCGGCGTCAGGTCGGTGGCGGCATTGCCTCGTTGCGCGCCATTCCCTGGGTATTTGCCTGGACACAGATTCGCCTGATGCTGCCGGCATGGCTGGGTGTTGCGCCAGCGCTGGCGGCCGGCTCGGCCGCGACTCAGCGCGACATGCTGCAGCACTGGCCGTTCTTTGCCAGTCTCATTGACATGTTGGAGATGGTGCTGGCGAAGTCAGATGTGACGATCGCCAGCCATTACGAAAAGCATCTGACCTGTGATGCCGCCTTGCGTAATCTGGGCGAGCGTTTGCGTGCCCAGCATCAGGACCTGGTGGTGCAGTTGAGGACGGTGCAGCAGGGGCCCAGCTGGGCGGAAAGAAATCCGGTGCTGGCGCAGTCCATCCGCTTGCGCTCACCGTACCTGCTGCCGTTGCACTGGCTGCAGGCCGAGCTGATGCAGCGCCGGCGAGCACTGCCGGAGGTGACGCCGGCGTCTGAACGCTCGCGCCATGATCGTGCGCTGATGGTGACCATGACTGGCATTGCCGCCGGGATGCGCAATACAGGCTGAGTTGGGCGCTCAGAGGCCGACCAGAAAGCGTACGCCGACCAGCACCAGCAGCACGGCAAAGGCGCGCTTGAGTTGCTGTGCCGGCAGGCGATGCGCCATCACGGCGCCGCCATGTGCGGCCACCATGCTGGTCAGCGCGATGCCGGCGAGGGCGGGCCAGTAGATATAACCTGTGCTGCCCGCCGGCAGTTCGCTCAGGCCCCAGCCGCTGTAGATAAAGCCGATCATCCCCGCGATGGCAATCGGAAAGCCGCAAGCGGCGGCAGTACCGACGGCACGACGCATGGCCACGCCCTGCTTGACCAGATACGGCACCATCAGACTGCCGCCACCGATGCCGAAGATGGCCGATGCCACACCGATCACGCCGCCCACGGCATTCAGCTGTGTCGCCGTTGGCGTTGGGGCATCGATGGCCACGGGCTTGCTGCCACGAAACATCTTCAGACCGGTCCAGACAGCAAAAATACCGATGATGATTTGCAGCGCGCGCGCCGGCAGCGCATGGGCAATCTGGGCGCCGAGCAAGGAGCCGATAACTAGGCCCAGAGCCAGTCGCTTGAACAGCTCAATATCGACGCCGCCTTGAGCATGGTGCGTGCGCACCGAGCTGATCGATGTCAGCACAATGCTCGCCAGTGAGGTGCCGACCGCCAGATGCGTCAATACCATCGGCGATACACCCTGCGCTTCAAAGCTGAAGATCAGGGCCGGCACCAGCACCATGCCGCCACCAATGCCCAGCAGTCCTGCCAGAAAGCCGGCCAAAGCCCCGGTAGCCGCGAAAATAGCCAGGCTTGTCAACATCGTGTCATCTCCGAAATTCATGCTTTTGTGGCGGTGCTGAGGGGGCGCAGTTTCACCAAACTGTCACCAACTTGTCACGGGTCTTGCATCTGCACTGAGCAAACTGCTTGCATGAAAACACAAGCCAAGAGCCAAAACATGAGTGATGCCCAGCAGAATCTGAATTCAGCCACTGCCGTATCGTCCCTGTTCAATTATTCCGCTGACGATGTCACGCCGCTGCGTCAGAAGCCGCGTCTGGAGGCGCGCTTCGCCACGGATGCCGGCATGGTGGTCGCGGCACAGCGTCTGCGTGCGGAAATCTTCGGCGCCGAGTACGGTGTACAGTTTGATGGCATCGATGTCGATGCTTACGACGACTACTGTCTGCACCTGAACGTCTACGATGTCGCCAATGATCTGCTCATCGCCACCACGCGGCTGCTCAGCGGTGAACAGGCCGAGCAGGCTGGCGGCTTCTACTCGGCGCAGGAGTTTGACCTCGGCGCGCTGAAGAATTTCTCCGGACGCATCCTTGAAGTCGGCCGTACCTGCGTGCACCCGGACTATCGCTCCGGTGCCGCCATCACGGTGCTCTGGTCGGCGCTGTCCGAGTATCTGATGCGCGAAGGCTTCAATCTGCTCATCGGCTGCGCCAGCATCAGCCTCGCCGACGGTGGCACCACGCTCGCCAGCGTCATGCCCACCCTGCGCGAAAAGCACTTTGTGGGCGATGAACTTCGCGTCAGCCCGAGTCGCGAAATTCTGCTCTCGGCCACCGGCACCGGCTCGGTCAGCGTACCACCGCTGCTCAAGGCTTACCTGCGCATGGGCTGCAAGATCGGCGGCGAAGCCTGCTGGGACCCCGAGTTCAATTGTGCCGATGTCTTCATATTCATGGATGTACAAGCGATGGCGGGGCGTTATGCTCAACGGTTCCTGAAGACAGCCTGAAATGAGATCCCGTGACCAGAGCGCCGCGCAATCGTTACCAACATCCTGCCATTACGGTGAAACCCGCCATGACCATTAAGGTTTGGGCGCGTTTGATCGCGGTTGCGGCCTATCTGCTCTTCGGCGTCTTGCTGGCCTTCGTGATCGGCATGTTCTTTGTGCGCTTCACGGTCTGGCAGCGTCCGGTCATTGCCTGTTGGCTGCGTGGCTTCTGTCGCGTGCTCAACATGCAGGTGACGGTGCAGGGCGAGCCCATCGAAGACAGCGCGCTGTGGATCAGCAACCATGTGTCGTGGATGGACATTCCCGTGATTGGTGGCATCCGTCCGCTGCGCTTCCTGTCCAAGGCCGAGGTGGCGCAATGGCCGCTGATCGGTCGTCTCGCCCAGGCCGCCGGCACCTTGTTCATCAAGCGTGGCTCGGGTGATGCCGATCGCGTCAGCGAAGAGATGGTGCTGTCCCTGCAGCAGGGCAAGCGCGTCCTGTTCTTCCCGGAAGGCACCACTACCGACGGCTTCAGCGTCAACCGCTTCTTTGCCAAGCTGTTCACGGCGGCGGTCAAGAGTCAGTGCCCGATACAGCCGCTGGTCATCTGCTATCAGAAGGCGGATGGCGAACTGCACGCCATGGCGCCCTTCATTGGCGACGACGAGCTGGCGCCGCATCTGCTCAACATGCTGGCCGGCGAGCCGGTGCATGTGCGGGTGCATTGCCTGCCGGCAGAGGTTGCCGGTGATCGCGATGCCAGTGCGCTTGCCAGACACTTCGAGCAGCTCATGGGCCAGACCCTGCGCGATCTGCACGGTGCCGAGCAGCCGCCGAGCCGCGGCAATCATCCCTCGACCCAGGCCGCCTGATTTTTGACAATGGGTTCTGTCTGAAATAGGCTGCTGCGACTTTTTGCAGCCTTTACAGGACAACGCTCATGGCCACTGCACAACATCTGCTCGCGCAAACGCTGACCCTACCTAATGGCAGTGTTCTGCCCAATCGCCTGGCCAAGTCGGCACTCAGCGAAACCCTCGGCACCATGGACAATCGTGTCACGCCGGCGCTGGTGCGCTTGTACGAGCGCTGGGCCAAGGGTGGCACCGGCCTGCTTATTACCGGCAACATCATGGTTGACCGTCGCGCCCTCGGTGAGCCGGGCAATGTCGTTATTGAAGATGATCGTGACCTCGCCTTGCTCAAGGCCATGGCCGACGGTGTGGCCCATCACGGCAGCCGGCTCTGGGCGCAGATCAATCATCCGGGCAAGCAGTCGCCCAAGGGCCTGAATCGCGAAAATGTATCTCCGTCGGCCATTCCCTTCGGTAAGCAGATGCAGGCGTTCTTCGACACCCCGCGCGAGCTCGCCGAGCCGGAAATTCTCGACATCATTTCGCGCTTCGGCCGCGCCGCTGGCGTGGTCAAGCAGGCCGGCTTTCATGGCGTGCAGATTCACGGTGCTCACGGTTATCTGGTCAGCCAGTTTCTGTCGCCCAAGCACAATGTGCGGACGGACGGCTGGGGTGGTTCGGCCGAGAATCGTCGCCGCTTCGTGCTCGCGGTGTATCAGGCCATGCGCGATGCCGTCGGCCCTGATTTCCCGATCGGCATCAAGCTGAACTCGGCGGACTTCCAGCGCGGCGGCTTCACCGAAGAGGAGTCGCTGGCGACGATTCAGGCGCTGGCGGCGGTTGGCATTGATCTGGTCGAGATTTCCGGCGGTACCTACGAAGCTCCGGCGATGGCAGGCAAGAAGACCAGCACCATCGAGCGTGAAGCCTATTTCCTCGAATTCGCTGAAAAGGTGCGCCAGCACATCAGCACGCCGCTGATGGTCACCGGCGGCTTCCGCACGCTGTCTGCGATGGGCAAGGCGTTGAATTCGGGCGCCATGGATATCGTCGGCCTCGGTCGCCCGCTGTGCATCGAGCCGGATGCGCCGTTGCGCCTGCTGGCCGGCGAAGAGACGCGTCATCGCGTGAAGATGATCAGCACCGGCATCAAGCAGGTCGATGACATGGCGCTGATGGAAGTCATGTGGTACGTGCGTCAGCTGCATCGCATGAGCCGGGGCGAGAACCCTAAGCCCAACGAATCAGCGCTGTGGTCGCTGCTGGCCAACCTCGCCACTAACATGCGCGGCACGATGAAGACCCGCCGTTTGCGTGCCAGCTGAGCTGAAGCTAGCCGTTGCCAGTCAGGCGGTGAACTCGGTATAGTTCGCCGCCTTCATCGCGCCAGTGGTGAAATTGGTATACACGCCAGATTTAGGTTCTGGTGCCGCAAGGCGTGGAGGTTCAAGTCCTCTCTGGCGCACCATTTTTCGCCGTGCTTTTCAATTGCGGCGCGCGTAGCAAATCCCGTTCGTAATAAGCACTCGCGAGCATGTGCAGTTCGTTGTTCAACTGTTCGCGCAAGCCATGCAAGTCCAGCTCGCTAGTGTCGATGCGGCGCACGCCAAAGGCGGCCAGGTCATTGACCTGTCGTGCCATCTGCTTGAGCAGCTGCTGCAGCCAGGTCCAGGCGCTGGCCTCTTCGCGTAGCGGAATACGCCGTGCCAGCAGCTCACGACGGAGCAGATCGGCATCCAGAATTTCGAAATAGCGCGGCATGACCTGTAGCAGCAAACCGTCCAGACGCTGCCAGATCAGGCGCTTTTCGTTGTCGGCAAAGCGATTCCACTCGATGACTTCATGCAGGTAGCGGCGACAGCCACGGCAAACAGTATCGCCATAGGTCGTTGAGCAAATGCCTACACAGGGTGTGGGGACGGAGCGGAACAGCATGGGCGAGCACTCGCAAGCCTGATGGTGGCGCACACCATAGCAAAAAAAACAGGGCCTGCGCGTCTGTAAAAGTGTGCAAATGCTTTGACACTTCAGCGCTGACTGGTTCAGATAGCGACTTCGTTTCATGTCGGTGCCGGAGTATCTTGTGGATAGCTATGTTCTTATCAAAATGTTGCATGCGGCCCTGGTTTTAGCGGTCGCATTGCTCTTCTTTTGGCGTGCTTTTCTGACGCTGACCCGGCCACCGGCACAGAATGGAAAAATACCGACATTACTGGCACATACCCTCAGCCTGGGCGTGCTGGCCAGCGGTCTGACGATGGTGGCGCTTTATGGCCAGATGCCGGCCTGGGTCCTGACCAAGCTGATTTTCCTGTTTGTTTTCATTGCACTCGGGGTGATTGCCTTCAAGCGTGCAAAAACCCGTGGCGGACAACTGACGATGATGGCTCTGGCTCTGTTAACCTATGCGTTCCTGGTCAGTGTGGCCGTGACCAAACAGGCTACTGGCTTTTTTGGCTGATAGCGTGTCAACGCCAACTCGCTGGCGTCGTTGTGACGCGGTGAGGGGTGCGAACAGGCATCCGACAACCTTATGGAGATTCACCATGCGTATTCTACTTACGGCAGCAGTAGCCGGTTCCGTGTTTCTGGCTGGCTGTACCACCAATCCGTACACCGGTGAGCGTCAGGTCAGCAAGGGTGCCTATGGCGCTCTGATTGGTGCGGCTGCAGGTTGCGCCATTGCCACTGCGACTACCAAGCACGGCGAGCGTAACGAGCGTTGCGGTCAGGGCGCAGCCATCGGCGGCGTGGTCGGCGGCGGCGCCGGCGTCTATATGGACGTGCAGGAAAAGAAGCTGCGTGATCGTCTGGCCGGTGTCGGCGTGGGCATTCAGCGTGATCCGAACACCGGTGCCATCAACCTCGTGATGCCGGGCAACATTACGTTCCCGACCGCTCAGGCCAGCATCCGTGCTGACTTCTACCCGGTTCTGGATGCCGTGTCGGATGTGCTGAAAGAGTACAAGGACACCACCATCACCGTCAGCGGTCACACCGACAGCCAAGGCGATGCTGCCTACAACCAGAAGCTGTCGCAGGATCGCGCCGGTTCGGTTGCTGGTTATCTCGTGAACCGTGGCGTGGCATCGGGTCGTGTTTCTGCTGTCGGTTTCGGCAAGACACAGCCGATTGCTGACAACAGCAGCGAAGCCGGCCGTTCGCAGAACCGTCGTGTGGAAGTTCGTATCAATCCGACTCAGCAATAAGCTGTTGCCGGATTGAAAAAACGCGCCTCAGGGCGCGTTTTTTTTCGGCACCATCCGGTAGATGGGCGGTAGCTGATTGACGGCGTTGAAGTGACCCCCGAGGTCACGCAGAATGCCGTCTTCGATGCTGAAGATGAAGCCATGCACGGACACATCCTGACCGCGCTTCCAGGCATTCTGGATGATGGTGGTGTGGCAGACGTTGGCGACCTGCTCGGTCACATTCAGCTCGCAGAGCAGATTGAAGCGCTGCTGTTCGTCCAATCCGTCAAACTCGGCTTCATAGAGCCGGTAGATGTCCTTGATGTGGCGCAGCCAGTTGTCGATCAGCCCGAATTCCTGATCTTCCAGTGCCGCCTTGATGCCGCCGCAGCCATAGTGGCCGGTGACCAGAATATGCTTCACCTTCAGCACATCCACGGCGTATTGCAGGACCGACAGGCAGTTCATGTCGGTGTGCACCACCAGGTTGGCGACATTGCGGTGCACGAACACTTCGCCGGGCAGCAGGCCCATGATTTCGTTCGCCGGCACGCGGCTGTCGGCGCAGCCTATCCAGAGAAATTGCGGCGATTGCTGCTTTGCCAGCTTCTCGAAAAATTCAGGATCGCGAGCCTTGACGGCATCCGCCCACTCCCGGTTGTTGCGAAACAGCTCATCCAGCATGACACGCTCCCAAGCTCGTAAAATCAGCCCAATTTGCGCGAGTATGCCATAGCCAATGCTGGTCTTTGCCGCTGCTTTTGTCGATGATCCAGCCTGACAACAAGGAGTCGGGCCATGACCGGGGCGGGTGGGGATGCAGTGCGCATGAACTGGACACAGTTGCTGTCCACACAGCGCTTCAAGATCAAGCAGGGCGTCATGATGCCGACGCCTGCGGCCGCCAGTGCCGATGGCACAGCCGGGCTGCGCTCCGAATTTCATATCGATCATGATCGCGTGGTGTTTTCCAGCGCCTTTCGCCGCCTCGGGCGCAAGACCCAGGTACATCCGCTGGCCTTGCACGATCACACGCATAATCGGCTGACGCACAGTGTCGAGGTTGCGAGTGTCGGGCGCAGTCTCGGCAATCGTGTCGGCGCCATGCTGCAGGAGGGCGGGTTTCTGCCGCCACAGGCGACACCATTCGATATCGGTGGCATCGTGCAGGTGGCCTGTCTGGCGCATGACCTGGGCAATCCGCCGTTTGGCCATACCGGGGAATATGCCCTGCGCGACTGGTTTTGCCGGCCCGAGCATGCGTCTTTGCTGGATGGCCTGTCGCTGGCACAGCAGCACGACATCCGCAGCTATGAGGGCAATGCTCATGGCCTGCGCCTGCTGACGTCGCTGGAGATGTATGCCGGCGAGGGCGGTATGCGGCTGACGGCGGCGAGCCTGGGCGCGCTGGTGAAGTATCCGTGGACGGCACAGACCTGCCCGGAGCGCGGCAAATTCAATATTTATCAGGCCGAGCTGGGCTATTTCCGGCATGTTGCCGAGGCGCTGGGGCTGCCGGCGCGCGGCCCGGAGCAGTGGGCACGGCATCCGCTGTCCTATCTCATGGAAGCGGCTGATGATATTTGCTATGCCATCGTTGATCTCGAGGATGCTGTGGAGATGGGCATTCTGGATCTGCATGAGTTCGAGAATCTGCTCGGCCCTATCGTCGATCCGGAGAAGATCTGGCAGATCCGCGAGCCGCGCCAGTATGCCGCTGCGTTGCGCGGCACCATGGTCGGGCGTTGCGTGAAGGATCTGGCCGATACCTTCATGCGCCATCACGATGCCTTGCTGGCCGGCGAGCTGCCGTTGAAGGACCTGATTGCCGGGGCCAGTCCGGATGTGCGCGATACGCTGGCAGCGGCCAAGCAGCTGGCCAGCGACAAGATCTATCGGCATCGCAGCAAGGTCGTTACCGAGATCGCGGCCTACCCCTGTCTGGCGGTGCTGCTGGATACGCTGGTGCCGCCGGTGCGCGCGTTCTGCCTGGGTGGTGCTGCGGCACTGAGCCATCGCCAGCAGACACAGCTGGCGCTGTTGCCGCGACCGCTGACGCCGGGGCTGCCGCTGTATGACGGCTATCTGCAGGTGCTCGATTTTGTCGGCGGCATGACCGACAACCATGCCGCGCGTCTGGCGCGCGATATCTCCGGTGTTGGCATTCTCTAGGTCTTGAACTGTGGCGACGGAATGCTATGCTCGCCGGCGCGACTAATTGGTCACAATTTTTCAGGAGTGTTTTATGCAGCTGCAAGACAAGATTGCCATCGTTACCGGTGGTGCTTCGGGCCTGGGTCTGGCCACGGTCAAGGGTTTTCTGGCCAAGGGTGCGAAAGTCGCCATTTTCGATTTGAATGTCGATGTGGGTCAGGCGGTGGCTGCCGAACTGGGCGCGAACTGCCATTTCTGCCGCGTCAATGTCTCGGATGAGGCGTCGGTGCAGGCTGCGCTGGCGGAAGTGTCGGCGAAGTGGGGCGGTGTGCATGTGGCGGTGAATTGCGCCGGCATCGGCAGCGCCATGCGTACCGTGGGCAAGAACGGCCCGCATTCGCTGGACGTGTTCAACAAGGTCATTACCGTGAACCTGATCGGCACATTCAACGTCACGCGTTTGGCGGCCGCTGAGATGGCGAAGAACGAAGGCAATGCCGACAACGAGCGCGGCGTGATCATCAACACGGCGTCCGTGGCGGCGTTTGATGGCCAGATTGGTCAGGTTGCCTACTCGGCATCCAAGGGTGGTGTGGTTGGCATGACCTTGCCGCTGGCGCGTGACCTGGCCAGCATCGGTGTGCGTGTGAACACCATTGCACCGGGCATCTTCAATACGCCGCTGATGAATGCCGCGCCGGACAGCGTGAAGCTGCCGTTGATTGAAATGACGCAGTTCCCGAAGCGTCTCGGCTACCCGGAAGAGTACGCCCAGCTGGCCGCGCAGATGGTCGAGAACGGCTTCCTCAACGGCGAAACCATCCGTCTCGATGGCGCCATCCGCATGGCTCCGCGCTAAGCTCGCCGCCTCGCTTTAACGCGTATCCCGCTCTGCAGCCAGCGCATCCATTTCATGCAGGATGCGTTGCTGCAGGCTGGCGTCCCAGCTGCCGCTCGGTAGCACCAGGGCCGCCTCCAGCGCCGCCCGCAACGCCGGTACGCCGGTGTAGCGGCAAGCCCCCAGCAGACGATGTACCGCGCGATGCCACGCTTGCGTGTCCTGCTCGCTGCTGGCATTGATCAGCTGCGTGCGTGCCAGTGGAATATCATCGATCAGGGTGCTGATGAGCTGCTCTGCCAGGCTGCGCCTGCCACCGGCCAGGCGCTCGGCCTCAGGCCAGTCAATCGCCGAGGCTGGCTGGCCGATGTAGCGTGTCCATTGCTGCAGGATGTGATGCAGCTGGCTTTCATCCAGCGGCTTGCTGAGATAGTCGTCGATACCGTTGCGCAGCCAGTACTCACGCTCGGAGCTGAGCGCATGAGCCGTGAGTGCGATGATGGGCACGCGCTGTCCGCCACGCTCCTGCGCACGAATGGCTTGCGCAGCTTCCAGGCCATTCATGATCGGCATCTGGATATCCATGAAAATCAGGTCGAATACGGAAGCTGCTGCTGCCGTGATGGCGGCTTCGCCATTCTCGGCGCTGGAGACATGGATGTTCAGCTCTTCCAACCAGGCCTGCATGAGCTGCAGGTTTGCCGGATGATCATCGACGACCAGTACCTGCAGGGGGGCGGTATTGCCGATGGCCTGTTGTGTGGGGGGAATTCGGGGCGCTGCATGCAAGCCGCCACGATAGAAGGGGTCGCGCGCTGCCCACCAGGTCACGCTGAATGTCGAGCCCTGGCCGAGGCGACTTTCAGCCTCCAGACATCCCCCCATCAGGTGTACGAGCTGACGTGTGATCGTCAGGCCGAGGCCGGTGCCGCCAAAATGCCGGGAAGTAGAGGAGTCGGCTTGCTCGAACGCTTCAAACAGGCTGTGCAGGCGCTCGGCGTCAATGCCCACACCTGTGTCGCTGATCTTGAGCTGGCACTGCACTCGCGACGCTTCTTCGCTGAGTTCGATGAGGCTGGCATTGATCTCGCCACGGGCGGTGAACTTGATGGCATTGCCGAGCAAGTTGGTGAAAATCTGGCGTAGCCGCAGCGGATCGCCCAGCAAGGATTCGGTGAAGTCAGTTGCGCAGTGCACCTGAAGCTTGACCGGCTTGTCGCCCAGCAAGGGTGCCAGCATGGCGGCAGTATCGCTGAGCAGGCTGGTCAGCTGAACCGGCGTTTCATCCAGCACCAAACGTCCGGCTTCAATTTTTGACAGATCCAGCAAGTCATTGAGGATGGCCAGCAGATGCTCGCCGGAGCGCGACAAGGCTTGCACATGCTGCTGCTGCGGCATCGATAGCGGTGTTCGTTCGAGCAGGCGGGCAAAGCCCAGCAAGCTGGTCAGCGGTGTCCGGATCTCATGACTGATGTTGGCGAGAAACTCTGACTTCATCTGATTGCTGGCTTGCGCTGATCGTCGTGCAGCATGCAGCTCGATATTTTGCCTTTCGATGGCATCCAGCGTTTCGCGCAGCTCGGCCTCGGCGTGCTCGCTCTCTTGCTTGAGCAGGTCGACATGACGCTTCTGCTTGAAATAATAGCGTGTCAGCGAGGTAACCAGTTCGGGCCAGATGCGTTTCGCCGCATCATGAGCTTCGGCAGAGATGTCATCGGGCTGATTCAGGGTCTCGGCAAACTGATTGATCGGCAGCAAGGCATGCCGAAGCAGCATATAGAGCAGGCCGGCCAGTGCCGCCAGGAGGCCGAGACTGAGCGCTACATAGAGGCCCAGGCGCTCATAGAAGGCCAGTCGCATCATCTGCTGCGTCGAGGTCAGGACCAGCCAGCGGCCATCCGGTAAAGAAATCAGGTCTTGATTGCCATCTTCTACGCTTATTGTGTATTGGCCGGGCTTGAAGCGCAGCAGACGCTCGGGGCTGGGCAGCGGCGTTTGGCTTTGGCCTGCATCGGCAAGAATGCGGCCATCGCTGCTGAGCAGGCTCAATCTGTGTAGCGCATTGTCATTCAGCGATTGCTGAAGCCAGGCCTGCTCGTCATCAGCGTTGAGATGGCCTTGTTTCAGGACAGTGGCTGTACTGCGCAGTGTTAGTTGGCGGCTGTGCTGATAGCTTGCCAGCAAGTCATTGCGGTAATGGCTGCTGATGGTGAATGCCAGACTGATCAGCAGGATGCCAACCGGCAGCGCAAAAGCAAACAGCAAGCGGTGATGTAGGGTCCACGGATACATCCGGGGGTCTCCCGTGCGAGGCCGGCATCGTGCCGGATTAGGCCTGAGCCTGTTAGCCTAGCATGTGCGGTGGCTCATATTTCGCCTGCAATGAGGCCGGCCGGCCATTTGGTCAGCGGGCGCTTTGTCTTTACAATCCGGCATCACTTTCTGGAGCCTGCGCGCGATGAGCGATTTTTCCGGTTCGACCCCTCGCTATCCCACTATTGCCGATACGGTCGGCAACACGCCGCTGGTGCGTCTGCAGCGCCTGCCGGGCAATACCAGCAATATCGTGCTGGTGAAGCTGGAGGGTAACAATCCGGCGGGTTCGGTGAAGGACAGGCCGGCGCTGTCGATGATCGAGCAGGCTGAGCAGCGCGGTGACATCAAGCCTGGCGATACCCTGATCGAGGCGACATCGGGCAATACCGGCATTGCGCTGGCGATGGCGGCGGCGATCAAGGGCTACAAGATGAAGCTCATCATGCCGGCGAACCAGAGCCAGGAGCGCAAAGACGCGATGGCCGCCTACGGTGCCGAGCTGATTTCAGTGAGCAAGGAAGAGGGCATGGAGGGCGCGCGTGACCTCGCCATGCGCATGCAGAGCGAAGGTCAGGGCGTGGTGCTGAACCAGTTTGGCAACCTCGACAATCCGCTGGCGCACTATGTCGGCACCGGCCCGGAAATCTGGCAGCAGACGCAGGGCACGATTACCCACTTCATCAGCTCCATGGGCACGACCGGCACCATCATGGGCACTTCGCGCTACCTCAAGGAGCAGAATCCGGCGGTGCAGATCGTCGGTCTGCAACCATGTGAGGGCGCAGCGATTCCCGGCATTCGGCGCTGGCCGGAGGCGTATCTGCCAACCATCTTCGATCGTGCTCGCGTGGATTGGGTAATGGACATCGCGCAGCCCGAAGCGGAGGCGACCATGCGTCGTTTGGCGCGCGAAGAGGGCATTTTCTGCGGGGTGTCGTCGGGCGGGTCGGTGTGGGCGGCGCTGGAGCTATCAAAGCAGCTGGAGAACGCCGTCATCGTCGCCATCGTCTGTGATCGCGGCGACCGCTACCTGTCTACCGGCGTTTATGCGGAGCCGACATGAATACACTGGTGTTTGACATCGAGACGGTGCCTGACATCGCCGGAGGCCGTCGCCTCTATGGCCTGGACGGGCTGGATGATGCGGCTGCCGGCGAGGCGCTGTTCAAGCTGCGCCGGCAGGAAACCGGCGGCTCCGATTTCATCCGCCATTCGCTGCAGCGCGTGGTCTGCATTTCGGCGGTGCTGCGCTCGCGCGATGGCGTGAAGGTCTGGTCGCTGGGCGACGAGTCTGAAAGCGAGGCGCAGATCATCAAACGATTCTTCGATGGCCTGGAGAAGACCCAGCCGACGCTGGTGTCGTGGAATGGCAGCGGTTTTGATTTGCCGGTGCTGCATTATCGCGCGCTGATCAACGGAATTCAGGCGCCGAGCTATTGGGATCAGGGCGAGAACAACCGCGAGGCCAAGTTCAACAACTACCTGGGCCGCTTCCACTCGCGGCATACCGATTTGATGGATCTGCTGGCGGGCTATCAGGCCCGCGCCGTGCAGCCGCTGGATCAGGTCGCGACCCTGCTCGGCTTTCCGGGCAAGGCCGGCATGGACGGCAGTCAGGTCTGGCCGGCGTTTCTGGCCGGCGAGCTGGGCAAGATCCGTCAGTATTGCGAGACCGATGTGCTCAATACCTGGCTGGTCTGGCTGCGCTTCCAGTTCATGCGCGGCCAGCTCGACAAAGCCGGCCTCGATCTTGAGCTGGGGCTGGTGCGCGAGCTGCTGAAGGCGTCCACGATGCCGCATCTGCAAGCCTTTCTGGCGGACTGGGATGCAGCGCAAGCGGCGTTACCCAGCCTCGATCAGCCGCTGAATCATCCAATCGCTTCCTGATTTGACGGGCGCTGTGCCCGTCACCTTTATCTTTTTTGCACAAGCAAGAGTCTGTTATGGCCCGAACCAACAAGCGTGAAAAACTGCGAGCCATGCCGCCCGTTGAACTGACAATTGACCGTCTCAGCCATGAAGGGCGCGGTATTGCGCATCGTGATGATGGCAAGATCGTGTTTGTGGATGGTGCCTTGCCCGGCGAACAGGTCACCGCGCAGGTCACCTTCACGCACAAGAAATACGATGAAGCCTCGGTGCTCAGCGTGCAGTCGTCATCAGCCCAGCGGGTGGCGCCGCCCTGCGCGCACTTCGGCGTCTGTGGCGGCTGCTCGCTGCAGCACATGGCCCCAGCCGCGCAGATTGCCTTCAAGCAGACCGTGCTGGTCGATCATCTTCAGCATTTCGGCGGCATCAAGCCGCAGACTTGGCTGCCGCCGCTGAGCTCGCCGGATCACTCCTACCGCCGCAAGGCGCGACTGGGCGTGCGCTTCGTCATCAAGAAAGACAAGCTGCTGGTCGGCTTCCGCGAGCGTCAGGCCAGCTATCTGGCCGATCTTGATGCCTGTTTTGTCATGGATCCGCGTCTGGGTCAGAGCATCACGCCGCTGAAGCAGCTCATTGCCGGCCTGGCTGCGCGGGATCATATTGCTCAGGTGGAGGTTGCGGCAGGCGACGAACTCGCCGGTCAGCCGTCGGTAGCGCTGATCTTCCGCAATCTCGTGGAGCTGGTGCCGGCGGATAATCAGGCGCTGATCGACTTCTGTGCCCAGCGCAACTGGCAGTGCTATCTGCAGCCGGGCAACTACGACACCGTGCAGCGCATCTGGCCGGTTGAGGGCACGGATCGCCTGCATTACCAGCTGCTCGATTTTATCGCGCCCACCGGCAACGGCCTTACCATGGCCTTCCACCCCAACGATTTCACGCAGGTCAACGCTGGTATCAATCAGCGCATGGTGAAGTTGGCACTGGACTTGCTCGACCCGCAACCAACAGACCGCGTGCTGGACCTGTTCTGCGGCCTCGGCAACTTCACGCTGCCGCTGGCCACAAGGGCTCGCGAAGTAGTCGGCGTGGAGGGTGTGGATGCCATGGTGCAGCGCGGCTACGAGAATGCGCGTGCCAACGGATTGGGCAATGTATCGTTCTATGCACAGGACTTGACGAAAGATTTCTCCGAGCAGCCGTGGGCGAGCCTGGGCTTCGACAAGATTTTGATCGATCCGCCGCGCAGTGGCGCGCTGGAAGTGATTCCGCACCTGATCCGCTTCGGCGCCCAGCGTGTCGTGTATGTGTCATGCAACCCGGCTACCTTGGCGCGCGATGCCGGCGAGATGGACAAGGCCGGCTACGATCTGGTGCAGGCGGGTGTGATGGACATGTTCACGCATACCACACATGTGGAGTCGATCGCTGTATTTGAAAAGCGCGCTAATTGAAAAATGTGCGTAAGCGCCCCATTAAAGGGCAAGGCGAGTAACGGGTGAAGCGAGCAAGATGGTAAAGGTCCGCGCAGACTATCCCACCCGAGATGACGGCAGCGTCGATCTCGCGGTGTGGCTGGCCCGCATTGAAGATCAGGTCGAGCTGCATGAGCCCGGCGAGCTTCTGCGCGCCTGCCAGTTTGCCGAGCAGCTCGATCGTGAAAACCTCGCCAAACACAATGTGTGGATGACCCGTACCTCCAGCTTCCTCACCGGTCTGGCCATGGCCGACATCCTCGCCGAGCTCAATCTCGACCAGGACTCGCTGATGGCGGCAGTGCTCTATCGCGCCGTGCGTGAGGGCAAGGTTACGCTCAAGCGCATCGAGAAAGATTTCGGCGAAGACATCTCCATGCTGATCGATGGCGTGCTGCGCATGGCGGCCATCAGCCGGCTGATCAATCCGGATCATCGTACCGTTGGCACCGAGGAGCAGCAGCTCGACAACATCCGCAAGATGCTGGTGGCGATGATCGACGATGTGCGCGTGCCGCTGATCAAGCTCGCCGAACGAACCTTCGCCATCCGCGAGCTGAAAGAGGCCAGCGACGAGCGCAAACGCCGCGTGGCGCGGGAAATTTTCGACATCTACGCGCCGCTGGCACATCGCCTCGGCATCGGCCACATCAAGTGGGAGCTTGAGGATCTGTCGTTCCGCTATCTGGAACCGGACGCCTACAAGCAGATCGCCAGCCTGCTCGACGAGAAGCGTCTCGATCGCGACGGCTACATCCAGCAGATCATCAAGACCCTGCACGACAACCTCGAACGCATGGGCATGGGCGTGATCGAAGTCAGCGGGCGTGCCAAGCACATCTACTCGATTTGGCGAAAGATGCAGCGCAAGGGCATCGGCTTCCACGAGGTCTACGATGTGCGCGCCGTGCGCGTGCTGCTGCCGGAAATTCGCGACTGCTATGCCGCGCTGGGCGTGGTGCATTCGCTGTGGAAGCATATTCCGCGCGAGTTCGACGACTATATTGCGACGCCGAAAGAGAATGGCTATCGCTCGCTGCACACGGCCGTGATCGGGCCGTCCGGCAAGCCGATCGAAGTGCAGATCCGCACGCACGACATGCATCAGGAAGCCGAGCTTGGCGTGTGCGCGCACTGGACTTACAAGGAAGGCAAGTCGTCCAAGGCCGACGCGCGCTACGAAAACAAGATCGCCTGGCTGCGGCAAGTGCTGGAATGGCAGGACGACATCGGCGATCAGCGCCTCGACGACATGGCGGTACACTTCAACGAGGCCATCCACGACGAACGTATCTATGTGTTCACGCGTGATGGCCATGTCATCGACATGCAGGCTGGCGCCACGCCGCTGGACTTCGCCTACCACATCCACACCGAGGTCGGTCACGGCTGCCGGGGTGCGAAAATCAACGGCCGCATCGTGCCGATGACCTACAAGCTGCAGACCGGCGAGCAGGTCGACATCATGACCCAGCGCGGCGGCACGCCGAGTCGCGACTGGATGAACCCGACGCTGGGCTATCTCGGCACCGGTCGGGCGCTGGCCAAGGTCAGGCACTGGTTCAAGCAGCAGGATCGCGAGGGCAATCTGGCCGAAGGTCGGGCGCTGCTGGAGCGCGAGCTCAGTCGCCTCGGCATGTCGCTGTCGCGCGTTGAGCTGGAGCGCATTGCGCCACGCTTCAATGTGCGTACGGGCGATGATGTGCTGGTCGGGCTTGGCGGCGGTGACCTGCCGCTGGCGCGCATTACCCATGCCCTGACAGACGGCCTTGATCAGACCGCGCAGCACGAGCTGGCGCTGCCCGAGATCCCGGTGCGGCCAACGCGCAAGACCGACTCCAGCTCGGCCATCACCATCGAAGGCGTGGGTAATCTGCTTACGCAAATCGCCGGCTGCTGCAAGCCGGTGCCGGGCGAGCCCATCGTTGGTTTCGTCACCCACACGCGCGGCGTCAGCATTCACGCCCGTGCCTGCCCGGAATACCTGAGGCTGGCGCAGGACGAGCCGGCGCGCACGGTGGATGTGCAGTGGCAGGCGCGCGAGACCGGCGCTTATCCGGTCGATATTCTGGTGCGCGCCTGGGATCGCACTGGCCTGCTGCGCGACATCACCGCCGTGCTCGCCAACGAGCAGGTCAATGTCACCGGCGTGCAGACGCAGTCCGACAAGCAGGATGGCACCGCGACCATGCGCCTGACGCTGGAAGTGCCGGGGCTGTCGAAGCTGTCACGCGTGCTCACACGCATCGAGCAGCTGCCCAATATCATGGAGGCGCGACGCCTGACCGAGCATCGCGCCGGGGGGCAGGCATGACCGTGGTCAAGCTGCCTGCGCTGGCAGCCACGCCGGCCTTGCAGCGCCTGATTCAGATCATGGCGCGCCTGCGTGACCCCGAGCAGGGCTGCAACTGGGATCTGGCGCAGACGCCGGTCTCGCTGGCGCCGTACACCATTGAAGAAGCCTACGAAGTCATCGACGCCATTGCCCGTGGTGACTCGGCCGACTGGCGCGAAGAGCTGGGCGACCTGCTCTTGCAGGTGGTGTTTCAGGCGCAGCTGGCGCAAGAACAGGGCTTGTTCGACTTCGACGCGGTGGCGCTGTCCATCGCCGACAAGCTGGAGCGCCGGCATCCCCATATTTTTCGCGATGGCCGGCTCGATCTGCCCCGGCTGGATCTGACGGCAGACGAAGTGAGCGCGCAATGGGGTGTGATCAAGGCCCAGGAAAAAGCCCTGAAGGCCGCTGCCCACGGCGGCGAGCTGCCACCGACAGCCTTTCTCGACAAGATCGGTGCCGGCCTGCCGCCGTTGTTGCGTGCGGAGAAATTGCAGGCGAGGGCGGGCGAAGTTGGCTACGACTGGAACGATCCGCGCGCTGTCATCGCCAAGTTGCGTGAAGAGATTGACGAGCTGGAGGCGGCGCTCGATGAGCAGTTGCCGCAAGCCGCCTTGCAGGACGAGCTGGGCGATATCCTGTTTTGCTGCGTCAACATCGGCCGGCACTTGCAGGTCGACAGCGAGCAGGCCCTGCTCGGCGGCATCGCCAAGTTCCGTCGCCGCTTCGGTCACATCGAGCAGCAGCTCGGTGCGAAGGGCGTGGCGCTGGCCGATGCCAGTCTCGACGACATGGAAGCGCTCTGGCAGGCCGCCAAGAAGGTTGGTCTGTGACCACGCTCATCGATCCGTTCCAGCGCGAGATTCGCTACCTGCGCATCTCGGTGACGGACCGCTGTGACTTCCGCTGTGTCTATTGCATGGCCGAAGACATGAAATTTCTGCCGCGCAGCGAGGTGCTGTCGCTGGAGGAAATCGAACGGCTGGCGCGAGTATTTGTCGGGCTGGGTGTGCGCAAGATTCGTCTTACCGGCGGTGAGCCGCTGGTGCGACGCGGGCTGACGGATCTGGTGCGTCAGGTCGCGCAGATTCCGGGGCTGGACACGCTGGCCATGACCAGCAACGGCGCTCGCCTTGCCGCGCAGGCCGTGGCCTTGCGTCAGGCCGGTCTGCAACAAATCAACATCAGCCTGGATAGTCTCGATCCCGATCGCTTTCATGCCATGACCCGCACCGGCGAGCTCGCCGATGTGCTCGCCGGCATCGACGCTGCCATCGCTGCCGGCTTCCCGCGCATCCGCCTGAACGCCGTCATTTTGCAGGGCCGCAACGATCAGGATGTGCTGGCGCTGGTAGCGTTTGCGCTGGCCAAGGGTATCGACCTAGCGTTCATCGAGGAGATGCCGCTGGGTGTCATCGATGACCATGATCGCGCCGAAACGATGCTGACGAGTGCAGCCTTGCGCGCCATGATCGAACCACATCACGCACTTTTGCCCGAGGGCGCGGATCATCGCAGCGGGCCGGCGAGCTATTATCGTGTCGCCGGTAGTCAGACCCGGCTCGGCTTCATCTCTCCGCACAGCCATAACTTCTGTGGCGACTGCAATCGGGTGCGTCTCACGGCCGAAGGACGATTGCTGCTTTGCCTGGGCCATGAGCACAGCCTCGATTTGCGGGCGCCGCTGCGTGCCGGTGCCCGTGATGCCGAGCTCGCCGACATGATCCGGCTGGCCTTGTTGCGCAAGCCGGAGCGCCACGAATTTGATCTTGCCGGCGAGCCGCAGATTGTGCGATTTATGAACATGACCGGTGGCTGAGGCTGCCTCCAATCGGAAAAGAGAGCCGTAATGAGCGCTGAAAAATCCTTTGTGCCGCTGCAAGTCGCCGTGCTCACCGTATCCGATACGCGCAGTCTGGATACGGACACCTCCGGTCAGTATCTCGTTGAGCAGTTGCAGCAGGCCGGCCATGTTGTCGCCGCCCGGGTCATCGTCAAAGATGACATTTACCAGATTCGCGCGCAGGTCTCGGCGTGGATTGCCAGCGACGATGTGCAGGCCGTCATCCTCACCGGCGGCACCGGCTTCTCCGGGCGCGACAGTACCCCCGAGGCCATCCTGCCGCTGCTCGACAAGAGCATCGATGGTTTTGGCGAGTTGTTTCGCCATATCTCGTATCTGGAGATAGGTACCAGCACGCTGCAATCGCGCGCTCTGGCCGGGCTGGCCAATCGCACGGCTGTCTTTTGCGTGCCTGGCTCTACGGGAGCTTGCCGTACGGCCTGGGAAGGCATTTTGAGTAGTCAGCTCGACAATCGCCATCGTCCCTGCAATCTCGTGCCGCATCTCAAAGTGAATGCCGCCGCTTGCGATTCGCGAGGCTGAATATGGCGCTGCTGTCGGTCGATGAGGCGCTGGCTCAATTACTGAGCGCCGCTGAGAAATACCGCACACTACAGCCATCAGGGCAGGAAGCGTTGGCACTGCTGTCTGCTCGTGGCCGCATTCTGGCTCAGGATGTCATCGCACCTGTTGCGGTGCCGCCTGCACGTAACAGTGCCATGGATGGTTATGCGTTCCGGTTTGCTGATGCACAAGCAACTTCCGGCCTCGTGATTAGTCAGCGTATCCCTGCAGGCATGGCGCCTGTACCACTGCAGACAGGTACAGCGGCGCGTATTTTCACGGGAGGCCTGGTGCCGGAAGGTGCCGATACCGTGGAGATGCAAGAGAATTGCCGCGAATCAGAGGGTGTGGTCACGCTCCTGCAGGCACCTCGGTTAGGGGCTAACATTCGGGCCGCCGGTGAGGATATTGCCTGTGGCAGCATGGTGCTCGCCGCCGGGACCCTCCTGGGGCCTGCACAACTGGGATTGCTGGCATCGCTAGGGTTGACGACGGTATCTGTCTTTCAGCGTTTGCGTGTTGCCCTCTTGTGTACAGGAAATGAGCTGGTGCCACCTGGTGGTGTGTTGCAGCCAGGGCAGCTGTTTAACAGCAATGAAACGTTGCTGACAGCGGTGCTGCATCAGCAGGGCTGTGACGTCATCAACCTGCCTCCTGTCGCTGACTCCCTTGCTGCGACGCTGCAGGCGCTGGCGCATGCCGTCGCCAGTGGCGCGCAGTTAATCATGAGTACCGGTGGTGTTTCGGTGGGTGAGGAAGACCATATGCGTGCGGCTGTTCAGTGCATGGGACAGCTTGATCTCTGGAAGGTGGCCATCAAACCTGGCAAGCCACTGGCGTTTGGCTCTGTGCAAGGCATCCCGTTCATCGGACTGCCGGGGAATCCGCAATCGGTCTGGGTCACCAGCCATGTGTTAGCGCTGCCGTTTATTCGATGCTTGCAGGGCGACCTCACGGTGTTGTCAGCGTTTCGGGTGCCTGCCGGATTTGAGCGTCAGCAACCACAGGGGCGTCGCGAGTATGTGCGTGTGCGAGTGGTGACGGATGATCAGGGCCAGGCACGACTCGTGGCACATCCCCAGCAGGGTAGTGGTGCCCTGTCGTCGGCTGCGTGGGCTGATGGCCTGGCTATCGTGGAAGCGGGTGAATTGGTTGGTCTGGGTCAGAGCTTGAATGTGCTGCTGCTGAAATAGAGGCGGGCTACCGAAGTAGCCCGCTTCAAGGTGCTAGTCCAGGTTCAGAAGTTGTAACGACCACCGACTCTCAGCGTGTCGAGGTCAACGTCCGCACCAAGGCCTTCATCATCGAGATTAGCCATTCGGTATTCCACGAATGCAGAAACCTGCTTGTTGATGGCGTAGTGAGCACCGACTTCATATTCCATGCCGGCCAATTCCTCAACATCCGTGTAGCCAGCACGAGCGGTCAGGCTGAGATTGTCGATTAGGTTGATGCTGGCGTGTGCAGTCGCAGAATAACCACGCATCGAAAGGCCAACGCCGCCATTATTCAGATCAATGCTGACATTTTCCAAGCTGCCCCCAACCTTGATGTTGTGGCATGTGGTGTCATAACGAAGGCCGATACGTGTTTCGCGCAGATTGGCATCAGCAGCATCCAGATCGGCATCCTGGTATAGCGCGGTCAGGCTGACGCCTTTGCCCAGCTCGGCCAATCCGCGAAACCCGACGCCATCGCCATCATCCTCTCCGGCACCCTTGATATCGATATCCTGATCAACGTAGAAGACATCCAGTGAACCGGCTGCAAATGCGGTCATGGGTGCAACTGCAATTGCGACAGCTAACAGGCTTTGCTTCAGCATGAGTGTTCTCCAAATGACCCACGCACCGTGGGGGTGCACAACTTGTGCTCCCTGCCACACAAAAGTGCAACAAAATTTGTTTCAATTCTGAAATATTTGCGACAAGCGGAGTGTTTTTAAGCGCGAATGGATATTGGTTTGGGATATCTCAAAATTTACGTAGTGATTGTGTAAACCATCTGAAACTGTCACCAATCGGTCACATTTCTGACGCAACGCTGTCATCTTTGCTGCTAATACTGCGCTCAACCCAAAAGCAGGTCTCACTGGTGAGCGCTTCGGGTACGGCCGCGTCGGTCGACACTACTTGCTCAATGATTGAGGTAAAACCATGAAACTCGTAATCAAATCGTTAGCGCTGGCGATCGCCGCTGCTGGTCTGGCCGCACCGGCACTGGCCGATACCGCAACCACCAAGGGTGGTTTCCAGATCAAGTCGGATGATGGCAACTTCGAGGCCAAGCTCGGTGGTCGTATTCATTTTGATGGCAACTTCTATACCAGTGAAAAAGATCTGGGCAGCGCTACGGCTCAGGACTCGAACAGCCAGTTTTTCTTCCGCCGTGCCCGCATCACGATCGAAGGTCGTGCCTATGACTACACCTACAAGTTTGAAAATGACTTTGCCAGCTCAGGAGATGCAGCAGCCAAGACTAACGAAGGCATCCGCGAGATGTGGATTGGTCGCCAGGTCATGGGCAACAAGAACCTGCGTCTCGGTCAGGCCAAGCCTTACCGTGGCATGGAAGAGCTGACCAGCTCCAACGAAATCACTTTTATGGAGCGTCCGCTGGCGACAGCATCGGGCATTTACAACAACCAGTTCACCACAGGTGCGTTCCTGGATGGCTCTGGTGAAGGCTATGGTTACGGTGTGTCTGTATATACACCGCGCTCAGTTGACGCAGCAGAAACACAAGGCCTTGGCGTGAATGCTCGTGGCTTCATCGTTCCGCTGCGCACAAATGGCAATTTGATTCACTTGGGCCTGAGTGCTTCGCAGGATAACTTTGAAACCAACAACACCAGCAAGGATGTTCGTATTGTCGGTCGTGAAAATGGCTTGAGAACAGGTGCTTTGATTGCTGCAAGCACATTTAACGAGCAACGTACCATCGCCGCCGAACTGGCTGCTCGTTTTGGGGCATTCTCCATGCAGGGCGAATATGCCAAGGCAGCATTCGAAGATAATCGTGCGACGGGTACTGGTGCGGGTACAACACCAGATAACGATGTTGATACCTACTATGTTCAGGCCAGCTACTTCCTGACCGAGCACACGAAGCCGTATGACTTCAAGAAAGGCGTGTTCAAGTCGCCAAAGCTGGACGGTGAAGAAGGCGCTGTTGAGCTGAAAGCTCGTTACGATGTCATTGAGAACAAGGATGTCAAAGGCAACGAAGCGTCGGCTTACACTGTCGGTGTGAACTACTACGCCACGCCAAACACACGATTCATGGTTGAGTATGTGAAGGGCGAAACAGATGTCGGTACTGATAAAGAAGCATCAGCGGTCACTGCCCGTGCCCAGTTCAACTTCTAAGTTCTGCTGAACACGTCGCAACGGTTGCACAGAAAAGGTCCTTCGGGACCTTTTCTGCATTTCAGCGTAGTTGTTCGCGGAATCTGCATCTAACCATCGCCCTGTCTCCCGCCTTTTCCCGGCTCGTGATAACATCCTGTCCCGTCTTTGTACCTGCTGTTGGCGGGTGCGCCGTGATCACGCAAGCTGTCTGGAAAGTTCATGACCAAATTCATTTTTGTCACTGGTGGTGTGGTGTCTTCGCTGGGCAAGGGCATTTCTGCCGCCTCGCTGGCCGCCATTCTGGAAGCTCGCGGTCTCTCGGTCACCATGATCAAGATGGACCCCTACATCAATGTTGATCCGGGCACGATGAGCCCGTATCAGCACGGCGAAGTCTTCGTGACCAGCGATGGTGCCGAGACTGACCTCGATCTTGGCTATTACGAGCGCTTCCTGCGTCATGGCAAGATGACCAAGAAAAACAACTTCACCTCGGGTCGTATTTATCTCGATGTGCTGCAGAAAGAGCGTCGTGGCGATTACCTCGGCGGCACGGTGCAGGTGATTCCGCACATCACCGATGCCATCAAGCAGCGCGTGCGCGAAGGCGCGCGCGGCCATGACATCGCCATCGTCGAAATTGGCGGCACCGCCGGTGATATTGAGTCGCAGCCATTCATGGAGGCTGTGCGCCAGATGCGTATCGAACTCGGTTATCAGGGCTCGCTGCTGATGCATCTGACGCTGATTCCTTATATAGCTTCCGCGGGCGAGTTGAAAACCAAGCCGACGCAGCACTCGGTGAAAGAGCTGCGCTCCATCGGCTTGCAGCCCGATATCCTGATCTGCCGCTCCGAGCACCCGGTGCCGGACGACTCCAAGCGCAAGATTTCGCTGTTCACCAACGTCGAAGAGCGCGCCGTCATCATCGCGCAGGATGCGAAAACCATTTATCAGATTCCGCGCCGCTTTCATGAGCAGGGGCTCGACGATTTTGTCATCGAGCGCCTGGGTCTGAGCGCGCCCGAGGCGGATCTGAGTGACTGGGATGTGGTGGTGGACGGCCTGCTCAACCCGGAGCGTGAAGTCACCATCGCCATGGTCGGCAAGTATGTCGAGCTGGCTGATGCCTACAAGTCCGTCAATGAAGCGCTGCTGCACGCGGGCATCCAGAACAAGAGCAAGGTCAGGATTCGCTATATCGATGCCGAATCCATCGAGCAGGATGGCACCGGCGCACTGGCCGATGTTGATGGCATTCTGGTGCCGGGCGGTTTTGGTGATCGCGGCACTGAAGGCAAGATTGCCACGGTACGCTTTGCCCGCGAGAACCGCGTGCCGTATCTCGGCATCTGTCTCGGCATGCAGGTCGCGGTGATCGAGTACGCACGTCATCTTGCCGGTCTGGCGGATGCCAACTCCAGTGAGCTCAAGGCGGGCTGTACGCATCCGGTCATCGGTCTGATTACCGAGTGGAAAACCGAGACGGGCGATGTCGAGCGTCGCGATGCAGCTTCTGATCTGGGTGGCACCATGCGTCTTGGCGCACAGCTGTGCCATCTGGTGCCGGGCACACTGGCACAGCAGACTTACGGTGCAGACAGCATTACCGAGCGTCATCGCCACCGTTACGAAGTCAACAATACGTACTTGCCGCAGCTGGAAGCCGCTGGTCTGCGCATTTCCGGTTACAGCGCCGACAAGTCACTGGTCGAGATGGTGGAAATCCCGGATCATCCGTGGTTTGTGGCCTGCCAGTTTCATCCCGAGTTCACCAGCTCGCCGCGCACAGGTCACCCACTGTTCTCCGGCTTTGTCAGTGCAGCCATGAAGCACGCCGGCAAGGCCTGATTCACGATACAAGAACAATCAAGAAGCGTAGAAGCCTGGAAAAAGGACGCCGTGATGACTCAGCAAAATGCATCGATGCAAAAAACGATCAGCCTCGGCCGGATCGAGATGAACAACAACAAGCCCTTCGTGCTCTTCGGCGGCATGAATGTGCTGGAATCGCGCGACATGGCGATGCAGATCTGCGAGACCTATGTCACGGTCACGCAAAAGCTCGGCATCCCCTATGTGTTCAAGGCGTCCTTCGACAAGGCCAATCGCTCGTCGGTCAGTTCGTATCGCGGCCCCGGTCTGGATGAAGGCCTGAAGATCTTCGAAGAGATCAAGAAGACCTTCAATGTGCCCATCATCACCGATGTGCACGAGCCTTATCAGTGCCAGCCGGTCGCCGAAGTCTGCGACATCATCCAGTTGCCGGCATTCCTGTCGCGGCAGACCGACCTGGTGGTGGCCATGGCGAAGACCGGGGCGCTCATCAACATCAAGAAGGCGCAGTTTCTGGCACCGAAAGAGATGGGCCACATCCTGTCCAAGTTCGAAGAGGCCGGTAACGACAAGCTCATTCTCTGCGAGCGTGGGTCGTCGTTCGGCTACAACAATCTGGTGGTGGACATGCTCGGCTTCGGCATCATGAAGCAGTTCAACTACCCGGTGTTCTTCGACGTCACGCACGCCCTGCAGATGCCGGGCGGCCTGCCGAACGCGGCTGGCGGTCGTCGTGCACAAGTGACCGAGCTGGCGCTGGCCGGCATGACGCAAAAGCTGGCGGGTTTGTTTCTTGAAGCACATCCGGACCCGGAAAAGGCCAAGTGCGACGGCCCTTGCGCGCTGCGTTTGTCACAGCTCGAAGGCTTCCTCAGTCAGGTCAAGGCGGTTGATGATCTGGTCAAGAGCCTGCCGGTGCTGGACACCCACTGAATTTGATTTTGCCCGCTTTTGCGGGCTTCCTTTTGTATGAACTGGAGCATTTAGCATGGCGATCATTGTAGATATTCGCGGTCGTGAAATCATGGATTCGCGTGGCAATCCCACGGTCGAGGCGGATGTCATTCTTGATAACGGCATGATGGGCCGTGCCACGGCGCCCAGCGGTGCCTCCACCGGCTCGCGCGAAGCGCTGGAGCTGCGTGATGGCGACAAGTCGCGCTATCTCGGCAAGGGTGTGCTCAAGGCTGTGGCCAACATCAACGGTCCGATCCGCGAGCTGCTGGTCGGCAAGAGTGTGTTCGACCAGTCCGGTCTTGACCACGCCATGATCGCGCTCGATGCCACCGAGACCAAGTCGAACCTCGGCGCCAACGCCATCCTCGCAGTGTCGCTTGCGGCCGCCAAGGCCGCGGCTCAGGCCAAGGGTCAGCCGCTCTACGCCTACATCGCCTCGCTGCGCAGCAACACCCAGTTCACCATGCCGGTGCCGATGATGAACATCATCAACGGCGGCGAACATGCCGACAACACCGTCGATATCCAGGAGTTCATGGTCGAGCCGGTAGGCTTCACCTCGTTCGCCGAAGCGCTGCGCTGTGGTGCCGAAATCTTCCATGCCCTCAAGGGCGTGCTGAAGAAGCGCGGTCTGAGCACCTCCGTGGGCGACGAGGGCGGCTTTGCCCCTAACCTGAGCAGCAACGAAGAAGCGCTGCAGGTCATCGTCGAGGCCATCGGTCTGGCGGGTTACAAGGCTGGCGAAAATGTCATGCTGGCGCTGGATTGCGCGGCCTCCGAGTTCTATCACGATGGCAAGTACGTGCTCGAAGGCGAGGGCAACAAGGCCTTCACCTCGGCCGAGTTCGTCGACTATCTGGCCGGCCTCTGCGACCGCTACCCGATCATTTCCATCGAAGACGGTCTCGACGAGTCCGACTGGGCTGGCTGGAAGATTCTCACCGATAAGCTCGGCCATCGCGTCCAGCTCGTGGGTGATGACCTGTTCGTGACCAATCCGGCGATCCTGCAGAAGGGCATCGACCAGGGCGTGGGTAACTCCATCCTGATCAAGTTTAACCAGATCGGTTCGTTGACCGAAACGCTCGATGCCATCTACCTGGCCAAGGCCAACGGCTACACCACGGTGATTTCGCATCGCTCGGGCGAAACCGAAGATGCCACCATCGCCGACCTCGCGGTCGCCACCGGCGCCGGCCAGATCAAGACCGGTTCGCTCTGCCGTTCCGATCGTGTCGCCAAGTACAACCAGCTGCTGCGTATCGAGCAGGAGCTGGACTACAGCGCACCGTATCGTGGCAAGGCCGAATTCAAGGGTCTTAACTGAGTATGACGCCTACCTCCAGCCTCGGCCGGTTGCTGTTGTGGCTGGCGGCGGGCGTCTTTCTCATTCTGCAGTTCAAGCTCTGGTTCGGCGAGGGCGGCATTGTTGATGTGCATCGCATCAAGCAGGCCGTAGCTGAGCAGCAGGCCGAGAATCTCCGGCTGCGGCAGCGTAATGCCGTGCTGGAGGCCGAGGTCAATGACCTGAAGAATGGTCAGGCCGCGATCGAAGAACGGGCGCGTCTGGACCTCGGCATGATCAAGGATGACGAAACCTTCTATCTGGTCACGGGCAAGGCGCTGTCGGGCTCTGCCACGGCCAATACCACGCCCAAGCCGGCAACACCGGTACGCGTGGGCGCTGCGCCACCGCCGGCTTCGGAACAAGTGACTCAGCCACAGGCGTCAGCCATCAAGCCGCTGACGGTAGCTCCGCTGACCCGTGATGTGGCACCCGTGGGTACGCCCTGAGATGGCATGCCATGCCGTCATTCCTGCTGCTGGTGTAGGCAAACGTTTTGGTGCAGGCATGCCCAAGCAGTATCTCCAGCTTGCCGGCCGCTGTATTCAGCAGCACACGCTCGATCGTCTTTGCGCCATGACGGCCATCAGCCAGATTGTGGTGGCGATATCGAATGAGGATACGCGTGCTCAGGCACTGCCCTATGCTTATCCTCAGCGTCTGCGCTTTGTGTCGGGTGGCTGCGAGCGTATGGACTCGGTGTTGGCCGGTCTGCGTGCCTTGCGTGAAAGTGGTGCTGCCGACAGCGACTGGGTACTGGTGCACGATGTCGCACGACCCTTGCTGCGGCCTGCAGATGTCCGCCATTTGCTGACAGTGCTGGCGGATGACCCTGTCGGCGGTATTCTGGCCAATCCGGTGCGCGACACCATGAAGCGCGGTGACGCTGATGGCATCGCGGCAACAGTCATGCGTGACAATCTCTGGCATGCGCTGACGCCGCAGATGTTTCGTCTCGGCGAATTGACACATGCCCTCGAGGCCGCCTTGGCTGCTGCTGCTATTGTGACCGATGAGGCCTCGGCCATGGAGCGTCTGGGGCATCGGCCACGGCTGATCGAGGGTGCCCGCGACAATATCAAAATCACTTTTCCCGATGATCTGGCCTTGGCGGAGGCATTACTCGCCGAGCAGATCCGCACTGGAGTCTGGGCATGACCACACTATTGCCGCGCATGGGCCACGGTATCGATGTCCATCGTTTTGGTGACGGCGATCATGTCACTCTGGGTGGCGTGGCCATCCCGCATGATCAGGGTTTGCTGGCGCACTCGGATGGCGATGTAGCCCTGCATGCGCTGGCCGATGCCTTGCTCGGTGCCTTGGCGCTGGGCGATATCGGCCAGCATTTTCCCGATACCGACAGTGCCTACAAGGGTGCCGACAGTCGTGTGCTGCTGCGTCATGTGCTGACACTGGTGCAGAATCACGGCTACCGCGTGGCCAATGCTGACATCACGGTACTGGCCGAGCGCCCGAAGCTGGCGACTCATATTCCTCTGATGCGCGAGCGCATTGCGGCTGATTTGAACATGCTGCCGACGCAAGTCAGCGTGAAGGCGACCACCACCGAGCAACTGGGTTTCGTCGGCCGTCGTGAAGGCATCGAGGCGCATGCTGTCGTCATGCTCTGGCCGGTCTGATATGAGCGAGCCCGCTATTGCCTCGATGCCGCTGACGTCCGGCCCTTGCCCATCACCGTGGGGCGAGCCGGTGGCCATTGCCAGACTCAAGGCGCATCCGGAAGATTTTGTGGTGGAAGAGCAGCTTGGTTTCGAGCCTACCGGCGAGGGCGAGCATCTCTGGCTCTGGGTTGAAAAACGCGGCATGAACACGGATGCCCTGTCGCGTGAACTGGCGTCACAGCTGGGTGTGTCGGCGGCACTGGTCAGCTTTTCCGGCATGAAGGACCGGCAGGCACTGACGCGACAGTGGTTCAGCGTGCACAGCACGGCGTTGTGGACGCTCGGCGACGACTGGCTGAGTGCCGAGGGTGGCCAGTATCGTGTGCTGAGAGCCGAGCGCGGTGCCCGCAAATTGCGGCGTGGCGCGCATGCCGCCAATCGTTTCTGCATCACGCTGCGTGATGTGCGTGGCGAGCCTGAGGTCATGGAGGCTCGTCTGCAGCTCATAGCCGCTCAGGGCGTCGCCAACTACTTCGGCCCGCAACGGTTTGGCCATGGCGGTCGCAACATCGGCCAGGGCCTGGCCTTGCTGGCCAGCCGTCGCTCCGGCCGTGCGCGGCGTCGCGACAATCGCGAAAGCCTTTGGATTTCTGCGCTGCGCTCGGCCTTGTTCAATCAGGTGCTGGCCAGCCGCGTGCGCAGTCAGACCTGGGCATCCTGCTTGCCGGGCGATGTTCTCCAGCTCGACGGTCGCAGTGCCCTGTTCAAGCCTGACCCGCTCGATGCCGAAATCGCCCCGCGCCTGGCGCGTGGCGAACTTCATCCGACCGGACCGCTGCCTGGTGACGGAGCCAGTGTGATCGATGAGGCGGTATTGGCGCTGGAGGCCGAGGTATTGGCACCCTGGCAGAGCATTTGTGCGGATCTGGCGGCTCTGCGTGTGCCGGCTCAGCGCCGCTCCCTGCGTCTGATGCTGCAGGTGCCGAGCTGGCACTGGCCATCTCCCGATACCCTGGTGCTCGAATTCACCCTGACCGCTGGCGCATTTGCCACCAGCGTGCTGCAATCCTTGGCAGTGTTGGAAGAAGGCCAGCTTGATGCGATTTCTGCTGAGTAACGATGATGGCGTCTTTGCCCCCGGTCTGATGGCCATGGCAGAAGTGCTGGCGACATTGGGCGAGGTCACGGTGGTGGCCCCCGATATCGAGCGCAGTGCGTTCTCCAGCGCGCTCACGCTGGATCGCCCGCTGCGGCCGCAGCGCCTCGCCAACGGCTTTATTGCCGTTAACGGCACGCCCGCCGACTGCGTTCATATTGCTCTGAACGGCCTGCTTGATTTTGTGCCCGATGTCATTGTTTCCGGTATCAATGCCGGTGCCAATCTCGGCGATGACGTGATCTATTCCGGGACGGTGGCAGCGGCGCTCGAAGGGCGCTTTCTCGGCCGACCGGCACTGGCGGTATCGCTGGTCGCCAGTCATGCCAAAACGCTCGACATCTCGGCCTATCGGCCTGCCGCCGAGCGTGCCGGCGAATTGCTGCAGCGTTGGTCTGATCTGGCCTTGCCGCCGCGCTGCCTGCTCAATGTCAATGTGCCCGCGGGCGCAAAGTCGTCTCACAAGGGTTTTGCTGTAACGCGTCTGGGCCATCGCAACCCAAGCCCGCCTGTCCTGAAGCTGCAAGATCCCCGAGGCCAGGAGGTGTACTGGATCGGCCCCTCTGGCGAGGCGCTTGATGATGCCGATGGCACCGACTTTCATGCCATTGCCCAGGGCTGGATCAGTGTGACGGCACTGGACAGCGACATGACCTGTCATCGGGCGGATGCTGCATTGAAGCATTGGTTGCCGGCGCCGCGCTCGTGCTAAAGTCTGGCACTTGCGCTATCCAAGAATAAAGATGACATGAGCTCAGGCCTTTCGATTGACCTCCACGGCTCCGGGATGACCTCGGCGCGTACACGCGAGCGGCTCATCAGCCGGTTGTTGTCTCAGGGCATCCGTGACACCCGCGTGCTTGATGTCATGCGTCAGACCCCGCGCCACCTGTTTGTTGACGAAGCCCTGGCGCATCGCGCCTATGAAGATACCGCATTGCCCATTGGCCACAGCCAGACACTCTCGCAGCCCTACAGTGTGGCGCGCATGACCGAGATGTTGCTGGCCGATGGCCCACGTCGCAAGGTGCTCGAAATCGGCACCGGCTCGGGCTATCAGACAGCTGTGCTGGCACAGCTGGTGGCGATGGTGCACTCGATCGAACGCATCAAGCCGTTGCAGGAGAAGGCGCGTGAACGCCTGAACAGTCTGGGCTTGCACAATGTCCGCTTGCGTCATGCCGATGGGCTCGGTGGTTGGCCGGGCGAGGGCGGCTATGACGGCATTATCGGCACCGCTGCAGCGCTGGGTGTGCCGACGGCATTGACGGATTTGCTGGCGGTCGGCGGCTGTCTGATTCTGCCGGTCGGTGCCGGTCAGCAGCAGTCACTGGTACGCGTGCGTCGCACGGCTGAAGGCTTGCAGCAGGAAACCATAGAGCCGGCGCATTTCGTGCCCATGCTCGGTGGCGTCATTCACTAGCACTGCCGAATGTGTGGTGCCCCCGAGACGATTCGAACGTCCGACCTGTCCCTTAGGAGGGGACCGCTCTATCCAGCTGAGCTACGAGGGCTGATGCGCGACCACCGTCAGGCCGCGCAGGATTCTAGCGCATCTGGTGGCTTAGGTAAGCCTATTCGTCGAGACTGCTGATGCAACTTGCATCATATCCGGCCTCTATCAGCCATTCTCTGAGCTGACGCAGGGCATGGATCTGGATTTGCCGGATCCGTTCGCGGGTCACGCCAATCTCGTCAGCAATACTTTCCAGGGTGGCTTCACTGCTGCGTTTGCCCATGCCGAAGCGTGCACACAGGATGTGTTGTTCGCGGGGCTTCAGTTGCGCAATGAAGCGTTGCAGATGGAACATGAGATCGTCACGCTCGGCCTGCTCCGCCGGGCTCCGGGCATCATCATCGGCGAAACTGTCTTGCCAGGTGCTTTGACTGCCTTCGTCCTGAGCCTGCAGCGAGCTGCTATTGTTTTGCCAGGCCATGAGTTCACGCACGCAGTCAGGGCTGTCGCCGGTGGCCAGGGCAATGTCTTCGCTGCGCGGTGTCTGATAGCTTTTTTGTGCTAAGCGTTTCTGCGCCGCCAGGTAAACATTGAGGCGTTTGGCAACATGGACAGGTAGTCGTATCAGTCTGTCCTGATTCATGATGCCGCGACGTATAGCCTCATGAATCCAGTGTGTGGCATAGGTCGAGAAGCGGAAGCCTAGGCTGGGGTTGAACTTGGCAATGGCGCGCAAGAGACCGATATTGCCTTCTGACACGAGGTCGTCCATGGACATGCCACTGCGCGGCAGATTGCTGCGGTTGTAGTTCTTTGCGATATGAATGACCAGGCGCAAATTGCCTGCGACTACCTTGTCGCGTGCCTGCCGATTACCCGAGCGCATAGCATGCGTCAGTTCGCGCTCTTGGTCATGTGTCAGTAATGCGTGCCTGCCGACGTCATGCAGGTAGCAATTGAAGGCTGCGGGGCTATGACCCGCTTGTGGGCAGGAGCTCATATCATCATCCTTGATGTACGGCGCAAAACCGAGCCTTTGCGCCAAGGCTTTTGTAACCGCTCAAACAAAGCAGGCAGTGCCCGGTTTGGCTAGACCGAGCTTGTTTGTATTGGACGAAAGGTCTTGATGGTAGCGTGGCGCAGTAGTCACAAAGCCTCCGAGGCAAACTCGACGGAGGCTTCTGAGTGCGTAACTTTCAGGTCAGCAGATTTTTCAGCAACTGTGTGTAGATGTCTGTCAGCGTGTCGAGATCGTCGGCGGCGACGCATTCATTGATCTGGTGGATAGTCTTGTTCACCGGGCCGAGCTCGACCACCTGCGCTCCCGTCGGTGCAATGAAGCGGCCATCCGATGTGCCGCCGCTGGTGGACAGCTCGGTTTCGCGACCGGTGACGCTGCGGATGGCCTTCACGGCGGCATCCACCAGATTGCCGCGTGGCGTCAGGAAGGGTTGGCCGCTGAGCTTCCAGTTCAGCGTGTAAGTCAGGTCGTGGCGAGAAAGCACGGCCTCGGTGCGCTCGCGCAGAATGGCTTCGGTCAGCTCGGTGGAGAAGCGGAAGTTGAAGACCACTTGCAGATCGCCGGGGATGACATTGTTGGCGCCGGTGCCGGCATTGATGTTGGAAATCTGGAAGCTGGTGGCCGGGAAGAATTCGTTGCCGTGATCCCAGGTTTCTGCGGCCAGCTCGGTGAGCGCGGGCAGGGCGCGATGAATCGGGTTGTCGGCCAGATGCGGGTAGGCGACATGGCCCTGGCGGCCGTGCACGGTGAGGATGCCGCCGAGCGAGCCACGACGGCCATTCTTGATGACATCGCCGACGAGTGTGGTGCTGGAGGGTTCGCCGACCAGACACCAGGTGATTTTCTCGTTGCGTGCTTCCAGTGTTTCCACGACGCGCACGGTGCCATCGACGGCCACACCTTCCTCATCACTGGTGATCAGGAAGGCAATCGAGCCCTGGTGGTCGGGATGTGCGGCGACAAACTGCTCGCAGGCCACGACCATGGCGGCCAATGAGCCTTTCATGTCGGCCGCGCCACGTCCGGTGAGGATGCCGTCGGTGATGGTCGGCTCGAACGGTGGCACCTTCCACTGCTCGACCGGGCCGGTCGGCACAACGTCCGTGTGGCCGGCAAAGCACAGCACCGGAGCCTCGGTGCCACGACGGGCCCAGAAATTGTCGACTTCGCCGAAGCGCAGGCGTTCGATGCGAAAGCCTATGGCTTCGAGACGGCGGATCATCAGCGTCTGGCAGTCGGCATCGAAAGGCGTGACCGAGGGCTCGCGGATCAGATCGAGGGTAAATTGCAGGGTAGGCGAGAGCTGGGAGGATGGCGTCGACAAGGTGTTCATGAGGCTCCGGGGGGCAGCAGGCAGCTGATGGGCACAAATAATGCTAAGGATGACCGGAGTTTACTGGTATCGATGCCGCCGCGTCATGCCGTCAGGCGTGCAACATTCTGTAATGATGTACTTTCATTGACCGCTGACAGCGGCAATAATCCGCGCAAGTTCCGTCACATTGCCATCACCGATGGTTCAGGATGAATTCATGTACAGCACTCGTATCGCACTGATCCCGGCTCTGCTGGCCTCCGCCCTTGCCGTTACCGGTTGCACCAAGTCCGAGCCAGCTCCCAAAGTCACGGCCGATGGCAAGCGCATCATTGTCATTGGCCATGCCGCACCGCTGACCGGCGCGCAGGCGCATATCGGCAAGGACAACGAAAATGGCGTGCGCCTTGCCATCGAAGACCTTAATCGCGAAGGCTTCACCATTGCCGGCAAGCCGGTCGTGTTCGAGCTGGATTCGCAGGACGACCAGGCCGATCCGCGCATGGCCACAACCGTGGCGCAGAAGTTTGTTGATGATGGCCTTGATGCCGTCATCGGCCATTTGAACTCTGGCACCACCATGCCGGCGTCGCGCGTCTATAACGCTGCCGGTCTGGTCGAGATCTCGCCGTCGGCAACAACGCCGAAGTACACCCAGCAGGGCTTCGGCAACGCCTTCCGCGTCATGGCCAACGATGTACAGCAGGGCAAGGTGCTCGGCCGTTTTGCCGTCACTGATCTGAAGGCGCAGAAGATTGCCATCATCGATGATCGCACCGCTTATGGTCAGGGTATTGCCGACGAGTTCGAGAAGGCGGCTGTGGCGGCTGGTGGCGCGATCATCGTGCGCGAGTACACCAGCGACAAGTCGTCTGACTTCACCGCCATCCTCACCAAGATCAAGGGCAAGCAGCCGGATCTGCTGTTTTTCGGCGGCATGGATGGCCAGGGCGCACCCATGGCACGACAGATGCGCTCGCTGGGTCTGAAGAGCCAGCTGCTTGGCGGTGATGGCATTCACACCGCCGAATTCATGAAGCTCGCCGGCCCGGCTGCCGATGGCGTGGTGGCGTCGCTGCCGGGGCGTCCGCTGGAAACACTGGCCAAGGGGCCGGATTTCAAGCAGCGTTTCGAGAGTCAGTACGGCAAGATTCAGCTCTATGCGCCGTATTGCTATGACGCCATGCAGGTGCTGGCGCGCGCCATGCAGCGTGCCGGCAGCACCGAGCCGGCCAAGGTCATTGCCGAGCTGAAAAAGACCGACTACGAAGGTATCACCTCGCGCATCCAGTTCGATGACAAGGGCGATCTCAAGCAGGGCTCGATCACGGTCTACAAGGCGGTGAAGGGTGAGTGGCAGGTCCTGAAGACGGTCGAGTCGAACTGAGTCAATGGATATCCTTTCGCAACAGCTGGTCAACGGATTGATTCTGGGCAGTATCTACGCCCTGATTGCGCTGGGGTACACACTGGTTTACGGCATTCTCGGCCTGATCAATTTCGCCCATGGCGAGGTCGTGATGATCGGTGCCATGGTCACCATTTCCTGTCTGGGCTGGCTGCTCGGCCTGAACATGGACATCTCGCCGTTTGTGCTGATTGCCGGCAGCCTGTTGATGGCGGTGCCGGTCTGCGCCTTGCTCGGTGCCGGCATCGAGCGTCTGGCTTATCGGCCTTTGCGCAACGCCCCTCGCTTAGCGCCACTGATTACCGCCATTGGCGTGTCCATCGTGCTGCAGAATGTGGCCATGATGATCTGGGGGCGTCAGTACATCCCCTTCCCGGATATTCTGCCGCATGAGCCGATTCACCTGGGTTCAGTGACCTTTCTGCCGGTGCAGGGCGTGATTGTCGGGCTTTCCGGTGTGCTCATGATCGGCTTGCTACTGCTGGTGCATCACACCCGTCTTGGTCGCGCCATGCGAGCCACGGCGCAGGCTCCGTCGGTGGCGCGCCTCATGGGGGTGTCGGTGGATCGCGTCATCGCCAGCACCTTTGTCATTGGCTCTGTGCTGGCGGCGGTTGCCGGCGTCATGGTCACGGCCAATTATGGCCAGGCTCATGCCTACATGGGCTTCATGCTCGGCCTCAAAGCGTTCTCGGCGGCGGTGCTGGGCGGTATCGGCAATCTTGCCGGTGCGGTCGTTGGCGGCCTGCTGCTGGGCTTGATCGAGAGTCTCGGTGCCGGTTATATCGGCGATGTCACCGGTGGCTTTCTGGGCAGCCAGTATCAGGATGTCTTCGCCTTTCTGGTGCTGATTCTGGTGCTGGTCTTCCGCCCCTCCGGCCTGCTCGGCGAGCGTCTGGCGGACAGGCCATGATGGCGTCACTCATGCGTCTGGCAGAGACTCGTGCCGGCAAGCTCATCCTGCTCACGCTCTTGCTGACAGCGCCGCTCTGGGTCGGTGCCACGCTGGGCCCGTACTGGGTGCGCATCCTCGACTTCTGCCTGCTTTATGCCGTGCTCGCGCTGGGGCTGAATATCGTCGTCGGTTATGCCGGTCTGCTTGACCTGGGCTATATCGCTTTCTATGCCGTGGGCGCCTATCTGTTTGCCTTGCTGGCATCGCCACATTTTGATCTGCACTGGTCGCCTTGGCTGATTCTGCCTCTGGGCGCGATGGTCGCGGGCCTGGCCGGCGCCTTGCTGGGCGCGCCGACCTTACGCTTGCGCGGCGATTATCTGGCCATCGTCACGCTTGGCTTCGGCGAGATCGTGCGTCTGTTCATGAACAATCTGGATCGTCCGATCAACATCACCAATGGTCCGCAAGGCATCAGCGGCATCGATCCGATGGCCATCGGTGGCTTGTCGTTCGGTAGCTCCTTGCAGATTGGCGGGATGTCGCTGGGCTCGGCACAGCTCTATTTCTATCTCCTGCTGGCGCTGATCTTTGTGGTGGTGGTGATCTGCCACCGCCTGGAAAACTCGCGCATTGGCCGTGCCTGGGTCGCGATTCGTGAAGATGAGATCGCTGCCGGCGCCATGGGTATCAACACCCGCAACATGAAGCTGCTGGCGTTTGCCATGGGGGCCAGCTTCGGCGGCATCGGTGGTGGTCTGTTTGCGTCCTTCCAAGGCTTTGTCAGCCCGGAAAGCTTCACGCTCATGGAGTCGGTGATGATTCTCTGCATGGTCGTGCTCGGCGGCATGGGCAACATCGCCGGCGTGATTCTCGGCGCGGTGCTGCTGACGCTGACGCCGGAGTTGCTGCGCGCGGTCATCAATCCGCTGCAGCGCGAGCTGTTCGGGCGCATGGTGGTTGATCCTGAGAATTTGCGCATGCTGCTGTTCGGGCTGGCGATGATCCTGATCATGCTGTTCCGCCCGGCCGGGCTCTGGCCGTCGCGGCGTCGGGCGCAGGAGCTGCATCATGACTGATGCAGTCGAGCTGCTGGCCCTGCGCAACATCAGCAAGCGCTTTGGTGGCGTGAAGGCGCTGGATGGCGTCAGTCTGAACATTGCCGAGGGCTCGATCTACGGCTTGATCGGCCCCAATGGTGCCGGCAAGACCACGCTGTTCAATGTCATTACCGGGCTTTATCAGGCCGATGCCGGCGAACGCGAGTTTGCCGGTAAAGCCATGGGGCTGCGCCTGAAGGCCAGCGATATCGTGCAGCGCGGCATTGCCCGTACCTTTCAGAATATTCGCCTGTTCGACTTCATGACCGCGTTGGAAAACATCATGGTCGGACGCCATGCCTGCACGCGTACTGGCATCTGGTCGGCCATGCTCAATACGCGTGCCGCGCGCGCAGAAGAGATCGAAATCAGGCAGCGGGCATTAGCCTTGCTGGATTATGTCGGGCTGCCACGCACGCTGGCCAACAGTCTGGCGCATGAGCTGTCGTATGGTGATCAGCGTCGCCTGGAGATTGCCCGGGCGTTAGCGACGGAGCCGCGCCTGCTCGCGCTCGACGAACCGGCGGCAGGCATGAATCCGACCGAGACGGCGCAGCTCAAGCTGCTGCTGGAGCGCATTCGTGCTGATGGCATCACGGTCTTGCTGATCGAGCATGATGTGAAGCTGATCATGGGCCTGTGTGATCGTGTGGCGGTGCTCGACTTCGGCCGGCTCATCGCCGAGGGGCGACCTGAACAGGTGCGCAATGATCCGCGTGTGGTTGCGGCCTATCTTGGGAGTGCTGGCTGATGAGTCTGCTTGAAGTCAGCAATCTGGCTATTCATTATGGCGGTATCCAGGCCGTGCGCGGCATCAGCCTGACGGTGGGCGAGGGCGAGCTGGTGTCGCTGATCGGTGCTAATGGTGCCGGTAAAAGCTCGACGCTGGGCGCCATTGGCGGCTTGCTCAAGCCGGCAGGCGGCTCACTGCGCTATGCTGGTGAGGACTTGCTGGCATTACCGGCACATGGTCGTGTGTCGCGCGGTCTGGCGCTGGTGCCGGAAGGGCGCGGCATCTTTCCGCGCCTGACGGTGCTGGAAAATTTGCAGATGGGTGCTTACAGCCGTAATGATCGTGCCGGTATCCAGGCGGATCTGGCGCGCATGCTGGCGATGTTTCCGCGCTTGCAGGAGCGCCGCATTCAGCTCGCTGGCACGCTGTCTGGTGGCGAGCAGCAAATGGTGGCGATTGCCCGTGCGCTGATGAGCCGGCCGCGACTGCTGCTGCTTGATGAGCCATCGATGGGTCTTGCACCGATTTTGATTGAGCAGATTTTCGCGATTATTCGCCAGATTGTGGCGGAGGGTACGGCGGTACTGCTGGTCGAGCAGAATGCCCGGCAGGCGCTGGAGATCGCCAGCCGTGCCTATGTCATGGAGTCGGGTGAAATCACCTTATCCGGGCCAGCAGCCGAGCTGGCCGCCGATCCGCGAGTGCGTGCCGCGTATCTCGGTGAGTAATCCGGATTGCTGGTCCTGCAGGCTTACTGAGTAAGACGGCCTGGCAATGTAATGTCGTAATCGAGCTGAGCAACACGCTGCTGGTCACGCTCGGCATCGTGATTCAGGGCGATGGCATCGTAGTAGCGACGTACTTGTTGCACGTAATGCAGTGCCTGTGCCACATCGGGTGCAGGTTTGCCGCTGGCACGATTGTTTACAGCGAGTTGGCGCAGGTTGCGTGATACATCGAGCCAGCTGTTGGCATCACCCTTGAGGCGGCGCGTCAGCTTGCGGGCATCAATCATGTGGCCGGGGCCCATGTTGTAGGCTGCCAGTGCCATCCAGGTGCGATCCGGCTCCTGCACGCTGGCTGGCAGCTTGTCCAGAATCTGTTTGAAGTAGGCGGTGCCGCCTTTGATGCTGTCATGCGGGTGTGTGCGATTTTTCACCCCCATCAGATTGGCGGTATCCTGAGTCAGCATCATCAGGCCCTTTACGCCCGTGGGTGATACCGCGTTGGCATCCCAGTGCGACTCCTGATAGGAGATGGCAGCGAGCAGGCGCCAGTCCAGGCCCTGTTGGTTGCTTTGTTTTTCAAAGTCTTTCTGATAGCGCGGCAGGCGCTGAGCAATGTCTTTCTGGAAGCTTTGGGCACCGTAGCGATTGAAGGCATCGCCGGAGCCGTAAAAGGCAGCCAGGCGCTCGAGCGTGCCATCGGCCTGCTTGCGTGCCAGGAAGTTTTGCGCAGCCTGGTACAGGCTTTCGTCGGCCGACTTCAGGAAGACCCAGGCGACGGCATCGCTGCGCTCAAGCGACAGGCCATCGCGCAGGTCCGGAAACAGCGGGCGGTAAGCATCAAACTCCTGATCGGTCATGCCGACATAGTCGATCTTGCCCTGATCCAGCAGCGTCAGCAGGTCCAGTGAGTCGCCTTCCTTGAATTCGACCAGACGTACGCCATCGACATCGGCGAGCGCGGTGCGCAAGTGCTTGGCTTCACGACTGCCGGCGATGACCGCAATGGTGCTTTGGCGCAGATCATCGATTTCGGTCGGCTGGAAACGGTCGTTGCGCTGAATCAGCTGCTGCTGAAGTTCAATCAGAGGGGCGCTGACGCGGAGACGGCTGAGACGCTGATCATGCGCCGCCAGTTCGGTCAGTGCGAGCTGTGCCTGATTACGGCGAACGGTCTTCAGTACTTGTTGTGAGTCATCAACCGGGTCTACCACCAGCTTTACGCCAAGTTCGTTGGCGAACTGCTGTGCCAGCTCGAACTGCAGGCCGTGTGTGCGGCCGTCGCGCTGAAAAAATGTGGTGGCGCTGCTGACGCCCACGAGGTGAAGTTCGCCAGAGTTGCGGACCTGCTGCAGGCCGTTGAGCGTCGGTTGCAAGGCCATGGTGCCGGCGGCCAGCGACAAACCAAGCGTCACGCGCAGATGGCGTGAGTTCAGGCGTTGCAGCTGTTGCATCAGTTTGCGATGCGGTTTCAGGCGTTTCTTGCTTCTGGCGCTAGTCATTTCTGACTTTGCTCTGGCGCACCCATCGTGGTGCTGATGAATGAACTTTAGTCAGTTGCTGCTGGGGTGTCCAGATTTAGCAGACGAGGTACGCTGGATTGTCTGACAATTTTGGCGACTGGTTTCGCTGTTTGAGACGCTGAAGTCTCGCGCCCGAGATCACGTATTTTTCGCTACAATATCGCCAACTTTTATTCCTCCCGATGCTCCGCGAGACCATCCATGCTGATTTTGTCTGGCGCCCCCGCGCTGTCTGCTTTTCGTCAAAACCGCCTGTTGCAAGACCTGCAAGCCGAATTTCCGATGTTGACGGCGCTCAGCGCGCGCTGGTTGCATCTGGTGGAAAGCGACTTGAGCGAGGCTCCCGCACAGTTGCAGGCGTTGCTGACCTATGGCGATGCACTCTCCGAGGCCGTGGCGGACGCGGGTCGTCAGGCTGTTGTGGTGCCGCGACCGGGCACGATCTCGCCGTGGTCATCGAAGGCGACCGACATTGCCCGCAACACCGGACTGACCGATGTGCGTCGCATCGAGCGTGCCACGGCCTACTGGCTTGCTGGCGCTGAAGCACTGGATGCCGCTGCATGGCAGGCCCTGACGGCGAAACTGCACGATCGCATGACCGAAGTGGTGCTCGACTCGGCCGAGGCCGCGAGCGTGCTGTTCACGCACGAAGCCCCGCGTGCCTTGGCATCGGTGGATATTCTCGGCGGTGGTCGCGAGGCGCTGGTCAATGCCAACCGTGAGCAGGGCTTCGCGCTCAGCCCGGACGAGATCGATTATCTGGTCGACAACTTTACCCAGCTCGGCCGCAATCCCAACGACATCGAGCTGATGATGTTTGCGCAGGCCAACTCCGAGCACTGCCGTCACAAGATCTTCAATGCCTCGTGGACCATCGATGGCAAGCCGGCACCGAAGTCGCTGTTCGGCATGATCAAGAACACCTACGAAAACTACAGCGACAACATCCTGTCGGCCTACAAGGACAACGCGGCGGTCATCGTCGGTCATGATGCCGAGCGCTTCTACCGCGTCGGCGGCGATACCACCTACGGCTTCAGCCCGGAGCCGGTGCACATCCTGATGAAGGTGGAGACGCACAACCACCCGACGGCGATTTCGCCGTTTGCGGGCGCATCCACCGGTTCCGGCGGCGAGATTCGCGACGAAGGTGCGACCGGTCGTGGTGGCAAGCCGAAAGCCGGTCTCACCGGCTTCACTGTGTCGAACCTGAATATCCCCGGTTTCGCGCAGCCTTGGGAAAAGCCTTATGGCAAGCCCGGCCGCATCGTCACCGCTCTGGACATCATGATTGATGGCCCGCTCGGTGGTGCGGCGTTCAACAACGAATTCGGCCGTCCGGCGCTGTGCGGCTATTTCCGCAGCTTTGAGATGACCGTGAACGGCGTCAGTGGTGCGGAAGTGGCGGGCTATCACAAGCCCATCATGATCGCTGGCGGCTACGGCAACATTCGTGAAGATCATGTGCAGAAGAACGCGATCCAGCCCGGCAATCTGCTGATTGTGCTCGGTGGTCCGGCGCTGCTGATCGGCCTTGGTGGCAGTGCGGCGTCGTCGATGGCTAGCGGTGCCAGCGCCGAGAACCTCGATTTCGCCTCGGTCCAGCGCGACAACCCGGAGATGGAGCGTCGCGCGCAGGAAGTCATCGACACCTGCTGGAGCATGGGCGCGAACAACCCCATCGTGGCGATTCACGATGTCGGCGCGGGCGGTCTGTCGAACGCGATGCCGGAGCTGGTCAACGATCATGAGCTGGGCGCGACGCTGAATCTGCGTGCCATCCCCAGCCTAGAGTCGGGTATGGCGCCAGTGGAAATCTGGTGCAACGAGGCGCAGGAGCGCTATGTGCTGGCCATCGAGCCGGACAACCTGGCGCTGTTCCAGTCCATCTGCGAGCGTGAGCGGGCACTGTTTGCCGTGCTCGGCGAGGCTACGGAAGTGCGGCACCTGACCGTGGCCGATCCGCAGTTCGGCAACAACCCAGTGGATATGCCCATGCAGGTGCTGCTCGGCAAGACGCCGAAAATGCAGCGCAGCTTCGAGCGTAAAGCCCTGGCTCAGCCGGCCTTCACTGCCGAAGGCATCACCCTGGCCGATGCCGCCGAGCGGGTGTTGCGCCTGCCGACGGTGGCGTCCAAGCAATTCCTCATCACCATCGGCGATCGCTCGGTGACCGGCCTCGTGGCCCGTGAGCAGATGGTCGGCCCCTGGCAGGTGCCGGTGGCCGATGTTGCCGTGACCGCGACCGGCTTCAAGACTGAAACCGGCGAAGCGATGGCGATGGGCGAGCGCACGCCGGTGGCCATCCTCAATGCGGCGGCGTCGGCCCGTCTGGCTGTGGGCGAGACCATCACCAACATCGCGGCGGCGCGCATCAACAAGCTGTCTGACATCAAGCTGTCCGCAAACTGGATGGCGGCTGCCGGTGCCGGCAAGCAGGATGAAGATCTGTTTGATGCCGTGTACGCGGTTGGCATGGAGTTGTGCCCGGCGCTGAACCTGACTATCCCGGTCGGCAAAGACTCCATGTCTATGCGTACGGTCTGGGAAGATGGCAGCGAGAAGAAGGCGGTGACTTCACCGATGTCCCTGGTGGTGACTGGTTTCGCGCCGGTGAGCAATGTTCGCCACACGCTGACGCCGCAGCTGCGCACCGACAAGGGCGCGACCACGCTGCTGCTGATCGACCTCGGTCGCGGCCAGAACCGGCTTGGTGCTTCGGCTCTGGCGCAAGTTTATGGCCAGACCGGCGCGGTGCCGGCCGATGTCGACAGCCCGGCGCTGCTGCAGGATTTCTTTGACGGCATTCAGGCGCTCAATGCCGCCGGCAAATTGCTGGCCTATCACGACCGTGGCGATGGCGGCCTGTTTGCGACGCTGGCGGAGATGGCCTTCGCCGGTCGCAGCGGCATCCGCGCCGATTTGACACGTTTAGGAGATGACACCTTAGCAGCGCTGTTCAGCGAAGAGCTGGGCGCTGTCGTGCAGGTACGTAGTGCCGATGCCGGTGCCGTGCAGGCCGCGTTTGCTGGCACCTCGCTGGCGGGTCATGTCCATGCCATCGGTACACTCAGCAGCGATGACACGCTGCATGTCGTGAAAGCCGGTGCCGAGCTGCTCACGCTGGGTCGCGCCGAGGCGCAGCAGATGTGGGCCGAGACCAGCTATCGCATCCAGGCGCTGCGTGATAACGCCGACTGCGCGCAGGAAGAGTTTGCTGCGCTGTCACAACCGGCAGCTCCAGAGCAGGCCGGTCTGAGCGTCAAGCTCAGCTACGATCTCAACCACAACATCGCCGCGCCGTTCATTGCCAGCGGCGTGCGCCCGCGCGTGGCCATCCTGCGCGAACAGGGCGTCAACGGTCATGTCGAAATGGCCGCTGCCTTTGATCTCGCCGGCTTCACCGCGATTGATGTGCACATGAGCGATCTAATCGCCGGTCGCGTTGATCTCGCCAGCTTCGCCGGCCTTGTGGCCTGTGGCGGCTTCTCCTATGGCGATGTGCTTGGTGCCGGCGGCGGCTGGGCCAAGACCGTGCTCTTCAACGAGCGCGTGCGCGATCAGTTTGCGACCTTCTTTGCGCGGCCGGACAGCTTCTCGCTGGGTATCTGCAACGGTTGCCAGATGCTGTCGCAGCTGAAAGCGCTGATTCCGGGCGCCGATCTGTGGCCGCGCTTTGTACGCAACCGCAGCGAAGTCTTCGAGGCGCGCACGGCGCTGGTGGAAGTGCCGGCATCGCCGTCGATCTTCCTCGCCGGCATGGTCGGTTCGCACATGCCGATTGCCGTTGCTCATGGCGAAGGCCGCGCGCATGACAGTGCCGAGAACTTGCAGGCACTGGCTGGCAGCGGCCTGGTCGCGCTCGGCTGGGTCGATGGCCAGGGTCAGCGCACCCAGCAGTATCCGCTCAACCCCAACGGCTCGCCGTTCGGCATCGCCGGGGTGACTTCGGCCGACGGCCGCGCCACCATTATGATGCCGCACCCGGAGCGCGTGTTCCGCGCCATCCAGCACAGCTGGCGACCGGATGAGTGGCTGGAAGACGGCCCGTGGGCGCGCATGTTCCGCAACGCCCGCCAGTTTGTCGGCTAAGGGCTGAACAGTGACGGCCGACCTGCTCAAGCTCACGGTCTATGTGCCGGTCAGCCATCTCGATGCGGTCAAGGATGCGATCTTTGCCGCCGGGGCCGGGCGCGTCGGCAGCTATGACCGCTGTGCCTGGCAGGTGCTGGGCGAGGGCCAGTTTCGTGCCTTGCCCGGTGCTCAGCCCTTCATCGGCGCGGTCGGCGTGGTCGAGCAAGTCGCTGAATATCGTGTCGAAACGGTGCTGCCTCGGGCGGCGCTGGCTGCTGTGGTGAGCGCGCTAAAAATGGCGCATCCCTACGAAACCCCCGCATTTGATGTGATGGTGCTGCTGAATACCGATTAACGGTCGTGATTGTCGGCGAATACCCGCTTTCAGGTTGCCCGAATGACGGCTTTCACGGTAAAAAGGGCCAACTGTCAGTCACCCTGTTCCGGCAGCTCAAGGACACTCCTCGTATGGCCGAGCGCACCGACGCGCCCATCCTCCTCCGACTCGCTTATCAGGCCATGCTCAAGGCCGGTTTGCCTGTGGATGCCATTCTGCTCCAGGCGCGGGTGTCGCCTGCCTGGCTGGATGTGGAGTCACCGGAACGCACGCCATTTGCCGGCCAGGCGAGATTCTGGAAGGCGCTGGAGGACATCTCCGGTGATCCGCACATCGGTCTGCATCTGGGCGAAAACCTGCCGGTGTATCGCGGTCAGGTGCTGGAGTATCTGATCTCGTCCAGCCCCACCTTTGGCGAGGGCTTGCACCGGGCCCTGGCTTATCAGCGCCTGCTCAGCGATGCCATCACCTCGCGGCTGGTGCTGGACGGCGAGCAGTGCTATCTCGCCGATATTGCCGATGCCACCGAAATGCGCCACTTCGCTGAAGCGTTGGTGATGGGCGTGATCCGCTTTTTCGGCTCGCTCACCGATGGCCATTTCAAGCCCATTTCTGTGCACTTCAAGCATGTCGAAGGCGCGCCATCGGAAGAGTATCTGCGGGTTTATGGCTGCCCGGTGACGCTGGGTTGTCACGAAAATCGCATCTATTTCAATCCGGCCGTGTTGCAGCATCAGGTCTGGCATGCCGAGCCCAGCCTGCTGCGGCTGCATGAAAAGATGGCCAATGAGAAGCTCGCCGAGCTGGCGCGGCTGGACCTGGTCGGTGCCGTGAAACGCGCCATCGGCGAGTCGTTGGAATCGGGCAATACCACGCTGGAAGCGGTGGCGCAGCGCATCGGCATGCCGGCGCGGCGGCTGCGCACCGAGCTGGAAGAGGCCGGCACCAGCTTCAATCATGTGCTGGCGGATTATCGCTCGCGCCTCGCCCGCCGCCTGCTGGCGCGTACGGACGAGAGCATCGAGCAGATTGTTTATCTCACCGGCTTTGCCGAGCCCAGTACCTTCTATCGGGCCTTCAAGCGCTGGACCAACGAGACGCCGATCGAGTATCGCAAGCGCAAGCAGGAAGAGCGCGCGGCCACGGCCTGAAGGTTCAGTGGCTCAGGCATCAACGCGTTGCTGCATGGCTTCGCGCAGCTCGCGACGCAGGCCGAGCATGAACAACACTTCGACGGTGACGAAGAGCGGGCCGATGGCGAGGCCGCTGAGATCATCGACAAAGGCCGGCTTGCGACCTTCGAAGTAGTGTCCGATGAACTGGATGATCCAGCCCACCACGAAACTGCCGATGCTGATCACGAACCATTGCAGGGTCGGCAGCGCCGCGATTTCAGTACCGATCATCACGCTGCCGCTCATGAGCACGGCCATGATCAGGCCGATGCCGAGGTCCAGGCGCAGATAAAACACGATGCTGGCCGCGGCCATGACCATGGCAGCCGAAAGCGTGACGCCGTTCACGTCCAGCGTGAGCTTGGCGAGCAGGGCGGCGACTGATACCACGATGATGGGAACACCGACAATGTGGGTGATGACATTGCGCATGTTGCGGTGATAGCTGGCGTATTGCGCCAGGTGCTGTGTCAGGGTTTTCATGGCTGTCTCCAATGTTTGGGTGTGACAGCAGTATTGCGTATTGATGCTTTTGCGAGCGTCGGCTGGCCGACACAAGTCGCAATCAGGCTGCCATCAGAGATCAGCCAGTGTTTCCAGTTGTGGCAGATCAAGAATTTCGATGCCGCCGCGCGCCAGGCGTACCACGCCGCTGTGTTCGAGCTGGCGCAGCAGTTGATTCACGGTCTGTCGCGATAAGGCCAGCATCTGCCCGAGCTGCTCCTGCGGCACACGGATTTCGCGTTTGCTGACGCCTTCCAGCTCGCCATAGCCGCGCGCCATCATGAGCAGTCGTCGTGCCAGGCGGCTCGCAGGTGGCTGCAGCGACAGCTCCTCCAGCGCCAGAAAAGCAAGACGGATCTTGTGGCTGAGCAGCACACCGAGCGCGTGCCAGAGCAGGGGCTGCTGAGTGAGGAGGGTCTGCAAGATAGCGGCCGGGATGTGCAGCAGCGTGGTCGGCTCGTCGGCCCAGGCATCGTGCGTGCGGGTCAGCTCATCGAAGGCGGCGATTTCGCCAAACCAGCTCGGTGGCTCGATGATGGCGAGGATGGCCTCCTTGCCATCACGAGCGCTGCCGGTCAGCTTGATGGCTCCGTCGGCTACGCAATAAAGCCCGTCTGCCGCGTCGCCGCGTGCGAACAGGCGCTGGCCGGTTGTGAGCTGGCGTATCGTCATGTGCGCCAGCAGCAGATCTTGCAGAGCCGGCGTCAGACCCTGGAACCACTGGCCGGTGCGCAGGCGCTCGCGGTATTTGGCGGGAATGTTGAGTGCGGCCGAAGTCATGTCTTACGCCTGCTGAATATCAATGGCACAGTCTGCACATCTACGGGTGTGCATTTCAAGCGCGGGAGCAGCAGATGTATCAGGCAGGGTGGGGCAGGCAGGAAATCGGCATCAGTCCGCGTGGCTATGCCATGCACGGCTTCGGCCAGCCAGGGCATCGCGCCCTCGGTCAGGAGACGCCGCTGTTTGCCCGTGCGCTCGCTGTGCAGGATGCCAACGGGCAGGCGCTGAGCTTCTGCTGCCTGGATCTCGGCTATGTCACTCATGCCATGCGCGCCGGTGCCGTTGAGCGTTTGCAGCAGCGCATCGGTGCCGCCTTCAACGAGGCTGCCTTTGTGCTGACTTGCACGCATACGCACTCCGGTCCCGGCGGCTGCAGCCATGACGTGCTCTACAACCTGGTCACGCCCGGCTTCGTGCCGGAGCATCTGGAGGCGGTCATCGTCGCTACGGTGGGTGCGGTGGTCGAGGCCTGGCAGAGCATCGCTCCGACTGAGCTGAGCCTGGCCTCGGGCCGTTTCGACGACGCCGTGCCGGTCGCCTGGAACCGCTCGCTCAAGGCCTGGAATCGCAACCCTGACGTGCCGCGTTACCGTGAGGGCGAGAATCACAAGGCGCTGGAGCGAAGCATGCAGGTACTGCGTTTCAGTCGTGCCGGTCAGGTGCAATCCTTGCTGTCGCTGTTTGGCGTTCATGCCACCTGCCTCGGAAATTCGCTGGACCGCCACGATGGTGACAACAAGGGCTATGCCGCTGCGCAAGCCGAGCAGCATCTGGAGGAGTCGGGAGCGACCGGTGCCGTGGCGATTTTTGCCCAAGGCACAGCAGGCGATGTTTCACCGCACTATCACGGGCCGCGTGCGCTGGCGCGCCGACGCCAGATCAGTGGTCGCATGGAGTATGCCTATGCCGCCGAGAACGGCCGTCATCAGAGCCGCCTGGCACTGAACATTGTGGACGATCCGGAGCAGCAGCCTCTCACTGGCGGCATCGATGCCATCTTCAGCTACATCGATTTCCGCGCAATCCATGCCGATCCAGCCATGGCTAACGGCGAGCCCGAGGCCTGGACCAGTGACCCCTGCCACGGCGTTTCGTTCTTTGCCGGCACCCCGGTCGACGGCCTTGGTGTCGCGCCAGCGCTGGCGGCTGCGATGCGCGTCGGTGCCCGAGTCGTGCGCGGCTGGCGACTGAGTCCGCTGTCGCGCCTGTCGCCACCCGAGCGCCAGTACTACCAGCGTCTCTATGCTGCACAGGGCCCCAAAGACATTCTCATGGAGGCCGGGCGCAAGCAGGCGCTAGGGATCCCTCTGGCCAGGCTGGCCCTGCCCGACGTGATTGATCCTCTGGTTGCCGAGCTCAAGCGCGAAGCGATGGCCGGTGCCATCAACGAAAGCGCACTGGTGCCGACTGTGCTGCCCTTGCAGATCATCCTCCTCGGTCAGATCGCGCTGATCTGCTGTCCTGGCGAATTCACCACCACTGCCGGCCGCCGCTTGCTGGAGACTGTAGCGCAGCGGCTGCAGCCGCGTGGCATCGAGCAAGTGCTGATCTGCACTTACTGCAACGACTACATGGGCTACGTCACCACCAACGAGGAATATCAGGAGCAGGCCTATGAAGGCGGCCACACGGTTTTCGGGCAATGGACGCTCGCCGCCTTTCAGACCCGCTTCGCGCTGCTCGCCGACGAACTCCTGAAAGAGGTGCCTCAGCGAAACTACGACCGCCACACCCGCCCAACGCCACCACCGGCAGCCGAACTAGCTCTGCGCAGCAACCTCCTGCCCCGAAGCTGACGCTGCAGCCCTGCCGCATCGAGCTGCCTGTGTCGTGAGCTGAGTCGTCATGCAAACGGGGGCGATGATGGAGGCGGGCATCTGTAGCCCGAATCCATCATCGCCCCCGTTTGCGTGGCAGAGGGAGTTACTTCAACTCAGCAGAGCTCTTGCCCAAGACGCGCCGCGCGATAATCAACTGCTGAATCTGCTGCGTGCCCTCAAAGATATCGAGGATCTTCGAGTCACGCGCCCATTTCTCCAGCAACTCATCCTCGCCATAGCCCAGCGACGCTGCCAGCTCCACGCACTTCAGCGTGATTTCGCTGCCAATACGACCCGCCTTGGCCTTGGCAATTGACGCCTCCTTCGAGTTCGGGCGCTTGTTGTCCGCCATCCAGCAGGCTTTCAGCGTCAGCAGGCGGCAAGCCTCCCACTCGGCTTCCATACGGTAGATGGTGGCCGCGATGTGCGAGGTATTCAGGAGCGGCGTCGCGTAGTTCTCGTCGAGCTGATCCTTGAACAGCTCCTTGATGCGCTCCAGCGATGCCTTGGCGCAACCAACGGCCATGGCGGCCACCAGCGGACGCGTGTTGTCGAAAGTTTCCATGACGCCGGCGAAGCCCTTGGCGACATCGATCTCCGGATTGCCCAGCAGGTTTGCGGCCGGCACGCGGCAGTCCGTGAAATTGAGCGCGGCGGTATCGGATGCCTTGATGCCGAGCTTGTGCTCTAAACGCGCGACTTCCATGCCCGGCGTGCCGCGTTCCACCACAAACGACTTGATCGCCGCGCGTCCCAGATTCTTGTCCAGCGTGGCCCAGACCACCACACAGTCGGCTCGCTCGCCGCAGGTCACATAGATCTTTTCACCGTTGATGATGTAATCGTCGCCATCCTTCACCGCCGTGGTGCGGATGTTGGCCGAGTCGGAGCCGGTGCCCGGTTCGGTGATCGCCATCGCGGCCCACTTGCCGGCGAAACGCTCGAGCTGCTCGTCATTGGCGACGGCGGCGATGGCCGAGTTGCCCAGACCCTGGCGCGGCATGGTCAGCAGCAGGCCGGTGTCGCCATAGCAAAGCTCGATGACGCCGAGCGCGGTGGACATGTTGGAGCCGTTGCGGATGCCTTCCTCGCGAACGGCACCTCGCTTGCCAGCAGTGGCGGCACCGGTGGCCGAGTCGCTGCCTTCATTCATGCCGTCCAGCAGCGACGCCAGCATGTCCAGCTCTTTCGGGTAGGCGTGCTCGGCCTTGTCGTACTTGCGCGAGATGGGGCGGAAGAAGTTGGCTGCGACTTCGTGAGCCTGATCAACCAGCAGTTTAAATTTCTTCGGGTTTTCAAGATTCATGTTCGTATCCTCGAATTCTGTGGGCGATCAGGCGTGCAGGCCGGAGTGCATGACGGCAGTGGCGCGCAGGTCGCGGTACCAGCGTTCGACCGGGTGCTCCTTGGTGAAGCCGTGGCCGCCGACAACCTGTACGCCATCGTTGCCGATCTTCATGGACTTTTCGGCGCAGAGCAGGCGGGCCAGATAAGCCTCGCGGTGGAACGGTCGGCCGGCTTCCGCCAGCGAGGCCGCATTCCAGACCAGAATGCGCATGGCATCGGTCTCGATGGCCATGTCGGCGATCATGAACGCCACGCTCTGGCGATGCGAGATCGGCTCGCCGAAGGCGATGCGCTCGTTGGCATATTGCGCGGTGTAGTCGAGCACGGCCTGACAGGTGCCGACGGCCAGCGCACACCAGGTCAGCGCGCCGAGGTCGAGGAAGGCTTGATAGTCGAAATCGGCCTCGCCGAGCTTTTCGGCCGGCACATTGTCCAGACGCAGCTTCACGGTTTCGCCGGCCTTGAGGCCCATCGCCGGATCTTCCAGGAACGACACACCTTCTGTGCCTTCAATGATGAACACCGCCGGCTGACCATCGAGCTGAGCGGCCACGAGGAACAATTCGGCATGCTGGCCGAGCAGTACCAGCGTCTTCTCGCCATTGAGCACATAGCCGCTGCCGCTGCGCTTGGCCGTGGTGTCGAGTTGGGTCGGGTTGAAGCCCGGTGTGGCTTCCTGAATCGCAAACGTGGCCACCGGCGGATTTTCTTCCGCGAAGGCCGGCAGGTACTTCTCCTGCTGAGCGGCCGTGCCCCAGCGCGTCAGCGCGTTGGCGATGCTCATCGGCGTGAGGATGGCTGCAGCCAGCGTGAAATCACCGTAGCCCAGATCTTCGGCGGCGAGCACATTGGTCACTACCGACTGCTCGGCGGCCATGCCGCCCATCGCTTCCGGCACCGCGTAGAAGTTCAGACCCAGCTCCTGGGCCTGCACCAGTAAGCCATCCGGGAACTTGGCGTGGTGATCGGCGTTGTGCGCGGCCGGGCGCAGAACATCCTTGGCGAAACGCTGCAGGGTGTCGCGCATCATCTGCTGCTCATCGCTCAGGCTGATGTCGAATAGGCCCTTGGCGGCGGCGGGCAGACGCTGCTTGCCGGCACCACTGGCGGGCTTGAAGGTGCGGGTGGCGGCGCCGAGCAGCTGGAAGCCGGTCTTGCTGCCGGTATAGAGCAGCTTCTCGATGGGCTTGCGAATTTTCAGGCGATCCGGCCAGTCGGATTGGGCAAAGCGGTTGAGGTAGTTCAACCCCAGACCCTGGATTTGGTTGGCATTCATCATTGTTCTCCTGCCGATCAGCTTTTCTGTGGATTTTCACGAGCATCCCCCCGATTCATGTGGGGGGTAGTGAATGCTCAGTCATGTTCCACCGCTTTACCCGGTCGTCATTGACCGGGGTGACAGAGATTGATGACAGAAAAGCGACTCAGGAGACAGCAGAGAAGGTTATTTCCGGCCGGACGGTGCCCAGGTCAGATCTTCGATATGAATCGGGAACTCGCCGGTAAGGCGATCACGGAAATAATGCTGCAGCGTCTTTTTCACCGATGGAAAAGCCAGCTCATCCCAGGGAATTTCGCCCTCGTTGAACAGGCGACATTCCAGTGATTCGCTGCCCACACCATACTGACCGCCGACCAGCAGGCCACGATGCAGCATGTATACCTGGCTGATGTAGGGAATATTGAAGATGGTGTAGAGCTGCAGGTCAGTGACATTGGCCTCGGCTTCCTCGAAAGTCTCGCGGGCACCGCCTTCGGCCACGGTCTCGCCGTTTTCCATGAAACCGGCGGGCAGCGTCCAGTAGCCGTAACGCGGCTCTATGGCGCGGCGGCAGAGCAGCACCTGATCGCCCCAGATCGGCAGGCAGCCGGCAATGATCTTCGGGTTCTGGTAGTGCACGGTGTGGCAACTCGGGCAGACCGCGCGCTCGCGGCTGTCGCCATCCGGGATGCGTTGCTCGACGGCGTGACCACAGTGACTGCAAAAATTCATGGGCAGGCTCCAGACTGATGCCGTGCAGTATACATCGCGGTCTGTGTATCATCGCGCCATGACCCAGCATTCACAGATCACTACGCTAAGACAGAATCTCGCCGCGCATCCCGTACCCATGGACGGTGCCGATGCTGCGGTGCTCATTGCCATTTTCACCGGTAGCGGCGAGCCTGAAGTGCTGCTGACGCGACGGCCGGCGCACATGAAGTCGCATGCCGGCGAGGTTGCCTTTCCCGGCGGCAAGCGCGATACCAGCGATGCCTCGCTGACCGACACCGCCCTGCGCGAGAGCGAGGAGGAGGTGGCCCTGCCGCGCGCCTGCGTGGAGATCATCGGCGCGTTGAAGCCGGCCCGCGCCAAAAGCGGCATCAAAGTCTTGCCGGTGGTCGGTCTGGTCAAGGATGAACCGGTGCTGGTCGGCAGCCCGGATGAGGTCGAAAGCCTGTTCCGCGTGCCGCTGCGTTTCTTCTTCGAGCAGAAACCCGAGCGCGACCATCGCATCAATTTTCGCGGCATCGATCTGGTGGTGCCGTGCTTCCGCTACGACGGCTACATCATCTGGGGCCTGACCGCTTACATGCTTGTCGAGTTCATGCGGCAGGGCTTCGACCATGCCATCGACTACCCGTGGCCGCCCATCTTGCCGGGCATCATGGTGCCTAATAAATAATTCTGAGGATGCGTATATGAAGTATCAATTAGGCGATCGCCGTGTCGAAGCTAGGGGCGCGCATTGGGTCGCCGACAACGCCACCGTGGTCGGTTCCGTGGTGCTGGAAGAGAACGCCAGCGTCTGGTTTAACGCCGTCGTGCGCGGCGACTGCGACCTCATCACCATCGGCGAAAACAGTAATGTGCAGGATGGCGCGGTGCTGCACACCGACTATGGCTTCCCGCTCAGCATCGGCGCCAACGTCACCATCGGGCATCAGGCCATGCTGCATGGCTGCACGGTGGGCGAGGGCTCGCTGATCGGCATCCAGGCGGTGATTCTCAACGGCGCCAAGATCGGCAAGGGCTGCATTATTGGCGCCCAGGCGCTGATCGGCGAAGGCAAGGAAATCCCGGATTACTCGCTGGTGGTGGGTTCGCCCGGCAAGGTCGTGCGTCAGCTCGACGAAGCCCAGCGCCAGATGCTGCTGCTCAGCGCCCAGCACTATGTGGAAAATGCCAAGCGCTTCCAGCGCGAGCTGATTGCGCAAGAGTGATCAGTGTTCGTGCACTGGATTTTTCAGCAACAGCGGTTAGGGTGAGTAAAACTTGAGCCGAGCTGCCGCTGTGTCGCCACAACCTTCGTTATCACCCTGTATCGGACTTTGCAAACTCAATGCCGACGATATTTGCCTCGGTTGCGAGCGCAGCATGGCCGAGATTCGCAGTTGGGGCTTGTTGAGCCGCGCGCAGCAACGCAAAATCCTGATCCGCATCCAGCTGCGCCGTCGCCAACAGGCCGCGCCTCCCGCTTTGCTTCAGGAGCAACAACCATGACTCAGCCGATTCTGGGCACCCCGTTCTCATCCACGGCCACGCGCGTCATGCTGCTGGGTTCTGGCGAGCTGGGTCGCGAAGTCATCATCGAGCTGAAGCGTCTGGGCTGCGAAGTCATCGCCGTGGATCGCTACGAAAATGCGCCGGGCATGCAGGTCGCCGATCGCAGCCATGTCATCTCCATGCTGGATGGTGCTGCGTTGCGTCGTGTCATCGAGCTGGAAAAGCCGATGCTGATCGTGCCCGAAATCGAAGCCATCGCCACCGACGAGCTGGTCAAGCTGGAGTCGGAGGGCTGGCGTGTGATTCCGACCGCGCGTGCAGCGCAGCTGACCATGAATCGCGAAGGCATCCGCCGTCTTGCCGCCGAAACGCTCGGTCTCGCGACCTCGCCTTTCATCTTTGCCGACACCTTCGATGCCTTCAGCGCCGGCATTGCGCAAATCGGCATGCCTTGCGTGGTGAAGCCGATCATGTCGTCATCGGGCAAAGGCCAGAGCGTGGTACGCACGGCGTCGGACATCCAGCATGCCTGGGATTATGCGCAGGAGGGTGGCCGTGCTGGCGCCGGCCGTGTCATCGTGGAAGGTTTCATTGATTTTGAATACGAAATCACCTTGCTCACCGTGCGCCATACGGGCGGGCAGGGTGGCACCGCGACTTCTTTTTGCGACCCCATCGGGCATTTGCAGATAGCCGGTGATTACCGCGAGTCCTGGCAGCCGCAACCGATGTCGGCGAAGGCGCTGGCTGGCGCGCAGGATATCGCCGAGAAAGTGACTGCTGCACTCGGCGGCCATGGCCTTTTCGGCGTCGAGCTCTTCGTCAAAGGCGATCAGGTCTGGTTCAGCGAAGTCTCGCCGCGTCCGCACGACACCGGCCTGGTTACCCTGATGTCGCAAAACCTCTCCGAATTTGCTCTGCATGCGCGCGCCATTCTCGGCTTGCCCATCCCCGCCATCCGCCAGCAAGGCCCCACCGCTTCCTGCGTATTGCTGGTTGAAGGCCACTCCCGCGAAATGACCTATGGCAACCTCGCCGAGGCTTTGGCACAGCCTGACACAGACCTGAAGCTCTTCGGCAAACCCGAAGTCGCCGGCCAGCGCCGCCTGGGCGTAGCCCTGGCCAAAGGCGCAGATATTTCAGCAGCCCGAGCTTCCGCCCGCGACGTAATTGCGAAGATCCAAGTGAAGGTCTGATCGAGAGAAGCTGTCGGATGGCGTGTTTTCCAGTGTCACGCCACGCCATCCGTCTCAGCTTATCTTCAGCACCCGCGCTGACTTGATCAAATGCCCGCGCAGCTGCAGCACTTCCAGCTGATACCCGCTAATACGCAGTCCCACCGGCGCCTCCGGAATCGTCTCCAGCTGCTCCAGCAAAAGTCCGTTCAATGTTCGCGGTCCCTCAGTAGGCAAAGCCCAGCCCAGCGTCCGGTTGATTGTTCGCAGACTTGCCGTGCCATCAATCAGACAACTGCCATCCTTTTGCGGCGTGATGTCCGGGTGTCTGTCTGCCGCCCGCGTCGTGAATTCGCCGACCAGCTCTTCCAGTATCGACTCCAGCGTGACGATACCCTGCACATCGCCATATTCGTCCACCACCAGCCCCAGTCGCCGCTTCAGCTTCTGAAACTCCAGCAGCTGTGCCGGCAATGGCGTGCGCTCCGGCAGGAAATACGGGGCCCGGCAGTACTGCAGGATATCGGCCTTGTTGAAGCCGCTGCGGCCGAGAAAGCGCGTGGCATTGCGCACATGCAGAATGCCGGCGGTGTGATTGAGATCGCCGCGATAGACCGGCAGGCGGGTGTGCTGCGTGCTGCGCAAGGTTTGCAGGATGGTATCGAGATCATCGTCGAGATCGATCCCGGACACGGCCTGGCGCGGAATCATGATGTCATTGACGGTGCAGCGATCCAGCTCGAGCAGGCCGAGCAGCAGGCGTCGATGCAGGTCGGGCAGCAGCAGCTGGCCAATCAGGCGTACCACCCAGAGGCGGATTGCCGGGCGCCGGTTCAATCTCAGCATGATGCGGGAGAGCAGGTGCGATAACCAGCGCGGGTTGCGTTGCAGCAGCCAGAGAGCGAGCAGCAGCGCAACAAAGAGGCTGATCAGGCTGGTCATGATTCAGTCTGTGCTGCGCTGTAACAGAAACTCAATGACGGCTTGCGAGCCGATGAAGCCGATCAGCAGCAGGCCGAAGCCGGCGAGCGTGAATTTCACCGCCGTACGTCCACGCCAGCCGCGCCAGCGACGACCGGCGAGCAGGCCGGCAAACACGGCCCAGGCCATCAGCGAGAGTACGGTCTTGTGCGCGACATGCTGAGCAAAGAGATTGTCCAGCTCGAGAAAGCCGGTGGCGATGGCCAGCGTCAGCAGCACCATGCCGATGCTGATCAGCTCGAACAGCATGTGCTCCATGGTCTGCAAGGACGGCAATGCCATCAGCAGGCCGCGCCGGTGGCGACGCAGGGCGCGATCCTGGGCAAATACCAGCAGCGCCTGCAGGGCGGCAATGCTGAGTACGCTGTAGGCCAGCAAGGACAGCAGGATATGCACTTGCATGGCGGCATCGAGTGGCGTGGCGCGCGTGCCGGCCTCATGTCCAAGCACGCCCAGACTCAGCTCCAGTGCGGCCAGCGGCATTGCGATCAGGTAGATGCCTTGGACCGGGCGATAGACATTGACCAGCAGTGCCAGCAGTGCCAGCAGCCAGCCATGCAGCACGGCGATGGTAGCAAGGCCGAAATGCAGCCCGCCGGGGTGCACCAGCACTTCATGCATGACGATGCCATGCAGCAGCAGAGCCGCGCTGAGCAGGCCGATCAGTGGCCCGCGCTCGGGGGTGATCTGGCGACCGACGGCGCGCGCAACATAGGCGCTGGCCGCGAGATAGAGCAGGGTGGCAAGCAAGGCCAGGCTGGCGGGTAACACATCCATGACAGCAGGTCGTCGGGTGAACTGAAGAAACAACAGTTTGGCACAAGCGCGCAGCCGTGCGCTAGGCAACGAGCCTGTCTATAATCACCCACATGTTGCCGGCTGGACCGGCGTTGGCGGAACTCCCGATCTCATGTTCGATAATCTCACCGAACGCCTCAGTGGCAGTCTGCGCGCCATCAGCGGCAGCGCCCGACTGAACGAAGACAATATCAAGGACACCCTGCGCGAAGTGCGCATGGCGCTGCTGGAGGCCGATGTTGCGCTGCCGGTGGTGAAGGACTTCATCGAGCGCATCAAGGTGTCGGCGCTGGGTCAGGAAGTGCTCACGCAGCTGCAGCCAGGTCAGGCCTTCGTCAAGATCGTCCACGATGAGCTGGTGCGCACGCTGGGTGAGGCCAACGAAGGTCTGAACCTGTCGACTTTGCCGCCGGCCGTCATCCTCATGGCCGGCCTGCAGGGTGCGGGCAAGACCACCACGGTCGGCAAGCTCGCGCGCTATCTCAAGCAGCAGAAGAAGTCCGTGTTGGTGGCCTCGGCAGACATCTATCGCCCGGCCGCCATCAAGCAGCTGGAAACGCTGGCCAATGACATCGGCGTGGCGTTCTTCCCGTCGGATCTCAGTCAGGACCCGGTGGCGATTGCCCGCGCGGCCATCGCCGAGGGCAAGCTCAAGTTTGCCGATGTCGTCATTATTGACACCGCCGGCCGTCTCGCCATCGACGAAGAAATGATGGCCGAGATCCAGCGCCTGCACGCGGCCATCAACCCGATCGAAACGCTGTTCGTGGTCGACGCCATGACCGGCCAGGATGCTGCTAACACCGCCAAGGCCTTCAATGACGCATTGCCGCTGACCGGCGTCGTACTCGCCAAGGCCGACGGCGATGCCCGTGGCGGTGCCGCGCTGTCGGTACGTGCCATCACCGGCAAGCCGATCAAGTTTATTGGCGTCGGTGAAAAGACCGATGCCCTAGAGCTGTTTCATCCGGATCGTATCGCGCAGCGCATCCTCGGCATGGGCGACGTGCTGTCGCTGGTCGAGGAGGTCGAGCGCAAGATCGACAAGGACAAGGCCGAGAAACTCGCCAAGAAGCTGCAGAAGGGCAAGGGCTTCGACCTTCAGGACATGCTCGAGCAGTTCCAGCAGATGCGCAATCTCGGCGGCATGGCCGGCCTCATGGACAAGCTGCCGGGCATGAATGCTGCAGCGATGCAGCAGGCCATGGCCGGCGGCGCGCCGGAGAAGCAGATGAAGCGCATGGAGGCCATTATCCAGTCCATGACGCTGGCCGAACGCAGCAAGCCGGACCTGATCAACGGCTCGCGCAAGCGCCGCATCGCCAACGGCTCCGGCACGCAGATCCAGGACGTCAACCGTGTGCTCAAGCAACACGAGCAAATGGCCAAGATGATGAAGAAATTCGCCAACCCCAGCGGCATGATGAAAATGATGAAGGGTCTGGCTGGTAAGCTGCCCCCAGGCATGATGGACGGCATGCCGGGGATGCCCGGCGCTGGTGCCCCGGGTGCAGGCTCTCCTGGTGCAAAGGGCGGCTTGCCCGGTTTGGGTGGTCCGGGCTTTCCCGGCGGACTGGGTGGCATGTTGCCGCCCGGCTTCAAGAAGCGCTAATTCATGACAACAAATACTGTAAAGCAGACCTTGTCCGGCTGGGGCCGATACCCGCAAGTGGCCGCACAGATCGCGCGTCCGGATCGTTATGCCGAGCTTGTCGGACTGGCTCAGGGCGCCGCTCTGGCCCGGGGTCACGGTCGGGCCTATGGTGATGCTGCAATCAGTGCAGCAGGCACCACCGTCTTGATGACACGACTGAATCGCTTTCTGGCGTTTGATGCCGAAACCGGTGTGCTGACCGCCGAGGCGGGCGTCAGCCTCGACGAAATTCTGCACGTGGTGATGGCCCAGGGCTGGTTTCTGCCGGTCACGCCGGGCACGCGCTTCGTCACCCTCGGCGGTGCAGTCGCGGCCGATGTGCATGGCAAGAACCATCACCATGTCGGCAGCTTCAGTGCCTTTGTGCGCGAGATCGAGCTGTTCACTCCGCAGGGAGTCCTGCGTTGCTCTGCTGAGCTTTATCCGACCGTGTTCTGGGCCACCGTCGGCGGTATGGGCATGACCGGTATCATTGGCGAGGTCACGCTGCAGCTCAAGCGCATTCCCTCGGCAGAGATGCAGGTGCAGCACCGGCCGGCAGCGAATCTGGCGGAAGTGTTTGCGCTCATGGAGTCGGCCGAGCTCGATGACGAATATACGGTAGCATGGATCGATTGCCTGGCCTCGGGCAAAAATCTCGGCCGCTCGGTGTTCATGCGCGGTCATCATGCCGAGGGTGCCCTGTCTGCCGGTCCCAAGGCCGCAAAACTGAAAATGCCGTTTGACCTGCCCGGTGTAGCCCTGAATCGCTACAGCGTGAAGGCCTTCAATGCCTTTTATTACCGCTGGGAAGGCCGCAAGCAGCAGAGCTTCCGCTGTGACCTGGCCCCGTTCTTCTACCCCCTCGATGGCATCCAGAACTGGAATCGCCTCTATGGCAAGAAAGGCTTTGTGCAGTACCAGTTTGTGTTGCCTCCCGAGACTGCCGCCAAGGGCCTGGAAGCCGTTCTGACGCGTCTGAGTCTGTCCGGCAACGCCAGCTTCCTGGCTGTGCTCAAGCGCTTCGGCGCGGCTGGCTCGGGTCTGCTGTCCTTCCCCGTGCCGGGCTATACGCTGGCGCTGGATTTGCCGATGCGTCACGACACGCTGGCGCTGCTGGATACGCTGGATGCCGTGGTGCTCGATCACGGCGGCCGCGTCTATCTCGCCAAGGATGCGCGTCTGGCGGCATCGTCGCTGCCGCGCATGTATCCACACCTCGATGCCTGGCGCGAGCTGCGCCATCAGCTCGATCCCGAAGGCTTGTTCGTGTCGGCACTGGGCCGTCGTTTGGAGATGTGCTGATGACCCAGATTCTGATTGTTGGCGCGACTTCCGCGATGGCGCGCGGTTGCGCTTTTGCCTGGGCCGCGCAAGGTCAGCGCGTGCTGCTGGCCGGTCGCGATGACGCCGAGCTGGCACGCCTGGCCCAAGATATCCGTGTGCGCTTCAACACCGCCGCGCAGGTGGTTGAAATCGATCTGGACGAGACCGCTCCGCGCGAAGCCTGGCTGGCCGGACTGCAGGAGACCTACGGCCAGATTGATGGGCTGCTCTGCGCTGCCGGGTGGATGCCGGACAATGAGTCCATGCGCCATGGCGCAGTCGCCTTGCAGGTGATTCAGCGTAACTTCACCGGCCCTGTGGCGTTGATCAATGCCTTTGCCGATGCCTGCGAGCAGCGCAAGCATGGCTTTATTGTCGGCATCAGCTCCGTGGCGGGCGATCGTGGCCGGCAGAGCAATTATCTCTATGGCGCAGCGAAAGGCGGTTTCGCAATCTATCTGGCCGGTCTGCGCAACCGTCTGTTTGCGTCCGGCGTCAGCGTACTTACCGTCAAGCCCGGTTTCGTCGATACCCGCATGACCTTCGGTTTGCCGGGCCTGTTTCTCGTTGCCGATCCGTTCTGGGTGGGTCGGCAGATTGTGGCGGCCAGTGATAAGGGCCGTGACGAAATTTATGTGCCGGGATTCTGGCGTCTGATCTTGCTGATCATTCGCCATGTCCCTGAAGTCATCTTCAAAAGGCTGAAATTATGACGGTGTTGGTCAAGCATCCGGTGGTGGCTGCCTTTGATTTTGATGGCACGCTGACGCATGGTGAGTCGTTTTTCCGCTTTCTCGCCTTTGTCACCCCCTGGCCTCTTTTTGTCTGGTCATTTTTACGATGCCTGCCGACCTTGTTGTTCTTTCTGCTCCGGCTGAAGGACAACGAGTCGGCAAAGATCCGGGTGCTTGAGGTCTTTCTGCGCGGACGGCGGGTGAATGATGTGGAGGCATTGGCGGAGCGTTTTGCTCGTGAAAGAATTCCTGCCACTTTGCGTGCGCAAGGCATTGCCAAGCTGCATGGCCATATCAAGCAGGGCCATGCCTGTGTCTTGGTGAGTGCCACGCTCGGCTTGTACTTGAGACCATGGGCGCGTGACGCCGGCTTTGATACCGTACTGGCCACTGAATTGACGGTCGATGCGCAAGGGCGCTATACCGGGACGCTCTCCACCCCGAACTGTTACGGGCCGGAAAAGGCACGCCGGCTGCTGGCACATTTTGATCAGCCGCGCATTATTGCTGCTTATGGTGATAGTGCGGGTGATACCGAAATGCTGGCGCTTGCCGAGCAGCCACACTTCAAGCCCTGGCGTTGAACAAGAAAAAAAGGAAGCCGCCGCTATGTTGAAACTTATGCGCCCGCATCAATGGGTAAAGAACGGCTTCCTGTTCATGGGCCTTGTGTTTGGTCATGGCTGGAGCGAGCCGTCGCTGGTGCAGGCAGTTTTGTTGGCGTTTGTGGCGTTTTGTCTGGCGTCGAGCACCGTCTATGTGCTCAATGATCTGCATGATGTGGCCGAAGACAGACTGCATCCAAGCAAGCGTTTTCGCCCGATTGCATCAGGTGCTGTCAGCGAGCATCAGGCACGTTTGCTTGGCATACTGTTGGCCGTCGCCTCGCTGGCGCTGGCATGGGCAGCAAATCCGCCGGTGGCCGGTTATGTGCTGGCCTATCTTGTGCTCAATGTCGCTTATACCTTGCACTGGAAGCAGATCGTTCTGCTCGACATCTTCTGCATTTCGGCAGGCTTCATGTTGCGTATTCTTGCCGGTACCGATGGCGTTGATATCCCGCCATCGAACTGGCTTCTGTTCTGCGGCCTGTGGGCGACCCTGTTTCTCGGTTTCATCAAGCGTCGTGCCGAGCTGATGGAGATGTGCGGCCATGGTGCGGAGCATCGCAAGGTGCTCGGTGACTACAGCCCCGAGCTGCTCGACAAGCTGATTGGCATTACCTGTACCGGCATGATTCTGAGTTACAGCCTGTACACCATGGATGTCGATGTACGCCGTATTCATGACAGTGATGACCTTATCTTTACTGTGCCCTTCGTGATTTATGCTTGCTTTCGCTATCTGTTTCTTTTGCATCAGGAGACGGGTGGCGGTGACCCCTCGCGCGACCTGCTTAAGGATAGGCACATTCTGGCGGCAGGCAGCCTGTGGTTGTTGGTCACGCTTTACATGGTGACGTGATGACGCTGTCAAAAATACAGCAACGGCTGGTCTGGTGGTCTGTCGGCCTCAGTGCCATCGGCTATCTGGCCTTTGCCTTGTGGTCGGGCTGGCGAGAGGTACTTCAGGCCTTTCAGCATATCGGCTTGCTGCCCATGCTCGCGGCTCTGAGTCTGTCATTGCTCAATTATGTCTTGCGTGCCGAGCGCTGGCATTTGTATCTGTTGCGCGATCATCATGCGATTTCTCGTGTGACCAATTTGCGCATCTACTTTGCCGGTTTCTCTTTGACGACCACGCCCGGCAAGGCCGGCGAGCTGGTCCGCAGCCTCTTCCTCAAGCCCTATGGCGTGCAGTATCACCATTCAGCCGCGATGTTCTTCAGCGAGCGTCTGGCCGATCTGGTCGCGATTGTGGCACTGACCGCGATTGGCTTTACCCATTTGCCGGGTGGCACGGCTTACTTTGTCATCTTGGTATCGGCACTGCTTGCCGGTTTGCTGTTGTTGCGCACGCCACTGCCCGAGCGTTTGCTGCGGCGTATCGCGCATTGGCGACATGATTCGCCCGGATTGATCTGGCTGTCTGATGTTGCCGCAAGCAGCCGACCCTTCTGGCGTGGCCGCCTCTTGTGGCAAGCGCAAGGCATTACGTTGCTGGCATGGTTGGGAGAGGGCGTTGGTGCCTATCTGATCCTGCACAGCCTGCAAGCGGATATCTCGCTCAGCTTTGCACTGTTTGTCTATGGTTTTGCCATGCTGGTGGGGGCGTTGAGCTTTCTGCCGGGGGGCCTTGGCGGTACCGAGGCGACCATGACCGGCTTGCTGGTCTTGCAGGGCATGCCCTTGCCGCAAGCCATTGCCGCAACAGTGATTATCCGCCTCGCGACCTTGTGGTTTGCGGTACTGCTCGGGATTGTTTCGGTGATGGCGCTGCCCGAGCCCGAGACAGCCGGAGTGAACGCATGACGAATAGCGTTTTGGCACGATTGACGCTGATGCAGGCGCTGGCGCTGGCATTGCTGGTGAAGCTGGTGATTGCCGGGCTGTTGCCGATGACCGGCGATGAGGCCTATTTTGTGCTCTGGGGGCGTCACCTCGATTATGGCTACTACGACCATCCCCCCATGGCGGGCTGGTTGACGTGGTTGATGCTGCAGTTCTCTGGACAAACTTTGTTTCTCCGCTTGCCCGGGATTGCAACAGAGCTGCTGATTGCCTTGGGCCTGTATGCCCAATGGCGTCGGGTCGATGTGCAAAAGGCGCGCTTGCTCGCACTCGTGTTTAGCTTCAGTCCGCTCAGTCTGATTTTTGTCTTTACGCTGACTGATACCGGCTGCATGTTGTTTGCAGCGGCATCTTACTTTGCTGCAGCCCAGGCCGTGCAGGCCAGGCGGCCAGCCAGCACGGCCAGCGCACATTCGAGGCTTGCGTATGGGTGGGCTGCACTGGCAGGGGTGGCGCTGGGCCTGGCCTTCTTGTCGAAGTACTTTGCCGTTTTTCTGGGGCTGGCCTATCTGATCTATTTTTTTGTGATTCAGCGTGCCGCATGGCGACTGGGCATTTTGCTGGTGTTGGTCGCGATCCCGTTTGGCTTGCTCAATCTGTATTGGAACCTGAATCACTGCTGGAGCAACGTGCTCTTCAATGTGGTCAATCGCAATCGAGGTGGCAGCGGTATTCAATGGGCTGATGTGCTGACTTACATCGCCATGATGGGCTATGTCGTGCTGCCGCCGATGGCCTGGGCTTGGTGGCGGGGCTTTCGGGAGCAGCAGCCAGCTGCGCTTGATGCCGGCATTCGTCTGGCGCAAGTGATTGTGGCGACGGCACTGATCGGATTTCTGCTGGTCAGCTTCAAAAAGACCATCGGGCTGCATTGGGTGCTCTGGTTTTACCCCATGTTACTGGTCGGCCTTTTCGCCGTCCCCATTCAGCAATGGCAAACTTGGTTGCGCTGGATGGGCTGGCTCAGTGCTGCGCATGTTGTGCTGATCCTGATCATCTTGCTGCTGCCTTTGAGTGTCGTGCAGCAGAAGCCGAAGCTTGCCAGGGATCTGCTGGCTGCTACGGAAGCGCCGGCATTGATTGCTGCTGCGCAGGCGCAGGTCGTCACGGACGCGCAGTACAGCCCTGCGCAGGCGGTGGCTTTGCCTCTGGCTGCGCAGGGCTATACCTGGGCATCGGTGTTGTCGCGTCAGCTCGCGCAGCACGTCATGGTCATCGGGCCGGGCTCGAAATATGCCCGGCAGGATGACTTCTGGACAGATTTCCGAACGCTGGATGGTCATTCGCTGTTGATTTATCTGAAGCGCCCGACGGAGTTGGCTGCCGTTTCGCCCTGGTTCGAGCGAGCGCGTTTGGTGACGGTGGCCTATCGCGGTCAGACGTTCATCTTTGCGCTGGCAGAGGGTTTCAGCTACGAACGCTATCGCAGTCAGGTGCTGGTTTCCGTTCGTGATGACTACTACGCTTTTCCGGACTGGTTGCCGGTTGGCAGCTGTCCGGTTACTCAGCGCTACTTTGGCGCTGCGGCAGGCACAGCAGCGTCGCCATGAAGATCACCACGGTGCCGATCACTGCAAGCTGGTCCGGTACCTCGCCCCACAGTATCCAGGCCCACAGGCCGGCGAAGACTATCGCCAGATAGGCTGCCGGCCCGATCTTGCCGGCAGGTGCCAGCGCATAGGCCTTGGACATGGCGAGCTGGCTCAAGGTCGCCAGCAGGCCGGCACCGATGACCAGCAAAAGTTCATGTAAATTTAACGGTCGCCAGGCCCATAGCATCGGGACGGCGGAAATTGCCGCAGAAATCAGGCTGAAGAACAAGACAATCCGCGTTGTCGGCTCGGTTGCGGACAGTGAGCGGACCGTCACGAAGGCCACGGATGCCAGCAGGCTGGAGCTGATGCCGACGATCAGTATCCAGCCATTGCCGGTCAGCTCCGGCTTGCACACCATGAGTACGCCAATCATGCCGAGGCTGGCGGCGATCATCATGCGCGGCGTAATCGTCTCTTTCAGAAACAGCCACGCCACCAGTGGAATAAATACCGGCGATGAGTAGGTAAAGACCATCGCACTGGACAGCGGAATATGCGCGATGGCGTAAAAGAAGCCGTACATCGCTGCCAGTCCGACCACGGCGCGCCAGGCATGCTTCCACGGTACAGCGGTTTTCAGCAGGCCTGTGCCATGCACCGCCAGCAGCGGCAGGAGCAGGATCGAGCCGGTGACATTGCGCATGAACACGATGGTTTCGTTGTTGACTGTGTGCGAGGCGAGGCGAATCAGCACGCCCATGGCCGAAAACAACAGGGCCGATAATGTCAGCAGGGCGAGGCCGCGTAGCAGTGACTGGCGAGGGGCTTGGTAGTGCATGCGGGGTGGGCTGGTCTTGAACTGGAGAAGTGCGTACAATACGCGACCTTCCGTGCCAGGTCGATTTCTGTGGCGCCTGCACGGACCGAAAGACCACAGAAACCCAAATAAAGGAAACGACCCATGGTCACCATTCGTCTCGCCCGTGGCGGCGCCAAGAAGCGTCCGTTCTACTCCATCGTTGTCACCGACAGCCGCAATGCCCGTGATGGCCGTTTCATCGAGCGCGTTGGCTTCTTCAACCCGGTCGCCCGTGGTCAGGAAGAGCGTCTGCGTCTGAACATGGAGCGTCTGGCCTACTGGATCAGCAACGGTGCTCAGACATCCGAGCGCGTTGCCCAGCTGGTCAAGGAAGCCCAGAAGGCTGCTTGAACATGACTCAGGCGGCGCTGCCCTCGCGCGATGACCTGATTCAGGTCGGCCATGTGCACACCGCCTACGGCATCAAGGGCTGGGTGTGGGTAATGTCCCGCACCGAGCCCATTGCCAATATTTTCGCGTACGGTCCCTGGTATCTGGATCGTGCCGGTACGCTGAGCAAGGTCGAATTGACCGATAAGCGTGCCCAAGGCAAGGGTCTGGTCGTGCAGTTTGCCGGTTGTGAAGATCGCAATGCTGCTGACCTGATGATCGGTGCCACCATCTGGGTGCCGAAATCTGCCTTGCAGACGCTGGCCGCTGACGAGTATTTCTGGTCGGATCTGATCGGCATGCGCGTCGTCACCGAACAGGCTGTCTTGCTCGGTCGTGTCGAAGACATGATGGAAACCGGCGCCAACGATGTCATCGTGGTGCAGGCGTGTGAGGGCAGCATCGACGAGCAAGAGCGTCTGCTGCCGTGGGTTGATCAGGTGGTGCTCAAGGTCGATCGCGACGCCAAGTGCATCACGGTCGACTGGGACCCTGAGTTTTAAACCGACTGCTGATTCTTGATCGAGTGGGCGAGGGCAGTGCCATGTGGGTAGGCCTCATCACTTTGTTCCCGGACATGTTCCGGGCCATCAGCGAGTCGGGTGTGACGGCGCGAGCGGTTGCCACCGGCAAGCTCACGCTGGCGAGCTGGAATCCTCGTGACTTTACCGAGGACAACTATCGCCGTGTCGATGACCGACCCTATGGTGGCGGCCCCGGCATGGTTATGCTCATCGAGCCGTTGCAGCGTGCCATTGCCGCCGCGCGGGCCGAAGCAGCACGGCTGGGTGTGCAGGCACCGGTGATCTATCTGTCGCCGCAAGGTCGGCAGCTCGATCAGGCCGGGGTCAGGGAATTAGTGGAAAGCCACGGCGAGCAAGGCTTGATCCTGCTCTGTGGTCGTTACGAAGGCATCGACGAGCGCCTGATCGCGCGTGAAGTGGATGCCGAATGGTCGATTGGCGATTATGTGCTGTCCGGTGGTGAGTTGCCGGCCATGGTCATGATCGATTCGATGGCGCGGTTGCTGCCGGGTGTGCTCAACACCGAGGCATCCGCCATTGAAGATTCGTTTACGGACGGTCTGCTCGATTGCCCGCACTACACCCGACCTGAGGTGTACGACGGCGAGAGCGTACCTGCCGTGCTGCTTAGCGGTGACCACGCGGCAATCAAGCGTTGGCGCCTGCAGCAAAGTTTATTGCGCACGCGTGCGCGTCGCCCCGATCTGCTCGTGGGCCGCACGCTGAGCAAGCAAGAACGCACCTTGCTGGATCAGGCCGATAAAGCCTGAATCAGTGAAGTTCGAGGGGACCGCATGCGCCTTAGCCTCTGCGTTCCAGGTTGGATGCCGCCCGTGTCAGGCCATGAGCCGCCGGGTCAGACAGGCATCTGGTAGCACCCTAGTCCATGCGTTTAGCCTCTGGATAGGGGTAGTCGGAGAAGTAACATGAGTGGTAAGCACCCGTTAGTTCAAGCTGTGGAAAATGCCCAGCTGAAAACCAACATCCCGGCCTTCGCCCCAGGCGACACCGTGGTTGTGCAAGTGAAAGTGAAGGAAGGCGACCGTGAGCGTCTCCAGGCCTACGAAGGCGTGGTTATTGCGATCAAGAACCGTGGCCTGAACTCGGCTTTCACCGTTCGCAAGATTTCCAACGGCATTGGCGTGGAGCGCGTGTTCCAGACCCATTCCCCGGTGATTTCGAGCATCGAAGTGAAGCGTCGTGGTGATGTTCGCCGCGCCAAGCTGTACTACCTCCGCGATCGTTCCGGCAAGTCGGCTCGTATCAAGGAAAAGCTGGCTCCGCGCGCCCCGAAATAAGGCTCCCGCAAGGGCTCCGAAAAGGGATGCGCTCAGGCAGTTTTCGGGCCGCCTGAACCAGCAAAAAACCGCTCCGGTGCAAGCCGCGAGCGGTTTTTTCATATTGGCCTTCAGGCCAGTCGCGCTCAAGTCGGCAGGTGATGCGCTAGACTCACGACATGACTGATGCCACAGCGGATCTACCCGATATTCCCAGTGCTTCCGAGCAAGTGCTGACCAGCTTTCGTCATCAGCTTGCTGCTGAAGGCCTGAGTCTGCATACCCGCCGAGCCTATCTCACCGATGCCGCTGCGCTGGCCGCCTGGGCCGCACCGCGCGCCTTGCTCGCACTTGGCAGCGAAGACCTGGCAGCCTATCTGGCGAGTCCCGCAGTGATGGCCAAAAGCCCGCGCTCCATAGCTCGTCTGCAATCCGCCTTGCGTCATCTCTGGCGTGGTCTGATGGCCAGAGCGCAGGCTGCCCATGATCCAACCATCGGTCTCGATACGCCGCGTATTGGGCGGCCCTTGCCGAAAGACCTGTCGGAAACTGATGTTGATGCCTTGCTGGCGGTGCCGGATGTGAGCACGGCCTTGGGCTTGCGTGATAAAGCTATGCTTGAGCTGCTCTATGCCTGCGGTCTGCGTGTCAGCGAACTCACTGGCCTGCCGCTGGCATCGCTGAACCTGCGTGGCGGCTTTCTGCGCGTCATGGGCAAGGGCCGCAAGGAGCGCTTGGTACCATTGGGCGAAACGGCAGCTGACTGGTTACAGCGCTATCTCGACGAGGGCCGCCCGGCGCTGTTGAAAACGACCGTGCCGGCGCTGTTCCTGACGCAGCGCGGCGAGGCCATGACCCGCGAAAATTTCTGGCATCTGATCAAGCGCTATGCCTTGCTGGCCAACATCAGCTCGTCGGTATCGCCGCATACGCTGCGTCATGCGTTTGCCACGCATCTGCTCAATCATGGCGCGGACCTGCGTGTCATTCAGCTCCTGCTGGGTCACAGTGACTTGTCGACCACACAAATCTATACCCATGTGGCGCGCCAGCGTCTGCAAGAACTGCATGCGCAGCATCATCCGCGAGGCTGACGCTGGCGCTGCTTTCTCGTATGCTCTAGCCCCCACGAATTCGTTGATCCGTGCTCGCGCTCCGGCGCTCCATTGATCTGAGGACTGCATGATGCGCTTGTTCAAAATCTGTGCGCTCGCTGCGCTTGCTGCTGTATCCACAACGCTGGCTTGGGCTGGCCCGGAAGAGATTATCCGCAGCAAGCTGCAGCAGGCTGTGCCGGGCACGGTGATCAAGTCCGTTAAGCCGGCAGCTTTGCCGGGCTTTTATGAGGTCAGTATTCCGGGTGCCACGGTTTATGCCAGTGCGGATGGCGAGTATGTGCTACAGGGCGAGTTGCTGCAGATCAAGGGCAAACAGGTTATCAATCTCACCGAGCAGGCCCAGGCCAGCGCTCGTGTCGGCCTGATCCGCGGCATCGACAAGCGTCAGGCCGTGATATTCCCAGCCAATGGCAAGCCGAAAGCGGTGTTGACCGTCTTCACCGATACGCACTGCGGCTATTGCCGCAAGCTGCATCAGGAGGTGCCGGCGATGAATCAGATGGGTATCGAAGTACGCTATCTGGCCTATCCTCGCGACCTGCCGCGTGTGGGTGCCAATGCCGGCACGGGTGCCGAGCTAGCCAATATCTGGTGCTCGGGCAATCCGGGGCAGGCGATGACCATGGCCAAGCAGGGCCAGTCCATCCCCGCCGGCCGCAAGGGCTGCAAGGCGCCCATCGCCGAGCAGTTTGCGCTGGGTCAGCAGATGGGCGTGACCGGCACGCCGGCTATTTTCGATGAAAAGGGTCGTCAGCTTGGCGGCTATATCACAGCCAAGCAGGCTGCCCAGCGCCTTGGTTTGAACTAAGCGCGCGGTTCGACAAACGCGCGTTCGCCGTTATAATGCGCGCCTTGATTTTTCGGGCCGGCAACGCCTTGTTGCCGGCTCACTGGCTTCTTTAGGTGGTGTCGTGAACGCTCTCAACAAACCGGTCAATGTCGGTATCGTCGGTCTCGGTACCGTCGGTGGTGGCGCCTTGAACTTGCTGCGTGACAATGCGGCGGAACTGTCGCGCCGCACCGGTCGCGAGATTCGCGTATCGCATGTCGGCATTCGTCGCGACAAGCCGGGTCTGGATCTGGTCGGCATCACCGTCAGCAATGACATCTTTGCCGTGGTCAATGATCCGGCGGTGGACATCGTGGTGGAAGTCATCGGTGGCACCACCACTGCCCGTGAGATCGTGCTGCAGGCGATTGCCAACGGCAAGCATGTGGTCACGGCCAACAAGTGGCTGCTGGCCGAGCACGGCAACGAAATCTTTGCCGCCGCCGAGGCCAAGGGTGTCTATGTTGCCTTCGAGGCAGCGGTGGCGGGCGGCGTGCCCATCATCAAGGTGCTGCGCGAAGGTTTGGCGGCGAACCGGGTGGACTGGCTGGCTGGCATCATCAACGGCACCGGCAACTTCATCCTGACCGAAATGCGCGACAAGGGCCGTGACTTTGCCGATGTCCTGGTCGAAGCGCAGGCGCTGGGCTATGCCGAGGCTGATCCGGCGTTTGATGTGGAAGGCATCGACGCCGCGCACAAGCTCACCATCATGGCTTCGCTGGCGTTCGGCATTCCGCTGCAGTTCGATAAGGCCTATGTTGAAGGCATTACCCAGCTCACGCGCGATGATGTGGCCTATGCCGAAGAGCTGGGCTATCGCATCAAGCATCTCGGCATCGCGCGCCGCACGGCCGATGGCATCGAGCTGCGCGTGCATCCCACGCTGATTCCGGCCGAGCGCCTGATCGCCAATGTCCATGGCGTGAAGAATGCCATCCTGGTGCAGTCCGACCCGGTGGGCCCGACGCTGTATTACGGCGCCGGTGCCGGTGCCGGCCCGACGGCATCGGCCGTGGTTGCCGACATCGTGGATCTGGTGCGTTCGCTCACCGCCGAATCGTCGCCGAATGTTCCGCATCTCGCGTTCATGCCGCAGGCCATTGCCGCCACGCCGATTCTCGACATGGAAGCCGTGGTGACCTCGTACTACCTGCGTTTGCAGGCCGAGGACAAGCCCGGCGTGCTCGCCGATGTCACGCGCATTCTCAGCAGCCGTGGCATCAGCATCGAAGCCATCGTGCAGAAGCCGGTACAGGCCGAGGGCGCTGTGCCCGTGATCATTCTTACTAACCCGGTGCTGGAGCGCGAAATGAATCGCGCCATCGCCGAACTGGAAGCACTGAGTGATATCGTCGGTGCCGTGACCCGCATTCGTCTGGAGACTCTGGCATGACCACCCTCGGCAACCGCTACACCGGCCTGATCAGCCGTTACCGTGATCGTCTGCCGGTCAGTGCCGACACCCGCCTGATTTCGCTGGGCGAGGGCAACACGCCGTTGCTGAAGCTGAAGAATATTCCGGCGCTGATTGGCAAGAACGTCGAGATCTACGTCAAGTACGAAGGTCTGAACCCGACCGGTTCGTTCAAGGACCGTGGCATGACCATGGCCGTGACCAAGGCGGTCGAGGCGGGCTCCAAGGCCGTTATCTGCGCGTCCACCGGCAACACCTCGGCTGCTGCTGCAGCTTATGCTGCACGCGCTGGCATCAAGGCATTCGTGCTCATCCCGGAAGGCAAGATTGCCATGGGCAAGCTCGCCCAGGCCATGATGTATGGCGCCATCACGCTGCAGATTCGTGGCAACTTCGATGACGGCATGGAGCTGGTCAAGCAAGTGGCCAACGAAGCGCCGGTGACCATCGTGAACTCGGTCAATCCGTTCCGCCTGCAAGGTCAGAAAACGGCGGCGTTTGAAATTGTCGATGAGCTTGGCCGTGCGCCCGACTATCACTGCCTGCCTGTCGGCAACGCCGGCAACATCACTGCGCACTGGATTGGCTACTGCGAATCGTCCACACCGATCGGCCAGAAAGTCACTGACTCCTGCGCCTTCTGCGATGGCGACTGCCGTTACCCGAAAGCGCCAATCACGACCGGTCGTCCGAAGATGGTGGGCTACCAAGCTGCCGGCTCTGCCCCATTTGTGCGTGGCGAGCCGGTAAAGAATCCGGAAACCGTGGCGACGGCCATTCGTATCGGCAATCCGCAGAGCTGGGCACAGGCCCATGTTGTGATGCAGGAGTCGGGTGGCTGGTTCGATGAGCTGGCGGATCAGGAAATTCTCGACACGCAGCGTCTGCTCGCCATGTCGGAAGGCATTTTCTGCGAGCCGGCATCGGCGGCATCGCTCAGTGGCGCGCTGCGCGACATCAAGAGCGGCAAGATCCCTGAGGGCTCGGTGATTGTCTGCACCTTGACCGGCAATGGCTTGAAGGATCCTGATACGGCGATTGGCCAATGTGCCAGCGCCGTGCTCAAGACCATCGATGCCAAACTCGATCAGGTTCGCGACAGCATCCTGCAGACCATGGGTGTTTGATGCGCAAATGACTGCTCAAGGCCGCCTGCGGGCGGCCTTTTTCATGGTGACGACGACTTCCGGAGAGCGCCGAGATGACGGCAAAAGTGTGGCGTCGCCGTGCCAGTGCTGCACAGGCATTGACGGGTATGCATCCTTTGCTGGCCAGGCTGTATGCCGCGCGCGGTGTGCATGCTGCCGAGGAGCTGGTGCAGACCCTGGCGGCGCTCAAGCCAGCCAGTGCCCTGCATGGTCTGGATGCTGCTCTGGACTTGTTGCAACAGGCCCTGCGCGAACAATGGCGCCTGCTCATCATCGGCGACTTTGATGCCGATGGCGCGACCAGCACGGCATTGTCCGTACGCGCCTTGCGTGCCCTAGGGGCGCAGCAGGTCGACTTCCTCGTGCCCAATCGCTTCACCTACGGCTACGGCCTGACGCCGGGCATTGTTGCCCTCGCGCTGGCCGAGAAGCAGCCGCAGCTCATCATCACCGTGGATAACGGCATTGCCAGCCACGAAGGCGTCGCCGCAGCGCAGGCTGCGGGTGTGCGTGTACTGATCACCGACCATCACTTGCCCGGCGCGACCTTGCCGCCGGCCGATGCCATCGTCAATCCGAATCAGCCGGGCTGCACCTTCCCGAGCAAGAATCTGGCCGGTGTCGGCGTCGTCTTCTATGTGCTGTCCGCCTTGCGCACGCGCCTGCGCGCGGCGGGCTGGTTTGCCGCGCAAGGTCTGGCTGAACCGAACATGGCTGACTATCTCGATCTGGTCGCGCTCGGCACAGTGGCTGATGTCGTCGCGCTCGACGCCAATAATCGCCTGCTGGTGCAGCAAGGGCTGGCGCGTATCCGTGCCGGCCGTTGCTGCCCCGGCATCACCGCGCTGCTCAAGGTTGCCGAGCGTGATCCGGTGCGCTTGCAGGCCACTGACCTCGGCTTTGTCGTGGCGCCGCGTCTGAACGCTGCCGGCCGGCTGGATGATATGGCGGAAGGCATTCTCTGCCTGCTCACCGATTCGCCGACAGCCGCGCTGCGCATGGCCGGCGAGCTCGATGCCCTGAATCAGGAGCGGCGCGACATCGAAGGCGGCATGCAGAACGAGGCGATGGCTGCGCTCAATGCCTTCAAATTCACCGCCGATACACTCCCGCACGGCCTCGTGCTCTATGACCGGCACTGGCACCAAGGCGTCATCGGCATTCTGGCGGGACGCATCAAGGAGCGTTATCACCGCCCGGTGATCGCTTTTGCACCGGCACAAGCGCCGGCCTATGGCGAACAGCCCGAGGAGTTGAAAGGTTCGGCTCGCTCCATCCCCGGCGTGCATATTCGCGATGTGCTGGATGCCGTGGCAACGCGCCATCCCGGCCTGATCACCAAGTTTGGCGGTCATGCCATGGCGGCCGGCCTGAGCTTGCCGGCTGCGAATATTGCGGCGTTTCGTCAGGCTTTCGATGAGGTCTTGCAGGACTGGATAGATCCGGCCGATCTGGAGGCAGTCCTGCTCACGGATGGCGAATTGCAGGCAGCTGACTTCACCGAAACCACGGCGCGCCTGCTGCGCGATGGCGGCCCGTGGGGGCAGGCCTTCCCGGAACCGTTGTTCGAGGGCGAGTTCCTGTTGCTGGAACAGCGCCTGCTGAAGGAGAAACATCTCAAGCTCAGCCTCAGTCATCCCGACTCGAATCGCATGTTTGACGGCATTGCCTTCAATGTCGACAGGGCGGTTTGGCCGAATGCCGGCTGCAAGCGCGTGCGCCTGGCCTATCGCCTGGACCTCAATTTCTTTCGCGGCATGGAGACGCTGCAGCTGAGAATCGAGGACATGCAGGCGATGTGAGGGCCGGGCCGCGCGAACATGCGCCGCTGCAGGGAATCGGCTACAATCGCGCGCTTTGAAACCCAGCTGGCGTGTAACCCATGGAAATCAATCCCTACCTGAACCGCATCAAGGACTTCACCGAGCGCACCGAGTCGCTCCGGGGGTATCTTTGACTACGATCTGAAGAAGGAGCGTCTGGAGGAAGTCCTGCGCGAACTCGAAGATCCTAGCATCTGGAATGACCCGAAAAGGGCGCAAGACATCGGCCGTGAGCGCAGTGCGCTAGAAGGCGTGGTCATCACCATCGACCAGCTCACCAGCGGTCTGACCGATGCCAAAGACCTGCTCGACCTCGCCGTCGAGGAAGACGACGAAGGCACGCTCGATGATGTCACCGGCGAGTTGAATCATCTCGACAAGCTGCTTTCCGATCTCGAATTCCGCCGCATGTTTGCCGGCGAGATGGATGCCAACCACTGCTTCATCGATATCCAGTCCGGTGCTGGTGGCACCGAGGCGCAGGACTGGGCCAGCATTCTGCTGCGCATGTACTTGCGCTGGGCTGACAAGAAGGGCTTCAAAACCGAAGTCATGGAAGTGTCGGACGGTGAAGTCGCCGGCATCAAGTCCGCGACCATTCGCATCGAAGGCGATTACGCCTTTGGCTGGCTGCGTACCGAAACCGGTATTCACCGTCTGGTGCGCAAGTCGCCGTTCGACTCCGACAATCGCCGTCACACGTCGTTCTCGGCGGTGTTCGTATCGCCGGAAATCGATGACGACATCGAGATCGACATCAATCCGTCCGATGTTCGTACCGATACTTACCGCGCCAGCGGCGCCGGCGGTCAGCACATCAACAAGACCGACTCGGCCGTGCGTCTCACGCACGTCCCGACCAATACCGTGGTGGCCTGCCAGAACGAGCGTTCGCAGCACGCCAACCGTGACCGCGCCTGGAAGATGCTGCGTGCCCGTCTTTACGAGCTCGCCGTGATGCAGCGCAACGCCGCCAAGCAGGCGCTAGAAGACACCAAGTCAGACATCGGCTGGGGTCATCAGATTCGCTCGTATGTGCTGGATCAGTCGCGTGTGAAGGATCTGCGCAGCAACATCGAAAACTCCAACCCGAACGCCGTCCTCGATGGCGATATCGACGAATTCATCGAAGCCTCCCTGAAGATGGGCCTGTAAGCGGACACGACCATGACAGACAACCAGAACAAGCCCATCGATGCCCCTGTTGCTGAAGCGCCGGCAGCCGACGTCAACAAGCTCATCGCCGAGCGCAAGCAGAAGCTCGCCGGCATTCGTGCCCAGGGTCAGGCCTTCCCGAACGATTTCCGCCGCGATGCCCTCGCCACCGATCTGCATGCCCGCTTCGGCGAGCTGGAACCGGAAGTGCTGGAGGCCGAGAAGCATCATTTCGCGCTCGCCGGCCGCATGATGCTCAAGCGCGTCATGGGCAAGGCCAGCTTCGCCACGATCCAGGACATGGGCGGGCGTATCCAGCTCTACATCTCGCGTGATGCCATCGGTGAAGAGGCTTATGCCGCCTTCAAGCAGACCGATTTGGGCGATATCTTCGGCGCCAGCGGCTATGTCTTCAAGACCAAGACCGGCGAGCTGTCGCTGCATGTGGAAAGCCTGCGCCTGCTGACCAAGGGCCTGCGCCCGCTGCCGGACAAGTTCCACGGCATGGCCGATCAGGAGATGAAGTATCGCCAACGGTATGTCGATCTCATCGTCAGCGAAGACACGCGTCGCGCCTTCCGCATCCGCTCGCAGGTCGTCGATGGCATTCGCCGCTTCATGGCCGGCCGCGACTTCATGGAAGTCGAAACGCCGATGATGCATGTCATCCCCGGTGGTGCCGCTGCCAAGCCGTTCAACACGCATCACAACGCACTCGACATGCCACTGTTCCTGCGCATCGCGCCCGAGCTCTACCTCAAGCGTCTGGTCGTGGGCGGCTTCGAGCGCGTGTTCGAGATCAACCGCAACTTCCGCAACGAAGGCGTGTCGGCGCGTCACAACCCCGAATTCACCATGATCGAGTTCTATCAGGCTTATGCGGACTACCGCGACCTGATGGACCTCACCGAAGACATGCTGCGCACGCTGTCGCAGGACATTCTCGGCAACACGATGGTGCCGTATCAGGGCGAGGTCTATGACTTCGGCTCGAAGTTCGAGCGTCTGTCCATGGTCGACTCCATCCTCAAGTACAACCCGCACCTGACCCGCGAGCAGCTCTGGGATTACGACCAGGCCGCCAAAGTCGTGCGCGAACAGCTGAAGATGGACGTGAAGTCGATCTGGGGCATCGGCAAGCTGCACACGCTGATCTTCGAGGAGACGGTGGAGACGCAGCTGCGCCAGCCGACCTTCATCACCGAATATCCGGCCGAGGTGTCACCGCTGGCCCGCCGCAACGACGACAACGAGTTCATCACTGACCGCTTCGAGTTCTTCATCGGTGGTCGCGAAATTGCCAACGGTTTCTCCGAGCTGAACGATCCCGAAGATCAGGCCGAGCGTTTCCTCCAGCAGGTGCGTGAGAAGGATGCCGGCGACGACGAGGCCATGCATTACGACGCCGACTACATCCGCGCACTCGAGTATGGGCTGCCGCCGACAGCTGGCGAAGGCATTGGTATTGATCGACTAGTGATGTTGTTTACAGACTCGCCGAGCATTCGTGATGTGATTCTGTTCCCGCATATGCGACCGGAGGTCTGATAACTATGGCTATCTCGAGCAGAAAAATTGCCTTCACCTCGTACGGTCTGGGGCTCGCCCTGCTGATGCCTGGTGCTTTGATGGGGGCGTTGGCGCTGGCGGGTTTAGCTTTGTCGATACTGTTGACTCGTCGCGTCTCCGAGCCTCTGCACATGGCACATGGTCGCTACCAGATCAGAACCATTGGGACTGCGGTGCTGCTTTTGTTATTGCTGGCACTGGTCATTAAAAGTGCTGTCGGGCCATTCTTGTTATTGGCAATCAAGCTTTGGGTTATCTACAGGACTCTTCATGGTGCATACAGACTGAGCAAGCAGGCGTTGCCGGGCTGAGTATTTGCCACTGTTATATGTGAGATAAAAAAACGCCCCATCTGGGGCGTTTTTTTATGGTTGGTAGTCGGCTGGCATGTTAACCGGCAAAACCACCAAAAGCTGACGCCAGTGGATCAATGATGATGTCGAGCGGTGTGCCGGTAGTGCCACCGGTCTCACCACCGTCATCTGCCGGAATCAGCATGCCGATCAGCGGATAAGTTGACGGATCAGCCGGGTCGATGGCACCAAAGTCGCCCGCAGCAGCGGCCAGCGGATCGATGATGAGGTCCAGCGGTGTCCCGGTAGTGCCGCCGGTCTCACCACCGTCATCGGCGGGGATGAGTGCCACCAGCGGATCGATGACGAGGTCCAGCGGTGTGCCGGTAGTGCCACCGGTCTCACCACCGTCATCTGCCGGAATCAGCATGCCGATCAGCGGATAAGTTGACGGATCAGCCGGGTCGATGGCACCAAAGTCGCCCGCAGCAGCGGCCAGCGGATCGATGATGAGGTCCAGCGGTGTCCCGGTAGTGCCGCCGGTCTCACCACCGTCATCGGCGGGGATGAGTGCCATCAGCGGATCGATGATGAGGTCCAGCGGTGTGCCGGTAGTGCCACCGGTCTCACCACCGTCATCGGCGGGGATGAGTGCCACCAGCGGATCGATGATGAGGTCCAGCGGTGTCCCGGTAGTGCCACCGGTCTCACCACCGTCATCGGTGGGGATGAGCGCCACCAGCGGATCGATGATGAGGTCCAGCGGTGTGCTGGTAGTGCCACCGGTCTCACCACCGTCATCGGCGGGGATGAGTGCCACCAGCGGATCGATGATGAGGTCCAGCGGTGTCCCGGTAGTGCCACCGGTCTCGTCGCTCTCACCATTGAGCAGGTCAACCAGGGCATTGCTGATTGGGGCCAGTTGAGTGCTGCCCAGGTTGCTGTCGAGTGCCTCACTCAGTGGCGTTGTCACCACGTCAAGAGCATCAGTAACTGGCGCCAAGGCATCGCCCAGAGGCGTGGTGATGATCGCCAGCGGATTGTCGTCCGTTGGGGTCGTGTCGCCGGTGCTCGGGATTGGTAATGGTGAAGTGCCGTCACTAATGGTTGTGGTTGTGCCGATGGTAATGCCGGTACAGACATCATAGACCTCAAGCGATGTGCCCAGATCAGCGGAGAGGCCACCACCGACTTTGATGGTGATGGTCTTGAAGGGCTGGGTTGCATAGCCGCCCAAGACATACTGTGGCTGCACAGAGCCTGGTGCCAGGTTATCAACGCCCAGCGGATCAACATTGCCATCGTAGCCAGCAGTCAGCAGCTCAAGTGCCAGGCCTCCGGTCTGGTTGGCGCCGCCAAACGAGTCGCCACCATCGGTGGTGACCGTAATGGCTTTCGCCAGGCTCAGTTCAAGCAAGCTGCGTGGCACACTGATCTTGAACGCAGCCAGCTGGCCGGCAGCAATCGTCTGAGGCAGTGTCACCGAAACACCAACGCTACCGGTCAGTGCGCCATCGGTGAACAGACTGTCTGCTAGTGCAACCGCATTGTTCACTGTGGCAAAGGTATCGCCATTGCCATCAGCTGCCGAGACCGGCGAATTAACACCACAGATGTCGAGCAGCGAGCCGTTGAGCAGCACACCACTGAGCGCGCAGAGACCACCTTCCTTGACGGGGGTGACAGTGCTGCCGGCCGGTGCGAAGCCTGTGCAGGTGAAGCCGGTTTTCAGGTCAGTGGAGGTTGGGCAGGCTGTGGTGACGGTGCCGTTAATCACTTCGCGATAGATGCAAGGATCAGTGTTGTCGTCGATACCATCCTCATCGGCATCGGCGTCACAGGCATCACCCAGCGCATCACCATCGAGATCGGCCTGGTTGGCATTGGCGACAGTGGGGCAGTTGTCGACGCTGTTCTGCACGCCGTCATTGTCGATGTCTGACTCGCAGGCATCACCGATGCGGTCTACATCCGTATCTTTCTGATCAGCGTTGGCCGTCAGTGGGCAGTTGTCTGCACCGTCAGCATCGCCATCACCGTCGTCGTCGTCGTCGCAGGCATTGCCGAAACCATCACCATCGGTATTGAGCTGGTCTGGGTTAGGCACCAGGCGGCAGTTGTCCGTATTGTCCTTGACGGCATCAAGGTCTGAGTCCGAGCAGGCGTCGCCGCTGCCACTGTTGTCGAAGTCACTCTGATCGGCATTCGCAACTGTCGGGCAGTTATCGCTGCTGTCAGCAACACCGTCGCCATCCTTGTCATCGGTACAGGCATCGCCAGAACCCACACCATCGGTATTTGCCTGATTCGGATTGGCTACCAGCGGGCAATTGTCGACGCTGTTGCTGACGCCATCGCCGTCGGCATCGGCGTCGCATGCATCACCCTGGCCGTCGAGGTCAGAGTCAAGCTGATCGGCATTGGCCGCCAGACGACAATTGTCGATGTTGTCGGTTTTGCCATCCAGATCCGAGTCTGAGCAGGCATCGCCAGTGCCATTGGCATCGATGTCGGCCTGATTCAGATTGGGCACTGTCGGGCAGTTGTCGGTGCTGTCCGGGATGGTGTCGCCATCAATGTCGCCATCACAGGCGTCACCGATGCCATCGTTATCGGAGTCAGTCTGGGATGCGTTGGCGACTGTCGGGCAGTTATCTGCGCCATCTGTCTTGCCATCGTTATCGTCATCAGTGTCGCAGGCATCACCGAGGCTGTCGCCGTCAGTATTGAGCTGGTTGGTATTGGCGGTCAGCGGGCAATTGTCGCTTGAGTCGCGGACAGTATCGCTGTCGCTGTCTTCGCAGGCGTCGCCGATGCCGTTGTTATTGAGATCGGTCTGATTCGGATTGGCAATGAGCGGGCAGTTGTCGACATTATTGAGCTTGCCGTCGCCATCCTTGTCATTGGTGCAGGCATCGCCTACACCATCAGCATTGGTGTCTTTCTGGTCGGCATTGGGCACCATGCTGCAATTGTCGATGGTGTTGGTCTTGCCATCGCCGTCCATGTCGGCGTCGCAGACATCGCCCAGTGCATCGCTGTCGATATTAGACTGATTGCTGTTGGTAATCGTGATGCAGTTGTCAGGCACACTGTCCAGTACGCCATCACCATCGGTGTCGAGCTTGTTGGCTGCGGCCGTGGTACCTGCATTGTCGTTTTTAGCATCATCACACCCAGCCAGGCTGAGCGAGATCGCTGCTACCCCTGCGATGAGCAGGTATTTGCTTTTGCTTAAAAGCATTATCGTTATCTCCTTGAAACGAATTAGTTGGCTTCGCTGGTGCTCAGCAGAAACTCGACGCGACGATTGCGGGCGCGGCTTTCATCGCTGGTGTTGGCAACGGCCGGCATGCTTTCGCCCAGACCAACGGCCTTGAAGCGCTTGGCATCCAGGCCGCTGTTGACCAGCGCCTTGACGACCGTATTGGCACGTGCCTGCGAAAGCGTCAGATTGCTTGCATCCTTGCCGATATCATCGGTGTGACCAGCGATAACTGCGCGCAGGTTAGGTTGCTGTTTGAAGAAGTTTGCGGCCTGCTCGATCAGGCTGCCGGACTCCTGTTTGAGCGATGCCTTGTTGAGATCAAACTCAATGTTTTGGAGTGTGACAGACTGAGCAATGGCACAGCCCAGGTTGTCGGTACGAACATCAGCCAGCGTGCCGGGGCACTTGTCGTCGGTGTCGGCAATGTGATCACCATCGGAGTCAGGAGGGGCCACTTCCTTGACGACCTCCTTGATGACTTCAACCTGTTTCTCGATGATTTGCGCGGGCTCTATCACCGTACGTACCACCTCGACTTCCTTAGTACGGCCCAGGGGCACTTCCACACCAGCACTCAGGGATGCTTCAAACAGATCCTGATCGGCAAAGGTGTCGTAATTGCCTTTCAGCTCGACACGGCCACGCACGAAGTCACCGAAAAGGCGGGTGGCACCCATGCCGAGATGTGCCGTGAAGTTGGTTTCGTCAAGTGCAATCGTGTCGTTGCGGGCTACGCCAATGCCTCCGATGACGTAGGGCGTCAGCTCATCTCGGTTGCCGAAAGAGTACATCAGCGAGCCCGTGAGCTCCTGCCGGAAAAAGTTGGAGTTCAGGCTGTCCGGGGTTTTCAGCACTTGCTGGCTGGCCCCCAGCTCAAACGAAAGATTGTTGACAGCCCTGATTGGCATGCCGAAGGCGCCGGTGAAGCCACGTCCGTAATCGACCAGCTGGCGCTCTGAATCAGTCGCTGTAAATAACGCACCGATGTAGATGTGGTAAAGACTCGGAGCTCCGACCTCTCCAGCATTCGCTGCCAGTGGCGTTGCGAGGGCACAGGTCAGGCAGATGGCCTGGGTGAGGGCGGTTTTGTTCATAAGATGGCTCACGAAGTTGTGTTGTTTTTGTCATTAGCGCACAGGGCTATTTTTACACGAATTGAATTTATCATGCCATTTGTGAATGGTCCGTGTCTTATTGTGTGTTTTGGTTAAGGAGTGTAATTGCGATGATGCTTAGGTTTTTGCCTCCAATTGCTCGACAAAAGTCGTAGCAGATGACTTACAATCCGCCGGTTTACACAGAGCAACGACCTTGCTCTGGTGATTTAGTCGTCGCCCCTGACCCAACCGGTTGGTGGTGGTTCCATCGATAAAAGAGGACGAACCATGCAGATTGGTATCCCCGCGGAAACTCTGGCTGGCGAGACGCGTGTCGCTGCAACACCAGAGACCGTGAAGAAGTTTGCAGCCATGGGCTGTGAAGTACTCGTGCAAAGTGGTGCCGGCTTGGCATCGAGCTGCACCAATGCTGCTTATGAAGCTGCCGGTGCCAAAGTGGTCGCTACCGCTGCCGAGGCACTGAATACCGACATCATTCTGAAAGTGGCTGCCCCCAATGCGGACGAAACCGCATTGATCAAGCAGGGTGCCACGGTACTGGCTGCTTTTGCGCCACACCAGAATGACCATCTTGAAGCCTATGCGGCACGCGGCCTGACCTGCGTGGCCATGGAGCTGATTCCCCGTATTACCCGTGCCCAGAGCTCGGACATCCTCTCGTCGCAGGCCAACCTGGCCGGTTACAAGGCCGTCTTGCTGGGTGCCAACGAATACGCCGGTCTGTTTCCGATGATGATGACCGCTGCCGGTACCATCAAGCCGGCGCGTATTGTCGTGCTCGGTGTCGGTGTTGCCGGTCTGCAGGCCATCGCCACCGGCAAGCGCCTCGGTGCAGTGGTTGAGGCCTCCGATTTGCGTCCGGCCGCCAAGGAGCAGGTCGAATCGCTCGGTGGTCGCTGGCTCGATGTGCCAATGTCTGACGAAGAGAAGGCGAAGGCCCTCAGCACTGGTGGCTACGCCTGGCAGCCATCGCCGGAATATATCCGCGATCAGGCTGCGGTAGTCGACAAGGCTGTTTCCAATGCCAACATCGTCATCACCACGGCGCAGATTCCGGGCCGCAAGGCGCCGGTGCTGGTCAAGGCTGAAACTGTCGCCAAGATGAAGCCGGGTTCGGTCATCATCGACATGGCGGTGAGCTCGGGCGGCAACGTCGAAGGCTCGAAGCTGGATGAGACCGTGATCACCGAAAACGGTGCGCGCATCGTCGGTATCGGCAACATCCCGGCCCTCGTGGCTACCGAAGCCTCGGCGCTTTACTCGCGCAACCTGCTGAATTTCCTTGCCCCCATGCATAACAAGGAAACCAGTGAAATTGTGCTCAATCGCGAAGATGACATGGTGAAGCCGACGCTGATCGTCGATGCCGGCACGCTCATCTACAAGAAGCCGAACTGATCAGGAGTTTCGCCATGCAAGACATCGTCAACCTCGAGCAGGTTCATCAGATCGCTGAACACGCCACCAGCGTGCCCTTCGTCAGCACCTTCACTGTGTTCATCCTGGCCATCTACGTGGGTTACTACGTGGTCTGGGGTGTCACCCCCGCGTTGCACACGCCGCTGATGGCTGTGACCAATGCGCTGTCGGGCATCATCATTGTCGGCGCCATGCTGCAGACCGTTGCCAGTGGCAGCGATCCTGCTGCGCTGCAAACCATTACACCCACCAGCCTCTTGGGCGCTTTCGCCGTTTTCCTGGCCAGCATCAACATCTTCGGCGGCTTTGCCGTGACCGAACGCATGCTTGATATGTTCAAGAAAAAGAAGAAGTAAGGAGCGACTCAAATGACTGCTTTTGCACAATACGCCGACTGGTTCTATCTCGTCGGCTCTGTCCTGTTCATCCTGACCCTGCGCGGCCTGTCCGGCCCGAAGACGGCCATCATGGGCAACCGTTACGGCATGATCGGCATGACGCTGGCCATCCTGACCACGTTCTTTGTCGCGCCGAACCCGGTACTCGGTCTCATCATCGGCGCCATGGTGGCGGGCGCTGCGATCGGCCTGCATCGTGCTCGTACCGTGCCGATGACGCAGATGCCTGAAACCGTTGCCATGATGCACTCACTGGTCGGTCTCTCGGCGGTCTGCATCGCGGTGGCTGCGGTTCTGCACGAAGGTGTTCATCACGATGCCCTGCATCGCTTTGAGCTCTTTGTCGGCTGCTTCGTGGGTGCCATCACCTTCACGGCTTCCGTGTTTGCCTATGGCAAGCTCGCCGCCAAGAAGTGGGCCAAGTCGGTCAGCGGTGCCTGGGTCAAGCCGGTACAGGCCACGCTGTTTCTCGGCATGGTCGGCTTCGGCGCTGTCTATTTCAGCACCGAAAATCTGGATGCCTTCTATGCCATGACCGCATTGGCCCTGGCTTTCGGCTTCATCTGGATCGCCCCGATCGGTGGCGGCGACATGCCGGTGGTGGTGTCCCTGCTGAACTCGTTCTCGGGCTGGGCGGCTGCCGGTATCGGCTTCACGCTGAATAACCCGATGCTGATCATCGCCGGTTCGCTGGTGGGCTCTTCCGGCGCGATTCTGTCTTATGTCATGTGCAATGCCATGAACCGTTCGCTGCTGAACGTGCTCTTTGGCGGCTTCGGTGCCAGCGCCGGTGCAGCCGTTGACGCAGGCGATGGCACTGAGAGGACACATCGCGCCGGTTCGGCCGACGACGCTGCCTTCCTGATGGCCAACGCCGACTCCGTCGTGATTGTTCCGGGCTACGGTCTGGCTCAGGCGCGTGCTCAGAATGCCGTGAAAGAACTGGCCACCGTGCTGAAGGCAAAAGGTGTGAATGTGCGTTATGCCATCCACCCGGTGGCTGGCCGTATGCCCGGTCACATGAACGTGCTGCTGGCTGAAGCAGATGTGCCATATGAAGATGTCTGTGAAATGGACGAAATCAACAGCGATTTCGCTTCCACAGACGTGGTTCTGGTGATCGGCGCCAACGACGTGGTCAACCCGGCTGCCAAGGACAATCCGGCTTCGCCGATCTACGGCATGCCGATTCTTGAGGCACACCGTGCCCGTACCGTCATGGTTATCAAGCGTTCGATGGCCACTGGTTATGCCGGCCTCGACAACGATCTGTTCTACCTTGACAAGACCATGATGGTCTTTGGTGATGCGAAGAAAGTCCTGGAAGACATGGTCAAGGGTGTGACTGGCGGCGGCCACTGAGTTTCGATAAAGTCAGGTTCGCCCCTGAAGGGCATTGACGGTGACGTCAGTGCCCTTTTTTATTACATGGAGTTCAAGGAGTTCACATCATGAAAATAAAAACACTCGCTGTTGCCATTCTGGCTATTTCCAGCGCACAGACGTATGCCGCTGATGCAGGAGGCTCGGTTTGGGGCAGTCTGCTCGGTGCTGCCGTCAATGTGGCCTCGCAACGGGCCGGTGTGCCGGTAGATGCTGCGACCACGCAGCAAGCCGCAGCTATTGCGCAAGCGGCAGCTGCCGCAAATGCTTCCATCGGCTCTGATTCCAAATCCATCCAGGCAAATCTGGGCGCTGCGCTGGCTGCCCAGGCAGCAGCCAATGGCCAGACGCTGACACCTGTACAGCAGCAAGCACTTGCGAATGCATATGCGCAAGCAGCTGCCAATGGTTACGGGCAGTCAGCAAGCCTCAGCGCCGCGCAGCAACAGGCATTGATCAAGCAGGGTATGACGCCAGCGCAGCTGCAGGCTGTGGCACAAATGCAGGCTCTGACTCCGGCGCAGGCTGAAGCATTGGCTCAGGCGCGTCTGGCGCAAATGACGCCGGCGCAGCGCAAGGCCTACGAAACTGCCAAGGCGCAAGCCATGGCTGCGCAGGCGCAGCAGGCGCTGGCCACTGCTCAGGCTGCGCAAGCCCAGGCCAGTGCTCAGCCATGTCAGCCGAGTGCTGCCAGCAAAACGGCAGGTCTTGGTGGCATGTTTGGCAAAATGGCAGCAGGGGTATTGCGCAATGCCGGTGGTGAGGCAGCCTCTGTGGCTGCCGGTCTGGCCGAATCTGCAGGTGCGGCCGCAGACTGCATCCCGAGCAAGTGATCTAGGTTCGTTTGCTGCGTCTCAGCAGCTGCTTCAAACCGGTACTCACGGCCAGCAGACCCATGCTGGCCGTGACCGTCACCAGCGAGCCATAGCCCGCACAGTTCAATCCCGCGTTATCACACAGGCCGGCAACGGGCTCAGTGATCTGTTCATCCGAATAAATACAGGTAATGCCGAACGACTTTCCGGCTTCTTCCGGATAGCCGTGATGCTTGCGCAGGCGTTTGCGCAAGCGCGCCAGCAGCGGATCCTGCTCGGTACGTGCCAGATCCTCAACGCGCAGGCGGGCAGGATCGGTCTTGCCGCCAGCAGCGCCGCAAACAACCAGGACATTGCGATGACGGCGGGCATGCAGAGTCAACGTCAGCTTGGCCTTGGCATCATCGCAGCAATCGAAGATCAGATCGGGCTGAGGCGTGAGAATGTCCTCGGCATTGTCGCGTGTCAGAAAGTCATCGACCACCCGGACGCGTGCGCGCGGATTGATGCTGCGTACGCGCTCAGCCAGAACCTCTGCCTTGCCGCGCCCGAACTGCTCGCTGGTCGCCTGCAGCTGGCGATTCACGTTGGATGCGACGACGACATCGAGGTCGACCAGCGTGAGTTGACCGATGGCGCTGCGCGCAAGTGCTTCGACGACCCAGGAGCCAACACCACCGAGTCCGACAACAACTGCATGGCTGCCGGCAAAGCGCGAAAGTGCGGAATCGCCATAGACACGGCCGACACCGGCAAAGCGACGGTCGTGGTCGTCGTCTGCAGGCGAGTGAGCAGGGTTGGTATGGGTTTCAGTCATTTTGCAGAGGCTCCGTTCAGCTCGCGCAGTATAACGGCGAGCTGAACGGTACGGGCGGCAAACTAGTCGTCGTGGCTTTTTCGCAAGGCTACCGGCGGTGCCATGAGCAGATACATCACCGGTGTCACCAGGCGCGCAAGGAAGGTTGATGACAGCATGCCGCCAATGATCACCCAGGCCAGTGGCGCATACAGCGGCGAGCCCTGCAGTGCCAGTGGCATCAAGCCGCCAATGGCTGTCATCGAGGTCAGCAGAATCGGCAGGAAGCGGATCTCGCCGGCTTCCTGGATAGCCTCCATCAGCGTTCGTCCGTCCTCTCGCAACTGATTGGTAAAATCGACCAGCAAGATGGAGTTCTTGATCTCGATGCCGATGAGCGCAATGAAGCCGATCATGGCGGTAAACGACACCGACAGTCCGGCCAGATAGAGTGCGACCAGGCCGCCCATGATGCCCAGCGGAATGACGCCGGCGACGATGGCGGTACTTTTAAAGTTGCCGAACTCCAGAATCAGTACCGCCAGAATGCCGAACACGGCTACCAAGGCTGCGGTTTCAATGCCGCCAAAGCTCTCCTGTCGCGCCTCGACCTGACCGGCAACCTTGTAGCGGTAGCCTTCCTTCCATTGTAGCTGGTCAAGCTGCTTGACCAGGGCATTGGTGACTTTTTCGGTATTGAAGCCTTCTTTTACGTAGGCGGTCACGGTCACGGCGCGCTGGCGCTGATAGCGTGGAATCGAGTTCGGAGCCGCGACAAAGCTGGGCTGAGTGAGCTGGCTCAGCGGAATGGCGGCACCACTGGGCGAGTTGACATAGACCTGATCGAGATTGCTCAGGCGGGCATGGCCATCTTCCAGGGGCAATCGCAAGGTGATGTCGAATTCGTCGCCATCGTCTTCCTGATATTTGCCAACGCTTTCACCGGCAATCGCGAGACGAACCGTGCGGTCAATATCCTGCGAGCTGATGCCATACAGTGATGCCTTGGTGGTGTCGATCCCGAGGTCTATGTCGGTGCGCAACAAGCGTACTGGGTTGACGACATCGCGCGTGCCCGGTAGCGCATGGAGCTGCTTTTCGACCGTCAGTGCCAGCGCGCGCAGCTCGTCAATGCTGGGTCCGATGAGACGAATGGCGATTGGTGCGTCAATGGGCGGGCCATTTTCGAAGGGCTTCACAATGATGCGGGCGCCAGGATAGTTGGTGAGCTCGCGCCTGACCCGGGCATAGAATGCCGGTGTGGTATCGGGGTCATAACGCTTCAGAATGACAAACAGGTCACCAATATTGGCGCGTGTTTCACGCGGGAACACATTATAGAAAATACGAGGGTTGCCACGGCCTGCATTGGCAAAGACGGCCTGCACTTCAGGCTGCTTCAGCAAATATTGCTCGACATGCTTTACGGCACGATCGGTTTCTTCCAGCGCGGTGCCATCCGGTGCCTCTACTGAAATGCGCATTTGCGGCACATCAGCGTTGGGAAACAGGCTGACGCCCAGCTGAGGTGCCAGCATGAGCGTGGCAAGAAAGCCGGCCAGCGCCAGCCCCAGCGTCTTGCGCGGATGTGACAGCGCCCAGCCGAGCAAAGGCCGGTACACGGTATGGATGCCGCGCATGACCATCTGCAGGAGTTTGTTACCCTCCGGATGCTCATCCGGTGACAGCCAGCGGCTGGCCAGAAAAGGAATGATGGTGAGTGACACGAAGAATGAGGCCAGCACGGTGAATGTGACCGCGGCGGGCAGTGAGCGGATGAATTTGCCAGCACCTTCGGGCAGGAAGAACAGCGGCAGAAAGGCAAACAGCAGAGTTGCAGTACAGCCCAGCACGGCCAGATAGATCTGGTTGGTGGCCTTGATGGCCGCCTGCGTTCGGCTGTAGCCCTGACGCATGAAGCGCGAAATATTCTCCACGACGACAATTGAGTCATCAACGAGAAGGCCCAGCGCCAGCACAAAGCCGGCAATCGACAGCTGATTGAGCGAGAAGCCGGCGAAATAGAGCATGGACATGCCCATCGCCAGCGACAGCGGGATCGACACCATGACCACGCCGGCAGCTCGCAGGCCCAATGGCAGCAGCGTGATCATGACCAGACCGATGGCGATCATGAAGTCTGTGGCGAGGCGGCCCAGACGGTTGTGAACATTTTTCGACTGGTCGAAGCCGACTTCGAGTCGATAGTTTGGTGACAGCGTCTTGCGAAAGGTATCAATCTCCGCGATGAGAGCATCGCGCACGACAAAAATGTTCTGATTGTCCTTCTGGCTGGCGGTAATGAAGATCGCCTGCTGGCCTTGATAGCGCGTGCGATGGGTCTCTTCGGCGTAGTCCCACTTTACGCTGGCGACATCTTTCAGACGCAAAATGCGGCCGCCATTGCTGGCGATCACGGTGTCGGCAATTTCGCTCAGCGACTTGTAGCTGCCGGTGGTGCGAATATTGAAGCGACGCGTGCCAGCCTCGATGGCTCCGCCCGGAATATTACGATTTTCACTTTGCAGGATCTGCGCCACGCGGCTGACAGGGATCTGATACTGCGCAAGCCGGGCGAGGTCCAGTGCAATTTGCACCTCGGCAGCCGGCAAGCCCCAGATTTCGACATCACGTACGCCTTTGACCTGCTCCAGCCGGTCCTGCAGGTTTTCGGCAACCTCACGCATGGCCTGGGGCGAGCCATTGGGACCCACCAAAGCCATTTGCAGAATGTTCACCAGCCCCGGACTGGCCTTGCTGACTTCCAGTGAGCGCAGGTCGGCTGGCAGACTGCTGCGCACGGCATTGATTTCGCGCAGCGCTTCATCGTATTTCTTTTCTGCGTCCTTGCTCCAGTCGAATTCGATGCGCACTACGGCGAGTCCGTTCTCGCTGTCGCTCCAGATGTTCTTGACGTCATCGATACGGTTCAGCGCATCCTCGATCGGATCAGCAACCAGCTTCTCCATGTCGGCTGGATCGGCTCCCGGATACACCGCCACGACAGTGACGACGGGGATAGCAAAGGTCGGGTCTTCGCCGCGAGGGATGTTCTGCCAGGTGTGCCAGCCCAGTGCCGTCAGCAGTGCAAACATCACCAGCGTGAATTGGAAGTTGCGAACCGAAAAAGCCGCTAAACGCATGATTTTCTCCGTTTAGCGCAAAATGCGGACAGGCATGCCGGGATTGAGCCAGGCAGCACCTTCACTGACCACGCGCTCGCCATCGCGCAAGCCGGCCATGATGACGACGCGATCATTCTGGATAGCACCTGTTGCAACAACTTTCCGTTGGGCTTTGCTCTTATCGTCAATGACATAGACCTTGGCGCGATGGCCTTCGCCTTCGAGCAAGGCACTAAGGGGGACGGTCAGGTGCTGTATCTCTGCGGTGCGAGACTGCAACTGTGCTTCGCCAACCTGCCCAGCGATGTATTTCAGGCCTGCATCGCTGGGCAGCGTCAGCGTGACGGTAATCGTGCCGGTACGAGGGTCGCTGGCGGCACCGACTTCCTTGACCCGACTGTTGAGCGACTGACCTGGATAGGCATTGAGTCGCACCAGTGCGGTATCACCCACTTTGACGCGTGTTGCTGCCTGATCATTCAGGCCGACGCGCAATACCCAGCCCTGATCGGCACGGCTGACCACCAGTACGGGTGCACCAGGTGCGGTGACTTCGCGGGCCTCTGCCAGGCGCTGCAAGACGACGCCATTCGCAGGGGCGACAATAACGGCCTGCTGACGGTTGAAGCGTGCGGCACTGAGATTGGACTCCATCACGGCCACTTGCGTGCGGGCATCCTGCGCGACCTGCTCGGCGAGCACGCCTTGCTTGAACAACTTGTCGGCACGTTCGGCATCGCGTCTGGCTTTAATCAGGCTCTCGCTGACCTGACGTACTTGCGCATCGGTTTCGGTGGTATCAAGCGTCGCCAGGGTCTGGCCTGCGCGTACGTTATCGCCAGCCTCGACCAGCATTCGGCTGATCAGTCCGCCGGTTTTGAAGCCGAGCCGGAACTCCTCCTGACTACCGACCAGACCTGTGGCGACATCTCTGCTGGCGATGCTGTCATTACCGACAACAATCACGCGTACAGGCTGCGCCTCGACTTTCACAGGTGCTGCATCCTGGCCGCAGCCGGCGAGCACGAAAGTGGTGGCCAGTGCCAGATGGCATGACAGGCGCAGGCATGGACGATGTGTGATGGTCAGCAGTGGATGGTCGGGGTGCATGATCAATACCTGGAAAAATCATTTATGCGATCGACAATAACATACTGATGAGTATGTTTGGCGGCGTAATATGACCAGCGTCACCTTCAGGCAGGTTGTTCGAGCAGGCTGTTACGGCGCCAGCGGGCAGCGCAGCACAAACGCATCGAAGACCTGGCCCAGATAAAGCTGATCTTTGGTGGCGACGGCGCTGCTGACGGCGCTGATGGTGTTGCCGTTATCGGCAAAGATCACGCTGCCCTGGCCTGTTTGCGGATCAACATCATAGACCTTGGTCGGCGAGCGTTGTCCTGGCCGCTGCCAGTGCAAGAGGAAGTAGGGCAGTGACGGATAGGCGGGGATGAGGAAGTGGCCATTCTCCCGGACATGAATGCTGTCGAGCAGTGACAGATTGCCGAACGAGACCATCTGTATCAGGCGGCCATCGCTGCCACGCTGATAGCGGCGTACGCCTTCGCCCAGCGTCTGGGTAACCCAGACCGTGCTGCCCTGGATGAGAATGCCATTGGCTACGGCAAGGTCGTCGGCCGCTATGCGCCAGCCCGACTGCGGGCGATAGACCACGACATTGGCTTTGCGCTGCAGGAACAGGAACTCGGCAATGCTGGCGCCGTCTTCACGCTCGTTGGTGACATAGATATCGCCATTGTCGGCAACAGCGACGTCGTTGGGTGCCGTCAGCAGGGGGCTGCGCAGTTCCTGATGGAAGGTCAGGGTATCGCCGGCCACTTCGTAAATGACTAGGGTGTGCTGGTCGCTGAACAGTTCGTTGTCGTGATTGATGACATACAGCCACCAGCGCCCGTCGCGCTGAATCAGATCAATGCCGTGCGGTCGCAGTGCGAAGCCATCCGGCTCGCCCGTGCGAATCATGATGCCGGCCTTCAGGCTGTCTGTCGGTAGGGAATAGATGTTGCCGTGGCTGCGAAAATTGCGGCGGTCATGGCTGGAGATGATCAGGCGCGGGGCTGCACTGCTTTGCAGATGCATGTCGTCGGGGCCGGCACCCATGGCAATGCGCTGGCAGCTGGCAGCATTAATGGCCGGGCCGGCACTGGCGAGGTGCGGCAAAATCAAGGCGCAAGCAAGAAGAAATCGGAGCACGGGTTTTTCCTTGGCGCAGCGAAGGGCCTAAGCCGTTGACTGACTAGGAATTTAAGGCTTCTGTGCAGGTTTTTCCAGCTCGGCCAGACGAGCGGCTTTGAGCGCGATCAGTTGCTCGGCATCGCTCTGCTGGTTGCGCAGCGCATCGATGCGTGCCTGCAGCTCACTGTTGTCAGCATGCAGGGCGTCGATCGACTCCTGTGTCAGCGTCAGGGCTTCCGGTGATGTGTTCGGCATTTCTGCGCTGGCAGCCTGCGGTGCAGCCGGCATAGGCTGCGCATGTTGACGATGCCAGACAAAGGAGGCCACGACGACGAGACCCATCAGACCGAGCAAACTCAACACGCGCTTTTTCATGACAATTACCAGGCCAGGGCGCCACCGGTTTGGTACTCGGTGACACGTGTTTCGAAGAAGTTCTTTTCCTTGCGCAGGTCCATGATCTCGGACATCCACGGGAAGGGATTCTTCACTCCTGGGAACTGTTCTGGCAAGCCCAGTTGTACCAGACGACGATTGGCGATGAACTGCAGATACTCCTCCATCATCGCCGCATTCATGCCGAGCACGCCGCGCGGCATGGTGTCGCGTGCATATTCGACTTCCAGCTGCGTACCTTCGAGGATCATCTGTGTGGCTTCGAGCTGGAAGGCCTTGGTCCACAGCTGCGGATTCTCGATCTTGATCTGGTTGATGACATCGATGCCGAAATTCACGTGCATGGACTCATCGCGCAGGATGTACTGGAACTGCTCGGCAACGCCGGTCATCTTGTTGCGACGCCCCATGGACAGAATCTGGGTGAAGCCGCAATAGAAGAAGGTGCCTTCGAGCACGCAGTAAAATGCGATCAGGTTGCGCAGCAGACGCTGGTCATCTTCCACGGTGCCGGTGTTGAAGGTCGGGTCGCTCAGGCTCTGCGTGTACTTCAGACCCCAGGCGGCCTTGCGGGCCACGCTCGGGACTTCGCGGTACATGTTGAAGACTTCGCCCTCATCAATGCCCAGCGACTGAATGCAGTACTGGTAGGCATGGGTGTGGATAGCCTCTTCAAACGCCTGGCGCAGGATGTACTGGCGGCATTCCGGGTTAGTGATCAGGCGATAGATCGCCAGCACCAGATTGTTTGCCACCAGCGAGTCGGCGGTGGAGAAGAAGCCCAGCGAGCGCATCACGATCAGGCGCTCGTCCGGCGTCAGCTGGCCGTCGTTGGACTTCCACATGGACACGTCTTTCGACATGTTCACTTCCTGTGGCATCCAGTGGTTGGCGCAGCCGTCGAGATACTTCTGCCAGGCCCATTCGTACTTGAACGGCACCAGCTGGTTGAGGTCGGAGCGGCAGTTGATCATGCGCTTGTCGTCAACGCTGATGCGGCCGGCACCCATGCCCAGATCTTCCAGGCCGGGTGTCGCGTCCAGGGCGGCCAGGGCAGCAGCGGCGCGTTCGTGTGCGGAGCCTTCTTCGGCGACGCGGGCATCGGCCTCTACTCGCTGGATTGCTGCAGTGACGATGGCAGCAGGTGCCTCAAGTCCACGAATGGCAGGTTCTGCTGCGGCTGGTTGAGCAGGTGCCATTGCTGGTGCCGGCGCAACTGCGACGCGCGCAGCTGCTTGCGCAGCTCCTGCCGGCGCAGCCGGTGCTTGCGGAGCGGATTTTTCATCGGCATTGAAGTCATCCCAACTAATCATGTTTGATCTCCTCTAAGACTACGCTTATTGACAGGCTTCGCAGTCCGGATTGTCGATTGAACAAGCCAGCGGAATCGGCGCGGCTTCAACCATCTCTTCGATTTGTGCTTTCACGGCGTTCAGTGCGCCATCCGAAACGGTGGACTTCTCGGAGGCGGTAGCACCAATGGCGCGGAGGTAATAGGTGGTTTTCAGGCCGCGATACCATGCCATGCGATAGGTGATGTCGAGCTTCTTGCCGGAGGCTTCAGCCAGATACAGGTTCAGCGACTGCGCCTGGTCGATCCACTTCTGGCGACGCGAACCGGCATCGACCAGCCAGCGCGGCTCGATTTCGAACGCGGTGGCGTAGATGGCCTTCATGTCGGCCGGGATGCGGTCGAGTTTCTGTACCGAGCCTTCGTAGTACTTGAGGTCGTTGACCATGACCGGATCCCACAGGCCGCGTGCCTTCAGCTCGTGCACCAGATACGGGTTGACCACGGTGAATTCGCCCGACAGGTTCGACTTCACATACAGGTTCTGATAGGTCGGCTCGATCGACTGCGACACGCCGCAAATGTTGGAGATGGTCGCGGTCGGTGCAATCGCCATCACGTTCGAGTTGCGCATGCCGACGGTCTTGACCTGCTCGCGCAGGGTGGCCCAGTCCAGCGTCTGGCTGAAATCGACTTCCACATACTGGGCGCCACGGTGCTCGGCAATCGCCCACAGCGAGTCGATCGGCAGGATGCCGCGGCTCCACAGCGAACCTTCGAAGCTCGAATAGCGGCCGCGTTCGGCGGCCAGCTCGCTGGAGGCTTCGATGGCGTAGTAGCTGATCGCTTCCATCGAGCGGTCGGCGAAGGTCACGGCGTCGTTGCTGGCGTAGGCGATGTTCTGCACATACAGCGCATCCTGGAAACCCATGATGCCCAGGCCCACCGGGCGATGACGCATGTTCGAGGTGCGCGCGGCTTCGACCGCGTAGTAGTTGATGTCGATGACGTTGTCGAGCATGCGCACGGCGGTACGCACGGTGCGGCGCAGCTTGGCCTGATCGAGGCCGTCGGCACCGATGTGATTGACCAGGTTGACCGAACCCAGGTTGCAGACGGCGATTTCATCCTTGCTGGTGTTCAGCGTGATCTCGGTGCACAGGTTCGACGAGTGCACGACACCGACGTGCTGCTGCGGCGAGCGCAGGTTGCAGACGTCCTTGAAGGTGATCCACGGATGGCCGGTTTCAAACAGCATGGACAGCATCTTGCGCCACAGGTCCTGAGCCTGGATGCGCTTGTACAGGCGCATCTGGCCGTTGTCGCACATCTGCTCGTATTCGCTGTAGCGCTGTTCGAAGGCTTTGCCATAGAGGTCATGCAGGTCGGGCACATCGGACGGCGAGAACAGGGTCCAGGTGCCGTTGTCGAAGACGCGCTTCATGAACAGGTCAGGCACCCAGTTGGCGGTGTTCATGTCGTGGGTACGACGACGGTCATCACCGGTGTTCTTGCGCAGCTCGACGAACTCTTCAATGTCGAGATGCCAGGTTTCCAGGTAGGCGCAGACCGCGCCCTTGCGCTTGCCGCCCTGGTTCACCGCGACGGCGGTGTCGTTGGCAACCTTGAGGAAGGGCACGACGCCCTGCGACTTGCCGTTGGTGCCCTTGATGTAGGCACCGAGTGCGCGCACCGGCGTCCAGTCGTTGCCGAGACCGCCAGCCCACTTGGACAGCATGGCGTTGTCCTGGATGGAGCCGTAGATGCCGTGCAGATCATCAGGAATGGTGGTCAGGTAGCATGACGACAGCTGCGGACGCAGCGTGCCGGCATTGAACAGGGTCGGTGTCGATGACATGTAGTCGAAGCTCGACATCAGGTCATAGAAGGCGATGGCCTGCGCTTCACGGTCGCCGGCCTCGCGCAGTGCCAGGCCCATGGCGACACGCATGAAGAAAATCTGCGGCAGTTCGAAGCGCACGTCATTGCTGTGCAGGAAGTAGCGGTCGTACAGGGTCTGCAGGCCGAGGTAGGTGAACTGGAAGTCACGTTCCGGCTTCAGGGCGGCACCGAGGCGCGCCATGTCGTAGTCGGCCAGTGCCGGATCCAGCAGCTCCAGCTCGATGCCGCGCTTGATGTAGACCGGCAGCGCCTGCGGATAGTACTGCGTCATCTCGGCCTGCGTGGCCGATTCGGCGATGCCCATGAAGGACAGGCCTTCGGCGCGCAGATGGTCCATCAGCAGGCGGGCCGTGACATAGGTGTAGTTCGGTTCCTGCTCAAGCATGACGCGGGCGCACATGACCAGCACATTGTTGATGTCGGCCTCACGCGCGCCGTCATAGAGATTGCGCAGGGTGTCTTCGACAATGGCTGACGACTCGACGCCGCTCAGGCCTTCGCAGGCATTGGTGACCAGTGCTTCCAGACGACCCAGGTCGAGCAGTTCGCGCGAACCGTCGGCCTTCAGTACATGCAGTGTCGGATGATGCTTGACGGACGAGGGCGACAGCACCTCACGAGCACGCGAGCGCTCGTCACGGTAGAGCACGTAGGCGCGGGCAATCTTCTGTTCGCCGGAGCGCATCAGCGCCAGTTCGACCTGATCCTGGATCTCTTCGATATGCACCATGCCGCCGGTCGGCATACGGCGCTTGAACGTCGTGCTGACCATGGTGGTGAGCTGCGCCACCGTCTCGTGAATACGGCTGGAGCTGGCGGCCGCAGAGCCCTCCAGCGCGAGGAAGGCCTTGCTGATGGCCAGCGCAATCTTGCTGTCGTCGTAGCCGACCACGGTGCCGTTACGCTTGATGACCCGCAGTTGACCCGGCGCTGTGGCTTGCAGTTGTGGGGAATTGTGATCTGGGGTGCTGGCCTTGGCGGCTGGCGATTCGGCAAAAATGTCGGCTTGCATGAGATTCCTCGACACAAATTAGCGATCTGCGCAGGGCAGACCGGATTCACGGAGGGGAGCGGGCAATGATGCCAGTCCCTATATATTGTGTGTTCTTTGTTTTGATCTGCGTACGTTCACGCGCGGATCCGGGGTGGTGCCGGCTTCTTTCTGGGCCGTTTTCCACGACACATGATCGAACGATCGTGTCGGGCTTGTCCACTATTTTTTTGTGAACAACGCAATATGTAGTGGTTTGCATGTGGCTGTACCCACCACATAGCCGATTCTTGTGGGGATGCTGTGGATAAGTCTGTGGGTAAGCTGTGGCTGTCCTGAGTATGATCAAGATCTGGACGGATGCGCCAATATTGTGTCGTGTTAGCTTGCGGTAAACCACAAGATGTAGTGTTATCGCAAATCTGTGCATATGGCTTGGGTCGCGCGCAGCCATACCGTATAGTCACAACAAAAGTTGTACGTGTTTGGCATGACGAACATCCGCCGCCAATAATAAGTTTCATAACAACTACCGGGTTGAGAAAGGAGTTAGCTGCATGTCATCTCATGAGGCCCCACACCGAATTTTGATTGTTGAAGATGATCAGCGACTGGCTGAACTGACACAGGAGTACCTGATCCGTAACGGCCTGGAAGTCAGCATTGAGGGGGACGGCCTGCGTGCCATCCGCCGTATTACCGAAGAACAGCCTGATCTGGTTGTGCTTGACCTGATGCTGCCGGGTGCGGATGGTCTGACCGTCTGCCGCGAAGTGCGTTCACATTACTCCCGCCCCATCATCATGCTGACAGCACGTACCGATGACATGGATCAGGTGCTCGGTCTGGAAATGGGTGCCGATGATTACGTACCCAAGCCAGTCCAGCCGCGTGTTCTGCTTGCGCGTATCCGGGCTCAGCTGCGCCGCAATGACAAGCCTGAGGTCGGGCATCAGCGTCTGGTGTTTGGCAACCTGGTCATTGATAACGGTGCCCGCTCCGTCACGCTGGATGCTGACATGGTTGAGTTCACCAGCGCCGAATACGATTTGCTCTGGCTGCTGGCGTCCAATGCAGGCCGGATCTTGTCGCGTGAAGACATTTTCACGCAGCTGCGCGGTATTGAATATGATGGTCAGGATCGCTCGATTGACGTGCGTATTTCGCGCATTCGTCCCAAAATTGGTGATGATCCGGACAGTCCGCGCATGATCAAGACCGTTCGCAGCAAGGGCTATCTGTTCGTGAAAGACAGCGGCAACATCTGAGCATGTGGCGCCGCTTCAAGCCAAACAGCATCTTCGCCACCATTTATGGTGGCATGCTGTTGGCCATTGTCGTGGTTGGCCTGGCTTCCTACGGTGCACTGTCTTATATCAATAGCGAACGCGCCCAACGCTATACCGAAGGTATGGCTACCGCGCTCTACCACATCACCGCCATTGCCATTGCGCGTCAGAGTGGAGACAACCTGGCACTCTGGCTGCAGGATGCCGAAGCGTTGATGGGCACACCGCTCAGACTGATTGGCACGCTTCCGTTTACCCCCTCCGAGCATGAGCGCGAGCGTCTGGCACAAGGCCTTGCGATTGCGCAACGCGTGGATGATGACCGTAGCCAGATCTGGATCAAGGTGCCGCGCCCCGGCCGTCCGGTCTATCTCGAGTCCGAGCTGGCAGGGATTGGCGAAAAGCAGGCGCGCGCTGCCGCAACGTTCTATCTCGAAGATTTGTCGAACTATCCTGATCAGGAAGATGTGCGCTTGCGCACCATGGCACCTTATATCGGGTTCCCGATGAGTCTGGTGCCTTTCGATGAGGCTGGCCTAGACAGCGAGCAGCAGCGACGTCTCCGTCAGGATGAAATTGTTGTCCGTTTCAAGGAGCTGACAGCCTCCGGACGTTCGGCCATCACCGTCTATGCCCCGAGTCAGTCGACCCCCGGCAAGCTCTTGCGCCTAGGGCCGATGGAGCTGTTCGAGGCGATTCCGCTGTCACTGGTCATCATGGCGTCGGTGCTGGCTCTGCTGCTGATCACCTTGGCGTCTTATGGCCTGATTCATATCTTCGAGCTGCGCATACAAGCGATTGAGGGCACGCTGGAGCGTATTCGCGAAGGCGATCTGTCGGCACGCGTCGAGATGCAGGGCAGCGATGAAATCGGTCGCCTGGCGCAAACGCTCAATCAGATGGCCGGACATATCCAGCGCTTGCTGGATGCGCAGCGTGAACTGACGCAAGCAGTGTCCCACGAGCTGAGAACACCGCTGGCACGGCTGCGTTTTGGCATGGAAATGTTGGCAGAAAGTGATGATATCGAGGATCGTTACGAGCAGCTCGAACGGCTTGATGAGGATGTTGCCCAGCTGAACCAGCTGATTGATGAAATCCTGACCTATGCCAATCTCGAAAAAGGCACGCCGGACCTCGACTTCGAGCCTGTCGACATGGTGGCGCTGATGCAGCGTATACAGCGTGAAACCGAGGCGCTGCGCAAGCCGGCGCGATTGGAGGTGGTTCTGCCCGATGAGCTGGTGGTGGATGCCGTGCCGCGTTATATCCATCGTGTCATTCAAAATCTGGTCGGCAATGCCTTGCGCTATGCCAATTCAGTGGTCCGTGTGACGTGTGCTCTGGATGGAGATCAGGTTGTGTTGTCTGTTGAAGATGATGGCCTGGGTATTCCGGAGGATCAGCGCAGTCGTGTCTTCGAGCCCTTCACCCGACTGGATGATAGTCGTACGCGCAGCACCGGGGGTTATGGACTGGGTCTGTCGATTGTTAACCGCATTGTCTTCTGGTTTGCCGGTGATATCCGGGTCACCGCAAGCGAGAGTCTGGGGGGGGCGGCATTCACCATGCGCTGGCCGCGTCGTCGTGGCCAATAAGGGCGACTTTACAAAAAAATACAAAGAACCAACAAGTGTCTAGTTCTCTGCGCAAGATATTTCAATATTCTTGTCGCATGAGTCTTGAGCAGCACGTGGTTGTCGCCGCGAACGGTGTGTAAAGGTTTATTACGGGGAGCACAGGTTGTGCTCCCTTTTTTTTTATGTCGGAAAAGTATCTGTGATGTCACGATGAGCATGCTTTTCATGTAAGTAATTACCTACATATGCTGTCAGCTTTCGCTGAAAAATTGTGTGCTCGTACTGTCTTGTAATTTTATGCCATTGTTTTGTATGGCTATTGTTTCTATGGCGCTATTTCAGCGCTCAGTCGATCTCTTGAGCCAGCCGGGTAAACCGCTATTCTGCAAACGATTCAAGGATGGCAGCTTGCAGGATGTGAGCCGCAGGAATGGAATATCCTGACAGGATGCAGGGTGTGCAGGGAAGGGCAGGTTTGCCCGCAAGCAGTTTGGACAGTAAAATGGATGGCTGACTCAGGGAAGAGTCTTGGTTTGTGGTACAAAAAAAGAGCCAGCTGGCTCTTTTTTTGTTCTTGTCTGAGGAGCTCAGCGTTCCAGCAGTGCGAACTTGCCTGGCTTGCCATCCCATTCCTTGCCATCGGCCGGGCGTTCACCGATTTCGGTGATGTTCGGCCAGACTTCAGCGAGCTCGGCATTGAGCTTGATGAACTGCTTCTGGTCGGCAGGGACTTCATCTTCCGAGAAAATGGCGTTGGCCGGGCACTCGGGTTCGCAGAGTGCGCAATCAATGCATTCGTCAGGATGAATGACGAGAAAGTTCGGGCCTTCGTAGAAGCAATCCACGGGGCAGACTTCCACGCAATCCTGGTATTTGCACTTGATGCAGTTTTCAGTAACGACAAATGCCATCTTCAAGCCCCCTGGGCGCATTTCAATGGGCGCAAGTTTACTGCCCGCACCCCACGCTGGCAATTGAGCTGAGGTGCTAGAGCAGCTGTTTCAACGCATAAATCAACTCATGGGCAGCCCGTGGGGTCAGGCTATCGGGATCAATGTCGCGCAAGCGCAGCTCGATTTCACTGGGAAAGCGTGTGGCAAAGAGGTCGGGCTGATGCGCGCTGGCTGGTTTTGAGGCAACGCTGGTGGTGATTGATTGCTCGGCACCCTTCATCGCAGCGCTCTGCATTTCCAGCTGCTGCAGCTTTTCACGAGCCGCGCTGATGACAGCGGCTGGTATGCCGGCGAGCTGGGCGACTTGCAGGCCGTAGCTCTGGCTGGCGGGGCCGGGCTTGACGCTGTGCAGGAAGACCACATGGCCTTCGTGTTCGGCCGCTGACAAATGCACATTGATGACGCCATCGAGCTGATCGGCGAGGGTGGTGAGCTCGAAGTAATGGGTGGCAAACAGCGTTAGCGAACGACGGTCGATGGCGAGGAATTCGGCAGCGGCCCAGGCCAGCGACAGGCCATCGAAGGTGCTGGTGCCACGGCCGATTTCGTCCATGATGACCAGACTGTCGGGCGTAGCGTTGTGCAGGATGTTGGCGGCCTCGGTCATTTCGACCATGAAGGTGGAGCGGCCGGAGGCGAGGTCATCCGAAGAGCCGATGCGGGTGAAGATGCGATCGACCGGGCCGATCACCGCCGCGCTGGCGGGCACGAAGCTGCCGACATGGGCGAGCAGCACGATGAGCGCGGTTTGTCGCATGTAGGTCGATTTACCGCCCATGTTCGGGCCGGTAATGATCTGCATGCGCTGGCTCGGTGCCAGCGCCAGATCGTTGGCGGTGAACGATGTGGTCAGCATGCGCTCGACCACGGGATGGCGGCCGGCCTGGATGGCGAGTCCGGGCACTTCGCTGAGTTCAGGGCAGACCCAGTCCAGGGTATGGGCGCGTTCGGCCAGGCAGCAGAGCACATCGAGTTCGGCCAGCGCTTCGCAGAGTGCTTGCAGAGGTGGCAGCTCGTCGAGAATGGTATCGAGCAGAATTTCGTAGAGCAGCTTTTCGCGTGCGAGGGCGCGGGCCGAGGCTGACAGCGCCTTGTCTTCAAAGGCTTTCAGCTCCGGCGTGATGTAGCGCTCGGCATTTTTCAGGGTCTGGCGGCGGATGAAGTGCGCCGGGGCCTGTTCAGCCTGCGCGCGCGACAGCTCGAAGTAATAGCCGCTGACGCGGTTGTAGCCGATCTTCAGACCGGCGATACCGGAGCGCTCACGCTCCTGCGTCTCCAGCGCAATCAGGTAGTCGCCGGCGTGCGTGCTGATGCCGCGCAGCTCATCTAGGTCGGCATCGAAGCCCTCGGCGAGCACACCGCCATCACGCAAAACGACCGGAGGCGCTTCGACCAAGGCGCGGCGCAGGGTATCGGCCAATGACGGAAACGGGCGGATGGCTGTGCGCAGTTCGCGCAGGCGCTGCGATTCCTGCGGCAGCAGCCAGCCACTGATGGCCGGCAGCAGCACCAGCAGATCGCGCAGTCGCGCCAGATCACGCGGGCGGGCCGTGCGCAGGGCGATGCGGGCGAGAATGCGTTCGCCATCGCCGACATTGGCGAGCCAGTCGCCGAGCTCATCCCAGGCTTGCAGCCCGAGCAGTTCGCTGATGGCCTGTTGGCGAGCGCGCAAGGTATCGCGCTGGCGGATGGGCTGATGCAGCCAGCGGCGCAGCAAGCGGCTGCCCATCGGTGAGCGGGTCTGGTCGATGACGGCGGCCAGCGTGGCCTGACTTTCGCCTTGGAGGTTCTGCGTCAGCTCCAGATTGCGGCGCGTGGCGGCATCCATCTGCAAGGTGTCGCGGGCATTTTCGACGCTGACGCCGCGCAAATGCGGCAGGGCCGAGCGCTGGGTTTCGCGGGCATAGCCGAGCAGCGCGCCGGCGGCGGTGATGGCGGCGGGCATGTGTTCGCAGCCGTAGCCTTGCAGGTCGTGCACGGCAAACTGTTGGCAGAGCTGGCGATAAGCCGACTCGTGTTCGAAGTGCCAGGGCATGCGTGCGCGCAGGCCGCGACAATCGCTGATCTGGTTTTTCCAGGCGGCATCTTCGGGGTACAGCAGCTCGGCGGGGCTGACACGTGCCAGCTCGGCTTGCAGCAGCTCCACGCTGTTCAGCTCCTGTACGCGGAAGCGGCCGCTGGCCATATCCAGTGTGGCCAGACCCCACACGCCTTTCAGGCTGCAGACGGCACCCAGCAAGGTATCGCGGCGTTCTTCGAGAAAAGCTTCATCGCTGACCGTGCCGGGCGTGACCACGCGCGCGACCTGACGCTCCATCGGGCCTTTCTGCGCACCGGGCTCGCCAATTTGCTCGCAGATCACCACTGACTCGCCCTGGCGGATCAGGCGGCCGATGTAGTTCTCGGCGGCGTGATAGGGGATGCCGGCCATCGCGATGGGTTCGCCGGCCGAGCGGCCGCGCTGGGTCAGTGTGATGTCGAGCAGGCGCGAGGCTTTGCGGGCATCGTCGAAGAACAACTCGTAGAAGTCGCCCATGCGATAGAACACCAGCTCGTGCGGGTGTTCGGCCTTGATGCGCAGGTACTGCTGCATCATCGGGGTGTGGGCATCGAGGCCGGTATCGGCGGGAGGCGTAGCCATAGCGCGAGTCACAAAGAATAATCAGCCGGCGATAGTAACCGAAGTGCTGCGTCAGGCGCTCAGCGCGCCGTCATCCCGCCCAGACACAGGTACTGCATTTCCAGATACTCCTCGATGCCATGACGCGAACCTTCACGCCCCAGCCCCGATTCCTTCATGCCACCAAACGGCGCCACTTCGTTGGAAATGATGCCTTCGTTGATGCCGACCATGCCGTACTCCAGGCGTTCGGCAATCGACCAGACGCGCTTCAGGTCATTGCCGTAAAGGTAGGCGGCGAGCCCGGCCGGTACGGCGTTGGCGATGTGCACGGCTTCATCGTCACTGTCGAAGCGAATCAGCGGCGCGACCGGCCCGAAGCTTTCTTCGACGGCGATGGGCATGTCGGCACTGACATTAGTGAGGATCGTCGGCGCATAAAAGTTGCCGCCGAGCGCATGGCGCTGGCCGCCGAGTGTGCAGGTGGCACCAGCGGCGACGGTGGCATCGACCAGGCGCTCGACCTTGGCGACGGCGGCGGCGTTGATCAGCGGGCCGATCTGCGTGCCATCGCTGGCACCGTTGCCGATCTGGAAGGCGCTGACGGCGGCGTGCAGCTTGGCCGCGAAGGCATCGTAGACGCTGCTGTGTACGAGGAAGCGGTTGGCGCAGACGCAGGTTTGGCCGGCGTTGCGATACTTCGAGGCGAGCGCGCCGAGCACGGCGGCGTCGAGATCGGCGTCATCCAGCACGATGAAGGGTGCGTTGCCGCCCAGCTCCAGCGACAGGCGTTTCACGGTGCCGGCGCAGGCTGCCATGAGGTGCTTGCCGACGCCGGTGGAGCCGGTGAACGACAGCTTGCGCACGGTCGGATTGCGCGTCAGCTCGTCGCCGACGGCAGCGGGGCGGGCGGTGGTGATGATATTGAGCACGCCGGCGGGAATGCCGGCTTCCTGCGCCAGCGCGGCCAACGCGAGCGCGCACAGCGGTGTGGCTTCGGCGGGCTTGACCACGGCGGTGCAGCCCACGGCCAGTGCCGGCGCGACCTTGCGCGTGATCATCGCGACCGGGAAATTCCACGGCGTGATGGCGGCGATGACGCCGACCGGCTGGCGCAGCACGATGAGTCGGCGGTCGCCGGTGGGCGCCGGGATGGTTTCGCCGTAGACGCGCTTGCCTTCCTCGGCGAACCATTCGATGAAGGACGCACCATAGGCGACTTCGCCACGGGCTTCAGCCAGCGGCTTGCCTTGCTCGGCGGTCATCAGCTGCGCCAGCGCTTCCTGATTGGCCATGACCAAGTCGAACCATTTGCGCAAAAGGTTGCTGCGTTCCTTGGCCGGTCGTGCGCGCCAGGCCGGCAGCGCGGCGTCGGCGGCAGCGATGGCGGCGCGGGTTTCATCGGCACCCATGTCGGGCACTTCGGCGATCAGCTCGCCGGTAGCGGGGTTGTGCACGGCATGGCGGCCGCCAAGGTCGGCATCGCGCCATTCGCCGTTGATGAAGGCTTGCTGACGAATCAGGGGGTTGGTCATGGCAGGCTCAGGCTTGAATCAGAAGACGGTTCAGGACGGTACGCGTGGCATCGGGGATGCTAACCGGCTGGTTGCTGGCGCGATCAACATAGACATGCACGAAATGGCCGGCGGCGGCTGGGGTCGGGTCGTCGTTGCGGAACAGGCCGACCTCGTAGCGCACGCTGCGGTTACCCAGCTGCGCCACGCGTATACCGGCGTGGACGGTGTCCGGGAAGGCAATCGGCGCGAAATACTGGCACTGGGTTTCCACCACAAAGCCGACGGTAGTGCCGTGGTGGATGTCGAGCGCGCCGGCATCGATCAGGTAGCGATTCACGGCGGTGTCGAAAAAGCTGTAGTAGTTCACATTATTGACATGCCCGTAGATGTCGTTGTCCATCCAGCGTGTGGGGATGCTGAGGAAGTGGGCGTAGTCGCTGCGGGTCTGCTGCTTGAGCGGCGTGGTCATGGAGAGTCGGCTCAGTAAACGGCTTGGTAAAGGGCGAGGGCGTCGTCGTAGCTGACTTCACGCGGGTTGTTGACGAGCAGGCGCTGCACGGCCATGGCATCGCGGGCGAGCATGGGCAGGTCGGCTTCCGGCACGCCGTTGCCGCGCAGGGTCTGGTCGAAGGGCATTTCGCCGACCAGTGCCGTTATGCGCCGGATGAAGGCGCTGGAGGCGACCTGGTCATCGCCGCTGGCACTGCTGTCGAGGTGTCGTTCCAGTTCGGCGTAGTGGCGAGCGGCAGCGGGCTGATTGAAGGCCAGTACGGGTGCCAGCACTAGCGCATTGGTCAGGCCGTGCGGCAGGTGGTAATGACCACCGAGCGGATAGGCCAGCGCGTGCACGGCCGCGACCGGGGCATTGGCGAAAGCCATGCCGGCAAACAGCGAGCCGAGCAGCATGGCTTCGCGGGCATCGGCGTTACGGCCGTCCTGGAGCACGATGCGGATATTGTCGTGCAGGGCTTTCAGGGCTTGTAGCGCCAGTGCGTCCGACAGCGGGTTCTTCTTGTGCTTGCTGGTGTAGGCCTCGATGGCATGCACCATGGCGTCAATGCCCGTTGCAGCCGTGATGGCCGGTGGCAGGCCCAGCGTCAGCGTGCTGTCGAGCACGGCAATGTCAGGATAGAGCAGACTCGACACCACACCTTTTTTCTCGTCGCCGGGCGTGGTCAGAATCGAAATCGGGGTCACTTCCGAGCCGGTGCCGGCGGTGGTTGGCACTTGAATAAGCGGTAGGCGTGGGCCTTTGGCGAGGCCGAGGCCATAGATGTCTGTCAGTGTCTGAGGCGTGCGCGCCAGCAGGGCGACCAGCTTGGCGGTGTCCATGGAGCTGCCGCCGCCAAAACCGATCACGGCGTCGGCACCGGCTGCCACGGCGGCTGCCACGGCGGCCTCGACGCTGGCCTCGGGCGGGTCGGCGAGGACATCGGTATAGAGCGTGAAGCTGACATTCGCGGCCTGCATGCCGGCGATCAGCGAAGCCGTCAGGCCGCTGTCATGCAGAAAGCGATCGGTCACAACAAAGACATGGCGTGCGCCCAGTTCGGCGGCCAGTGTACCGAGGCGACTGGCGCTGCCTTGTTCGCAGAGGATGCGCGGGCTGGTTTCGAAGCTGAAGGTGATCGCCATTACAGAGCTGCCTCCAGAACGCGGCGCGAGACCTCGGGGGTCACGGCCTGACGCTCGCCGAGCTTGACCATGCCGTGCGCCTGCAGCTGCTCGACGAGATGATCGAGATGCTCCGCGCCAACGCCATAAGCCGACAGTCGCGTGGGGACCTGCATGGTTTCAAAAAAGTCACGGGTCTTGGCGATGGCGGCGGTGATGCGCTCGTCGGCACTGCCATCGCGCAGATTCCACACGCGCTCGGCGTACTGCACGAGCTTGTCGCGCTTGGTTTCCCGCTGATCCTGCAGCATCGCCGGCAACACGATGGCCAGCGTCTGCGCATGATCAATGCCATGCGCGGCGGTCAGCTCGTGGCCGATCATGTGCGTAGACCAGTCCTGCGGCACGCCGGCACCGATGAGGCCGTTGAGCGCCTGGCTGGCGGCCCACATCAGATTGGCGCGCACCTCCACATTGTCCGGCTCGGACAGGGCTTTCGGGCCGTCCTCGATCAGCGTCAGCAGCAGGCCTTCAGCGAAGCGGTCCTGCACCTTGGCATTGACCGGATAAGTCAGGTATTGCTCGACCACATGCACGAAGGCATCGACCACGCCATTGCCGACCTGGCGTGCTGGCAGCGTCAGCGTCTTGGCCGGATCCATGATGGCGAAGCGCGGGTACAGCAGCGGGTGGCTGAAGGCCAGCTTGGTGTGCGTGGCGAGATGCGTGAGCACGCCGCCGTTGTTAGTTTCCGAACCGGTCGCGGCCAGTGTCACGACCACGCCCAGCGGCAGCGCGCCGGTGACTTTGCGGCCCCGGCTGTGCAGCAGCTCTAGGGCATCGCCCGCGTAGCAGGCGGCAGCGGCGAGAAATTTGCTGCCATCCATTACCGAGCCACCGCCGACGGCGAGGATGTAGTTGATGCCTTCAGCTTTGACCACCGCCAGTGCGCGCTGGATGGTTTCGAGGCTGGGATTGGGCTCGATGCCGCCGAACTCGAAGACGGTCTGTGTGCTCAGTGCTGCTTGAACTTCAGCCAGCGTGCCGGTGGCTTTTACGCTGCCGCCGCCATAGGTGATGAGCACGCGGGCATCAGCCGGAACCTCTTTGCCCAGTTGCGCGATGCTGCCAGCACCAAAAACGACCTTGACCGGGTTGCGATAGCTGAAATTGAGCATCTTGGCGTCTCTTTGTGAAGTTTTTCCGATGGCTGCGCGCAGGATCAGCCTGTGAGCCGGGTGCGCAACAATAATGGGCTTCCGAGCATACTGGTTTTGGCGTTAATGTGCGCCACTACGATTTGCCGGGATGAGGTGTTCAGTGCTGACAGAATTGGCGCATCGCTGCGGCATGGCCTTGCAGCAGCGGGGTTTGCGGGTGACCACGGCGGAATCTTGCACCGGTGGCGGCATTGCCGAGGCCGTCACCCGTATAGAGGGCAGCTCGGCCTGGTTCGGACAGGGCTGGGTGACGTACAGCAATGCCGCGAAGGTGTCGCAGCTTGGCGTACCCCGGCTGTTGCTGGATGCTCACGGTGCCGTCAGCCATGAGGTGGTTGTCGCCATGGCCGAGGGCGCTCGCCAGCGTGCCGATGCCGATTGGGCGGTGGCGGTGAGCGGTGTTGCCGGCCCCGGCGGTGGCAGCGTCGAGAAGCCGGTGGGCACGGTCTGGCTGGCCTGGGCTGGTCGCCATGAGACGCATGTGCAGTGCCGGCTTTTTACCGGGGATCGAGCACAGGTGCGCGAACAGACTGTTGTGTTGGCGCTGGAAGAATTAATTAAATGGGTGTGCCGTAGCGAACTCGACAACCCTGTGCCATAATACTGTACGAAAGAACAGTAATTGCTGTTCCGTCCCCTGATTGAAATGCCCGACCGAAGAGGAAACGCCGATGAACGATAACAAGCAAAAAGCACTGAACGCGGCACTGGCGCAAATTGAAAAGCAGTTCGGCAAAGGCTCGGTCATGCGCCTTGGTGATCAGCCGGCGTCGGGCGCCATTCCGGCCATTTCCACTGGCTCGCTGGGTCTGGACATCGCGCTCGGCATCGGCGGTCTGCCCAAGGGTCGCATTGTCGAGATCTATGGCCCGGAATCTTCCGGCAAGACCACGCTGACCTTGCAGGTCATTGCCGCTTGCCAGCGCGCCGGTGGTACTGCCGCATTCATCGACGCCGAGCATGCGCTGGACCCGCAGTATGCCGCCAAGCTTGGCGTCAATACGGAAAACCTGTTTGTGTCACAGCCTGATACGGGTGAGCAGGCGCTGGAAATCGCCGACATGCTGGTGCGCTCGAACTCCATCGACATCATCGTCATTGACTCAGTTGCTGCACTCACGCCGCGCGCTGAAATTGAAGGCGAAATGGGCGACATGCATGTCGGTCTGCAAGCCCGTCTGATGTCGCAGGCACTGCGCAAGATCACCGGCAACATCAAGCGTTCGAATTGCCTGGTGATCTTCATCAACCAGATTCGCATGAAGATCGGTGTCATGTTTGGCAGCCCGGAAACGACCACAGGCGGCAACGCCTTGAAGTTCTATGCTTCGGTTCGTCTGGACATTCGCCGCATTGGCGCGGTGAAAGAAGGCGAGGAAGTGATTGGCTCGGAAACGCGCGTCAAGGTCGTCAAGAACAAGGTGGCTCCGCCGTTCAAGGAAGCGGAATTCCAGATTCTCTACGGTCAGGGCATCAACCGTCCGGGCGAGGTCGTTGACCTCGGTGTCAAGCTCGGCCTGATTGACAAGTCCGGCGCCTGGTATGCCTATCAAGGCAACAAGATTGGCCAAGGCAAGAGTAATGCCTGCAAGTATTTGCTGGAAAATCCGAGCATTGCCAAAGTCATCGAAGACCAGATTCGTGACCAGCTCATCGGCCCGGTAACGGCTGTGGCGGAGGATGCGGATGAGCCGGGCGTTTTCGAAGAAGCCAGCTTCTAAGCGGGCTGCATTTGGGCGGCCTGCTTCTGGAGCATGGGGTGACGATGAGGCTGAGCCCGTCGTCATCACCAGCCAGCAGGTCTGGAACAAGGCGCTGTCTTTGCAGGGGCGGCGTGAGCACAGTCGGGTCGAATTGACGCAAAAGCTCAAGCTTTTCGGCGCTTCTGCGGTGCAAATTGAAGAAGCACTGGTTCGTCTGGCCGAATACTCGCTGCAAAGTGATGATCGCTTTGCCGAATCGCTGGTGCGCTCACAGCTGCTGCGTGGCCGTGGCCAGCGTGCCATCAAGCAGGTTCTGCAGCAGCGTGGCCTGGATGCCGAGCATCCGGCCCTGGCCGAACAAACGGTAGACACTGACTGGACGTTGAAAGCTCAGGAGTTGCTGCAGCGTCGTTTTGGCGTCAATTTGTCTCGCGATGCCAAGGAAAAGGCGCGCTATATCCGGTTTCTCCAGTATCGTGGTTTCTCCATGGGGCAGGCTATTGCTGCCATGCAGGCAGGGCTCAGGTCTGAAGTGGCGGATGATGAGGCGGACTGGTCTGGTATCGACGAAGACCTCTGAAAATCATCGAGATTTGCTGCGAACACGAGAAAACTGCCGTTATAATCGCCGGTCTTTTGCCTGTCGCGAGCCAAGGTTCGCGGCATTCTGGTGGTGGTTCGGTTGACTGGTTCGGAGCGGTACATGAAAAGCGCTGAAATTCGCGAAGCATTCCTTCGTTTTTTTGAGCAGAAAGGGCATGCCCGGGTAGCGTCCAGCTCATTGGTGCCGCACGACGATCCGACACTGCTGTTTACCAATGCCGGCATGAATCAGTTCAAGGATTGCTTTCTCGGCCTCGACAAGCGTGCCTATACCCGTGCCACCTCCTCGCAAAAATGCGTGCGTGCTGGCGGCAAGCACAACGACCTTGAGAATGTAGGTTATACCGCGCGCCATCACACCTTCTTTGAAATGCTCGGCAACTTCAGCTTTGGTGATTATTTCAAGCGCGATGCCATCAACTATGCATGGGAGTTTCTGACTTCGCCGCAGTGGCTGAATATCCCCAAAGACAAGCTCACGGTGACCGTTTACGCCAGTGATGACGAGGCTTACGGCATCTGGCAGAACGAAATCGGTGTGCCGGCGGAGCGCATCATCCGCATCGGCGACAACAAGGGCGCGCCTTACGCCTCCGACAATTTCTGGGCGATGGGCGATACCGGCCCTTGCGGCCCTTGCACCGAAATTTTTTACGACCACGGTGCCGATATCGCCGGCGGTCCGCCCGGCTCGCCGGATGAAGATGGCGATCGCTTCATCGAAATCTGGAATAACGTGTTCATGCAGTTCAACCGCACGGCCGATGGCGTTCTGCATCCGCTGCCGGCGCCGAGCGTGGATACCGGCATGGGCCTGGAGCGCATTTCGGCGGTCATGCAGCATGTCCACGCCAACTACGAGATCGACCTGTTTCAGTCGCTGCTGAAGGCTGCGGCCGAGGCCATCGGTTGTGCCAACGAGAGTCAGGCATCACTGAAGGTGGTGGCCGACCACATTCGCTCCTGCTCCTTCCTGATTGCCGATGGCGTGGTGCCGTCGAATGAAGGTCGTGGCTATGTGCTGCGCCGCATCATTCGTCGTGCCTGTCGTCACGGCAACAAGCTGGGCGCCACCGGTACCTTCTTCCATCGTGTGGTGCCGGCTCTGGTAACGGAAATGGGCATTGCCTATCCTGAGCTGCAAGCGCAGCAGGCGACGATTGTTCGCGTTTTGCAGCAGGAAGAAGAGCAGTTCGCGCGTACTCTGGAGCAGGGTCTGCGCATCCTTGATCAGGACCTTGCCAGCCTCAAGGGCAGTGTGATCCCGGGCGAAACCGTGTTCCGTCTCTACGATACCTACGGTTTCCCGGTTGATCTCACCGGCGATATTGCCCGTGAGCGCGATCTGACGCTGGATCTGGAAGGCTTTGAAGCCGCCATGACGGCGCAACGTGAGCGCGCCCGCGCCAGTTCGCGCTTCGATATGGACTACAACACGCTGATCAAGCTCGATGGCGAAACCGGCTTCCTCGGCTATGCCGCAACCCAGGCAAATGATCTGGTGGTGCGTGCCCTGTATATCGCTGGGCAGTCGGCTGGGTCGGCGAATGTCGGCGATCAAGTCGCCATCATCCTCGATAAAACGCCTTTCTATGCTGAGTCTGGCGGTCAGGCTGGTGACTCCGGCTATCTGCGCAATTCGGCTGCTGTCGTGGAGGTGCAAGACACCACCAAGGCGGGCGCACACCATCTGCATCAAGCCCTGATCACTGCCGGCAGCATCAAGGTGGGTGATTCGCTGGCGGCGGAAGTGCGTGCCGACCTGCGCCAGGCCACTGCGCGCAACCACTCGGCGACGCATTTGCTGCATGCGGCCCTGCGTGAAACTCTCGGCACGCATGTGTCGCAGAAGGGTTCGCTGGTCTGTGCCGACTATCTGCGCTTTGACTTCTCGCACCCGGAAGCGATTCCGGCGGCAACGCTGCGTCAGATCGAGGCGCGTGTGAATGGCCAGATTCTGGCCAACACGGCAGTGCAGACCGATGTTACTGACATCGACACCGCGCGAGCCAAGGGTGCGATGGCACTGTTTGGCGAAAAATATGGTGATGTGGTGCGTGTGCTGACCATGGGTCAGGACAGCTTCTCGGTCGAGCTTTGCGGCGGCACACATGTCGCCCGTACAGGCGATATCGGCCAGTTGCGCATTACCTCCGAGGCGGGTGTGGCTGCGGGTGTGCGCCGTATCGAAGCGCGCACGGGCGAGGGTGCATTGGCCTGGCTGAATGCCGGTGAACAGACGCTGGTTGACCTGGCCGATGTGGTCAAGGGCAATCGTGACTCCGTGCTGGCGAAAGTGCAGCAGCTGCTGGAGCGCCAGCGTGATCTGGAAAAAGAGCTCGACAAGCTGAAGTCGAAGCTGGCTGCTGCTGCCGGCTCTGACCTGGCCGGTCAGGCGCAGGCAATTGCCGGCGTGCAGGTGCTGGCCGCGATGCTTGAAGGTGCCGACGCCAAGGCCTTGCGTGAAACGGTGGATCAGCTGCGTAACAAGCTCGGCAGTGCGGTGGTCGTGCTGGCCACGGTTCAGGACGGCAAGGTCAGCCTGGCGGCGGGCGTCAGCGCCGATGTCATCGCGCGCGTGAAAGCCGGCGAGCTGGTCAGCTTCCTGGCGGCACAGGTCGGTGGCAAGGGCGGCGGTCGTCCGGACATGGCGATGGCCGGTGGCAGCGATATCGCGGCTTTGCCGGCCGCACTGGCGTCGGTCAACGGCTTTGTCAGCGAACGCTTGAGCTGAGCGCGAACGAATTTTGCAAACAGGCCTCAACTGAGGTCACAGAGTAACGGATAAGAAAATGGCGCTAATTGTTCAGAAATACGGTGGTACCTCGGTAGGTACCACGGAGCGTATCGAAGCCGTGGCCGAGCGCGTCAAGCGCTGGTATGACGAAGGTCACGACCTGGTTGTGGTGCTGTCGGCCATGAGCGGCGAAACCAATCGCCTCATCGGTCTGGCCAAGGCCATTTCGCCGGAGCCGGAGCCGCGTGAGCTGGACATGATGGTATCCACCGGCGAGCAGGTCACCATTGCCTTGCTGGCGATGGCGCTGATGAAGCGTGGCGTGCCGGCTCGTTCGTATACCGGCGCGCAAGTCGCCATCAAGACCGACAGCTCGTTCAATAAGGCGCGCATCGAAGCCATTGACGACGCGCGCATGCGTGCCGACCTTGATGCCCGCCGCGTTGTCATCGTGGCCGGCTTCCAGGGCGTTGATCCTGAAGGCAATATCACGACCCTAGGGCGTGGTGGTTCGGATACCACCGGCGTTGCGCTGGCGGCAGCTTTGAAGGCCGACGAATGCCAGATCTATACCGATGTTGATGGTGTCTACACCACCGACCCGCGCGTCGTGCCGCAGGCACGTCGTCTCGAGACGATCACTTTCGAGGAAATGCTCGAAATGGCCTCGCTGGGCTCGAAAGTGCTGCAGATTCGTTCCGTCGAATTTGCCGGCAAATACCATGTACCGTTGCGTGTACTCTCCAGCTTTGGCGAGGGCGGCGGAACCCTGATTACTGTTGATGCAGAGGACGATATGGAAAAGCCGGTCATCTCCGGGATTGCGTTTAACCGTGACGAAGCCAAGCTCACCGTGCGTGGCGTGCCTGATACTCCGGGCATTGCGTCGCGTATCTTGAGCCCGATTGGCGATGCCAACATCGAAATCGACATGATCGTGCAGAACGTGTCGGCCGATGGCACGACCGATTTCACGTTTACGGTCGCTCGTGGCGACATGAAGAAAGCCGTGTCGGTACTGGAGTCGGTCGCCAGGGAGATTGGTGCTCGCGAACTGATTGCCGACGACAAGATCTGCAAGGTATCGCTGGTGGGTGTGGGCATGCGCTCGCACGCCGGCGTTGCCAGCAAAATGTTTGCCACCTTGGCGAAAGAAAACATTAACATCCAGATGATCTCTACTTCGGAAATCAAGATCTCCGTTGTTGTTGAAGAGAAGTATCTCGAGCTGGCGGTGCGTTCGCTGCACACGGCCTTTGATTTGGATGCCCCAGCTGCTTGAATCAGCTGGTATACGGGTTGGCGGGATGTGTCACGGGCGATGGAGCGTCCCAAGACATGGCGTAAGGCTGTGGCTTCTGGCGACTGACTCCACGCTCAACCAAACAATTTTGGACTCGCTGAAGTCCGGTTTTATTGGAGATTGACATGTTGATTCTGACCCGCCGTGTTGGCGAGACCCTGATGGTTGGTGACGAAGTCACCGTGACGGTGCTTGGCGTCAAGGGCAACCAGGTACGTATTGGTGTCAATGCACCCAAGGATGTTGCCGTACATCGTGAGGAGATCTATCAGCGTATCCAGCAGGAAAAGACGCCTGGCGATGCGGCTCTGGATGACGACGCCGGCAACTACTGAGTGTTGTGAGTTCCCGAAAAGCCTCTCTTGCAGAGGCTTTTTGTTTTATGGCGCTTGCGGATTTCATGCCCTATGGTGACCGAATAGGGTTATTAAAGGATTCATGGTCATGAAAGGCAGAATACTGGGGCTGATCTTGCTCGCTTGCAGCGGCTTGGTGCAGGCCAATATGACGCTGGCCAGGCAGGTGCTGGAGCAGCCGGAAGTGGTCGGTCAGGCTAGGCTGAGCGTCCTCTTCTTCAAGGTCTATGATGCGACGTTGTATGCGCCCAAGGGGCAGTATCGCGCAGATCAGGCGTTTTCTCTGAGCTTGCGCTATCTGCGTACTTTCGAGGGTGCCAAGATTGCCGAGCGCAGCATCGATGAAATGCGCAAGCAAGGTTATGCCAATGAGCAGAAGCTGAGTGCCTGGCGTCGTGAAATGATTGCGTTGTTTCCGGACGTGCAGGCGGGTTCGGAGTTGACTGCGGTGCGAACGGGCAGTGGGGTTACGGATTTTTATCGAGGGCTTGATCGCCTTGGGCAGATCAAGGATCCGGAATTCAGCCGGCAGTTCTTTGCGATCTGGCTGAGTGAGAAGTCATCGGAGCCGGAAATGCGCCGTCAACTCTTGCGGCTGTCGCAGCAATCACGCTGACTGATGGAAATTGCAGCGCATCAGCCTTTTCAAGTGGCGTTCGCGTCTGTATGATCGCCGCCTTGATGGAGAGTTGACCGAGAGGCCGAAGGTGCTCCCCTGCTAAGGGAGTAGGGGCCAAAAGCTCCTCAAGGGTTCGAATCCCTTACTCTCCGCCATCATCGCGCAAGTCGTTCCGAGTGTTTGAATTTCAAGCATCGGAGTCTTGACGATACCGAGGACGATGCGTAAGATTCGCGGCCTCAGCAATGCGCCCATAGCTCAGCTGGATAGAGCACCAGGCTACGAACTTGGGGGTCGGGAGTTCGAATCTCTCTGGGCGCACCATATGAAACAAAGGGTTAACCGGCAACGGTTAGCCCTTTTTCATTTCCGGTTTTCGTTTCTGCAGCACTCACTTCCCCTCGCACGACCAAAGCAGTCAGAATCAGGCGCTGACAAGGCATGAAGTGCCTCATGCAAGTTCGGACATCTCTGGATCATGGCCATGTTGATAATTGATGTTGCGCAAGAAGAAGTCTGACGCGCTCGGGGATTCACAGCGGCGGCGCTTGTTACATGCCGTGGGCATGTATTCGCCCAATGACATGCCCTTGTCGCTTACGCGCCCGTTACCGCGTGTCGATTGCATGGAGCCGGCCTTGGTCGCGCTGGAGGCCAGTCGGCGCTACGCCTGGTGCAGTTGCGGGTTATCGAAAAAGCAGCCGTTTTGCGATGGCAGCCATGCCGGTACGGACTGGCTGCCGCTGCTGTTTACAGCGAAGCGGACGCAGCTGGACTGGATATGTACCTGCAAGTTCACGGCTCAGCCGCCGTATTGTGATGCGGCTCATAATCGCTTGCCGCAACTCTATCAACGTCATATCAGGGAGCATGCCGTGACGACTTTGCCATCGACAGCCTGGCGCTCCGGAGCGCCGGACAACAGCCCGGGCCCGCGCATTGCGCTGATCCATGGTTTTCTCGCGGGCAAGCACATGGAGCGCAACCTTCTGCGCTGGGTGCGCGAGGCGGGCTTTGCTGATACCAGCCTGTTCAGCAATGATTGCTCACCGGCCGTGATTGCCGACCATCTGGCGGCAGCGCTGCCACACCAGCGTCGGCTCGTGTTAATCGGCTTTAGCCAGGGCGGCTTTCAAGTGCTGAAGGTGGCAAGCATTCTGGCCAAGCGAGGGCATGCCGTCGATCTGCTGGTGAGCCTGGCGGCGGGTGGTGTCGGTCGTCTGCATCCCGCGCAATGGGGTTTTCGGGTGCGGCGCTTGCCGGCCAATATCAAGCGCCTGCTGAATATCTATTCCCATGCCGATGTCATGGGCACGGATCCGCTGCCTTCAGGCAATGCCTTGCAGCCACGGCAGGGTATTGCCCTGGGCAATATCGCGCTGGCGAAAGCAGATGCGATTGATCATCTGGCGCTGGTGCGGTGTTTCCCGCACGAGCGCGTGCACCCGGTGGTCGCCGAACAAGTGCTGGCACCGTTGCTGGCAGAGCTCAGAGCCTTAGCTTAAGCACCTACCACTGCACTCAGTCCGCCATCAACGGCCAGAATCTGGCCGCTGATGTGCTTGCCGGCGGCACTGGCAAAGAGCAGCGTGGCACCCATCAGGTCCTGCTCATCGCCGAGGCGCTGCAACGGTGCCTGCTTCGCCATGGCATCGCTGCCGACCGTATCGATCAGACCCTGCGACATCTTGCTCGGGAAGAAGCCGGGGGCAATTGCATTGACGGTGATGCCGAACTGGCCCCATTCACAGGCGAGAGCGCGCGTGAAGTTGACCACGGCACCTTTGCTGGTGTTGTAGGCGATGGTTTGCATCCACGGCGGATTGCCGCCAAGGCCGGCAATGGAGGCGATGTTGATGATGCGACCTTGGCGGCGAGCAATCATGGAGTCGCGCGCAACAGCCTGGGCGAGCAGGAAGTAGCCGCGAACATTCAAGTCCATGACCTTGTCCCAGGCCGCCAGCGGGTGTTCGCTGGCAGGGGCACCCCAGCTGGCGCCGGCATTGTTGATCAGAATATCGATGTGGCCGAGGCGGCTGATGGCTTCTGCAGCGAGCGCGGCGATGCTTTCGGGCTGCCCGGCATCGGCTGCAATCCAATCGGCATCGATGCCGGCCGCGCGCAGCTGTTCGGTGGCGGTAGCCAGATCACTGGCTTTGCGCGAACTGATGATGACGCGTGCACCGGCGGCGCCGAGCGCTTGTGCCATCTGGAGGCCGAGGCCGCGTGAGCCGCCGGTGACCAGGGCCGTTTGGCCGGTTAAATCAAACAGCGATAAGCTCATGGTGTGCTCCTGACATGAATAGGCCGTGAAAATGGGCGATAGCATGAGCATACACAAGGGCAACCGCCTGAAAACGACCAAAGCTGACAAAATGCCCCCGGAGTTCTGTTACTTTGTCAGCACTTTTGCGCCATCTCGTTCGCGCGACACAGGAAGCAGACCGCCATGTTGAAAAAGGCAGAACAGCAGCCATTGGTTCGACACAGTTCAAGTCGCTATCGATCGTCTCGCGGAGCGCCTGGCAAGAAGCGGGCATTGCTGGCGATCGTGATTCTGGCACTGTTGATTGGCTCGGTGTATTTGCGCTTCGGCGGTGGCAAGGACTATCCGGATCTGACACTGCCCAGTGGTGTGATGCCGCCGCTGGAGGAAGTGCTGGCTTATCCCGAGCCACTGGGCAACCTCGCGGTCTCGGCCACGGGGCGAGTTTTCTTCACGGTACATCCGGAGTCGCGTCCGAGCGGCAACAAGTTGCTGGTACGCGAAACCGATGGCCGCATCCATGCCTTCCCGTCCGAAGCAGCACAGGCGGAATTGTTCGATGCCGTGATGGGTCTGGTGATCGATGCGCGCGGCACATTGTGGACGATTGATCACGGCCAGCATGGTTTTCGTCAGCCGCGTCTGTTGGGATTCGATATCAAGACCGGCAAGGTCCTGAAAGATTTCGCCTTGAACAGTGATGTGGCTCCGACAGGGTCTTTCCTGCAGGATTTACAGGTTAATTCGTCGGGCTCCATGGCTTATATTGCCGATGTCAGTTTTCTGCGCAATTCGCCTGGCATTGTGGTTGTCGACTTGAAGACGGGTAATGCCTGGCGCGCGCTGGATCAGGATCCGTCGGTGATGCCGCAGTCGTGGCTGATTCGCAATCCGACCAAGACGATGTCTTGGCTGGGCGGATTGTTTACCCTGAAGCCGGGTATTGACGGCATTGCCATCAGCAAGAATGACCAGTTTCTGGTCTACGGTGCCATGGCACATGACACACTGTTCAGTGTGCCGACCGCAGCGCTGACCCGGGCCGAGGCAGGTCAGGCGGCCCTGCAGGTGAAAGCGCTGGGCCGCAAGCCGCTGAACGACGGCTTGTCCATGGACCGCAACGACAATATCTTCATTACCGATGTCGAACATGGCAGTGTCATGAAGATGACGCCGGCCGGCTTGCTCAGTACCGTGGTGCAGGATGTGAAGCGCCTGCGCTGGGCCGATGCCTTGTCGTTCGGTCCCGATGGCTGGCTTTATGTGGCCGATTCGGCGATTCCGGATCAGATGCTGCGCAGCAAGTCGCATATGCGCGAACAGGCGCCGTATCGCATATTCCGTTTCAAGCCCGGCACCGAGGGTGTGCCCGGACAATAACTGTGGGGAAGGATTATGTTGTTTTGGTTGCCGCGCTCTGTACAGGCGCTTTTCATGTTGCTGCTGATGATTGCCAATACGGCATTCTGGGTCATCCCGATCTACATTTCGGTGATCTTCAAGTTATTGATTCCGGTCCGGGCCTGGCGTGATCTGTGTTCGCGCTTTGCCTCTTGGTGTGCGCAAACCTGGGCTTTCTTGAACTCGATCTACATTGCGCTGTTCATGCGGGTGAAATGGGACATCCGTCTGCCGGATGGTCTCGATCCTAAGGGTCAGTACCTGGTGTGTGCGAACCACCAGTCGTGGAACGATATTGTCGTGGTGATGAAGGCCTTCGGCTTCAAGACGCCGTTCTTCAAGTTCTTTCTGAAGCAGGAGCTGATCTGGGTACCGCTGCTGGGCATGGCCTGGTGGGGTCTGGATTACCCGTTCATGAAGCGCTACACGCGTGAGCAGGTGACGAAGAATCCGTCCTTGAAAGGCAAGGATATCGAGACGACGCGCCGAGCCTGCGAGAAGTTCAAGACGCAGCCGGTACTGGTGTTGAACTTCCTCGAAGGCACGCGGTTCACGCCGGAGAAGCATGCGCGCATGGCATCGCCCTACAAATATCTGCTGAAGCCGAAATCGGGCGGTCTGGCGTTTGCCATGACGTCGTTTGGCGAGCGCATCAACACACTGCTGGATATCACCATTGTCTATCCGGATGGTTCCAAGGGCATTTGGGACTTCCTCGCCGGGCGTGTCCCGCGTGTCATCGTCGAGGTCAAGAAGATTACGTTGCCACATGCCTTCTATGAAGGCGACTACGAGAATGACCCGATGTATCGCGCCGAATTCCACACCTGGATTGCCCAGCTCTGGCAGGCCAAGGACAGGCGCATCGGTGAGCTGCTGCTGGAAGCCGGCGTTCAGCCTCGCGCATGAATCTGACCGACTGGGAGCGCGGCGGCCACTATCTTGCGACGCCGGAAGGCCGCCTGTTTTATCGCATCGAAGGTGAGGGCGAGCCTTTGCTGCTCTTGCATGGCTTTCCCACCAGCTCCTGGGATTTTCACAAGATCTGGCCAGTATTGGCGCGGCAATATCAAGTGATCACCTGTGACAAGCTGGGCTTCGGCTTTTCGGACAAGCCTGCTGATGGTGATTACTGCATTGAGGCCCATCTGCAGCGGGTCTGGGCATTGCTTGCTGAACTCGGCCTGAGTCATGTCAGGCTGCTGGCACATGATGTCGGCAATACCATCACGCAGGCCTGGCTGGCTCGGCAGCTGGAAGGCCCTGTGCCTGTCACGCTCACGAAAGTCTGTCTGCTCAACGGCGGCTTGTTTCCCGAGACGCATCGCATGCGACCGCTACAGCGGGCCTTGCTCAGCCCTGTTGGCCGCTGGCTTGCCCGTTTCAGCAATGCCCGGCGCTTCGGCCGTGGTCTGGCTGAGGTCTTCGCGCCAGAGACACAGCCTTCAGCCGCTGAGCTCGCCGATTACTGGACATTGATGTCGCGACAACAGGGCCATCATCTGCTGCACAAGCATATTCAATATATCCGCGAGCGCCGCCAGCAGCGTGAGCGCTGGGTGGGTGCGTTGCAGAACACCTCGGTATCGCTGAGTTTGATCGATGGTGTACTGGATCCGGTATCGGGCGCACATATGGTGGCCCGCTTTCGACAGCTATTGCCTGGACGCCGTGTGACCGAGCTGGCGTGTGGTCATTTTCCGCAAGTGGAAATGCCGCTGCAGGTATTGGCAGCACTTGACCAACATTGGGCTGTTTAGCACTCCTCGCTATACTGGCCCCCGATTTTTCCAAGGGTGTTATCGATGATGTTTGATCTGGAGTTTATCTGGCAAGGCAACAGCCTGCGTGACTGGAGCACGGCGCTGGGCCTGGCGCTGAGCATCAACCTCTTTGTCGGTGTCTTGAAGTGGCTGATTGAGCATCGCTTGGCAAAGGTCACGCGGCGCTCGTTGAGCGTTATGGATGACGTTGTGGTGGCGATGGCTCGTCATACCAAGCAGCTGCTGGTGTTCGGCGTGACACTGCTGGCCGGTACACGCTATCTGGATTTGCCGGCGGGGCTGGATCATGTGCTGATCAAGGTCGCGACCATTGCCGGCTTCCTGCAGCTCGGTCTCTGGCTCAGCGGGGCACTGAATTTCTGGATCGAGCATTACCGCCGGCAGAGCATGAGTCGCGACCTGGCGGCCACCACCAGCCTGGCTGCGATGAATTTTGTCGGCAAGATGCTGCTGTGGACGTTCCTGATCTTGTTCATGCTCGACAACCTCGGCGTCAATGTCACAGCCATGGTGGCGGGTCTGGGGGTTGGCGGTATCGCGGTTGCCCTGGCCATGCAGAACATTCTTGGCGATCTGTTTGCTTCGCTGTCGATTGTCATCGACAAGCCGTTTGTGATTGGCGATGTCATCACGGTCGATGCCTTTACGGGCAGTGTCGAGCATGTCGGCTTGAAAACCACGCGCCTGCGCAGCAGTACGGGCGAGCAAATCATCATTTCCAACAGTGACTTGTTGAAGACGCGTATTCGCAACTTCAAGCGCATGCAGGAGCGGCGCATGCTGTTCACGTTCGGGCTCGTGTATCAGACCACGCCGGCGCAGCTGGCCGCGATTCCGGGCATTGTTCGGGAAATCATTGCGGCGGTTCCGCATGCCCGTTTCGAGCGCGCCCATTTCAAGGCATTCGCGCCATCCTCACTGGACTTCGAAGCGGTGTACTGGATGCTCAATCCAGACTTCCTGATGAGCATGGACGCCCAGCAGCAAGTCAATCTGGCACTGTTCGAGCGTCTTCAGGCAGCAGGCATCGAGTTTGCGCATCCGGCACCGGCGATGATTGTGCACACGAACGGCGAGAGGCCTGTCGCAAGCTGACTCGACATCTTGCAGACGTAAAAAAGCCCGCGATAAATGCGGGCTTTTTTATGGTTCAGGCTCAGAAGGGAATGGCGATATCGATGAGGTCTGTGGTGCCGCTGATCGGGCCAATCACGGTGAGGGGAGTGCTGGTAGCGGCACTGTTTACACGATAGAGCGTGAAGGCGCCCGCGCTGGCTGTGCGCGCCATGAGCAGCTGATTTTCATTATTACGACCGCTGATGTCGAAGCCGACCGGACTGCCTGGATCTAGCATAATACCGAGCGCGGCAAGGCGTGTCAGCTTGCCTGGTTCCGATGAAATATTTTGCACATTCAGCGAGCTACTGGCTTGATCAATCACGAGCAGGCTTGTGGCGGTTGTCCCGCGGAAATTGTTGACGTAAGCAGCCGCCTTGACGAGAGGTGTTGGTGTGCCTGAGACAGGGCCATTGGACACGACAGTGCCATCTTCGACCGTAACCGCCGAGTTCTCGTTATTGCTGCCAATCAGGCGAAGTTGGTTTGGATTGGGCGCGGTACCGACGAATGGATTGAAGTCCGTGGTGTACGTGATGTCGGTTGTCAGTGGCGTCTTCAGTGTACTGACGGATGCAGCTGCTCCACCCGCTGGTGTGGCGCCGGATGTCACAGGCAGGCTGAGATCGATCGCATACACATTGCTGGTGTCGGTCAGGGCATAGAGCTTGCGGGCAGACTGACTGAAGTCGATGCCGATGACTTTCTCGGTTGCAGTTAGCCCCGTGATGGTCACCGGATCGCTCACTTGATCCGGCGTGTTGGCATTGAAGCTACGGTAGCTGTTGTTGCTGGTCAGGGCCAGTACGGTCGGGTTAGCGCGCGTAATAAAAGTCAGGGCCTTGTATTTGAGGGGCCCCGTCAGCACTGGCGGGCGGCCCACCAGGCTGGCGGCATTGCTGCCAATGCTCGCGGCAGGGTTGATCGTATAGATACGCTGTACACCCGCGACGGTCAGCATGGCCAGGCCGGCATTGTTTGCCGGGTTGATGTCATAGCCATCGATGCTGGCGACATCAGTGCTGCCCAGCAGTGATTTCGCAGCAGTTTGTGTTCCGTCGTTGGGTGGCGTTTGCAGGTAGAGGTTGTCGGTAGCGGCATCGAGCGTAAACAGGCGGGTGCCCCGACCCAGTGCAGAGAAGGTTTCTTCGTAGCCGGCACCGCTCAGGTTAGTCAAGCTTGTCGCTGTATCGACCAGGGTGTCGCCTGTGGAGACATCTGTACGCCAGTTGGAGCCATCTGTACCGATGATTCGGAGGCGATCGACCACAGGGTTGAAATCAATGGTGTAGCCGGTAGCCGACAATGACATGTTACTTGTCGTGCCATCACTGACCAGCGTACTGATACGCGCGAGGGCGCCAGAGGTCGGGTCAATACGAATAATCCGGCCTGTTGTGCCGGTTTTCGTCAGTGCATAAAGTGCGCCTTCCGAGTTTCGATAATCAATGTCGAGCACGACTTCGGTGGCATCCAATGCGCCCGGAATACTGGCTCCTGTCGCCTGCGGCAGGCTGCGAACACTGCGGGCAAACTCCATGTCGTCGACATCGACGCCGACAATCGTGTTGTCACTGGTCAGAAGAAATGCATTGGCGGCGGAGACAGGCACGGTCAGGACGGTTGAATTACTGCCGCTGCAGGCGGCCAGGCTGGCACTTGCCAGCAGTATCAATAATCGGGAAAGCGGGAAACGATGCATCTATTTGCTCCGAAGAAGGTCCAAGCTTGTGCTTGAGTGTAACGGCATCCGGGTTTTAACGCTCATGCACTTAGCTGGTTGGCATGATGCGTCAGGTGATCCGCCATGAAGGTGCTGATGAAGTAATAGCCGTGGTCGTAACCGTTATGACGGCGTAGCGTCAAAGGCTGGCTGGCCTGCAGGCAGGCCTGTTCGAAACGGTCAGGATGCAGCTGTGCCAGAAACTGGTCCGACAGGCCTTGATCAATCAGCAGGGGTGGGCAGCGATGGCCGGCATTAATCAGTGCGGTGGCATCATGATCTGCCCAGGCTTCGCGATCATCACCGAGATATCCGCTCAGCGCCTTTTCGCCCCAGGCACATTGGCCGGGTGCGGCAATCGGTGCAAAGGCAGATACCGACTGGTACAGCCCGGGATGCTTCAGCGCCAGTGTCAGTGCGCCGTGACCACCCATGGAGTGACCGAAGATGCCGATGCGCGCCGGGTTGGCCGGGAAGTGCTCGAGGACGAGTTGGCGCAGCTCTTCAGTGACATAGGTTGCCATGCGGTAATGCGTTGACCATGGCGTTTCTGTGGCATCGAGGTAGAAGCCGGCACCCACGCCGAAGTCCCAGCTGTCACTTTCACCGGCAATGCCGGCGCCGCGCGGGCTGGTATCGCAGGTGATCAGCATGAGACCGAGTTCGGCAGCCAGGCGCTGGGCCCCGCCCTTGATCATGAAGGTTTCTTCCGTGCAGGTCAGGCCGGCGAGGTAGAACAGCACCGGCACTTTGCCGGTTGCTGCCTGTGGCGGCTGATAGACCGAGAAGCGCATGGGCAGACCGATCACAGTCGAGTCGTGCTCGTAATAGCCCTGCACGCCGCCGAAGCAGGCGTGCGTGCTGCGGGTGGTGAATGCCGTGGTCACGCTCAGAACTCCACCACGGAGCGAATGGACTCGCCGCGCTTCATCAGCGCGAAACCCTCGTTGATGTCCTCGAGCTTGAGCTTGTGGGTGATCAGCGAGTCGATGTTGATCTTGCCTTCCATGTACCAGTCCACGATTTTCGGCACATCGGTGCGGCCGCGCGCGCCGCCGAAAGCCGAGCCTTCCCACTTGCGACCGGTGACGAGCTGGAACGGGCGGGTGCTGATTTCGGCACCGGCTTCCGCCACGCCGATGATGATGCTACGGCCCCAGCCCTTGTGCGTGCACTCCAGGGCATCGCGCATGACCTTGGTGTTGCCGATGCACTCGAAGCTGTAGTCGGCACCGCCATCGGTAAGCTGCACGATGGCATCGACGATATTGCCGCCGGCAGCGGCGATGTCTTTGGGGTTGAGGAAATGCGTCATGCCGAACTCGCGCGCCATCTTCTCGCGCTCGGGATTGAGATCGACGCCGATGATCTTGCCGGCACCGACCATCTTCGCACCCTGAATCACATTGAGCCCGATGCCGCCGAGGCCGAACACGACGACATTGGCACCGGCTTCGACCTTGGCCGTGAACAGCACCGCGCCGATGCCGGTGGTGACGCCGCAGCCGATGTAGCAGACCTTGTCGAAGGGGGCGTCTTCACGGATTTTCGCCAGCGCGATTTCCGGTACCACGATGTAGTTCGAGAAGGTCGAGGTGCCCATGTAGTGGAACAGGTCCTGGCCGTTTAGCGAAAAGCGCGAGGTGGCATCCGGCATGAGGCCGCGGCCTTGCGTGCTGCGGATGGCCTGGCAGAGGTTGGTCTTCTGCGACAGGCAGAATTTGCACTCGCGGCATTCCGGTGTGTACAGCGGGATGACATGGTCGCCCTTGCGCAGCGACTTCACGCCGGGGCCGACATCGACCACCACGCCGGCACCTTCATGGCCGAGGATGGCCGGGAACAGGCCTTCCGGGTCGGCGCCGCTGAGCGTGTAGTAATCGGTGTGGCAGATGCCCGTGGCTTTGATTTCGACCAGCACTTCGCCGGCACGCGGGCCGGCGAGATCGACGGTTTCAATCGTCAGGGGTTGGCCGGCTTTCCAGGCGACGGCGGCGCGCGTTTTCATGAGGGAGTTCCTGCTAATGATGTTTGATGGCGAAATAAAGATGCCGCGACGGTAACAGCCGGGCTTGGGCGCGTCACCATGACAGTGAGACTTTTAGCCGTCAGCTAGCCGCCGTGTCCAGCCCAGTCGCTGCCGCGCCGAGCAGAAAAGCCTCGCTGGCGCGGGCACGCTCAGCAAGGTAGGCAGCCACGCCGGTCACGCGCTTGAGCCGGCGCAAGTCTTCGCTGTACGACATCCAGAACTGCCTCACCACCGACAACTCGTCGGGCAGGACCGCCACCAGGCGCGGGTCACCGGCGGCCACGAAGCAGGGCAGGATGGCCAGCGCCCGGCCCTGCAGCGCGGCATGGTATTGCGCGATGACGCTGGTGCTGCGCAGCGAGCTGGTCGCGCCCGGCACCATCTCGTCGAGGTAGAGCAGCTGGGCGCTGAAGGCGAGGTCATCCACATAATTGATGAAGCGGTGGCCTTGCAGATCCTCGCGCTTTTTAATAGCGGCGTGACTGGCGAGATAGCCCGGCGTGGCGTAGAGCGAGAGCTTGTAGTCGCAGAGCTTGCTGCACACATACGGCCCGCGCGCCGGGCGTTCCAGCGTGATGGCGATGTCGGCCTCGCGCCGCGACAGGCTGACGAAGTGCGGCACGGGCAGCACATCGATGGCGATATTCGGGTAGCGATCCTGAAACGCCACCATCTCCGGGATCACGAAATAGGTGCCGAAAGCCTCGGTGCAGCCAATGCGCACCAGACCCGAGAGCGCGCTGCCGCTACCCGATACCTGCTCGCAGGCCGCCTGCATCGCGCCCTCCATGGTTTCGGCGTGGCTGACCAGCTGCTGGCCATCCTGCGTGAGGGTGAAGCCGGTGCTGCGCGACTTGTCGAAGAGCAGGGCGCTCATGGCCTCTTCCAGCGCGCGGATGCGCCGGGCCACGGTGGTGTAGTCGACGCCGAGGCGCTTGGCCGCCGCACTGGCGGTACCGGCGCGTACCACTTCGAGGAAGAAGCGCAGGTCATCCCAGTCAGGTTGTTTTGTGCTTTTTTGCATATCAAATAGGAATCAATGCGGGTTCATAATGCATTTTAACCTATATATGCTCAGCAGCATTCCACTTTCAAGGCAGACCGTCATGACCACCGTTCCTACCGTCAAGCTGCTCATCAACGGCGAGTTCGTCGAATCGAAGACCACGCAATGGCGCGATGTCGTCAACCCGGCTACGCAACAGGTGTTGGCGCGTGTACCGCTGGCCACGCCGGACGAACTGGCCGCCGCCGTCGCCGCCGCCCAAGCCGCGTTCAAGACCTGGCGCAAGACGCCGATCGGTGCCCGCGCGCGCATCTTCCTGAAGTACCAGCAGCTGATCCGCGAGAACATGGCGGAAGTGGCGGCCATCCTCACCGCCGAGCAGGGCAAGACGCTGCCGGATGCCGAGGGCGACATCTTTCGTGGCCTCGAAGTGGTCGAGCACGCCGCCAACATTGGCAATCTGCAGATGGGCGAGATCGCCAACAATGTCGCCAATGGCGTGGACACCTACACGCTGCAGCAGCCGCTGGGCGTCTGCGCCGGCATCACGCCGTTCAACTTCCCGGCCATGATTCCGCTGTGGATGTTCCCGATGGCGATTGCCTGCGGCAACACCTTCGTGCTCAAGCCGTCCGAGCAGGACCCGATGAGCACCATGCGTTTGGTCGAGCTGGCCGTGCAGGCGGGTATCCCGGCTGGCGTGCTGAATGTGGTGCACGGTGCTGAAGACATCGTCAACGGCCTTTGCGATCACCCGGACATCAAGGCGATTTCCTTTGTCGGCTCGACCCGCGTGGGCACGCATGTGTACAACCGCGCCACGCTGGCCGGCAAGCGCGCGCAGTGCATGATGGGCGCGAAAAATCATGTGGTGGTGCTGCCCGATGCGCCCAAGGAGCAGACGCTCAATGCCCTGGTCGGTGCCGGTTTCGGCGCGGCCGGGCAGCGCTGCATGGCATCGTCCGTGGTGGTGCTGGTGGGCGAGGCGCGTGAGTGGATTGATGAGATGGCGCAGCGTGCCACCACGCTCAAGGTCGGTGCCGGCCATGACAAGGGCGTCGAGATCGGCCCGGTCATTTCCTGTGCCGCGCTGTCGCGCATTGAAGCTTTGATCGCCAGCGGCGTTGAAGATGGCGCGCGCCTCGTGCTCGATGGCCGCAAGCCGGCGGTGCCGGGCTACGAGGGCGGCAATTTTGTTGGCCCGACGCTGTTTGCCGGTGTGAAGCCGGGTATGCGTATCTACGATCAGGAGATCTTCGGGCCGGTGCTGTGCGTGGTCGAAGTCGACACGCTCGATGATGCCATCGCACTCATCAACGCCAACCCGAACGGCAACGGCACCGGTTTGTTCACCCGCTCCGGCGGCGCCGCGCGTCACTTCCAGGAAGAGATCGATGTCGGCCAGGTCGGCATCAACGTGCCCATCCCGGTGCCGGTGCCGCTGTTCTCGTTCACCGGTTCGCGCGGCTCCAAGCTCGGCGACCTCGGCCCTTACGGTAAGCAGGTCGTGCTGTTCTACACGCAGACCAAGACCATTACCGCGCGCTGGTTTGATGAAGATGCGGTGAGCACGGTCAATACCACCATCAGCCTGCGCTGAGCGAAATGCTTTTGAGAGAGGGCCTTTGCCGTGAACTTTGACCTGAACGATGACCAGCTCGCCTTCCAGCAGCTGGCCCGCGATTTCGCCGCGCGTGAGCTGGCGCCGCACGCCGCTCGTTGGGACGCCGAGGCGCATTTCCCGGTCGACGTGTTTCGCCAGGGCGGCGAGCTGGGTTTCTGCGGCCTGTACTCGCCGCCTGAGCAAGGCGGCCTCGGGCTGACGCGTCTCGACTCAGCCATCGTGTTTGAAGAGCTGGCGGCGGCTGATCCGTCTACGGCGGCTTTCTTCACCATCCACAACATGGCGACCTGGATGCTTTGCGGCTGGGGTCAGGAGGCTTTGAAGGCCGAGTGGGGCCCTGTGCTGACCTCCGGCGCGAAGCTCGCCTCGTACTGCCTGACCGAGCCCGATGCCGGTTCCGATGCTGCGAACTTGAAGACCAGCGCCCGGCGTGACGGCGATGACTATGTGCTGAAAGGCTCGAAAGCCTTCATCTCTGGCGCGGGCAGCACCGACATACTGGTGGTCATGGCGCGTACCGGCGTCGCCGGCGCAAAAGGCATCAGCGCCTTCGCCGTGCCGGCCGACCTGCCGGGCATCCGCTATGGCAAGAAGGAAGACAAGATGGGCTGGAACAGCCAGCCTACGCGCGCCATCTTCTTTGATGACGTCCGTGTGCCGGCAGCCAATCGGCTCGGCGAAGAGGGCGAGGGCTTCCGAATCGCCATGAAGGGGCTGGATGGCGGGCGTATCAACATCGCCACCTGTTCCGTCGGTGCTGCGCAGGGCGCGTTCAATGCTGCGCAGCGCTATCTCGGCGAACGCCAGCAGTTCGGCAAAAAGCTGGCGGACTTTCAGGCGCTGCAGTTTCGCCTGGCCGACATGGCCACCGAACTGGTGGCAGCGCGGCAGATGATTCGTCTCGCCGCGAGCAAGCTCGATGCGGCTGCGCCCGACACCTCGATTTACTGCGCGATGGCGAAACGCTTTGCCACCGATGCCGGCTTCAACATCTGCAATGAAGCCCTTCAGCTGCACGGCGGCTATGGCTACCTGCGCGACTATCCACTGGAGCGCCTCCTACGCGACTCGCGCGTGCATCAGATTTTGGAAGGCACGAACGAGATCATGCGCGTGATCATCGCGCGGCGAATGCTGGAAATCGATGCGCCGGACAGCATCCGCTGAGCCTTCGCTTGACTTGCTCTTATTAAAAAGAATCCGGAAAAGGAAACAGACATGACGGTGAAAATAGCCTTTATCGGCCTCGGCAACATGGGTGGCCCGATGGCCGTGAACCTGCACAAGGCCGGCTTCGCGGTCACGGCTTGCGATCTCTCGCCGGCTGCGCGCGACAAGGTCGCTGCCGATGGTGTTGCTGTTGCTGCGACGGCAACAGAGGCGCTGACGGGTGCGACGGTGGTCATTTCCATGCTGCCGGCCAGCCGCCATGTAGAAGCGCTTTATCTTGGCGATGGCGCGGCCAATGCCGGCCTGCTCGCGAGCTTGCCGTCCGGCACGCGCATCATCGACTGCAGCACGATTGCGCCGGCAAGTGCGCGCAAGGTTGCTGCTGCGGCGCAGGCGCGCGGGCTGTCCATGATTGATGCGCCGGTGTCGGGCGGTACGGCCGGTGCGGCTGCAGGCACGCTGACCTTCATGGTCGGCGGCGCGGCCGATTGCGTGGCGGCGGCTCAGCCGTTTCTGCAGGCCATGGGCAAGAACATCTTCCATGCCGGCGACAGCGGTGCCGGTCAGGTCGCCAAGGTCTGCAACAACATGCTGCTGGCCATCCACATGATCGGCTCGGCGGAAGCACTGACGCTGGGCGTGAACAACGGGCTCGATCCGGCCGTGCTATCGGAGATCATGAAGCAGAGTTCGGGCGGTAACTGGTCGCTGGAGAAATACAACCCGATGCCGGGTGTGATGGCCGGCGTACCGGCGTCACGCGATTACAGCGGTGGCTTTGGCACGGATTTGATGCTGAAGGATCTGGGATTGGCCGAGGAGGCCGCACTGGCTAGTGCCTCGGCGATTCCGCTCGGCGGTCTGGCGCGCAACCTGTATGCCGCGCACAGTGCCGGCGGCGCCGGTGCGCTGGATTTCTCCAGCATCATCCGGCTGTTTCAGAAGCGTTAAGTGCAGACGGATTGATGACGAGGCCTGCCAGGCCGCCCGGCGCTTCATAACCGCGTCCGCTCGCAATCAGCTGCGCAAATTCCTCGGCCAGAAAGTCAATGAACAGCCGCACCGCAGGCAGCAGACCGCGTCGCGACGGAAACACCACATGCACGATACCGCTGCGGGGAGCCCAGCCCGGTAGCACATCCACCAGCGTGCCCTCGCTCAACTCGCGGTGCACCATCATGATCGGCAGGGCGGCCACACCAACGCCCTGCAATACAGCCTGATGCAGGGCGATCATGTCGTTGGCGATCAATCTCGGCTCATGTTGCACAGTGGCCTGGCTGCCCGCAGGCCCGTCGAGATGCCAGACGGCTTGCTGATGCGTTTCGCCGAGCAGCACTGACGGTAGCCGGGCCACACTCTCCGGTGTTCGTATCTCGGTCATCCCTTCCAGCAGGCGTGGATGCGCGACCAGCCGCTGTGTGCTCACAGCCAGCACCTTCATGACCAGATCAGAGTCTTCCAGCGGCGGGAAACGGACCCGGACAGCCAGGTCGAAGCCTTCGCGAATCAGGTCGACGGCACGATTTGTGACCTCAAGCTGCACCTTGATACGCGGGCAGCGCAGCATGAAGCGCGACACCATGTCACCCACCATGAAATACAGCACGGCCGAGGCGCAGCTCATGCGAATCGTGCCTTGTGGCTGGGCCTGATTGCGTGCGATCAGCTCTTCTGCTGCATCCGCTTCAGTCAGCATGGCCTGGCAGTGTCGGGCGTACTCCTGACCGATTTCGGTGACCGCAAAACGTCGCGTTGAACGCTGAATCAGCCGAACACCCAGTCGTTCCTCCAGCGCCGCCACGCGCCGACTGAGCTTGGACTTGGGGATGCCCAAGGCCCGACTGGCGGGAGCGAAGCCCCGGTGTTCGATCACTTGCACGAAATAGAAAAGATCGTTCAGGTCGCGCATGGCATGCCACTAGTGTTCTATTTATGGAACGCTAAGGATAAATAATGCCGGCTATTCATGCCACTGTTGCGAATATATAGTTTTTCAAAAGGCGGCGTGGCGGTGATGCCACGGTGCCGACAGGAGATAGCTCATGAAGAAAATCAGTGGTGTTTACAACAGCCCGCGCCAGCACTGGGTCGGTGACGGCTTCCCGGTGCGCTCGCTATTTTCCTACGAGCGCTTCGGTCAGCAGCTCAGTCCGTTCTTGCTGCTCGATTATGCCGGCCCGCAGGACTTCACGCCGACGCAGTGTCCGCGTGGTGTCGGGCAGCATCCGCATCGCGGCTTCGAGACCGTCACGATTGTCTACGAAGGCGAGGTGGCGCATCGCGACTCTACGGGTAACGGTGGCGTCATCGGTCCGGGCGATGTGCAGTGGATGACGGCGGGTGCCGGCATCCTGCACGAGGAGTTCCACTCCCCGGAATTCACTGCCAGAGGCGGAGCACTGGAGATGGTACAGCTGTGGGTGAACCTGCCGGCCAAGGACAAAATGACCGCGCCGGGCTACCAAGGCATCCTCGATCGCGACATCCCTGCGGTCGACTTGCCGGATGCGGCGGGCCGTGTGCGCGTCATCGCCGGCGAGTACCGCGGCCATGCCGGCCCGGCCAGCACCTTCTCGGCCATGGATGTCTGGGATGTGCGCCTGAATGCCGGCAAGCAGGCCGGATTCAGCCTGCCCGCAGGACGTAGTCTCGCCGTGATCGTGCTCAAGGGCGCGGTTCGGGTCAATGGCGAAGAGCCTGTGAGTGATGCCCAGCTGGTCGTGTTCGAGCAGGATGGCAGCGAGTTCACGCTGGCCGCCGACAGCGATGCCAAGCTTGTCGTGCTCAGTGGCGAGCCATTGAACGAGGCCATCGAAGGCTATGGCCCTTTTGTCATGAATACGCCGCTGCAGATCCGTGAGGCCATTCATGACTTCAACAGCGGTCGCTTCGGGAAAATGCCGGACTGACTGTCTGTTAGCAAACGGCGGCACGCGTGGTGCGTGTCGCTTTCATCAAAAAGGAGAAACACCATGAGCAAACCTTATGTTCGCCTCGACAAGAACGATGTCGCTGTGCTGCTGGTCGACCATCAGGCAGGCCTGCTGTCGCTGGTGCGCGATTTCGATCCCGACAAATTCAAGAACAATGTGCTGGCATTGGCTGATCTGGCTAAATACTTCAAGCTGCCGACGATTTTGACCACGAGTTTCGAGACCGGCCCCAACGGCCCGCTGGTGCCTGAGCTGAAGGAATTATTCCCGGATGCTCCGTACATCGCGCGCCCCGGCAATATCAATGCCTGGGATAACGAAGATTTCGTCAGGGCGGTGAAGGCCACAGGCAAAAAGCAGTTGATCATTGCCGGCGTTGTCACCGAGGTATGCGTAGCATTCCCGGCGTTGTCGGCGCTGGAAGAAGGCTATGAGGTTTTTGTCATCACCGATGCGTCGGGGACGTTCAGCGAAGTCACGCGTAACGCTGCCTGGGATCGCATGTCGGCTAACGGTGCACAGCTCATGACCTGGTTCGGCGCTGCCTGTGAGTTGCATCGCGACTGGCGCAACGATATCGAAGGTTTGGGTACGTTGTTCTCCAATCACATCCCGGACTATCGCAACCTGATGACGAGCTACAGTACGCTGACTGCTGGCAAGTAAGGCTCACGTCTGCTGACGTTGATCTGAATGAAAAGGCCGGGAGGCTGACGATGATTTGTCAGTCTCCCGGCCTTTGCCGTGACAGAAGCGCTAGCGCTTATTCGACGTTGTCTGAACACTCGGCAGCACTGGCGTCCACTTTGCAACGCACTTTCTTCAGCAGCTTCATCATCTTCGGATCGTAGGTGCCATCTTGCGTGAGCAGGATGCGCGACTCACGCATCATCACCACATATTTGGCCTTGTCGGCAGCCGTCAGCTCCATCCAGTAGTTGGCGGGGATGGTGTCTTCGGCCTGCTTGGCGAGCGCTTCAGCGCGATCAAGCTGGGTCAGCGAATAGGCGCGCGCCTTGGCGCCGAGATCCGCCGGCCACTTGTCCTTGCGGATGATCATCATGCCGGTCATCTGGATCAGCGGGAAACGATAGACCGCGCCGGTGGTGCCCAGACCCTTGTAGATTTCGAACGGCTTGTAGGCAATGGCGGGCGCAGCAATGATGTCGACCTGGCCGTTGTTGAACTTGGCGGCGAAGCTGGTGATATCGGATGCCACCGGCTGCAGACCCATCTGCTGCGCCATCTTGGCCTGTGACTTGTCGTAGTCGAGAACGGCGATTTTCTTGCCGGCGGCTTTTTCAATCGAGTTGATGGTGCGGTCGCGAACCATGATGTAAGCGCCACCCAGCGGAGCCACACCGATCACTTCATACTGACCCGTGGTCATGGCCGGTGCCATTGGCGGGCTGGCCAAGGCTTGAAGCGCTATGCGCAGATGTTTGTTGGTTGGCACGGCACCCACGGAGTCGAGACTGCCGACGAAGTGGTTGAACTGGCGGCCGCGCAGCGTGGTCACGGCAATGCCGTCACACTGGCCGGCCTTGAAATCTTCGGTGACCACGCGCTCATCGGTATAGGCCTTGAGCGTCAGCGGTATGCCCCATTGCTTGGCGACCAGTGCGAAATCCTTGGCGATGCTGAAGGCCGGGCCTTGAGTACCGAGCGGATCAAATACGCAGTAGAGGCCGGCGTTGGCGGACAAGCTGGTCAGAGCCAGTGCAGCGAGAGCAGCAATTTTTATTCTTGTTTTCATGGTGTAGCTCCTGAGGGTCCGTTCAAGTACTGAAATTCAGCGCAATATCCGAATTGTATGGTTGCTTATAGCGCAGTCACTTATGCTTGCGCGACAAAGAACTGTCATTTTACGCCAATGATACCGCCATGAAATCTGCACTTGCCCATAATCCGACCGTTCCAGGCACCTATGCCTGTCTGCTGGCGGATGTCGTGGCGCGCTGGGACATTTCGGCAGATGAACTGCTGGAGGGCAGCAGTGTTTCGCCCGAGCACTTGCTGACGCCGATCTGGTCGCTGGACTACGACGAATTTACCCGCTTGCTGAAACGCGCCATCACGCTGACCGGAGAGCCTGGTCTGGCGTTTCATATCGGCTTGCAGATGAAAGTGTCCTGCCATGGCCTGATCGGCTATGCCGCGATGATCGCAGGCAATGTCCGCGAGGCGCTGGAGATTGCCCAGACGTTTGTTCAGCTGCAATCCACCACGATACGGCTGCGCCTCGAAGAAGAAGCATCATTTGCGCATCTGTATTTTGATCAGCCCATTCCTGGTTATCCGCTGGGCGAGGTCGGCGCCATGCTGATGATGCTCGGCTTTGCCACGATGGGTGAGGCTATTACCGGCAAGCGCCTCGTTGGTCTGGCTGAAGTCAGCTTTGTCCGACCGGCCTATTTCGATCGTTTCGAGCATCTCTTGCCGGGCTCGGTGATCTTCAAGGCACAGCACCATCGCTTGAGCTTTGATGCCGCCTATCTGGACCTGCCGCTGGTCATGGCTGATTCGGTGGCCGCCCGCATGGCGCGCGAGCAATGCAAACAGGCCCTGCATGCCATGGTGGGCCGAGGTAGCCTGGTCAATCTGGTGCGCGAGCTGGCCTGCGATGAGACCCTGGGTTTTTGCAGCATGGCCGTCGTTGCCGAGCGTCTGCACATGTCCGAGCGGACCTTGCAGCGTCAGCTCGCCAGCGTCGGGAGCTCGTTCAGTGTCATCATCGATGAGCTGCGTCAGCATCGCGCGATGCTGATGCTGAAACGCGCCGAGCTCAGTCTTGACCACATTGCCGATCGCCTCGGTTATACCGACAGCACCAATTTCAGTCGCGCCTTCAAGCGCTGGACCGGGTTTGCACCGAGTCAGTTTCGCCGCCGAAGTCTGGCGCGCGAAGATTGATCGGCGCATAGTCTGCGCGCTGTAGACGACAGTGATTGTTTGAATAAACAGCGATTGACGGAAATTCGAACAATCCTCGGAAAGCCTTGGCAGGCAAGGGTTGCGAGCGCTTCACGGCAGCTTTCCCACGAACTTGTCCACAGCAGCCGGGGATAACTTCAGGCATTTGACGCAGGCATTGAAAGAGGGACGCAACATGGCAACGCGCAGCCGCGCAGAACAGCTCGCGGAACAGGCCTTCGGTGACTTCACGCCACCGTCGGCAGAAAAGCTGCATCGCATGATGGCTCCGATGCGGGCCTGGTTCAGCCCGCAGTTTTACGGACTTGAGCGGCTGGACCTGTCGCGTCCGGCGTTGTTTGTCGGCAACCATGCGCTGTTCAGCATCGATGCCGGTCTGATCCTCGATCATCTCTACACGCAATACGGCGTGCTGCCGCGCTCGCTCGGCGATCATCTGCATTTCCAGATTCCGGGCTGGGGTCAGGCCGTGACCGATTACGGTGGCGTTGAAGGCACGCCGGAGAACTGCAGCGAGCTGATGCGTCGCGGCGAATCCATTCTGGTCTTCCCCGGCGGTGCGCGCGAGGTCAACCGGCGCAAGTCCGACCGTTACGCAGTAATCTGGAAGCAGCGCACCGGCTTTGCCCGGCTCGCCATCCAGCATGGTTACGACATCATTCCGTTTGCCTCGGTGGGCGCCAACGAGAGCTATGAAATTCTGCTCGACGCCGACGATATTCGCGGCTCCCGACTCTGGCGCTGGCTTGATCGCGGCGGCCGTCTCAATCGCGCCGTACGTGATGGCGATCTGATTTCACCGCTGGTGCGCGGCATAGGCCCGACCTTGCTGCCGCGTCCGCAACCGTTCTACTTCGCTTTCGGCGAGCGCATCCCGACCGCGCATCTGCAGGCCGAAGAAGTCAGCAAGGCCCGCTTGTGGGCGGTGCGCGAGCAGGCCGAGCAGGCCATCCACGGCATGATGGCTGAGCTGAAAGCCCAGCGTCGCGCCGATCAGCCACAGTGGGGTGCCTGGCGTCGCTGGCTGGCACCGATTCAAGACTGATGTTCACGATGGCTTTCGGCGTTTTGGAACACTTCATTTGGAGCAGCACATGTTGATACCGTCTCTGCAAAACCAGGTCAGCGCCGAGGAATGGCAGCTGCGTTGTGATCTGGCGGCCTGCTATCGCCTGGTTGCTGCCTATGGCTGGAGCGATCTGGTCTTCACGCATATTTCGGTGCGCCTGCCGGGGCCGGATCATCACTTTCTCATCAATCCGTACGGGCTGATGCTTGACGAGATCACGGCGTCGTCGCTGATCAAGGTCGATCAGCACTGCAACAAACTCATCGAGTCGCCGTTCCCGGTCAATCCGGCCGGTTTTGTCATCCACAGTGCCGTACATGAGGCGCGCGAAGATGTGCAGTGCGTGCTGCATACACATACTCGCGCCGGTGTCGCGGTGAGTGCGCAGAAAGCGGGTGTGCTGCCGATTTCGCAGCAGTCGACCTTTGTGCTGGCATCGCTGGCCTATCACGATTACGAAGGCGTGGCGTTCCGGCCGGACGAGAAGCCGCGCCTGCAAGCCGATCTTGGTGCCGCGAACTTCCTCATGCTGCGCAACCATGGTCTGCTGACCTGCGGTGCCAGCATCGCTGATGCTTTTCTCGGCATGTATGTGTTCGAAAGCACCTGCCAGATTCAGCTCGCGGCGCAAGCCGGTGGCGAGCTGATTTCGGTGGATCCGCGCATCGTTGCCGGTGTTGCCGAAGCGATGCGGGTGCAGACCGGTGGCATGGGCGGTGCATTTGCCTGGCCGGCGCTGCTGCGCAAGGTGGAGAAACTGGATCCGGGCTATCGCAGCTAAATAAAGCCGCAGCTGAAAGATCCGGAACGGAGGAGACAGATCATGCTCGAAGGCAGTTGCCTGTGTGGCGGCATCCGCTATCAGTATCACGGTGAAATCACCGAGATCGCCATGTGCCATTGCGGCCAGTGCCGGCGCGGGCAGGGCACCGGTTTTGTCACCAACAGTCCGGTCGAGCGCGCACGCTTTCAGTTGCTGACCGGCGCTGAGCTGATACGCGAGTACCGTGCCAGCCCGCTCAAGCTGCGCGCGTTCTGCGGACACTGTGGCAGCCCGCTGTACAGCGCCCGCGACGACCTGCCGGAGATCATCCGCCTGCGTCTCGGCACGGTGACCACGCCGTTCAGCTGCGAGCAGCGCTACCACATCTTTGCCGAATCGAAGGCGGACTGGGTCACCATCAGGGATAGCTATCCGCAGTTTGCGCGCATGAAACCCTGACGATTCAGCGCTCCTCGGTTTCCCAGGTGCGCACCGGTTTGTGGCCGGGGCGCTGCCAGTCCGGCGGCATGATCAGATGCTTCAGGCGCTGGCCCAGCGGGCCGGGCGAGAACACATCGCGCAACATGTCGACCATCTCGTGCACATTCAGCACCAAGAAATTGTAAGAACGGATCTGCTGTGTGATGCCGTAATCGACCTTGGCCTTTTCCTCGGCGTAGGTGCCGAACAGGCGATCAAAAATGATCAGCACGCCACCGTAGTTCTTGTCGATGTACTCCGGGTTACGACCGTGGTGTACGCGGTGGTTGGACGGTGTATCGAAGACATATTCGTACCACTTCGGGAAGCGGCCAACGGATTCGGTGTGCACGAAATACTGGTAGGCCAGATCCACCGCCAGGCAGAACATCACCACCGCCGGCGGCACGCCCAGCCAGACCAGCGGCAGATAGAACACGAAGCTGCCGACGAAGGCGTTGAGCAGGCTCTGACGCATGGCGTTGGTGAAGTTCATGGTCTCGCCGCTGTGATGCGGCACATGAGCCGTCCAGAACCAGCGCACGCGGTGCGAGGTACGGTGGAACCAGTAGTAGCTGAACTCCATGCCCACGAAAATCGGCAGGATGGTCCAGCCATTGACCGGGATGTCGAACAGGCGGTGATCAAAGACCCAGGCGAAGATGCCGCCGGTCAGCAGCAGCCACATCACGCCCTCGAAAATCTGATAGCCGGCCCCCAGCGACAGGTTGGCGAAAATCTCTTTGACATGAAAGCTGCTGTGATGGCCGCGCTTCTTCTCCACCACGAACTCGATCATGAAGGCGAGCAGAAAGACGGGCGTCATGCCGATCAGGAAGACCTGCTTCCAGTCCACATCCTGACCAAAGATGTTGTGCAGCAGCGGCATGATGGGTTGCAAAAATTCAGTCATGACAAGTCTCCGTTAGGCTGTTTTGGGTTGACGCAGAAACAGCGCCAGCGAGATCAGGGCGGTCACGCTTTCGAGCACGACCAGGCCTTGTACGAACGCATTGGGCTGGCCATCGAGCGCGATGCTGATGAGCCGGCCGCTGGCCAGGCCGCCGACGATCAGCGCCTGTGCCAGCAGGGCCGGGCGCGTCAGGGTCTTGCAGCAGAGCCCGGCGAGCAGGAACAGGCCCATGCCGATCTGCAGGCCTCCGTAGTTGGCGCGCAATTCATTGAGCGCACTCACGGTGTTGATGTTGAGCTCGACCGCTGCCATCGCCGCCAGCGGGTCGTGAAAGGTATTGGCGCCGATCAGCAGAAAGCTCAGGCCGCAGAGCAGCAGGAAGCCTTGGGTGATTTTTTTCATAATGTCCCTCATGCATTTCTTGAGTGGGTCTTTTTTTGATTTCTTCTACGACGCTGATCATGTTGGCTTTCGGACCAGCCGTCTTGACGCGCTCTGACGCGTTTTGACATAGTCTGCCAAATGCAAAAAAATCACGATACCACCACGATCTATGTCGCGGCCTCGCTCGCCAACCTGCTGACGCGCTTTCTGGATCAGCGGCAATTGGCTCTGCCAGTGCTGCGCGAACGCCTGACGCGGCTGGCGCAAGGCGCGCGCATGCCGATCACGACCTGGTGGGCCTTGCTCGACGACATCCAGCACGCTTGCCCGGACGAACCGGCGCTGGGTCTGCAGATCGGCAGCTGCGCGCAGCCGCATCATATTGGCGTGCTTGGCTACCTCGCCATGTACAGCAACACCCTCGGCCAAGCGCTGCTGCGCTTCAGCCGATTTCAGCCCCTGCTGCACAACCTCGCGCCATCGCTGATCAGCCAGCACGGCGATGATCTGGTGATTGGCTGGGGCAAAGGTGAGCAGCTATCCACGCTGCTTTCGGACGATGTGGTATCGGCCGGCCTGACGGTGTTCTCCTACCAGCTCACCGGCCGCAGCGACATCCGGCCGAGCGCTGTCTATTCCCCGCATCCGGCTCCTGCCGATGTCACGCTGTATGAGCGCTTCTACGGCTGTCCTGTGCATTTCAACAGCCCGGTATCCGCCATGCACCTGCCGCTGGCGGTCATGAGCCTGCCCATCAACAGCCAGGACCCGCACCTCACCGGCCTGCTCGAACAGCAGGCCGAAGCGCTGTTGCAGGCGCTGCCGGTGCCGGATCCGCTGCTCGGTGAATTGCAGCGCCAGATGGTTGCCGTCTTGCAGGACGGCCCGCCGGAAGCGCCGATAGTCGCGGCCCGCATGGGCTTGTCCGAGCGCTCGCTGTACCGTGCTTTGCAGGAGCGCGGGCTGCGTTACAAGCAGGTGCTGAACAACCTGCGCCATGAACTGGCCAAGGATTATCTGCGCGACCCGCAGCTGTCCTTGCCGGAGATCGCGCTGCTGCTGGGCTATGCCGAGCAGAGCGTGTTTTCGCGGGCGTTCCGGGAGTGGGCGGGTGAGTCGCCGATGCGCTGGCGCAAGGAAAATTCACATCGGAGTGCCACATGACGCGCCTGACCATCAAGACCAGTTCGCCCGAGGCTCGCTACAAACGCGGCCGTCGGCCAGTCGTACCGTCGAATGACAAGCAGCCGCGGCGCGTCTGGTTGGCCCTGATCGTGTGGCTTGTGGTGGTCTATGCGGCTTCCGGCCTGGGTGCTTTGGCATCGATTCAGGCGAAATCGTTTTATGCACTGCTGCAGCAACCGAGCTGGGCACCACCAGCAGAGGTATTTGCACCGGTGTGGACAACCCTGTTCACGTTGATGGGGATTGCCGCCTGGCTGGTCTGGCGTGAGGCGGGCAGTCGTCGTGCGCTCTCCCTGTTCGGCCTGCAGCTGGCAGTGAATGTACTGTGGAGCTGGCTTTTCTTTGCCTGGCATGAGGGCGCGCTGGCCTTTGCCGATGTGATGTTGCTGGAGGCTCTGATCGTGGCCACCTTCCTCCGGTTCTGGCACCTGAGCCGTCTGGCAGCGATCCTGCTGCTGCCTTATGGCCTATGGGTCGGCTTTGCGGCACTACTGAATTACTGGTTGTGGCAGCATAATCCCGGTTTGCTGGGTTGAGCGCTTCGGGAGTATTTCGTGTCAGCACAAGCGGCCATCGGCCTGGTCAATCCGAAAAGTCCGGACAATGTGGGGGCCGTATTGCGCGCGGCGGGTTGCTACGGTGTGGCAACGATCTACTACACGGGCACCCGCTTTGCCCGTGCAGCGAAGTATCAGCTCGATACCAAAAAGCGCAGCGATACGATTACGCTGACTGGCGTCTCGTCGCTGCTGCCGCACAGGCTGCCGGGGCAGGCGCTGATCTGCGTGGAGCTGGCCGAGGGCGCAATACCATTGCCGGCGTTTGAGCATCCGGAACATGCGCTTTATGTATTCGGCCCGGAAGATGGCTCCATCGATCAGGCACTCATTGATGCGGCGGATGCGGTGGTCTATGTGCCGACCATCGGCTGCATGAATCTGGCCGCGACGGTGAATGTGCTGCTCTACGATCGTCTGGCCAAGCAGCAAATGGCCATCAATCATCTCGAACGCGTGCGGGCCAGCCGCGATGTCAACAACCGGTTGGTGGTGAAAGGCTGAGCGTCAGGCGTCAACCGAAGCGAGCAGCGGCTCCAGTCCCTGCCAGGCAAATTGCATCAGGGTGTCGATCAGTACATCACGGGGTTGCGCAGGTTCCGTCATCCCGTATTTGGCGACTTGTTCGGCAGCACCGGACATCGCATGGGCATAGATTCTCAGTTGCTCGGGCGCTGCCTCCGGGGCAGACAGCCGGAACAAGGCAGCAATCGCATCTACTGTGTGCAAACGCAGGCGTACCGCTTCTTCGGCAGCATTGCCGGCGACGGCGACGCCGCTGCCATAGAGCAGGCGCCAGGCCAGCGGATTGGCATCGATGAAATTGAAGTAGCCCTCTAGGCCGCCGCGCAGCCGTGCCTTCGGCTGGTCATGAGCCAGCGCCGCGCTCAGCATGGACTGCTCCAGGGCTTGTCTGGCCTGGGTCAGGCAGGCCAGGTAGAGCGCGTCCTTGCTGCCGAAGCAGTTGTAGACCACCGGCCGGGTAATGCCGGCGGCATCGGCAATATCGCCCATGGCCGTGCCTTGATAGCCGTGTTCCACAAACAGCCTGATGGCCACGCTGAGCAGTTGCTGTTCACGCGCGGTTCGTGCCATGCGGGGAATCTTGATGGGCAGGCTGACAGGCATCGGGGGGTCTCGGCAGATGTATCGTTGACTTCTTACAGGAGTGTAATTTAATCTGCAACTTACAGATATGTAAGTTAAGTGCGGCTCATAACAATAACAACGAGGTTAGCCATGATGCGTCATCGCCCCCTGCATTTTTCGGTTCCGGCTCAAGTGCTGCTGACAGCCGTCTTGCTGACCAGCTGTGGCGGCAGTGATGCCCCGGCTGGCAGCGATGCCACCTCCCGCACGACCTCGGTTCCCTATGCTCCGACTCCGGATGCCGATGCCTTCTATGCCCAGCCGGCATCGCTCAATGGCAAGGCACCGGGCACGCTGCTGAACTCGCGTGAAATCACCTTTGCGCCGGGCATGATTCCGCAGCCGAATCCGGCCTGGCAGATCCAGTATGTCACGCGCGATGTCAACGGCCGGGCCATCGCCGCCATCGCCACCGTGATCATGCCGCTGGCGCCGGGCCCGAGCGGGCAGCAGGCGCTGGTGTCGTTCCAGCATGCTTACGACAGCCTGGGCGCGCCCTGCACGCCATCGCACACGGTGACCGGTGACTTCGCCAATGCCAACAGCAATGCCGAGACGGCACTCTATCTGCCGGGCTTGCAGACGCAGGGCTGGACGATGGTCGTCCCCGATTACGAAGGCCCGTATCACGCTTACGGTGCCGGCCCGTTGTCCGGGCAGGCAACGCTGGATGGTATGCGCGCGGCTTTGCAGTTCGAGCCGCTGGGGCTGGCCGCCGATACGCCGGTGGCCATGTGGGGCTATTCCGGTGGCGCACTGGCGACATCCTGGGCTGCCACGTTGCAACCGCGTTATGCGCCGGAGCTGAACCTGGTGGGTGTGGCCTCGGGTGGCACGCCGGCGGATGTCTTTGGCGTGGTGAAAAATGCCGAAGACTCGCCGTTCTTCGGGCTGATCCTGAGCGCGATTTTCGGTACTGCGCGGGCCTTTCCCGAGCTGCTGCCGCCCAGCCTGCTCAACGACAAGGGCCGGCAGGTCATCGAGTCCATCAAGGATGGCTGTGTGGGTGATACCACGGATGGCTCATCGGCCCCCAGTGGCAAGCTCGCGGACTACACCACGGCTGCCGACCCTTACGAGACGCCGGGTGCGCGTGCCGTGAAGCCGCGTGTGACGCTGCCGCTGGCTGGGCAGAGTCCGACCGCTGACATCTATGTCTATCACGAGATGCTCGATGAGCTGATTCCGATTGCCGGTGCCGATGCCATGGTCGCGGCTTGGTGCGCTGCCGGCACGCCGGTGAGCTATTTCCGCAGCGCCAGCGGTGAGCATATCTCGGGTGCGGTGACCGGCGGGCCGGCGGCCTTTGCCTATCTGGTCGGTCAGTTCAATGGCTCGCCGGTACCGCTGGTGCCGCCACTGGCCACGCGCTGCAACTGAGTGGCTTCAGCCGGCGCTGAGTCCTTGCCAGAGCAATTGCAGGGCCATTGCCGTGAGCAGCCAGTTCAGGCCGCGCTGGAAGCCATCTTCGCTGCGGCCGGCGAGCCAGCGCTCGCCCAGCCAGGTGCCGATGAGGCCGCTGGCGATCATGGCCAGCAGCAGGGGCATCCACGCGCCGAACGCGAAGCCGAAGAACCCGAAAGCGATGATCTTGAGGCCGTGCTGGAGGCTCATGCAGGCCGAGAAAGTTGCCATGTGCTGCTGCCGGTCCAGCGCCTGCGTCTTCATGAGGGTGGCGACCAGCGGGCCAGTGGCACCCACAAACATGCTGACAAAACTGATCACGATGCCACCGCCCCAGAGCCCCATGCGCTGGGCTTTCCCCCGCAGTGTCGGCCATTTCCCCCAGACGGCGTAAAGGATGAACAGCGCCAGCGCGAGATCGAGCCACTGTGCCGGCAACTCACGCGCCACACTGCCGCCGGCGAAGGCTCCGGCTAGCGCGCCGACCGCGAATGGCCACACGATCACCGGCCGGATGTGCTCGCGCATGAGCCAAGTACGGCCGACATTGGAGCCGATCTGCACCACGCCATGCAGCGGAATCAGTGCTGCTGGCGGCACCAGAAACGCCATGATGCCGAGCAACAGCACGCCGCCACCGATGCCGAGCCCGGCCGTCAGCGCCGAGGTGAAGCCGGCGCTGACAACGAGCAGGATGGCGTGGCTCAGCGCGAGGCCATCGGGCAGTGTAATGAGCTCCAGCACGGCAGCCTCAAACCACCCAATCCAGCACCACATCTCCCTCCGCCGGCAAGGCCGCACGCAGAATAGCCAGTGTCTCTTTCAGCTCTTCCGGGGTGTAGGGCACGACCGGGTTCTTGCCCCAGATCGGCGCCGGCCAGGCCGGGTCATCGACGAAACGCGCCACCACATGCCAATGCAGCTGGCTCACGACATTGCCAAGGTTGGCGACATTCATCTTCTCCGCCTGCAGAGCTTCGTCGAGCTGGCGGCTGACCCAGGAAGATTCGCGCAGCAGCTGCTGCTGATCGGTCTCGCTGAGCTCGTGGACTTCGCGCAGATCGGCGCGGCGCGGCACCAGCACCAGCCACGGGTATTGCGCATCGTTCATGAGCAACACGCGGCAGAGCGGAAAGTCGCCGAGGTGAAAAGTGTCGGCGGCGAGGCGAGGGTGGAGATGAAACATGGGCGGTCTCCGAAAGCGTCAGGAACGGGGCATGAGTAATATCACCAGTGTAGCGAGCCGGCATGCAGCTTGTGTCAGCTTTTGTTACCCTTGCGCCAGCTTCTTTTCTGCCGAGCCGGATACCTGATGTCGATGCGCCCTGCCAACACCCTGAGTCTTGCCTACGTGCAGCGCCTGCTCGCCGGTGCGGTGCGTCAGGGTTCGACGCTGGCGGAGCTGTTCACGATCTCTGGGCTGGACCCGGCCCTGCTCGATGACGCCGATGCCGGCATCACCAGCGCACAGCTCATCATCCTGATCCAGACCGTGATGCGGCAGATCGGCGACGAATTCATCGGCCTTGCCAGCGCCGGGCGTTCCAAGCCCGGCACTTTCGCCATGATGGCTTATGCCGTCATCAACTGCGTCAATCTGGAAAAGGCCATCCGGCGCTCGGCGGCTTTCTACGAATTGTTTGAGACGCCGGTGGGCACGCGCTTCGAGATCGTCAACAACGAAGGCCATGTCTACTTTGATCTGCGCCAGGATACCGAGTTCTCCGTGACCGTCTACGAGGTCATGATGTTTGTGTCGGTGCGCTTCTGGAGCTGGCTGGTCGGGCGGCGGCTGGACCCGCTGGTGATCGAGTTCGCCTTCGATGCCCCGGCGGGCATGCAGGATTTCCAGCAGCTCTTTCGCTGCCCGGTGAACTACGGCATGGAGGCCAATGTCATCCGCTTTCCGGTGGCCTGGCTGACTTTGCCGCTGGCGCAGAACACGCTGTCGCTGTCGCACTTTCTCAAGGATTCGCTGGCGCGCATCATTGGTGGCCAGGCTCGGCCCGAGCGCCTGAGTGATCGCATCCGCAGTCTGCTCGGCCGCGAGTACGGCAACCAGTTTCCCGAGCTGACCGACATCTGCGTGCGCCTTAACCTGACGCCGCAAACGCTGCGCCGTCGCCTCAAGGACGAAAGCACCAGCTATCAGGTCATCAAGGATCAGATGCGCGAGGAGGCCGCGCGCTTCTACCTCGCCAAACCCCTGCTTTCCATTGACGAGATAGCCCTGATGATGGGCTACTCCGAAGCCAGCGCCTTTCATCGTGCCTTCAAGCAATGGACGGGCCAGACTCCGGCCGCTTGCCGGCGCCAGTTACTGGGACTTTCCGAATCATGACCGACACCACCGCCCGCCTGCTGATCAACTGTCCGGATGCTCCCGGCATCGTCAGTGCGGTTTCCAGCTTTCTCTACAACCACGGCGCCAACATCACTGACCTTGATCAGCACGCGACGGCACCGGAGGGTGGCACCTACTTCATGCGTCTGGAGTTCCAGACCGGCAATCTGAGCCTGGATCGTGAGGCGCTGGAGCAGGCCTTTCAGGCGTCGGTGGCGACGCGTTACGGCATGAAGTGGCACATCAGCTATGCCGCCGAGCGCAAGCAGGTCGCGGTGCTGGTGTCGAAGCATGATCACGCCATGATGGAGCTGCTCTGGCGCTGGTCGCGCGGCTCGCTGCCCTGCGACATCGTGGCGGTGATCAGCAATCACGAGGATCTGCGGGCGTCGGTAGAGAGTTTCGGCGTGCCATTTCATGTGGTGCCGGTGACGGCAGCGACCAAGGCCGGTGCCGAAGCGCAGGTCGAGGCCCTACTCGGTGGCGTCGATCTGATCGTGCTGGCGCGCTACATGCAGATTCTCAGCGCGGACTTCACGGCGCGCTGGCCGCACCGCATCATCAATATCCACCACTCCTTCCTGCCGGCGTTTGTCGGTGCCAATCCGTATCAGCAGGCCTATGACAAGGGCGTCAAGCTGATCGGCGCGACGGCGCACTATGTCACCGCCGACCTCGATCAGGGCCCGATCATCGAGCAGGATGTAGAGCGTGTGTCGCATCGCGATGAAGTGCCGACCCTGCGTGAAATGGGTCAGGATGTGGAGCGTCAGGTGCTGGCACGCGCGGTGCGCTGGCATCTCGAGGATCGCATTCTGGTGCATGGCAACAAAACCATTGTGTTTGCCTGATCACGTCATTCGAGAGAGTGTTTCATGTCGCCATTGCCGTCACGCCTGGGGTTGCTGCTGTGCCTGTATCTCGCGCAAGGTGTGCCGTTTGGTGTTTATACCCAGGCGCTGCCAGCGATTCTTCGCTCCTATGATGCACCGCTGTCGCTGATCAGCCTGAGCGGCCTGCTGGCCATTCCCTGGGCCTTGAAAGTGTTCTGGTCGCCCTGGGTGGATCGCTACTACTGGCCGCGCCTCGGTTATCGCCGCAGCTGGATTCTGCCGATGAATCTGGGACTGATCGCCGTGCTGGTCGTCATGGCAGGCTTTGACCCGGAGAGCCTGCGTGAACCGACGGGTGTCTACACGCTGTTTGCGCTGCTGTTTCTGGTCAATCTCTTTGCAGCAACACAAGACATTGCAACAGATGGCCTGGCGGTGCGCATTCTCGGTGACCACGAGCGCGGTCTGGGCAACGGTATTCAAGTATCTTCGTATCGCGTCGGCATCATAGTGGGTGGCGGCCTGTTGTTGTTTGTACTCGATACGCTGGGCTGGCAACTGGCCTTTGGCGGTCTTATTGCCATCTCTTGCCTGCTCTTGCTGCCGGTACTTTTTCTGCGCGAGCCTGCGATCTTGCCGGAAGCTGCGGCAGCTTCGCGTGAGCCCTACAGTGCAGCCTGGCGCAGTTTCTTCCGGCGCCCTGAGCTGAAGGGCTGGATCTGGGTGCTGGTGACCTACAAGGTCGCCGAGTCCATGGGTTCGGCAATGGTCAAGCCGATGATGGTGGACATGGGCATCTCACTGTCACAAATGGGTTTGCAGGTCAGTATGGTGGGCTCGGTCACGACCATCAGCGGAGCCCTGCTCGGCGGCTGGCTGACGGAACGCTGGGGGCGACGAAATGCGATTGTCGGTTTCGGTCTGCTGCAGGCCTGTACCTTTGCTTGCTATGCCTGGCCAGCGGCTGGTCTGGGGCTGTTCGGTCTGTCGCCGACCACTACGGTGGTCACGGTCAATGCGGTTGAACACTTCATGGGCGGCATGGCCATGGCGGCATTATTGTCTGCCGTCATGGATCGGGCGCGGCAGGCACATGCTGGTGTCGACTTTACCTTGCAAGTCAGTTTGCTGGCGGTCTTTGGTGGCTTGTTCTATCTGCCGGCCGGCTTTGTTGTTGAGCAGGTCGGCTATGCCACGCACTTTATGATCAGTGCGGTTGCCGGTGTGCTGGTGTTGTGGCCCGCCTGGCGCTTTACGCGTGAGCCGGAAGCACTGCGCGCACAGGCAGGAGCGTGAGCATGTCCATGTCAACGGCTGATGAACCTTGTCTGGATGCCCGTGGTTTGCGTTGCCCCGAGCCGGTCATGATGCTGCACAAGCGTGTGCGAGAACTGGCTTCCGGGGATGAGCTGCTGATCTGGGCGACTGACCCGTCGACTACACGTGACATCCCCAAGTTCTGCCACTTTCTCGGTCATCAGCTGTTGCTCGCGGACGAGCCTGAGCCCGGTATCTACCGTTATCGGCTGCGCAAAGGCTGAGTACTGAAGTCGAGATTTTTCAGACGATAGCCGAGCTGCCGGTTGAGCAGAATAGCAGCCACGGTCAATCCCAGTACCAGACCGGCCCAATAGCCCTGTGCCCCCCAGGCCTGACCCAGCCAGTCGGTACTGCCGGCGACATAGCCGAAAGGAATACCGACCCCCCAGTAAGCCAGCAATGTCAGCTGCATGGGGCTGCGCGTATCCTGGATGCCGCGCAGGCAGCCGGCCGCACCGACCTGCAAGGCATCGACAATCTGATAGGCAACAGCGAACAGCAGCAATTGTGCAGCGAGAGCAATCACCGCCGGATCGCTGCTGTATTGTGTCGCCAGGTGTTCACGGCTGAGCAGCAGGATCAGCGCTGTGCTGCATGCCATCAGGCTGGTGGTGGCGAGGCCGATGCGTCGTGTCAGATACAGCGCCTGCAGATCCCGTGCGCCGAAATGCTGGCCGCAGCGAATGGTCAGCGCGATAGCCAGGCTCAACGGCAGCATGAAAATCACCGAAGTGATGGACAAGGCTATCTGATGCCCGGCAACCATGATTTCACCGCCGGGGCTGACCAGCACGGCGACCAATGCGAATGAGCTGACTTCAAAGAAAATAGCCAGCCCGATGGGTAGGCCGAGCGTCGCGATATGGATGATTTCCGGCCAGTCCGGTGGTGTCCAGGTGTGTAGCAGACGAGTTGGACGGAAGTATTTTGCCGTCAGCACATGGCCAAGCAGAGTAGCTGTCATGACCCACATCACGACCGTCGTGCCCCAGCCGCAGCCCGCACCGCCCATGGCCGGAATGCCGAGGCCTTGCAGCCAGGGCAGGTCTTCCGTGCCATACATGAACAAGGTGTTGGTCAGCACGTTCAGGCCCAGCCCGGCGATGCTGATGAGCGTGACCGGCAATGGCCGCGCCTGAGCCTCGCAGTAGCAACGCAGCACAAAGAACAGCCCCACGGCTGGCATGCCCCAGGACACGCCATGCAGATAATCTGTGGTCTCGGCCTGCAGATGTGCCGGCATGCCCATCCAGGCCAGCAGGGGCGGTGACAGGCGAATCAGCAGCCAGCCCAGCAGGCCGACCATCAGCGCCAGCCAGAGTGCCTGATGGGTAATGATCGGAATACGTTGCGCTTTGCCGGCGCCGCGTGCCTCGGCCACCAATGCCGTGGTGGCCAGTAGTGTTCCGGTGCTGAGCAGATAGAGCGGCAGCCAGATGCTGGCCCCGAGTGCCACGGCGGCGAGATCCAGCGGTGAAATCTGGCCGGCCATGACGGTATCGATGAGTCCGAAGCCGGCTTGCGCGAACTGGCTGACAAGAATAGGACCGGTGAGGGCGGCAAGAATGCCGAGCTCCTTGCCCATGCTGGCCATCGATGGCTTCAAGCAGCTGTCTCCGGCCAATAGCCCAGTGCTTTCAGTTCGCCGGCGATGAGCAGGTTGTCGCTGCCGAAGTAGCGTTGGCGGAGCAAGCCTGCAAGCACGACCAGGCCGGCATCCCAGGTGAATTCGCCGGCGAGCAGGTGTGTCAGTACGCGTTTGACGGGCCAGCGCTCCATGCTGGCCACTTCACCATCCTGGTTGCGAGGCTGGATATGTGCGGGCAACCAGAGATCATGCACTGCCACATGCTCATCCTGCACACCTTCCGGGATGCGGCGATGAATATGCAGAAAGCATTGTGGTGACGGCGGATGCCGGAGCGTCAGCCCAGCTTCCTCCCAGGCTTCGCGCGCCAGCCCGGAGGCTCGACTTTCGCCGGCAGCGAGACCGCCGCCGACCAGGTTGTCGAGTTTGCCGGGATCGACAAACTTGTGCGGGCTGCGGCGGGCAACCCAGAGTTCGACGCCATCGGCGCTGGGTACCCAGGCATTCAGATGCACGGAGGGGGTTTGCAGGCCGAAGGTGCGGAAGGCAGCGCGCTCCAGAATCAGAAAGGGCTGGCCAGCGACATTGAGCTGCATGGCTTCATCGCGCCAGTTCTGCAGCAGACTCTGCTGCTTCAGGCGGATGGCCAGATCTTGCAGCAAGCCGCTGCGGCCGACAGTCGTGCCATCACTGCTGAGGCGTACATCACGGCCGCTGACGCGCACACGCTGACGATCCAGCCCGTAGAGGGCCTCCGCCACGCGTGGTCTGACCCAGCCCACGGCCTCTTCGTCGATATGCAGACGCAACTCGTTGACGGCCTGAAAGCGCGGTTCCTGCTGCAGGAAGGTGATGATCTGGGCAGCGAGCGATGACGCCATGACAAACCTGCGGTGTTGTAAAACGAGATCAGCAGTGTAGCAAAGTGCGGTGGCATACTTGCGTTTTCGCCACGAGGTTTGCGCCATGTCTCGCCGCTGTATCACCGTTCTTGCCGACGACAATATGCCCGGTGTGGAGGCCTGTTGTGCGCAAATCACGGGCGTCGATTTCACGGTGTTGCGGCGATCGGGGCGATCGCTGGTTGCCGCCGATGTCGCGGAAGCCGACTGGCTGTTCGTACGCTCCATCACGCCTGTGAATGCTGCTTTGCTGACAGGCAGTCGCGTGCGTTTCGTAGGTACCGCAACGATAGGTACGGATCATATCGACCTGGCCTGGCTGGCGCGGCAGGGCATTGCCTGGGCCTCGGCACCGGGCTGTAACGCCCGTGCCGTGGGTGAGTGGGTGCTGGCCATGGTGGTTCGGCTGGCTGTCGAGCAGGATGAAAGCCTGACCGGCAAGACGCTCGGCATCGTTGGGCTCGGCCATGTCGGACGCTGGGTGGCAACTTTGCTGGCACCGCTTGGCTTGAGGCTGCTGGCCTTTGACCCCTTGCTCATGGCAGATAACTGGCCGGCCGAGCCCGCTGTGTGCCAGGTAGACTGGCCGACGCTGCTGGCCGAGTCCGATATTGTCACCATTCATACACCGTTGACACGTGCGGGCAGCTGCCCGACGTTTCATCTCTTTGATGCTGATGCCCTGGCACAGTTGAAGCCGTCGGCCTGGTTGCTCAATGCCGCGCGCGGCGCTGTCATCGACCATGCTGCACTGGTTCAGGATCTGCAAGGGCAGGAGCGTGTCGTGGCGCTGGATGTCTGGGAGGGCGAACCGGCGCTGAGGCCGGACGTGCTGTCCCGGGTGCGCTATGGCAGTCCGCACATCGCCGGCCACAGCCTTGAGGGCAAATGGCGAGGGACCTGGCAGATTGCCGAGGCGGCTGCGATGGCTGATGGCATGGCCCTGACCGGCCGGCTCGCCGACATCCTGCCGGCCAACGCATTGCCGGTGCTTGATCTGCCGGCGACGGGTAAGCCGTTAGCTCGCCTGCATGCCGTGTTGCAGCAGGTGCTGGATCAAGACGGTGATGATGCCCGCTTGCGGGCAGCACAGCATGCCTCAGCGCCGGAGTCGGCCTTTGATGCCTTGCGCAAGCACTATCCGGTACGCCGTGAATTCCCGGCACAGCATTTACGCATGATGGGCGATGATCCGCAGCGCCAGCTGTTTATCGCCCTTGGCTTCAGCTGTTAGCATGCGCAAAAATTCCACCCTGCCTTGGTTTGCGGAGTAGCGTGTCATGCTGAATGCCTTTGTCATTGGCTATCTGGTGTTGTCCATTGCGATTGGTCTTCTGGCCAGCCTTCGTGTTCACAACTCACGTGACTTTGTTTCGGCAGGACGCAGCCTGCCTCTGAGCATTGTCACGGCCACCATGTTCGCGACCTGGTTCGGTTCCGAGTCGGTGCTTGGTGCGCCGCCCACCTTCCTGCAGGAAGGTATCGGCGGCATTGTTTCGGACCCTTTTGGCGCCGCCTTCTGCCTGATCTTTGCCGGGATGTTCTTTGCCCGTGCGCTCTATCGTCGCAATATGCTCACCATTGGTGATTTCTTTCGCGAGAAATACGGGCGTGAAGCAGAAGTGGTGGCGTCGACAGCCATCATGTTGTCGTATCTGGGCTGGGTATCGGCACAGCTGATTGCTCTCGGCGTGGTCTTCAGCAGCTTGAGTCAGGGGAGCATCTCGCAGGATCAGGGCATTATGATCGGTGCTGCCATCGTAGTCTTCTACACCATGTTTGGCGGCATGTGGTCGGTGGCACTGACCAGCTTTGTGCAAATGCTGATCATCATCGTGGCGCTGCTCATCATTGCCTGGTTTGTCTCTGACAAGGCCGGCGGCGCCGGCGTCATCATCGAACACGCACGCGCCGCCGGAAAATTTGAGGGCTTCTGGCCGGAGTGGAATCTTGCTGCTGTGCTGGCTTTTGTCAGTGCCTTCGTAACACTGGCACTGGGCTCGATTCCGCAGCAGGATGTGTTTCAGCGCATGAACTCGTCGAAGTCAGAATCGATCGCAGTGGCCGGCTCCATTCTTGGTGGCATCGGCTATCTAGTGTTCTGCATGGTGCCAATTTTCCTGACGTATGCGGCCGTGGTGCTGGATCCGGCCATGGTGGCGCGCGTCATTGCCGAGGATGCCCAGCAAGTGTTGCCGACCTTCATCCAGAATGACCTGCCGTTGGTGATGCAGATCTTGTTTTTTGGCGCCTTGCTTTCGGCCATCATGTCGACAGCATCCGGGACCTTGCTGGCGCCATCTACCGTATTTACCGAAAACCTGCTGAAGCCGCTGCTGAAGCGACAAAGTGATCAGCAGTTTCTGTGGATGCTTCGGGCGGTCGTGCTGGTATTTGGCGTGCTTATCACTCTCTTTGCGGTGAGCTCCGACGCCAGCATTTTCGAGATGGTCGAAAATGCCTACAAGGTCACGCTGGTGGCGGCCTTTGTGCCGTTGACGGCGGGTATCTACTGGCGGCGTGCCAACCGTCTGGGCGCCTTGTGCTCAATGTCCGCGGGCATTGTGGTCTGGCTGACACTGGAAGCGATTGCGCCAGAGGCCATCTGCCCGCCGCAGCTGGCCGGTCTCGGTGCTGCCATTACCGGCATGTTCTTGGGGTCGTGGCTGTCACGCCAGCGAGCCCCTGCCTGACGCAGATCAGGCAGGCTGTGTTGTCGTGGTGACGCGTTTGAGCACACTGAACAGACTGTCGGCCTGATTCTCGGGCGGAATCAGGCCTTCCTTTTTCAGGATGGCATGCAGTCTGGGCAGCTGCCAGCATGGTGCTGTCGGCATGAAGTGATGCTCAAGATGATAGTGCTCGTAATGTGGAGCCAGCAGCAGTTTTTCGTACCAGCGCGCCTGTGTCGTGCGGGCATGGCGCAGCGGGTTGGTATCGAAGGCGTCGGCAACCACGGCATGATCGGCAATCTGACGAATGCGCATGCAGATTGGCAGAATGAAGAGGAAGGCTGCGGCCCAGAGCAGATAAAGCCAGCCATTGCCCAGCCAGATCAGCGCAGTGGCTATCCCAGCCTGCCAGAGCAGCGCGATGTGGCCATTATTGCGGATAAAGCGTCGGACATAGCCGCGTATGCCTTTGGGCGCTGGTATGACGCGCTCCACGCGTCCGGTCAGCTCGTACTTCCAATAACCTGCTGCCATGCCCATGAGGCCGATGACAGACTTGATGCCAGTCAGGCCGGAAGCATCACGCAGCAGTTTGCGACGCAGGCTGGCCGGGCTCACCGGATAAGGTTCGGTCATCACCAGGTCCGGGTCTTCACGAGTGCCGGCGAGGCGGTGATGGGTCATGTGATAGGCGCGATAGCCCGGCATGCTTTGCAGGATGGGCAGGGCGCACAGGTACTCGCCAACCCGGTCATTCAGTTTGCTGCTGGCGAAGAGTGAGCGATGCGAGGCCTCGTGCTGCAAGATCGCAAAGCCGGCTTGCGCTGCTGCCAGCAACAGCAAAGACAAGCCGAAGATCAGCGGATGTGGCCACAGCAAGCTCAGCGTAAACGCGAGCATGACCAGCCCCCAGTCCTTGCTGACTTCGAGAGCACCACGCCAGTCAGACTTGGTATTGAGTTCGGCGCGTTGTGCCGGAGACAGTTTGAATATGGACATTTCATTACTCATAAATTTGTTTAAAGTAATATTAGGTAATAAACAAGCCTAGCTTAGCGCGAATCCTGGCATTTGCAAGCGGGCAGGCCATTCAGCATCTATAATTCGCGCCGATGTCTTTCCCGTGGAGCCGCTCATGTCGCGCCAAGCCCGTTTGCACTGTCTCTTGCAGCAAGCCTTCAGCCCCGATGTTCTCGATGTGCTGAACGAGTCGCATAACCACGGCGGCCCGGCCACTGAGAGCCATTACAAGGTCACGTTGGTGAGCACGGCCTTTGCCGGTTTGCGCGCAGTAGCCCGGCATCAGCGCGTCTATGCCCTCATGCAGGACGAGATGGCGCAGGGCATGCACGCGCTGGCCTTGCATCTCTATACCCCGGAGGAATGGGCCGCGACGGGCTCTGCGCCGGCCAGCCCGGCCTGTCTGGGGGGCAGCAAGCATGAGTGAAAACGCGTTTGTGGTGGCGGCGCTTTACCACTTTGCCCGGCTCGACGATTTCCGCGACAAGCAGGCACCGTTACTGGCGCTGTGCGAGCGCGAGGGCATTCGCGGCACCTTGCTGCTTGCGCAGGAAGGTGTGAACGGCACCATCTCCGGTTCGCGTCAGGGCATCGATGCCGTGCTGGGCTGGCTGCGTGCCGATCCGCGCCTGCAAGGGCTGGAGCACAAGGAGTCGTTCAGCGATCGTCATCCCTTTGTGCGCTTGAAGATCAAGTTGAAGAAAGAGATTGTCACACTCGGGGTGCCATTCGTGGATCCGACGGCGCTGGTCGGCACCTATGTCGCGCCATCCGAGTGGAACGCGCTGATTCAGGATCCGGATGTCATCGTAATTGATACGCGTAACGACTACGAGGTGGCCATCGGCAGCTTCGAGGGCGCGATTGATCCGCACACGCAGACGTTCCGGCAATTTCCGCAGTATGTCGCCGAGCAGCTCGATCCGGCGAAGCACAAGAAGGTGGCGATGTTCTGCACCGGCGGTATTCGCTGCGAGAAAGCATCGAGCTATATGCGCCAGCAGGGCTTTGCCGAGGTCTACCACCTCAAGGGCGGCATTCTGAAATATCTGGAAGAGGTGCCGGCCGAGGACAGTCTGTGGCGTGGCGAGTGCTTTGTCTTTGACGAGCGTGTGGGCGTCACGCACGGCCTTGCCGAGGGTGTTGCCGAACTGTGCTACGGCTGTCGTCGCGCCATAACGCCGGAAGACAAGCTGGAGCCGGGCTATGAAGATGGCATCAGTTGCCCGGCCTGTCACGACAGTCTGAGTGATGAGCAGCGTGCGCGTTTTGCCGAGCGCAAGTTGCAGAAACGATTGACGGCCGAGCGTGCAGCAGGCCAGCGCAAGTGAGTATTACCTGCGCGGCCTGTCTGGATGACTCAGGGGTTCGCGGGCGCGTGGAACAGCAGGTACAGCTCGGTGATCAGATCCGGGATCGATGCCGTCATGTCTTTCAGCAGCTTTTTGTCGCGGCGCAGCGTCTGCAGGTCGTCATCTTCAATCAGGTCCGACAGCACCACCATCGGCAGCGTCAGGTCGGCGATGTCGTCTTCGTTGCCGGCGTACCAGCGATCTTCATCCAGGAACAGACCTTCCATGAAACCCACGCACCAGTCGCTGAGGCTATTCGCTTCGTCCGGCTCGGCAATCAGCGGGCACGGCAGCTCCAGGCGCGAGCCGTGGTAAAGCACTGCGTGGATACTCTTCTGCCAGGCTTGCAGCTGCTGCTTCAGCGTCGCCATTTGTGCCGCGTCCATGCTGCCGTCTTCGTCTTCAAAGAAGGCGGCGAGGGCATCGGCATCGAGTGCACCGCGCGGACCGACGGTGATGGCGGTGAGAAAGCCGTGAGCGCCATGGAAATCCAGGCCGTGCTCATTGGCTTCGCTATCGAGAAAATCTTCCAGCGCATTCAGGGTGCCGGTCGGCAGGGCGTATTGTTCGTGCATGATGTTCTCCAGGGCAATGCTCGCGATTGTAGTGCGGCAACGCACAGGGATGTGAGGTTTCCGGCATGAAGTCATTACAAAACGATCTGGCGGCGCAGGCACGCGAAGTCTTGCAGCGGGTCTGGGGTTACGGTGATTTCCGCAGTCAGCAGGCCGAGATCGTCACCCGTGTCGCCAGTGGTGAAGATGCCCTGGTGCTGATGCCCACCGGCGGCGGCAAGTCGCTGTGCTATCAGGTGCCGGCGTTGATGCGGCCGGGCACGGCGATTGTCATTTCGCCGCTGATTTCGCTGATGCAGGATCAGGTCGCCACGCTGCTGCAGCTGGGCGTGCGTGCTGCGTACTTGAGCAGCTCGCTGGATGCCCACGAGGCACGGGCCATCGAGTCGCAGCTGCTCGATGGTAGCCTCGATCTGCTTTACATGGCACCGGAGCGTCTGGTCACGGCACGCACGCTGGATATTCTGCAGCGCACGCCGATCTCGCTGTTTGCCATCGACGAAGCGCATTGCGTGTCGCAATGGGGCCACGATTTCCGCTCGGATTATCTCGGTCTGTCGGTGCTCGCCGAGCAGTTCCCGCAAGTGCCACGACTGGCGCTGACGGCCACCGCCGATCTGCGCACCCGTGCCGATATCAAGCGCCTGCTGCGTCTCGATAATGCCGAGGTCTATCTCAGCAGCTTCGACCGGCCGAACATTTTCTATCGCATTCTGCCGCGCCTGAATGCGCTGGAACAGCTCACCGATTTCATCAAGCGCGAGCACCCGACTGATGCCGGCATCGTCTACTGCCTGTCACGCGCGAAGACCGAGAAAGTCGCGGAAGCCTTGCAGGCGCGCGGCTTTCCGGCGGTGGTTTATCACGCCGGGTTGCCGGCGCATGAGCGTGAAGCCAACCAGACCAAATTCCTGCGCGAAGAGGGCGTGATCGTGGTGGCCACGATTGCCTTTGGCATGGGCATCGACAAACCGAATGTGCGCTTCGTCGCGCACCTCGATCTGCCGAAAAGTCTGGAAGCGTATTACCAGGAAACCGGGCGCGCCGGGCGTGATGGCCTGGCGTCTACCGTCTGCCTGTTCTACGGCTTGCAGGATGTCATCAAGCATCAGCAGATGCTGGCGCAGTCGGAGGGCAGTGAAGAGCACAAGCGCCATGAGCGACGCCGCATCGACGCCATGCTGCAGCTCTGCGAGACCACCGATTGTCGTCGCCAGCTGCTGCTGCGCTATTTCGACGAGCACATGCCAAAGCCCTGTGGCCACTGCGATATCTGCGCCGAACCCGTAGCCACCTGGGATGCCACCGAGGCTTCGCGCATGGCGCTGTCGGCGGTGTATCGCAGCGGTCAGCGTTATGGCGTGGAATATGTTGTTGAGCTGCTGGTCGGCAAGCGCACAGATCGCATTGTGGCCAATAACCACGAGCAGCTGACGGTATTCGGTCAGGGCCAGAATCTGAGTCTGAAGAGCTGGCGCAGCCTGTTCCGGCAGCTGCTCGCGAAGGGCTTGCTGCTGGTGGATGGCGATGGTTTCGGCACGTTGCGGCTGGCGCCGGAATGCCGCCCTCTGCTCAAGGGCGAGGTCACGCTGGCCCTGCGTCAGGACAAGGATACGCTGACCGCGCAGCGGCGCAGCTCGACGGCCAGTCGCGCCAGCCAGACGCTGGATGCTGCCGATCAGCCGCTGTGGCTGGCGTTGCGCGCCTGTCGTCGCGAGCTGGCGGTGGCGCAGGGCGTGCCGCCCTATGTCATCTTCCATGACAGCACGCTCATGGCCATGGTCGAGCACATGCCGCTGAGCCTGAGCGAAATGCGCCAGATCGGCGGCATCGGTGACAGCAAGCTTACCCGCTATGGCGACGACTTCCTGGCCATCATCCGCCAGCATGTCGATGCGCTGGTCTGAATGAAGGTCTGAGCCATGTCCCAGGCAGTGGAGGAAAAACCAGCCGACTATCAACTCATTCGCAGTGCGCGTCGTACCGTGGCCATCCACATTCGGCAGGATGGCCTGGTGCTGGTGCGTGCGCCGCTGCGCATGCCGACCACCTTCATCGATGATTTTGTGCAGAGTCGCCGCGCCTGGATTGCCCGGCATCTGGCTGATATTGCTGATCGCAAGCTGCAGCTCGCCAATACTCCCGAAAGTGAAGCGGATCCGGTCTGGTGGCATCTCGGTGAGGCCTTGCCGCGGGGAGCACGCAGTGAAGCGCAGTGGCTGACGTGGCAGAAAGCCGAGGCGGCGGCTTACTTGCCTGCGCGCCTGCTGATACTTGCCGCTGCCCTGGGCCCGGCCTGGCAGCCGCGCCAGATCAGGCTCAGGCGAATGCGCTCACGCTGGGGCAGCTGCTCGCATCAGCGCGACATCACGCTCAATATCGTGCTCATGCACATGCCGCCGGCCTGCATCGACTATGTGCTGCATCATGAGTTGTGCCATCTGCACGAGTTCAACCACAGCCCTGCATTTTATGCCTTGCAGGGCCGGGTATGCCCGGATTGGGCGCTGCAGAAGAAAACGCTGAATGCCTTTGCGACGCGGCTCAGACCCGCGTGACGCGCTCCAGCCATTGCTTGACGCGGTTGGCATCACCAATGCGCGTGTACTTGCCCCATGAGTCCATGAGCACGATGATCACCGGCTCGTCGCGAATGCGGGCAAGCATGACCAGGCACTTGCCGGCTTCATTGATGAAGCCGGTCTTGGAAACACCGATATCCCAATTGGGTTCCTTCACCAGCAGGTTGGTATTCTTGTATTGCAGCAGGTGGCCACGACTGTGTACCTGATATTGCGGTGTGGTGCTGAAGGCGCGAATGTCAGCATAGCGATAAGCCGCTTGAACCATCTTGGCCAGATCGCCTGGCGTTGACATGTTATCGCCGCTCAGACCGGTGCCATCCAGAAAGCGTGTGTGCGTCATGCCCAGCTTTGCCGCCTTGCGATTCATGGCTGCAATGGCGGCGTGTGTGCCGCCCGGGTAGCTTCTTGCCAGCGATGCTGCAGCACGATTTTCCGAGGCCATCAGCGCAATCAGCATCATGTCGGCGCGCGTCAGCGTAGTGCCGACGCTAAGGCGCGAGTGCGTGTTTCTGAGTTTGTCGACGTCATCCTGAGTGATGGTGACGGGATCGTTCATGTCCAGCCCGGCATCGAGTACCACCATGGCTGTCATGAGCTTGGTGATGGACGCAATCGGCATGGTCTGGTTGTAGTTCTTGCCGTAGAGCATCTCACCCGTTTTGGCATTTGTGATGAGGGCTGCGCGAGACTGAATATCCAGCGGCAGATCCAGACTGTTGCGAATTTCGGGCGGTGCCTGGCGGCGTTCCTGGGCAGCCAGCTCTGCTGCTGTCAGCGCAACGGCCGCAGAGGCAACGGCCTTTTGCGCTACCTTGCGTTTGGATTTTTTGCTGGCAAGACGTTTCTTGGCTGCTGCTTTGGCTTTATTCGCTGCGATTTTCTTTTTTGCCGCCAGTTTCTTTGCGGCGGCTTTCTTGGCAGCCTGCTTCTTGGCGATGCTGCCTGTCTGTGTCTGGGATGATGTTGCAGCCTGAGCGTTAGCCGGCACGAGGGTTGTCGGTGCAGCAACAGCGAGCGCAATCAGCAGCGACAGGATGAAACGGTTGCACCTACGCAAGGTGCGGCGCACAGAGACAGCGGACATGGTTGATTTACCTGTATAGGATGTTGCGAGGCGAACCGAAATAAGGGGAGGGGAAACACCCCGCGGATCGCGTTTAATAATCTCGGTCGATTGGTGCATGGAGACCTCGAAAGGTGGCCGTTACAACTAAAGACGAGTGCTCTATTTTGTATCACAGGTTGCAGTCGCTAAGATAGCGCATTCCCAAGGTGTAGAGTGCTATATGAGCATCCGCGTCGCTTTGGTCGATGACCATGCATTGATTCGATTGAGCCTTTCCCATTTGCTGGCGGATGTACCCGGTATCGACATCGTCTGGCAGGCGACATCGGGCGAGGATGCACTCGTGCGTGTACGCGCCGACAGCCCCGATGTGCTGCTCATGGATCTCGACATGCCCGGCATGGGCGGTCACGAGGCGGCATTGCGCCTGCTCAAGACCTCGCCAGCCGTGCGTATTGTCATGCTCAGCGTGACCGAGGACGGCCCCTTGCCCGGGCGTCTCCTGCAAGCCGGCGTCTCCGGCTACATGAGCAAGGGTGCCGAGCTTGACGAACTGGTGATGGCCATTCGCCGTGCCGCCTTGGGCAAACGCTATGTCAGCCCCGGTCTGGCGCAACATCTGGCCTTGCAGCAGCACATGCCGGATAACGGTGACAATCCGTTCAATCAGCTCTCCGAACGTGAAATGCAGGTGCTGTCCGAACTCATCAACGGCAAACGTGTGCAGGACATTGCCGGGCAGCTGTGTCTGAGTCCGAAGACCATCAGTACTTATCGTGCCCGCCTGCTGCAGAAAGTGGGGGTCGACAACGACATGGCGCTGGCTAGGTTGGCGCTGCAGTTCGGCGTCATGTTGTGAGTCAGAAGCTGTGAGCGAAATAGAGGCCACGATTCTTCCGCCGTCTGGCGACGATGACGCGCGGCTGGCGCAGCTCAAGGACTTTCTCCGCACCTTGCCGCTAACGCCGGGCATCTACCGCATGCTCGCGCAGGATGGCGCCGTGCTCTACGTCGGCAAGGCCAAGAGCCTGAAGTCGCGCGTCAGCTCCTACTTTCTCAAGCAGGTGCCGAGCCCGAAAACGCGGGCTCTGGTGGCGCGCATCCACAACATCGACATCACCATTACCGCCTCCGAGACCGAAGCGCTGCTGCTCGAACAGACGCTGATCAAGTCGCTGAAGCCGCCGTACAACATTCTCTTGCGGGATGACAAAAGCTATCCCTACCTGTTCATCTCCGAGGGCGAGGCCTGGCCGCGCATCGCTTTTCATCGCGGCACGCGGACACAGGCCGGGCGCTACTTCGGGCCATTCCCCAGCTCCACGGCCGTGCGCGAAAGTCTGAACCTGCTGCAGAAGCTGTTTCAGGTCAGACAGTGCGAAGACAGCATGTTCCGCAATCGCGAGCGGCCCTGTCTGCAGTATCAGATCCAGCGTTGCCGCGCGCCTTGCGTGGGCTATGTCAGCGCCGAAGACTATCGCAGCGATGTCACCAACACGCGGCGCTTCCTCGAGGGCCGCAATGAGGAAGTCACCGAGGACCTGATCGCGCGCATGAGCATGGCGTCGGAGGCCATGGCCTTCGAGCAGGCGACGGTCTATCGCGACCAGCTCACCGCGCTGCGCCGTGTCCAAGAGCAGCAGTTCGTGCTCAAGGATGTCGGCTCGGTGGATGTCTTTGCAGTGGCGGCGCAGCCGGGCGGCATCTGCGTGCAGGTGCTGTTTGTGCGCGAAGGTCGCGTGCTCGGCACCAAGGCCTATCAGCCCGCCGTGTTTGGCGAAACTGCGCCGGCCGACATTCTCGACGAGTTCCTGCCCTCGTTCTATTTGCAGGGCGCTCTCTCAGACGGCGGTGGTCGCGATCTGCCGCGCGAAATCATCACCTCGGTGGAGTTGCCCGGTGCCGAGGTTCTGGCTGATGCCATCCGCCTGCAATATGGTCGCGAAGTCGAGATCAAGTCGCGCGTGCGTGAAGCGCGAGCGGCCTGGGTGGAGATGGCGCAACGCAATGCCGAAGCCGGCCTGCTGGCCGGGCTGGCTAATCGCAGCCACATCGCCAAGCGCTTTGCCGACCTGCAAGCGGTGTTGGAGCGTGACGCGCCGATCACGCGCATGGAGTGTTTCGACATCAGCCACACCATGGGCGAGGCCACAGTGGCATCGTGCGTGGTGTTCGATGGCCAGGGCCCGAAGAAGAGCGACTACCGGCGCTTCAACATCGAAGACATAACTCCCGGCGATGACTATGCCGCCATGCATCAGGCGCTGACGCGGCGCTACAGCCGGCTGGTCAAGGGCGAAGGCAACCTGCCCGATATTCTTTTCATCGACGGCGGCAAGGGCCAGCTCGCGCAAGCTATCGAGGTGCTGGGCGAACTGGGCGTCAGCGGCGTCCAGCTCATCGGTATCGCCAAAGGGGAGGGCCGCAAGCCGGGCCTGGAGACGCTGCATTTTCCCGATGGTGACACCGTCTCGCTCAATGCCGACTCGCCGGCGCTGCACCTGATCCAGCAGATTCGCGACGAAGCACATCGCTTTGCCATCACCGGGCATCGTCAGCGCCGTGACAAGACGCGCAAAACGTCGACGCTGGAGAGTATCGAAGGTGTCGGCCCGACTCGCCGGCGCGCGCTCATTCAGCACTTTGGCGGTCTGCAGGAAGTGCAGCGGGCGAGTGCGCGCGACATCGCCAAAGTGCCGGGCATCAGCGACGCCCTGGCACAGGTTATCTATGCCGCCTTGCACAGTCACTGAAGTTACGGGATAGTGGCCGCTCAACTACCCAAGGAGACGGTGTTGTCTGCACGCCCACTCTGGAACATCCCCAATATTCTGACCGTCTCGCGTGTGGCGCTGATTCCGGTTTTGCTCGGTGTGGCCTATGCCCCTGTGCCGTACCGGCATGAAATCGTGGCCTTCATTTTTGCGTTTGCGGCCATTACCGACTGGCTTGATGGCTATCTGGCGCGCGCCTGGAATCAGGGCTCGGCCTTCGGACGCTTTCTGGATCCCGTCGCCGACAAGCTCATGGTGGCTGCAGCGTTGATCCTGCTGGTGGAGTGGCATGCTCATGTCTTCATGGTGGTGCCGGCCATCGTCATCATTTCTCGTGAAATTACTATTTCCGCCCTGCGTGAATGGATGGCTGAAATTGGTCAGCGCGCGCAGGTTGCCGTCAGTCAGATCGGCAAATGGAAAACGGCAGCGCAGATGGTCGCCATTACCGGCCTGCTTTGGGGCGAGCCGCAGCTCATGGGTCTGGCCTGGGGGCTGCTCTATGTATCGGTGATTCTGACGTTGTGGTCGATGTGTATTTATCTGGCGGCGGCCTGGCCGTCGTTGCGTGAAGTCGACTAAGTCAGCGTCATTGCCGTAAATTTGCGCAGTCAGCTCGGCGGGCGGTGTGCGAGGCTTGACACTCCGTATCAGCCCCCTACAATGCGCGCCTGTCTGTTGTGCCTCAGGCACAGACAACAGTTGCGAAAGCAATCAGCGGGAATAGCTCAGTTGGTAGAGCACGACCTTGCCAAGGTCGGGGTCGCGAGTTCGAGTCTCGTTTCCCGCTCCAGTTATCCGAAACGCCGACCATTGAGTCGGCGTTTTGCTATCCTGCGTTTGATCACCGATCATGCTGATGTCTTCCACAGGATTTGTTTCGATGACCGCATCCAAGCGCTCCGCCCGCTCCCCGATTGGTGTTTTCGACTCAGGCATTGGCGGTTTGACCGTGGTGCGTGCGCTCATGGAGCGCCTGCCCTTTGAAGACATCATCTACTTTGGCGATACCGCCCGCGTGCCTTATGGCGTGAAATCGGTCGAGACCATCCGTAGCTTCACCACGCAGATCGCGGATTACTTGCTCGAGCGCGACGTCAAGCTGCTCATCATCGCCTGTAATACTATGGCGGCCGTTGCTGGCGATGCCGTGCGTGAGCGCTCGCCAGTGCCGGTGCTGGATGTGATCGATGCCGGCGCGCGCGCGGCCGTGGATATCAGCCGCAAGGGCATCGGTGTCATCGGTACGCCAACCACCATCAATTCCAATGCCTATGCGCGCAATATCCACGCGCTCAACCCGGACCTGCATGTGTACTCGCAGGCCTGCCCGCTGTTTGTGCCGTTGGTGGAGGAAGGTTGGCTCGATCACGAGGTCACGCGTCTGACCGCCAAGGAATATCTGAAGCCGGTCTTTGTTGAATCGATCGATGCCCTGGTGCTGGGCTGCACGCATTACCCGCTGCTCAAGTCCTTACTGCAGGAAGTCGCGGGGCCGGGCATCAAGCTGGTGGATTCGGCCATCACCATCGCCGAGCAGACTGCGCGCGTGCTCAGCGAGATGGACATGCACAATCCACAGCGACAACCGCCGGAATATCGCTATGTAGTGACCGATGTGCCGCTGCGCTTCCAGACCGTGGGCGGGCGCTTTCTAGGCCGTGAGCTGACGCAGCTGGAACAAGTGCGCTGGTAGGCGTAGTCAATGACTTGCTGGTCGCTTCTTTGGCTGATTTGTCAGCCTGAAAAGCTCTAAGATAGCGTCATTATTCGCGCGCTTATTCCTGGCAGGTCACGCATGTCCGTTCACGATGTTCGTCAGCAGCAATGGCAATCTCTGCCGCACCATCTCTGGGATCTCATCATCATTGGTGGCGGCATTACCGGCGTTGGCGTGGCGCGTGAGGCGACACGACGCGGGCTGAAGACACTGCTGATTGAGCAGACGGATTACAGCTGGGGCACCTCCAGCCGTTCCTCGAAGATGGTGCATGGCGGCCTGCGCTACATCGCCCAAGGCGAGATTCGCCTGACCTGGCATTCGCTGACGGAGCGCGAGCGCCTGCTGCGCGAAGCGCCGGGTCTGGTCGAGCGTATGGGCTATTACTTCGCGCATTATCGTGGCGTGTTCCCAGGACGCTGGCCGTTCCAGGTGCTGGTTATGGCCTACAACTTTCTCGCCGGCATTCGTGACCACAAGTTCTTCAAACGCCTAGCCTTCCTGCAGCGCATTCCGGGTCATCGTCAGGACAATCTGCAGGGCGCATCGCGCTATACCGACGCCCTGACCGACGACTCGCGTCTGGTGCAGCGCGTGCTTGATGAAGCCGTGGCGGAAGGCCTGATCACGCTCAACTACATCAAGGCGACCGATCTGGTGATGGCCGGCAGCCGCGTCGGCGGCCTGCGCCTAGAAGATCGCGTGTCCGGCGAGCATGCCGTGGTCAGCGCCAAATGCGTGATCAATGCCACCGGTGCCTGGGCCGATCGCCTGCGTCAGAAGCTGGTCAACGAGGTGCGTGTACGTCCGTTGCGTGGCAGCCATCTGGTCATTTCGGCGGATCGCCTGCCGTTGACCGAGGCACTGATTTCGCATCACCCGGACGATGGCCGAGTGATCTTCACCTACCCCTGGGAAGGCCGCACCATCATCGGCACCACGGATCTGGATCATCGCACCGACATGGATATCGAGGCCGTGCTCAGTGTTGATGAAATGCACTACATGCTGCGTGGGGTCAACGCTCAATTCCCTGATGCCAACATCGGTGTCGACGACATCATCGCGACCTGGTCCGGTGTGCGTCCGGTGGTCAGCGCCGGCGATGGCAGCGATCCGTCCAAGGAGAGCCGCAGCCACAGCGTCTGGGACAATCAGGGTCTGATCACGGTGACCGGCGGCAAGCTCACTACCTTCCGTCTTATTGCGCTCGATGCCCTGAAGCTGGCGGCCCCGTATCTCGGCATCAAGGTCGAGGATCAGCGCGGTGCGATCTTCTCGCCGCCAAATTCGGGTGTGGCACCGCAGGGCATGAGTGCCGAGACCTTTGCCCGTCTGGTGTCGCGTCTGGGCATTCACACCCGTGCTTTTCTGGCCGAGATGCCGACAGCCGAGCTGACGCCGGTGGCTGATACGCAAGTGCTGCTGGCGGAGCTGCGCTGGGCCTGCCGCCATGAGCAGGTGGTGCATCTCGACGATTTGCTATTGCGCCGGGTTCGCCTCGGCCTGTTGCTGCCACGGGGCGGCATTGATTCCATACCCACACTCGATGTCATCCTGGCTGATGAGCTGGGCTGGTCGGCCGAACAAATTGCCGCAGAGCGTGTACGCTATAGTGAAATCTGGCAGCGTTATTATTACCTGCCAGCCGCCTGATACCTGCGCGGAGCTTTCAAGGAGCAACACCATCATGACATGCCGCCTGCCTAGTGCTTTCGTGCTCAAGCGCACAATCCTGATTCTGCCGCTGGCGCTTGCCGCCTGTACCACGAGCACGCAACAGGGGGCGACCGGCATCAAGCGTCAGCAGCTGCTGCTGTTGCCGGCCAGCCAGGTCGATGCTATGGCGCTGGAGTCGTATCAGGCCGAGCTGAAAACCGCGCGTGGCAAAAGCTCGCTGAATACCGACAAGGCCAACCTCGAGCGCATCCGCCGCATTGCCGATCGTCTGATTCCACAAGTGGCCGTGTTCCGTACCGATGCCGCGACCTGGCAATGGGAAGTCAATCTGGAAACCCGCAACGAGCTCAATGCCTATTGCTCGCCCGGCGGCAAGATCATGTTCTTCACCGGCATCATCAATCAGCTAAAGCTCACCGATGACGAAATTGCCGCCATCATGGGCCACGAGATGGCGCATGCCCTGCGTGAGCATGGTCGCGAGCGCATGTCGCAGGCGTATGCCCAGCAGACTGGCATGAGCCTGCTCGGTGCCCTGACCGGCATGTCGGCATCCACCGGGCAGATGGTGCAGGTGGCCGCGCAGCTAGCGCTGACTCTGCCGCACAGCCGTGGCCAGGAGTCCGAGGCCGACATCATGGGTCTGGAGTTGCTGGCGCGCGCCGGCTACAACCCGAACGCGTCTGTGTCGCTGTGGCAGAAGATGGGGCAGGCCACGGGCGGTGGCAGTGGCTCGTTCACCAGCACTCACCCGTCGAGCAGCGAACGAATTGCCAGCCTGCAGGCGGCCATCCCCAAGGTCATGCCGCTGTATGAGCAGGCGCGGCGTCAGCCGGCGCCGACACGCCTGATCGTGCCGCGCACGGCGGCGACGCTGAGTGTGCTGGAGCTGGCGGCGCGCTGATCAGAACCAGGTCAGCGCCAGCGTCGGCACATCGGTAATGATGGCGTCGACGCCCATCCCGGCCAGCGCCAGCGCGCGCGCCTGATCATTGACCGTCCAGGTCGACACCATCAATCCGGCGGCATGCGCCTGGGCAACCAGCTCGGCTGTGCAGCGGCGCTGATGCGGACCCAGCGAGGTCGCGCCGACGGCGGTCGCCATTGCGATGGCATCCCCCGAAAAATCCTCCTCGAACAGAAAGCCGCGCGGAATATGCGCTGCGGCTTGCTGTATGCCGTGCAGATAGCGCGGGTTGAATGACGTGGTGCGGGCCCGACCGGCCAGATGATGTTTGTCCCAAAGCGCCGGCAATTTTGCGATGACAACGGCCTCATGCGCAGGCGTGCGTGCCTTCACTTCCAGCTCGATGTGCACAAAGTCCGTGAGCAGGCTGAGCACTTCGTCGAGACGCGGGATGCCCTCGCTCACCGGCCAGCCGGGAAATGCCCGATGACAGGCGTCCAGCCCGGCCAGTCTGGCGGCCGGCCAGTCGTGCACGGAACCTTCGCCATTGCTTGTGCGCTGAAGATCCGCATCATGGATGATGACGAGTTCGCCATCGCCGCTGACCTGAATATCAAACTCGACGGCGCGCACGCCGAGCTGATGCAGATGGCGAAAGCCGCTCAGTGTATTTTCCGGAGCTTCGGCGCGGGCACCACGATGTCCGACAATCAGCATCTGTGCTTTTCCTTTGATGAGTGAGCTGTGAACGATAGTGTAATCACTTCGTTAAAGCCGTGTGACGCTGCTCAGGAGCTGTGGTCTAATCGCCACCATCATGTTCAAACCTCTCTCTGTCTTCATCGGCCTGCGCTACACACGCGCCCGCCGTCGCGAACGCTTCATCTCCTTCATGTCGCTCAGCTCCATGATCGGACTGATGCTGGGTGTGGCTGTCCTCATCACAGTGCTGTCGGTGATGAACGGCTTCGATCGCGAACTCAAGCAACGTATTCTCGGCATGGTGCCGCAGGCCAACATCATGTCCAGCGAGCCCATGCAGAACTGGCCCAAGCTGGTGCAGATTGCCGAGAAGACGCCTGGCGTGATTGCTGCTGCGCCGATGACGCAGGTGCAGGGCATGCTCACCGCCAACGGTCAGGTCAGCGGCGCCATGATTACCGGCATCGAACCGGCGCGTGAGCGGCACGTGTCCATCCTGCATGATTTTATCGTGAAGGGCAGCATGGACACCTTGCGCGATGGTGAGTTCGGCATCGTGCTCGGTCATCAGCTGGCCAATAGCCTCGGAATCACTGTCGGTGATCCCGTCACGCTGGTGCTGCCGGAGGCCACCATCAGCGCCGCCGGCGTCATTCCCCGTTTCAAACGCTTCACGGTGACCGGTATTTTCAAGGTGGGCGCTGAAGTGGACGGCATGCTCGCCTATGTTCACTACGCCGATGCCGGCAAGCTCTTGCGCATCGGCAGCAAGGTGCAAGGCGTGCGCCTGAAGGTGGATGACCTGTTCCAGGCGAGGGCCATCAATGAGCGTCTGCTCGCGAAATTGCCACCGTTCTTCTACGGCAATGACTGGACGCAGACGCAGGGCAGCCTGTTCAATGCCATCAAGATGGAAAAGACCATGATGTCGCTGCTGCTGCTGCTGATTGTGGCGGTGGCCGCCTTCAACATCGTCTCCAGTCTGGTCATGGTGGTCAACGACAAGCGTTCCGATATCGCCATCCTGCGTACGCTGGGCGCGACGCCACGCATGATTCAGCGCATTTTTCTGGTGCAGGGCACGGCCATCGGCTTCGGCGGCACCATCGCCGGCATGGTGCTGGGCGTGACGCTGTCACTCACGGTCAGCGATATTGCCGCTTTCTACGAGCGTGCCTCGGGCGTACATCTGTTCGATGCCTATTTCGTCAATTATCTGCCCACCGAGCTGCTGCTCAGTGATGTCATCTGGGTCAGCATCACGGCGTTCATTCTGAGCTTCCTGGCGACACTGTATCCGGCGTATCAGGCCGGGCGCATCCAACCGGCGGAGGCTTTGCGCTATGAGTAATCGTCCGGTGCTGGTGGCAGATGATCTCGGCCAGACTTTTCATGAAGGGCCGCAGGCGGTTGAAGTTCTGCGTGGCGTGTCTTTCCAGATTGAGCGTGGCGAGTGTGTAGCCATTGTCGGCCGCTCAGGCTCGGGCAAAACCACACTGTTGCATTTGCTCGGCGGGCTTGAGCAGCCATCCCAAGGTTCGGTGCAGTTGTTGGGCGAGGTGTTCAGTCATGCCGGCGAGGCGAAACGCAGCCAGCTACGCAATCGTCATGTCGGCTTTGTCTATCAGCTGCACCATCTGCTGCCGGAATTCACGGCGCGCGAGAATGTGGCCTTGCCCTGCGTCATCGGCGGCATGTCGGTGCGCGAGGCGCAGCAGCGGGCGGATGACTTGCTGGTGCGTGTCGGCCTTGAGCATCGCGGTGGACATACGCCGGCGCAGCTGTCGGGCGGCGAGCGCCAGCGCGTGGCCTTGGCACGTGCGCTGGTAACGCGGCCGGCGGTAGTTCTGGCTGATGAGCCTACGGGTAATCTCGACCGTGATACGGCTGAGCAGATTCACGAGCTGATTCTGTCACTCAATCGGGATTTGCAAACCAGTTTTGTCATTGTCACGCACGAAGAGCGCCTGGCATCGCTGATGAACCGACGCTTGCGGCTGGAGCAGGGGTTGCTGCTCGCAGCGGAGTAAGCCTTACAGGCTTTTCTGCCTGGCTTGGGCGCGTTGCGCGGCGCGAGCCTGCCACTGCCTGATTACATGCCAGCGCCAGTAACCCTGCATGCCGACATAACCCAGACTGCCCAGCGTCACGCCGAGTATCACGGTGCCGACAAAGAAGGGCTTGAGCTGGGCCATGACGCTGCCGCTGGCTGGCTGCGAGCTCAGCGATAATGCGGCTGACATCAATCCTTCAATTTCTGCCCAGCTCAGCATGGGTACATTCAGAATCAGGCTGCCAAACGCGTAGCTGACATACATGAAGGGCAGTACGGTGATCGGGTTGGTGACCCAGGTCAGAACCAGAACCATCGGCAGGTTGATGCGCAGGCCAACGGCGATCAGCGTGGCCGGGATCATCTGGAACGGCATGGGCATGAAGGCGAAGAAGATGCCCCAGAACATCGCCAGCGATGCCGAGCGCCGGTTCAGGTGCCACACGCTGGGATCGCCCAGCCGATGCCGCATGAAGCCCAGCGACCTCTGCTCCCGAATTTTTTCCGGGGAGGGCAGGTAGCGACGAATCAGGGCTTTGGGCATAGTCGGGAGGCTTCCGGCAGAGGTTGTGGACAGCGAGAAAGTGCCCCGTAGTCTACACTGACAATATCGCCGCCAGCAGGCGGACAATACACGGCGCAAGACACGGAACACGTCTTGGCTTGTCACAAGGAGTGTGACGATGCGTGCTGTAATACGTACCAGTACGGTCTTGCTTTCGGGCTGGATTGTCGGGCATCTGAGCTTGTGGTTTTGGACCGATCTGCCATCTTCCCGCGAGCTGCTCGGCTTTGCTCTTGTCACGGCCTGTCTGATCTGGCGGAAGCCGGGAGTATTATCTTGCGGGTGTGTGGCGCTTTGCATCGGTGTTTTGTATGCCACCCACGCAGCCCGGTTGCAATTGGGCTCACGCCTGCCAGGTGATTGCGAGGGCAGGCTGATTACGGTGGATGGCGTGATTGCCGGCTTGCCCGAGCCCGCCGAGCCGCTGGGCGTGCGCTTTCGCTTTCAGCCGGAGGTTATGCAGGCGTCTGAAGCTCACTGCCGCCGCGAACAGGCGCTTTGGCAACTGAGCTGGCGCGCAGATGAATCTCCGCTGCCGGGTGAGCGCTGGCGTATCCGGCTCAAGCTCAAGCGCCCTCATGGCAGCCAGAATCCTGGCGGTTTTGACGCCGAACGCTGGCAGCATGCAGAGGGCATTTCTGCCACGGGCTGGCTGCGCAGTGGTCAGCGTCTGGCCGAAGCTCCTGCTTCGATGGATCTCTGGCGATGGCATATCCGCCAGCGTCTGCTCCGTCAGTTTCCTCACCAGTCCGATGCTGCCGGTACCGTGCTGGCCTTGCTTACCGGTGATCGTGCCGGCATCAGCCCGGCAGCATGGGAGCGTTATGCGCGAACGGGTGTCACGCATCTGGTCGCAATCTCCGGTGTCCATATCACCATGGTTGCCTGGTTGGTTGGTGCTCTTTGCCAACGCGCATGGCGTCGTGTTCCTGGCGCCTTGGGCCGCGTGTCTGCTTTGCGCATGAGCGGGCTGGCTGGCTGGTTTGCTGCTGCCGGCTATGTCCTGATTGCCGGCGCCGAAGTACCGGCACAGCGCACATTGCTGATGCTGGGCGTGATTCTGCTCATGCGCTGGTTGCCGGGTCAGTTTTCCGGGTTGCAAATCTGGCTGACGGCTCTGGCAGCCGTTTTGCTGATGGATCCTCTGGCGGTACATAGCGTTGGCTTGTGGCTGTCTTTTGTTGCAGTCGGCCTGCTCATGGCGGCCGGCATGCCACTGGGCGAGGAGGGTGGCTGGCGCGCCGCCCTGCGAGCGCAGTGGCTGGCGACCTGGGGCTTACTGCCCTTGTCGCTGGCGATTTTCAGTCGCGTGTCCTGGATCAGTCTGCCGGTCAATTTCGTCGCCATCCCGGTGGTGACTTTTGCGGTAGTGCCGCTGAGCATGCTGGGGCTGCTCTGTTGGCCGTGGCCGACAGCGACGGCATCGCTCTGGCAGCTGTCAGTGAGCCTGATGCAGTACCTGATTCAGGCGCTGGACTGGGCCGCCTCCTTGCCCGGCGCGTGGCAGGAGCTGTCGTTGCCGGCGGGCAGTGCCTGGGGGCTGGCGCTGGTCATGCTCCTGCTGCTGATGCCGCGTGCCCTGCCGGGTCGGGTATGGCTCATCTTTCCGCTGGCCTGGGTGGTCTGGCCGCAGGCACTGGTGCCGCTCGGGGTGGTACGCATGACCTTGCTCGATGTCGGCCAGGGTTTGTCGGTGCTGCTGCAGACGCGCCATCATCAGCTGGTCTACGACACCGGGCCCAGCCTCGGGCCTTATGCCGATGCCGGCTCACGTATCATCGCGCCGGCCTTGCGCGAGGCTCGTATCAGTCAGCTCGACCTGCTGATGTTCAGCCACGATGACCTCGATCACACCGGCGGCGGGGCTAGCGTACTGGCGGCGTTACCGGTACGGAGGGTACTCGGCGTGTGGCCATCCGTGATTGATGCGCCGGCGCGCAACACGCCCTGTGTGGCTGGCCAGCACTGGCGCTGGGATGGTGTGCAGTTCGAGGTGCTCTGGCCTTATCCCGACATTGCCGTTGCCGGCGACAACAATCAGTCTTGCGTATTGCGCGTGCAGGCCGGCGAACATGTGCTGTTGTTGACTGGTGATCTGGAGGCTCCGGGTGAGCTGCATCTCGTGGAGCAGACGCCAGTGCAGAAGCTGAGGGCACATCTCCTAGTGCTAGGCCATCACGGTAGCAAAACTTCAAGCACGGTCACGCTGCTCGATGCCGTGCAGCCGCAGGAGGTCATTGCCGCCGTTGGCTATCGCAATCGCTTCAGGCATCCGGCCAAAGTGGTTGTGCAGCGCCTCGCCGACAAGGGCATTCAGGGCTGGCGCAGCGATGCCACGGGAGCCCTGATTTATGACATCGTGCCGAATGCGCCCTGGCCCGAGGTGAAACGCTGGCGATTGCAGCATCCACACTACTGGCTTTGGCCGGAACATGCTGCCGCAGGTCGCGCAAGCCTTGGCGCACTTGACGCGTTCCCGTAGAGTAGCCGCATCGGAAATGGGCTTGGCCCTCGGGAGTGTGCCCTGTGTGGGAAATGATTAAATCGGGTGGCTGGCTGATGGCACCCTTGCTGGTCGCCTCGGTGCTGGCGCTGGCCATTATTCTGGAACGCGCCTGGACGCTGCGCAGTAGCCGCGTCGCGCCGAAGCATCTGTTGGCGGATGTCTGGACTCAGCTGCAAAGTGGCGAGCTTAAGGGCGAGGCACTGCTGCGTCTGCAAACGGGCTCTCCCCTGGGCGCGTTGCTGGCGGCCGGGCTGATCAATGCCCGTCACGGTCGCGAGATCATGAAAGAAAGCATTGAAGATGCAGCGTCAGCCGTCGTGCACGAGATGGAGCGCTACCTGACGCTGCTCGGTACCATCGCGCAGATCGCGCCCTTGCTGGGCTTGCTCGGCACGGTAGTAGGCATCATCGAGGCCTTTCTGGTGGTGACCAGCGGCGGCATCAGCGATCCCACAGCGCTGGCTGGTGGCATCTCCAAGGCATTGGTGACAACAGCGGCGGGTATTGGCGTGGCCATCCCGGCGATGATTCTGCACCGTTATTACCTGCGCCATATCCAGTCGCTGGTGGTGTACATGGAGCAGCAGGCGGTAAAGCTCGTGGATATGCTGCACGGCGATCGTGAAGTCGATATTCGTGAAGGTGGCGCGTGAAGCTGCGCCGCCCGTCTCAGGAGCCGCTGGAGCTCAATCTCACGCCGATGATTGACTGCCTGCTGTTTCTGATCATCTTCTTCATGCTGTCCACCACGTTTGCCAAGACCGGCAAGCTGCAAATTCAGCTGCCGCAGGCCGATGCCGGTGCCAGCAAGCCGGTGGCCAAGGCGCTTGAAGTGGCGATCGATTCACGCGGGCATTACGCCATCAACGGCCAGGCCCTGGCGTCCGCGAAGGCAGCGGATCTGCGTACTGCCATCGAGCTGGCTGCGGGCAGCCAGCGTGATCAACCTTTTGTCATCTCTGCCGATGGTCAGGCGCCGCATCAGGCTGTGGTCACTGTCATGGACATTGCCGGCCAGCTTGGCTTCCGCTCCCTCGGCATTGGCACGCGTGATGCCAAGCCATAATCCTGATCAAGGCGTGCCGCTGAGTTATCGGGCATGAGTGAACAAGCATGAGTGAACAAGCATCAACTCCTTCCTTGCCCACGAGCTGGCAGTCCTACAAGCGCTTGCTGAGCTATACACGGCGCTATTGGAAGTTTTTTGCCTTTGCGGTTGTCGGCTTCATCATCAATGCGCAGACTGAGTGGGCAGCTGCACAGCTGTTGAAATACATCATTGATGCCATTCAGCATCGTGACCAGGTCGCGAAAGACTGGATTCCCATATTGATCGTGGGCATTTTCTTTGTGCGTGGCATTGGCACCTTTATCGGCACTTATTACATGTCGATGGTGTCGCGCCATGTGGTTTATGCCTTGCGCATGGATCTGTTCAACAAGCTGCTGAAATTACCGGCTGAGTTCTATCACGTGAACTCGCCCGGACACATTGCCGCCAAGCTGATTTACAACGTCGAACAAGTCACCGCTGCGGCCACAGAGGCGCTCAAGACCATTGTGCGTGAAGGGGCGATTGTCATCGGTCTTTTCGGCTATCTGCTTTACACCAATTGGCGTCTGTCGTTGTCGCTGCTGCTTGTGGGGCCATTTGTGGCCATGCTGGTTCGTGTTGCCAGCAAGCGCTTTCGCAAGATTGCCAAGCGCATGCAAAACACCATGGGCGATGTTAATCACATTACCAGTGAAACCATCGTGGGCTATCAGGTGGTCAAGACCTATGGTGGCGAACCGTTTGAGCTTGCCCGATTCAATCGGGCTTCGCAGGAAAACTTGCGACAAGGCATGAAAATGGTTGTCACCAGTGCCGTCAGCACACCACTGGTGCAGCTGCTGATGTCCATTGCCATGGCCTGTGTAGTGTGGGTCGCGCTGCGCCCGGACATCATGCAGGGCACATCGCCAGGTGAGTTCATTGCCTACATTACAGCCGTCGGTCTGATGTCCAAGCCCATAAAATCTCTGACGGAAGTGAATGACAAGCTGCAGCGCGGGATTACTGCCGCACAGTCTGTTTTCGAGGTCCTGGATGAGCAGCCGGAGCCCGCCGGTGGCGATCGTGAGCTGGGTCGGCTGCGTGGCGATATCGAGTTTCGCGACATCAACTTTGGCTATGCGCCCAATCAGCCCGTACTGAAAAACTTCTCTCTGACGGTGAAAGCCGGGCAGACCGTCGCGATTGTCGGTCGCTCTGGTTCGGGCAAGACCACGCTGGTGAACCTGCTGCCGCGCTTTTACGACGCGCAGTCCGGTGACATCCTGATTGATGGCTATCCGATTGATGACTATCCCGTCAGTGCTCTGCGCCAGCAGATCGCCTCGGTCGGGCAGAAAGTCATCCTGTTTGATGACACTGTAGCCAATAACATCGCCTATGGCGCCTTCCGTGACCAGCCTCGCGAAGCCGTGATAGAGGCCGCCAAAAATGCTTTTGCCGATGATTTCATCAGTGCTATGCCGAAAGGCTACGACACCCGTGTTGGTCAGGATGGCATGCAGCTGTCCGGCGGCCAGCGTCAGCGTCTGGCGATTGCGCGGGCGTTGATCAAGAATGCGCCGATCCTGATTCTCGACGAAGCCACCAGTGCTCTCGACAACGAATCCGAGTTCTATATCCAGGCCGCTTTGGAAAAGGTCATGCAAGGCCGCACGACGCTGGTCATCGCGCATCGTCTGTCGACCATTGAAAATGCCGACTGGATCGTGGTCATGGATGCCGGCGAGATCATCGAGCAGGGCACGCATGCTGATTTGCTTACCCGTGCCGGCATGTATGCGCAGCTGCACAGTCGTCGCTTCAGCGAGGAGGACGCAGGTGGCGATATCGCCTGAACCTGCGGCTAGGCCGGCCTCTGTCCTGGCGAACGCCCCCGGCTGGGCGGAGCGCTGGTACGACGGGCATCCGCTGTTTGCCCTGCTGATGCCACTGGCGGCGGTTTTTGCACTGATTGCTTGGTCGCGTCGCACGGGTTACCGGCTGGGCTGGCTTCGCGCCTGGCAAGCGCCGGTACCGGTGATCGTGGTCGGCAATATCTCTGTAGGCGGCACCGGCAAGACGCCGTTGACGCTGGCGCTGGTTGAGCATCTGCGCCTTCAGGGTTGGCGGCCGGGCATCGTCAGTCGTGGCTATGGCGGGCAGGGTGCGAGCTATCCACAGATTGTGCTGGCGGATTCGGATGCCGCAGAGGTCGGTGATGAACCGCTGTTGCTGGCTCGGCGCGCGCAGGTTCCGGTAGTGATTGACCCTCTGCGTGTGCGCGGCGTGCAGCATCTGCTGGCAAGCAGCGACTGTAATGTCGTGCTCTGTGATGACGGCCTGCAGCACTACGCGCTGGCTCGCACCGTAGAGATTGCCGTCATCGATGGTCAGCGTGGGCTGGGCTCTGGCTGGCGTCTGCCGGCTGGGCCGTTGCGTGAGCCGGTATCGCGCCTGCAATCCGTGGACCTGGTTGTCGTCAATGGCGCATGGCGAGCCGCAGACAGCATGCCCGGAGCTGCCGCCACCATGACATTGACCGCTGCCCCCTGGCAGCCGGTGCGCGCTGACGAAGTTGCGAGCGTACCGACATCCGGTCCGGTTCATGCTGTTGCCGGCATCGGCCATCCGCCGCGCTTTTTCGCCCTGCTCGCCGAGCAGGGCTTCCAGCCCATCCCCCATGCCTTCCCCGACCATCACGCCTACACCGCCGGCGATCTGCAATTTAGCCCGACGGCACCCGTCGTGATGACCGAAAAAGACGCGGTGAAATGCGCCGGGATTGCACCGCCCAATAGCTGGTATGTCCCGGTTCAGGCTATCCTGCCGGACAGTTTCTGGCAGGCGCTGACGCAGCGACTTGCCCTTTGGAGAACCTCTGATGCTGGATAAAAAACTGCTCGCCATTCTGGCCTGCCCGCTGTGCAAAGGCCCGTTGCAATACGTTCCTGAGCAAGCCGAACTGATTTGCCGTGGCGACGCCTTGGCGTTCCCGATCCGTGAAGACATTCCGGTGATGCTGGAAGGCGAGGCCCGTCGTCTGAGTCTGGATGAAACCCTGCCGCCCAGTCGCGGCAGTTTCTAAGGAGCCGGCCATGAGCTTTCGTGTCGTCATCCCCGCCCGTTTCGGCTCCAGCCGTCTGCCCGGCAAACCGCTGCTCGATATCTGCGGCAAGCCCATGGTGGTGCATGTCTATGAGCGCGCCCTGCAGAGCGCTGCCAGTGAGGTTGTCGTCGCCACCGACGACCCGCGCATCGAAGCCGTGTTGCGCGAGCTGGGCGCACCGGTGGTGATGACGCGCGCCGATCATCCGTCGGGTACGGATCGTCTGCAGGAAGTCGCCGCTCACTTTGGCTGGGCCGCCGACGACATTGTGGTCAATGTTCAGGGCGACGAGCCGCTGATTCCGCCGGCCGTTATCAACCAGGTTGCCGACAACCTCAAGCGTGCCTCGGCAGCGAGCATCGCCACGCTGGCCGAGCCGATTCACAGTGCCGAGCAGCTGTTCAACCCGAACATCGTCAAACTGGTGCGTGATGCCAGCGATCACGCTCTCTATTTCAGCCGTGCACCCATGCCCTGGGCGCGCGATGCCTTTGCGCAGCACCGTGAGCAGCTGCCGCCCGAGGCGCTGTCGCTCTATCTGCGCCATCTCGGCATCTATGCCTACCGCGTCGGCTTCCTGCATGACTATGTGTCGTGGCCGCCGGCGCTGATCGAACAGGTCGAGGCGCTGGAGCAGCTGCGCGCGCTGTATCAAGGCGTGAAAATTCATGTCGGTGTCGCGGCTGTGGAGCTGCCGCCCGGCGTGGATACGCAGGCCGATCTGGATCGTGTGCGCGCTGTCATGGCCGCACGCTCTTCATCAGCGCCTGCATGACGGTCAGCGTGAAAGCAGAGCAGCCGGTTCGCGTTCTCTTTGTCTGTCTCGGCAATATCTGCCGCTCACCGACCGCCGAGGCCGTGTTTCGGCAGCAGGTGCAGCAGGCCGGATGGCAAGCCATGATCCTGGCCGACTCGGCCGGCACAGCCGCCTGGCACGAAGGCAAGGCGCCGGATGCCCGCTCGCAGCAACATGCACGGGTGCGTGGCTACGACCTGTCCGCGCTGCGCGCACGGCAAGTCAAAACATCAGACTTTGCCGATTTTGACCACATTATCGCGATGGATGCCGCCAATTACGCCGAACTTGACCGCCTTCGCGCCGATGCCGGCGGCTCTGCCAAGGCCCGACTGTCTTTGCTGCTGGATCATCACCCCGACCTGCGCGGCGGTGATGTGCCCGACCCTTACTATGGTGGTGATGACGGTTTCGAGCAGGTGCTGGATCAGGTCGAAACAGCCTGCACGCAGCTATTGCGCTCATTGTTGAAAACACAGGGAGTATTTGGCTGTGGCTGCTGAGCTGAAATTCTTCGAGGATGCCGATCTGACGCGGCTGAATACGCTGGGCTTGCCGGCGCGCGCGCGCTATCTCGCCAAAGTCGGTAGCGAAGCCGCCTTGCTGCAGGTCTTGCGCTCGCTCACGGCGGAGCGGCTGCCTGTCGAGATACTCGGTGGCGGCAGCAATCTGGTGCTCGCGGGCGATGTCCCTGCGCTGGTGATTCAGCCCTGTCTGATGGGGCGGCGCGTGCTCTCCGAGCAAGGCAGTGCGGTGCTGGTCGAGGCCGGTGCCGGTGAAAACTGGCATGCCTTCACGCAATGGACGATCGCTCAAGGCTTGTCGGGGTTGGAGAACTTGTCGCTGATCCCCGGCTCTGTAGGGGCGTCACCGGTACAGAACATCGGTGCCTATGGCGTTGAAATCGCCGATGTCATGCATTCCCTGACGGCGATTGACCGGCTGACCGGCGCGCGCATCGAGCTGGCGGCGGCGGACTGCGCCTTTGCCTATCGTGACAGCCTGTTCAAGTCCCATGCGCCAGGGCGCTACATCATCACGCAAGTACGCTTTCTATTGTCGCGAACACCGAGCATACGCCTCGATTATGGCGATATCCGTCGCGAAATTGAGCGAAAGGGAATTGTTGCCATCACGCCCGAAGCGGTCGCCAATGCGGTCATTGCCATTCGCCAAAGCAAGCTGCCGGACCCGGCCAGGCTGGGCAATGCCGGCAGTTTCTTCAAGAATCCGGTGGTGTCGGTGGCGCAGGCGGATGACTTGCGTCTGCGCTTCCCCGGACTGGTCAGTTATCCGCAAACGGCCGGCGTGAAGCTGGCCGCCGGCTGGCTCATCGAGCAGGCGGGCTGGAAGGGCCGCAATCAGGGCGCGGTCGGTGTGCATGATCGCCAGGCGCTGGTGCTGGTACATCGTGGCGGTGGTACGGGGGCGCAGCTGCTGCAGCTGGCAGCCGATGTGCGCGCCAGCGTGCTGGACAAGTTTGGCGTGGTGCTGGAACAGGAGCCTGTGATCTGGGGCGGGTGAGCGTGGACAGGATTCGAGGTGACTCAATGATTAGGCTGCTTTATATCCTCGACTTGGCTGGTATTGCTGTTTTTGCCGCCAGTGGTGCGCTTGCCGCCGTCATGGCCGGCCTCGACCTGCTGGGTGTCATTATCATTGCGGCTGTCACCGCCATCGGTGGTGGAACATTGCGTGATTTGCTGCTCAATCGCCATCCGGTTTTCTGGATTCAGGATTCTTCTTCGCTCATTGTCATTGTTTGTTCGGCTGTGTTTACAGTTGTGTGGATACACCTATTGCCCGTACCGCTGAATGCCTTGCTGGTTGCCGATGCTTTCGGGCTGGCATTATTTGCCATGTCGGGTGCGCGGTTGGCGCTTCAGGCGCACTGTAATGCCATGGTTATCGTGCTCATGGGGACACTCACTGGCGTTGGCGGTGGCATTATTCGTGACATTCTTACGAATCAGGTTCCCTTTATTCTCAGGCAGGATATCTACGCGACGGCTGCTATCGCCGGAATTACGGCTCATTTGCTGCTTTGTCGAGCAAAAGTTCCGGAGCACATCTCGTTTGTTCTCTGCGTATTCGTCATTGTTGCGCTGCGATTGTTCGCTTTCACATTCGATCTGCAGTTGCCCACCTTCAAGGCCTATTCAGGCTAGGCTTTTATCGGACAACTTTAGGGCCTTGGTCGACAAAGCACAGAGACGAATGGTCTCCGACAGTCGATGAGCACTGTCCTGGCCCAGAAAGCAGAAAGCCCCATGACTGGGGCTTTCTGCACTTACTTCACACCAAGCTTATCAGCCCTGTGAGGCTTCGCTTTCGGCCTTGTGCTCAGCCTTGGCGCGGGCTTCAGCTTCACGCTGGAGGCGACGGCGGACACGCGGGTCATTGCTGGCGCGACGCGGGGCCTTGCCATCGTCAGCACTGTCAGCGACAGGTGCTTCGGCAACAATGGCTTGCGATGCAGCTTCTTCAGCCGGAGCCTCCGCAACAACCGGCGCTGCCTCAGCGGCCACTTCAGCAGTCGCGACTTCGGCAACAGCCTTTGCCTCCGGCTCTGCAGCAGGCGCGAGGGACTCAGCTTCGGCCACAACAGCAACCTCTACCGGGGCAGCTTCAACCACTGGCGCGACTTCAGCGACAGCGGCAGCTTCAACAATAGCTGCAGCTTCAACCTGAGGCGCAGCGACTTCAACAGCCTGTTCCGGCGCTACTTCAGCGGCCATCTCGGGTGCAGGAGCAGCAACAGCTTCAGCCGCAGCCACTTCGCCAGCAACCACAACGGCTGCATCACCTTGCATTTCTTCCGGCACCGGCAAGCCGGCATCAATCAGAACCTGCGGATCGCGTTCACGCGGGCCGCGCTGACGACGCGCCGGGTGACGGTTGCGACGACGACGCTCGCCGCCTTCTGCTGTCACTGCTGGTGTTGCAGCCGCTTCGCCGGTAACGGCTTCGTCGCTGACAACGACCTGTTCGGTGACGAGGGTTTCATCAACCACCACGGCCTCGCGCGGAGGGCGCGGAGCACGCGGTTGACGCTCACGTGGCGGACGCGGTGCGCGCTCGGCAGTAGCGGCTGCGGCTTCGACCGGCTTGTCGATCTGGCTGCGGCCGCCCACGGTTTGCAGTTCCTGGCTCTGACGGTTGCCACGGTCGCCATTGCGATCGCCGCCACGCTCACCACCGCGCGGATTGCGATTGCCCTGACCACCTTGCGACTGGCCTTGACCCTGACGCGGCGGACGGTTCTGACCCTGACCCTGATTCTGGCCGCCAGCACGCTGGTTCATCGGGCGACGCTCCGGCTGAGGGGCCACCACAGGCTCAGGCTTGACGCCAAACAATGCCTTCAGCCAGGCCATGAAGCCGGTTGGCTGCGGTGCCACGACAACGGCAGGTGCGCCACGACCGGACTGGCCCGGACGCTGCTGGCGCGAGCCGCCGATCTCACGGCTGGCGGTATCACGCGGTGCGCCGTTTTCACGGTTGTCACGCGGCTGTGCTTCGCGAGCTGGGGCCTGCGCTTCACGTGGCTGCTGCTCGCGCGGAGCTGGGGCCTGGGTTTGTGGCTGGATGTTGCGCACGGCAGCGACAGGGCGCTTGGGGGCATCGCCATCCACCGCTTCCAGTACCACTTCCAATGCGGGCGGCTGAATACGCTCGACCATCTTGAAGCTGGCGATGTCTTCGTCGCCTTCCTCAACTTGGTCATCACGCAGACGCGTGACTTCGTAATGCGGGGTTTCCATGTGCGGATTCGGCAGAATCAGGATGCGCACCTTGCTGCGCGCTTCCAGATCGGCCAGCGTCTTGCGCTTCTCGTTGAGCAGGAAGGTTGCCACCGAGACCGGTACCGACGCATTGATCTGCGAGGTACGATCCTTCAGCACTTCCTCTTCGATCAGGCGCATGATCGACAGCGCCAGCGAGCGCACATCGCGAATCACGCCAGTACCGTTGCAACGCGGGCAGACCAGACCGGTCGACTCTTCCAGCGACGGACGCAGACGCTGACGCGACAGTTCGAGCAAGCCGAACTTGGAGATACGGCCGATCTGGATGCGTGCGCGATCCATGGCGAGCGCATCGCGCAGACGGTCTTCGACCATGCGTTGATGCTTCGGCGGTGTCATATCGATGAAATCGATGACGACCAGGCCGCCGCTGTCGCGCAGGCGCAGCTGGCGCGCGATTTCATCGGCAGCTTCGAGGTTGGTGTTGAGTGCGGTTTCCTCGATGTCGCTGCCCTTGGTGGCGCGCGAGGAGTTGATGTCGATGGACACCAGTGCTTCGGTCGGATCGATGACGATGGAACCGCCCGACGGCAGCTTCACTTCGCGCTGGAAAGCGGTCTCGATCTGGCTTTCGATCTGGTAGCGGTTGAACAGCGGCACCGAATCCTTGTAGAGCTTGATTTTGCTCTGGTAGTGCGGCATCACCTGCTGCACAAACGCCATGGCTTCGTTATAGGCGGCTTCGTTGTCGATCAGCACATCATTGATGTCCTGACGCAGGTAGTCGCGCACGGCACGAATAATGACGTTGGATTCCTGGAAGATCAGGAATGGCGCGGACTTCTCCTTGCCGGCCTGACCAATCGCGGTCCACAGCGTCATCAGGTAATCGAGGTCCCACTGCAGTTCTTCGGCGCTGCGGCCGAGACCGGCGGTGCGAACAATCGCGCCCATGTCATTGGGGATGTTGATGGCGTTGAGGGCGTCTTTCAGTTCCTGACGCTCTTCACCTTCGATGCGGCGCGAGATGCCGCCGGCACGCGGGTTGTTCGGCATCAGCACGAGGTAGCGGCCGGCCAGCGAGATGAAGGTGGACAGGGCAGCGCCCTTGTTGCCGCGCTCTTCCTTCTCGACCTGGACGATGACTTCCTGGCCTTCCTTCAGCGCATCCTTGATGGTGATGCGGCCGCCGGCTTCCTTCGAGGTCTTGTTGAAGTATTCGCGAGCGACTTCCTTCAGCGGCAAAAAGCCGTGACGGTCGCCACCAAAATCAACGAAAGCGGCTTCGAGGCTGGGCTCGATGCGGGTGACGCGGCCCTTGAAGATGCTGGCCTTTTTCTGCACGCGGCCGCGGTGTTCAAGGTCAAAATCGTAGAGGCGTTGGCCATCTACCATGGCGACACGAATTTCTTCGTCGTGTGTCGCGTTAATCAACATGCGTTTCATGTGTGGGTCTACCCATGGGGTTATGCCCCACATCGGGTGCCCGCAAGCAAGTCGCGGCAACAGCAAAGGCGGGCATCTACACGATGCACCGCCTGTATCGGACATGCCAAGCCAAGTGGGCTCTACATGCCATCCATTATTCTGTTGTGGGCTGCAAACACGGGTTCGGGGTGTCCGACTCGGGTGTCCGCAGCTTGTGACCTGATCGTCAAAATCTGATCAGAGCCGCTTAAAAAATCTTGCCTGCGCGCAAAATCACGATGCGGCGCGAGGTTTTTATTCTGGCGACAGTGTCGTCGCCTCGGGGGCTGGGTGGCGGAGGTGCATGGGGCGGCGGTCATCCTGAGCGACTCGATTAGTCGTCACAGGGACTCAGCTCGTGTTGCGTTTCCTGCCAAGCAGCAGTCGCTTTGCTTTATCATGCAGCCATCGAAGCTGTCTTAAAAAACAGACTTCAACGGCAAGCGACTCGCTAATATAGCAGTCATCTGCCGTCAAGGCCAATGGCTCCCTAATTAAAGAGAGTCAGTCCGGCGTCAATACAGGGCCATTCATGTCAGATTTACCTGCAACTCCCGATGCACCGACGGTCAAGATGCTCACCGTCGATGAAGCCTATGCCGGCCAGCGCCTCGATAACTTCCTGATTACGGCGTTGAAAGGCGCGCCGCGCACGCTGGTTTATCGCATCGTGCGTACTGGCGAAGTGCGTGTGAACAAAGGGCGCGTGAAGCCGGATTACCGCGTGCAGTCGGGTGACATCATTCGTGTGCCGCCGATTCGCATGAGCGAAGAGAAGCCGGCAGCGCGCCCGACCACGAGCCTGCAGAAGCTGCTGGCCGGTCGCATTGTGCATGATGAAGACCATCTGCTGGTGGTCAACAAGCCGGCCGGGCTGGCGGTGCATGGCGGCAGCGGCATCTCCATCGGCCTGATCGAGGCCTTGCGCGCGTTGCGCCCGGATCAGACGGCGCAGCTGGAGCTGGTGCATCGTCTCGATCGCGACACGTCCGGTCTGATCATGGTCACCGGGCATCGCGGGCTGCTGCGGGCATTGCACGGGCAACTGCGCGATGGCCAGATGGACAAGCGCTATGTCGCGCTGCTCTCGGGTCGTCTCAGTGGTGCCCAGCATCGTGTCGAAGCGCCGCTGCTGAAGGTCGAGAGCCCGAACGGCGAGGCTGTGGTGCGTGTATCTCGCGATGGCAAGGTCGCCATCACCATCTTTACCGTGCTGGAGCGCTTTGCCGATGCCACGCTGGTCGAGGCGCATCTGCTCACCGGCCGCACGCATCAGATTCGCGTGCATGCTCAGCATTTGGGACATCCTTTGGTGGGTGACGACAAATATGGCCGCGATGAGGTCAATGCGCGCTTCAAGGCCAAAGGCTTGTCGCGTCTGTTCCTGCATGCCCGCGATCTGCGCCTGACGCTGCCGTCGGGCAAGAAGCTGGCGCTGCATGCCGATCCCGATGCGGATTTCGCCAGCGGTCTGGAGACGTTGCGTCGTGGCTAAGCTGATGGCGGCCAGATTCGATCTGGTGATTTTCGACTGGGATGGCACGCTCATGGATTCGCTGGCGCAGATCGTGCGCAGCGTGAAGCTGGCGGCCATTGATCTCGGCGTGCCCGAGCCTACCTATGCCGCCGCGCGCGACATCATCGGCCTCGGCCTGCCGGAAGCCATGCAGATCCTGTTTCCGCAGGTGCCGGCTGCCGAGCGCGAGGCTTTGCGCCAGCGCTATGCGCATCATTTCGTGGCCGGTGTGGGCGGCCACAGCCAGCCTTATGAGGGTGCCGAGGCCTTGTTACAGCAGCTGCAAGGGCAGGGCCGGCAATTGGCTGTGGCCACCGGCAAGAGCCGTCTCGGGCTGGATCGTGTGCTCGCGCATACCGGCTGGGGTGGCTATTTCAGCGCCACCCGCTGTGCCGACGAGACGGCCTCGAAGCCGAATCCGCTCATGCTCAAGCAGCTGCTGCAGGAGCTGAATGTGCCGCTGGAGCGTGCCGTCATGATCGGCGACACGCACTATGACCTGGAGATGGCGCAGCGGCTGGGCATGCCCTCGATAGGCGTGACCTATGGTGTGCACAGTGCCGAGCGCTTGCTGCAGCATGCACCGATTGCGTTGTGTCAGGACATGTCCGGACTGGCTGCGACGCTGGCTGCGTTATAGTAGAGGCAGATTTGTGCTTTGCGCGTCATGCAGGGCGGGACAGTAATTCAGGAGCAGGGCATGTCGGATTGGACAAGCAGTCGTAGCAGCGGGCCGCGTGACTGGGCATTGATTGAAGAGTTTCTCAAGGCTGATCTGGAGGATCGTCGTCGCGCCCGGCGCTGGCGCTGGCTCCGACGCTTGCTGCTGCTGATCATCCTGGCTGCGCTGGCGGTTGGCTTCCTCAAGGAAGAGAGCACGAATGCCGGCGCTTTCGGGCCGCATACCGCTGTGGTTGCGATCAATGGCGAGATCGCGGCTGACGGTCCGGCCAATGCGCAAGGCATCATTGATGCCCTGACGCTGGCTTTCGAAAGCACCGATGCCAAAGCGATCGTGCTCAGTATCGACAGTCCCGGCGGCAGTCCGGTGCAGGCTGACGAGGTTTATCGCGAGATTCGTCGCCTGCGCAAGCTGCATCCGGCCGTGCCGGTTTATGCGGTCATTGGTGATACCGGCGCTTCCGGTGCCTATTACATCGCTGTGGCGGCAGACAAGATCTTCGTCAACCCGTCGAGTCTGGTGGGTTCGATTGGTGTCATCATGCCCGGTTTTGGGGTGCCGAGTCTGATGCAGAAGCTCGGCGTCGAAGATCGCACCCTGACAGCCGGCGAACACAAGAACCTGTTGAGTCCGACCAGCGCTGTTGATCCGGTCGAGCGCGCCCATGTCCAGGGTGTGCTGGATGCGGTGCACAGGCACTTCATTGCCGCCGTGAAAGCCGGTCGTGGCGCGCGTCTGAGCCAGAATCCGGAGCTGTTCTCGGGCTATTTCTGGAGCGGCGATCAGGCCATTGCCCTCGGGCTGGCGGATGCTGTCGGCTCTGTCGCCTCGGTCGCGCGTGATGTCGTCAAGCAGGACACGCTGGTGGACTACACGCAGGTGCCGAATCCGCTGGATTCCGTGCTGCGTCGTCTGGGCAGCACGCTGGGCAAGTCAGTTGGCGCAGCGTTGCAGCAAAGCCTGAGCGAAACTTCGCAGACGCCGCGTTTGCAGTAACGCTTTCCCTTTGACAGGGCGTGGGTGAATCCGTATCATCCCGCGCCTATGTCAGAGACTCCTTTGCTGCCGCACCTCGTTGATCCCGGCAAAATGGCCGAACAGTCTGCACAGCTGGTGTTGCGTACCCCGCTGGCAGCGTTCAAGCGTTTGCGTGAAGTCACCCTGAGTGATGACGGCGATGTCAGTGTAAAGATCAGGTTTCGTCGCGATGCTCGCGGTATACCTAACCTGAGCGGCTCGGTCAGTGCCACGGTTGAACAGACCTGCCAGCGCTGCATGAGCTCTGTGAGTGTGCCGGTAGAGGCGGATGTGAATGTGTTTCTGCTGAACGATGAGGCTTATGCCGATCGCCTCAGCGAAGATGATGATTATGTGGTGTTCGGTGATGATCGTCTCGATCTGCCCGAGCTCCTTGAAGATGAGCTGATCATGGCGCTGCCGCTGGTAGCGCGCCATGAAGACTGTCAACCGCAAGCGGCGTTGACAGTGTTGCCGGAAGCCGACGACGAGCCCATGCCGAAGAAAGAAAACCCGTTTCGTGTGCTGGCCGGCTTGAAGCCGTCAGACGCGGAGTAATGTGATTTAACCTGACTGCGGTGACGCAGCCGACCCAGTAAGTGCCGGAGTAGACCATGGCCGTTCAACAAAACCGCAAAAGCCGTTCCCGTCGTGACATGCGTCGTTCGCATGACGCCCTGAATGGCCCGACCCTCAGCGTCGATCAGACCACCGGTGAATTGCACCGTCGTCACCACGTGACCAAAGACGGTTTCTACCGTGGTCACCAGCTGTTTGGTGCGAAAGACGAGACCTGATACGCGCCATGCGTATCACCGTGGCGGTCGATGTGATGGGTGGCGACCACGGAGCCTCCGTCACTGTCCCCGCCGCATTGCAGGTTCTGGCGCAGCAGCCTGATCTGCATGTTCTCCTCGTAGGCGATGAAGGGCTTATTACGCCTCTCATCGCCTCCGTCGTTTCTGCGCAGCGCGCTCGTATCGAGATCGTGCATACCACCGAATTTGTCACCATGAGTGACAAGGTTTCCGTGGCTTTGCGCAATAAGAAACAGTCTTCCATGCGACTTGCTGTCAACGCCGTGCGTGACGGGCAGGCGCAGGCGTGCGTGTCTGCCGGCAATACCGGCGCACTCATGGCCATCGGTCGTTTTGTACTGAAGACGCATGCCGGCATTGATCGTCCCGCCATCATGACCGCCATGCCGACACAAACCGGTCATGCGCACATGCTTGATCTGGGCGCGAATGTGGACTCCGATCCGCATCATCTCGTGCAATTCGCCGAAATGGGTTCGCTGGTGGCGCAGGCGCTGGATGGCCATGGCCAGCCTCGCGTCGGCTTGCTCAACATTGGCGAAGAAGAGATCAAGGGCAACGATTTCATCAAGGCCACGCATGAGCTGCTGCGCGCGTCATCGCTGAATTACATCGGCTATGTGGAAGGTGACGGCATTTTCCGGGGCGATGCCGATGTCGTGGTTTGTGACGGCTTCGTCGGCAATATCGCGCTGAAAAGCTCCGAAGGTGTGGCGAAAATGATGGGCGCCATGATCAAGGAGCAAATCAATCGGAACTGGCTGACCAAGCTCCTGGGCTTACTGGCCTATCCCATCTGGAAGGGTCTGAAGCAGCAGATGGACCCGGGTCGCTACAACGGCGCCAGCCTGGTCGGTCTGTCGGGCATTGTCGTGAAAAGTCATGGCAGTGCGCAGGCGGATTCGTTTGCGCATGCCCTGCGAGTGGCCATTCTGGAAGTTGAAAAAGACATTCCCGGCCTGCTTTCGCGCCATTTCAGTGCCGCCGAAGCGGCCAAAGGCGAATTGGCAGTGGCGACAGAATCGCCAACTGCGACCATCTGACGCGACTTTTCGCGCATTTTTAGGCTACCCTCGCCAGCGTTCCCGGTTTACTTCGCAAGGATTCTTCGATGACAACGGCATGGGTATTTCCAGGTCAGGGCTCGCAGGCCATCGGCATGCTGGCTGATCTGGCGGCTGAATTTTCTTCCGTTCAAGAGACATTTGCCGAGGCCTCTGCGGCCTTGGGCAAGGATTTGTGGGTGCTGGCGCAGCAAGGTCCCGAGGCTGAGCTGAACGCTACCGAGAATACGCAGCCCTTGCTGTTGACGGCGGGTATCGCTGTCTGGCGTACCTGGCAGGCGCAGGGTGGCGCTAACCCGCAATTTCTGGCCGGGCACTCACTCGGTGAATACACGGCGCTGGTCGCCGCTGGTGTGCTGTCATTGGCCGATGGCGTGTGCCTGGTCGCTGAGCGTGGTCGCCTGATGCAGGCCGCTGTGCCGGCCGGGCAGGGTGCCATGGCTGCCATTCTCGGTCTCGATGATGCCGATGTCATCGCTGCCTGTGCCGAAGCAGCTCAGGGTGACGTGGTATCGGCAGTGAACTTCAACTCGCCCGGTCAGGTCGTCATTGCCGGCAGCACGGCTGCCGTTGAGCGCGCGATGGCCGCCTGCAAGGCGGCGGGTGCCAAGCGTGCTTTGCCGCTGCCGGTGAGTGCGCCATCGCATTGCGCGCTGATGCAGCCGGCGGCCGAGAAGCTGGCCATCCATCTGCAGTCGTTGACCTTTAACATGCCTGTCATCCCGGTGGTGCAGAATGCTGCCGCGCGAATTGAGGCTGATCTGGCCAGCTTGCAGGCCTCATTGATTACCCAGCTGCACAGCCCGGTATTGTGGTCGCAAAGCGTGCAGTGGCTGGCGCAACACGGTGTGACACGCTTTGTTGAAAGCGGGCCGGGCAAGGTGCTGACCGGTCTTAACAAGCGTATCGCCAAGGATGCCGAGCATGTCTCGGTGGAGTCCGCCGAAAGTCTCAAAGCCGCACTGGCACTGGTTTGATAGCCTACGAACTGTCGATTTAAGGACATGCATATGGAAAAGTCATTGCAAGACAAGGTTGCACTGGTCACGGGCGCAACTCGCGGTATCGGGCGGGCGATTGCGCTCACGCTCGGTCGTGAAGGCGCTGTCGTGATCGGTACGGCAACCACCGAAGCCGGTGCTGAAAGCATTACCCAGGCACTGTCCGAGGCTGGCATTGCCGGCCGTGGCGTGATGCTGGATGTGGCCGAGCTGAGCAGCATCGAGACCGTGCTGGAGCAGATCGTCGCCGAGTTCGGCGCGCCATTGATTGTCGTCAACAACGCCGGCATCACCCGTGACAACCTCATGCTGCGCATGAAAGAAGATGAGTGGCAGGCGGTGATCAATACCAACCTGACCGCCATCTTTCGTGTCACCAAGGCCAGCCTGAAGGGCATGACCAAGGCACGCTGGGGTCGCATCATCAACATCAGCTCGGTGGTCGGCTCCATGGGCAATGGCGGCCAGGCCAACTACGCGGCAGCGAAAGCCGGCCTGGAGGGCTTCGGCCGGGCGCTGGCCGCCGAGATCGCCTCGCGCAACATCACGGTGAACGCGATTGCGCCGGGCTTCATCGAAACCGACATGACGCAGGCGCTGCCGGAAGCGCAGCGCGAGAAGCTGCTGACACAGGTGCCTGCCGGGCGTCTGGGTCAGCCACAAGACATTGCAGAGGCGGTGGCCTTCCTGGCATCGGAGCGTGCGGCTTACATCACAGGCACGACCCTGCATGTAAACGGTGGGATGTACATGGCCTAGACCGGTCAGTCATCCGACACTTATAAACCTGAAATAACTACTTACGGTTTGCCGGGCAGGCGGTGCTTGCCACCCACAGGACGCTTCAATACACTTGCGGCGACTTGTCGGCAGTCCGACATCAAAGGAGATACACGTGAGCACGATCGAAGAGCGCGTCAAGAAAATTGTCGCTGAACAACTGGGTGTGAAGCTGGATGAAGTGACCAACGAAGCCTCATTCGTCGACGATCTGGGCGCTGATTCGCTGGACACCGTTGAGCTGGTCATGGCTTTGGAAGAAGAGTTCGAAACCGAGATTCCGGACGAAGAAGCAGAAAAGATCAGCACGGTTCAAACCGCGATCGACTACGTGACCGCGCACAGCAAGCAGTAATTGCTGCGGTCAAGAAGACCGCAGGTACGCTGAGCGTATCTGCGGTTTTTTTATGCCTGCAACTTCGCCAGAGTGCTTTTGTCAGCACTGAATTGGCGAATTGTTGTAGTCATGAAGTCGTCACGAGTTGGTAACATCATGAGAACTGAACAGATTCAGACGAGATGAGGAGTGACGCCATGATGTCGCGGCGTGTAGTGGTAACCGGTATGGGCATGTTGACGGCGCTGGGTGCGTCGGTCGAGCAGACATGGGCGGGTATTCTGGCTGGGAAGAGTGGTATTCGCGCTATCAAGCATTTCGATACCTCGGCTTTTTCCACGCAGTTTGCCGGTACGGTGCTCGATTTCGTGGTTGAAGACTACCTGCCGGCCAAGGAGGCACGTCGGGTGGATGCTTTTATTCAGTATGGCCTGGCTGCTGGCCAGCAGGCGCTGGTTGACTCTGGCCTGGTGGTCACGGATGCGAATGCTGATCGCATTGGTGTTGCCGTCGGTTCCGGTATTGGCGGCCTGACCACCATTGAAGATGGCCATGTCAGTCTGCTCGAAGGCGGGCCGCGCAAGATATCGCCGTTCTTTGTGCCGGGCTCTATCATCAACATGGCGGCCGGCATGCTGTCGATTCGTCATGGCCTGAAGGGGCCGAATTTCTCGGTAACCACGGCGTGTACCACGGCGACCCATTGCATCGGCTTCGCCGCCCGTCTGATTGCCAGTGGTGACGCCGATGCCATGCTCGCCGGCGGCACCGAAAAGGCATCCACCCCGCTGGGCATGGGCGGTTTCGGCGCAGCGCGCGCCTTGTCCACGCGTAATGACGATCCGACCAAGGCCAGCCGCCCCTTCGACAAAGACCGTGACGGTTTTGTGCTGGGCGATGGTGCCGGCGTGCTGATGCTGGAAGAGTACGAGCATGCCAAGGCTCGCGGCGCGCGCATTTACGCCGAGCTGATCGGCTTCGGTATGAGTGGCGATGCCTATCACATGACCTCGCCGCCGGAGAATGGTGCCGGGGCGGCGTCAGCGATGGCTAATGCCTTGCGCAATGCCGGCATCAAGCCGGAGCAGGTGCAGTACATCAATGCCCACGGTACGTCGACGCCAGCGGGAGATATCGCGGAGTCGCAGGCGATCATGCAGGTCTTCGGCGACCATGCGCCGCGACTGGCGGTGAGCTCGACGAAATCCATGGTTGGTCACTTGCTCGGCGCGGCCGGCGGGGTCGAGGCCATCTTCAGTATTCTCGCCTTGCGCGATCAGATCGCGCCGCCAACGATCAATCTCGATAATCCGGACCCGGCCTGCACGCTCGACTATGTGCCGCATGTGGCGCGCGCCATGGCCATGGATGTGGTGCTGTCGAACTCCTTCGGCTTCGGCGGCACCAACGGCAGCCTGGTGTTTCGCCGCCTGTGAGCATGCCGATGCAGATCTGGTATGGCGATGAAGCCGTCGCGCACTGGGCGCCGGATGACCGTGGCATCGCCTACGGTGACGGCCTGTTCGAGACCATTCGCGTCTGTGCTGGCCGGGGTGTGCTGCTGACCGAGCATCTGCAGCGTTTGCAGCAGGGCTGCCGGCAGCTCGGTATCCCGTTTCTGACGGCCTGGCCGCCGCGCATCAGCCGCTTTCTGGCGGAGGCGGCTGATGGCATCTTGCGTGTGCAGGTGACGCGCGGTGTCGGTGGTCGGGGCTATCAGTCTCCGCAGTCGATCACGCCGGGCTTTGCGCTGAGCTGGCATGCGTTGCCGAACTATCCGGCGCAATACGCACAGTGGGGCATTCGCGTGGCCGATGCCCCGTTTGCCCTGGCGGCGCAGCCGATGCTGGCCGGCATCAAGCACAGCAATCGCCTGGAGCAGGTCTTGCTGCGCGATGCGCTGGCGACACAGCCGCAATGTCAGGAGCTGGTGGTGTGCAATGCCGCCGGCGAACTGGTCGAGGGCGTGTTTTCCAATCTCTTTCTGGTGCGTGACGGCCTCTTGCTGACGCCGCCGGTGACCGCCTGCGGCATTGCCGGTGCCCTGCGGGCAGCCTTGCTCGCAGATGCGCCCTTGCCGGTGCAGATCGCCACGCTGACGCCGGATGATCTGCTGGCCGCCGATGAGGTGTTTTTTGCCAACAGTGTCATGGGCATCTGGCCGGTTGCCGCTTATCGCCAACGGGCTTGGCCTGTGGGTGAATACACCCGACAATGCCAGGCTCATATTGCTCACTGGTTTCTTTCCGCATGAATCGTGCCCGTCCGCGCAATACCGTTACTCCTCGTCCGAAACGCCGCGTTCGCGTGTTCTGGGGAGTCATCGTGTTGCTGGTGATACTGGTTTATCGCACGCTCTTGCAGTCATTTGATTTGCCGCCGCAGGGCTATCGCCTGAAGGTGCCGCGTGGCAGCAGCTGGGTCAGTGTGGCCGAACAGCTGGCCGAGCAAGGTTTCATTACCTCGGCGCTGAGCCTGCGCGTCTGGCTCATGCTCAGACCCGGCGAAGAAGTGCTGCGCTCTGGCGTCTTCGTGCTGCGTCCGCCGATGACGCTGGATCAGCTCGTGCAGCGTCTGGCCGAGGCGCCCGATGGTACGCAGCCACTGGTGCTGATCGAAGGCGAGCGCTTTAAGGATCTGCGCAAGAAGCTGGCCGAGCGCGAGGACCTGCGCCAGGCCATGACGACGCTGACGGATGCGGAGGTCTTGGGTGCCATCGGTGCCGACGAGAAGCATCCCGAAGGCCTGTTTGCGCCCAATACCTATGTATTGGAAGAGGGTGAGCGTGACCTCGACATCCTGCGCCGACTCTATCAGCGGCAAAAGCGCATTCTCGCCGAGGAGTGGGCGGGACGGCAGTCGGGCCTGCCTTACAGCAATGCCTACGAGGCCTTGATCATGGCCTCGATTATTGAAAAGGAAACCGGCGCGGCATCCGAGCGTGAGCAGATTGCCGGAGTCTTTGTTCGTCGCTTGCAGGTTGGTATGCGCCTGCAGACAGACCCGACGGTGATTTACGGCGTGGGTGAGCGCTACAAGGGCGATATCACGCGAGCGCATTTGCGTGAGGACACCCCTTATAATACCTACCGTCGCGCCGGCCTGCCGCCCACGCCGATTGCCAATCCGGGCCGCGCAGCCATTCATGCCGCCCTGCATCCGGCCGAGGGCGATGCCCTGTATTTTGTCGCCGGCAGTGACGGTCGCCATGTTTTCTCGGCCAATCTGGCCGACCATAATCGCGCGGTCAACCGCTACCAACGCTGAGCTATTCATGACTGACCTGATGTCACGCTTTATCACCCTGGAGGGTGGCGAAGGCGTGGGCAAATCCACCCATCTTGCCGCCATCGCCGACTTCTTGCGTGCCGGCGGCGATGAAGTCGTGGTTACCCGCGAACCCGGTGGCACACCCTATGCCGAAGAGCTGCGCACCTTGCTGCTGAGTCCGCGTGCCGAACCGGTGATGCCTTCAGCCGAATTGCTCACGCTCTTTGCCGCGCGAGCCCAGCATTGGTATGCCCTGATCGTGCCTGCCTTGAAACGCGGTGCCTGGGTACTGTCTGATCGCTTTGTGGACGCCACTTATGCCTATCAGGGCGCGGGGCGTGGCCTGCCCATTGCCGATATTGCCGCGCTGGAGCACTGGTTGTTGCAGGATCAGCAGCCGGGTCTGACGCTGTTGCTGGACATGCCGGTGGCTGACGGCATGGCGCGAGCACGGGCGCGGGCGGCGCTGGATCGCTTTGAAAGCGAGCAGCTGGAGTTTTTCGAGCGCGTGCGGGCTGGGTATCTGGCTCGTGCTGCTGCTGATCCGGAGCGCATCCGGCAAATTGATGCCGGGCAGCCGTTGCTGGCGGTGCAGGCAGATGTGTTGCAGACGGTGAGTGCCTACCAGGCGGTCATTGGCGAGGCCCGCTCATGAGCATTGGCATGAACACCATCTACCCCTGGCAGACCGGCCTGTGGCAGTCACTCTGCCATCTCAGCCAGCAGAAGCGTCTGCCGCATGCCTTGCTGCTGGCGGCTCCGCAGGGGCTGGGCAAGGCTCATTTCGCCCGCCAGTTTGCCGCCTGGCGCCTGTGCGAGCAGCCGAGCGAGCTGGGCGTTTGTGGAGTTTGCCGCAGCTGCCAGTTGCTGAGCACGGGGCATCACCCCGATCTGCTCTGGGTCAGCCCGGACGAGGAGGATGAGAAGGGCACGAAGGCAAGCAAGGTCATCAAGGTTGCGCAGGTGCGCACGGTGGTCGAGTTTGCCACGCAGTCGGCGCATCGCCAGGGCGGTCAGCGCATTGTGGTGCTGGAGCCGGCGGATGCCCTGAATACGGCATCGGCCAATGCCTTGCTGAAGACGCTGGAAGAGCCGGGCCGCGATTCGCTGTTTCTGTTGCTGACCGACAAGCCGGCGGCATTGCTGCCGACGGTGCGCAGTCGCTGCCAGTTGCTGCCGATGCCGTTACCGGCGCCCGAGCAGGCGCTGGCCTGGCTGCGCACGCAGGTGCAGCCGCCGGAAATGGCGGAGACGCTGCTGGAGCTGGCGCGCGGTGCGCCATTGGCAGCAGCGGCATTGCAGACGCAACCGTGGTTCTCGGCGCGCGCTGATCTGCTGGTGGATTTGCTGGCGGTGGCGCAAACCCGCTTGATGCCCTTGCAGGCGGCGCAGCGCTGGCAGAAGCTGGATGCCGGCGAGCAGGCGCTGGCCTGGCAAAGCCTGCTCGATGACGCCGTGCCGGGTGCGCTGGTCGCTGACTATCCGACCCGTCACAGCGACTTGCGTGGCGAGATGGCGGCCTTGCTGGCGGCCGTTTCGGCGCAGGCATTGCTCAACACCTTGTATGAAATCGTGGAGGCGCGCCGGCTGCTCGGCACCAGCGTGCAGCCGCAAGCTATTCTGGAAGGCCTCTGGTTGCACTGGGGTCGCGAAACGCGTCAGAAACGAGGTTCACATGCTGGTTGACAGTCACTGCCATCTCGATTGCCTGAAGCTCGACCGGCACGGCGGCTCGCTGGATGCGGCGCTGGATGCGGCGCGCGCGCGCGGCGTCGGCCATTTTCTGTGCATCAGCATCGAGCTGGAAAAGTTCGATCAGATTCGCGCTATCGCCGAGGCCAATGACGATGTTTACGCCACCGTCGGTGTGCATCCCTGCCATACGCACTCGCATCAACCCACGGTGGATGAGCTTTTCGCGCTGGCGCAGCACCCGAAAGTGATCGGCATCGGCGAGACCGGCCTCGACTACTTCCACGATGCCTCCACGCGCGACGCGCAGCAGGCTCTGTTCTCGACGCACATCGAAGTGGCGAAACGCACTGGCAAGCCCTTGATCATCCATACCCGCAATTCGCGTGACGATGTGCTGGCGCAGATGCGTCGCGAAGGTGCCGAGCGCGCCGTCATGCATTGCTTTACGGAAGACTGGGCGACGGCCGAGGCGGCGCTGGATCTGGGCTATTACATCTCCATTTCCGGCATTGTCACCTTCCCCAAGGCGCTGGATCTGAAGGATGTGGCCAAGCGTATTCCGCTGGATCGCCTGCTGATCGAGACCGATGCACCGTATCTGGCCCCGGCCCCGAATCGCGGCCGGCCCAACGAGCCGGCATTCCTGGCCGATACTGCTGCCTACATTGCGGCCCTGCGCGGGCTCAGCCTGGAGGCCTTGGCCGAGGCCACCACACGCAATTATCAGGCCGCGTTTCGTCTGGACACGCTACCGACACGGGCGTTGGCACGTTAAACTGCCGTCTTGGCTAAATCGCCGATCTGGCGGTGAATGAGGAGCAAAAATGACCGATCTGGCGCGTGCAACGCAAAAAGCCCGTGAGTTTCGTCAACGAGAGCAGGCCATTCTGGACTGTGCTCAGGCGCTGTTCATTGAGCATGGTGAAGACAAAGTCACCGTGGAAATGATCGCGGACAAGGTCGGCATCGGCAAAGGCACCATCTACAAGCATTTCGAGACCAAGAACGAAATCTATCTGCTGCTGATGATTCGTTATGAGGAAGTGCTGGCCGATCTCTTCCGCCGCATCGATATCTCCCAGGACAAGCAGTCGCTGGTACGCGAATACTTCACCTTCCGCGTGCGCGATGCCGATCAATACCTGCTGTTTGATCGCCTGGAAAGCAAGCTGGTGGCCGACAAGGTCGTGCCGGCGCTGGTGGAGAAGCTGCACGCCATTCGTGCCGCCAACTTCGAAAAGCTTTGCGCCATGGTCGATGGCCAGATCAAGGCCGGCAAGCTCGCCGATGTGCCGCCGCAGTACCATATTGCCGCCGCCTGGGCGTTGGCACACGGTGCTTCTGCGCTGACCAAGTCGGGTTTCTACGCTGATTTCATCGGCGAGCAGGAGCCGTTTCTGGACTTTCTGCTGAATGTGGCCGTCCGCATGGGCAACAAGCGCGTGCTGGGCATGTCCAGCTAATGTGATATCGCCAGCCAAGACTCGTCTGTCAGGCTTGATGTGCCGTGCGGTTATTGACCGAAACGGCCTCAGACGGCAAGATAGCGGGCCTTTTGGGGGCTCATGCGCTGCATGAGTGCCCTGGCTGAACTCTTATTCGTTCATCAATGTAAGCTGAGGATTCCATGAAGGTTCTGGTAGCTGTCAAACGCGTTGTCGATTACAACGTAAAAGTTCGCGTGAAAGCGGACAAGACGGGTGTTGAACTCGCCAACGTAAAAATGGCGATGAACCCGTTCTGCGAAATCGCGGTCGAAGAAGCCGTGCGTCTTAAAGAGAAAGGCATCGCCACCGAAATCGTGGTCGTGTCTGTTGGTCCGACCAATGCCCAGGAACAGCTGCGTACGGCCATGGCCCTCGGCGCTGATCGCGGCATTTTGGTTGAAGCGGCTGATGCCGAGCCGCTGGCCATTGCCAAGCTGCTCAAGGCCATCTGCGACCAAGAACAGCCGGGTCTGGTGATTCTCGGCAAGCAAGCCATCGACGGCGACAACAACCAGACCGGCCAGATGCTGGCTGCGCTGGCTGGCTACGCTCAGGGTACTTTCGCGTCGATCGTCAAGGTCGATGGCAACAAGGCTCAGGTGACTCGCGAAGTTGACGGCGGTCTGCAGACCGTTGAGCTGGCCCTGCCGGCCGTGGTCACCACCGACCTGCGCTTGAACGAACCGCGCTACGCCTCGCTGCCGAACATCATGAAGGCCAAGAAGAAGCCGCTGGACATCAAGTCCCCGGCCGACTATGGCGTTGATGTATCCCCGCGTGTGAAGACCCTCAAGGTCGAAGCACCGGCCGAGCGTTCCGCCGGCATCAAGGTCAAGACCATCGAAGAGCTGGTCGAAAAGCTGAAGAACGAAGCGAAGGTGATCTGATCATGGCTATTCTCGTTATTGCTGAACACGACAACGCCGCCATCAAGGGCGCCACGCTGAACACCGTTGCTGCGGCCAAGGCCATCGGCGGCGACATCCATGTGCTGGTTGCCGGTGCCGGTTGTGGCGCTGCTGCTGCCGCTGCTGCCCAGATCGCTGGCGTGAGCAAGGTACTGGTTGCTGATAACGCCGCTTACGCGCATCAGCTCGCTGAAAATGTGTCGCTGCTCGTTGCCGAGCTGGGCAAGGGCTACAGCCACATCCTGGCGCCCGCCACCAGCAACGGCAAGAACACCCTGCCGCGCGTTGCTGCGCTGCTCGATGTTGCGCAGATTTCGGAAATCTCCAAGGTTGTCTCCGCTGACACCTTCGAGCGCCCGATCTACGCTGGCAACGCCATCGCCACCGTGCAGTCTTCGGACAGCATCAAGGTCATCACCGTGCGCCCGACAGGCTTCGATGCCGTTGCCGCTACCGGTGGTTCGGCGTCGACCGAAGCCGTTGCTTCCGCACAAGACGCTGGCACTTCCTCGTTCGTGAGCGAAGAGCTGGCCAAGCTGGATCGTCCGGAACTGGCCGGTGCCAAGATCGTCGTTTCCGGCGGTCGCGGCATGGGCAACGGTGACAACTTCAAGATCCTCTACACCCTGGCTGACAAGCTCGGTGCTGCCGTTGGTGCCTCGCGCGCTGCCGTCGACGCCGGCTTCGTGCCGAACGACATGCAGGTCGGTCAGACCGGTAAGGTCGTCGCGCCGCAGCTCTACATCGCCGTAGGCATCTCTGGTGCCATCCAGCATCTGGCCGGCATGAAGGACTCCAAGGTGATCGTTGCGATCAACAAGGACGAAGAAGCACCGATCTTCTCCGTTGCCGACTACGGCATCGTGGGTGATCTGTTCGACCTCGTTCCGCAGCTGGAAAAGCTGATCTGATCGATCGCTAGACTAAGCTCACGAAAAGGCCGCGCCGGGTAACCGGGGCGGCCTTTTTCATGCGCCGCGCAGTCCCACCTTCATGTCCAGTCGGCCGCTCTGTACGCTCAAGTCCTTGACCTCGATCTGATTGACCAGTTGCTGCAGCCAGTCCTGGCTTTCCTGCAGCAGGTTCAGGCCGGGCAGGATGTTGCGATCGCCGAGGCTGACCAGCTTCTCCATGAGCCAGGAACGGTTGTTGAGAAAGTCGATCATGCCGGCTTCGGCCAGATTCAGTCGCCACTGTCTGATGCCTTCGCGATGCAGGCCGGGAATATGGCTGACGATCTGCTGCGTCAATGATGGCAAGGGCAGCTTGCTGGCGAGCTGGAAGGCGCCTTTGCCGAGATGGCGGGTGGCCCAGTTCAACAGCATCGGCGCTTGTCGCCATTGCACATCGAGCGCCTGATCGAGCTGCTGGAAGCGCATGAAGGGCGTATCGCCGGTGAGCTGACATTCCTTGACCATCACGGACAATGTGAGCGTGTAGACCATGCGCTGGAAGTGGCCGTCGAGCTTGATGTCGAAGCGCTCGGGCAGGCAGTCGACCTGGATGTAGTCGATGTGCGGGTTGTCCTTCAGGCGGGCGCGAATCTGCTGATTGAGCAGGGCTTCGGGCAGGGGCAGGGTCAGCGTGGAGTGGCGCAGGTAGCGCTGGGCCAGCGCCAGTGCGGTGTCGCGCGTGCCCTGCGAGGCCTTGCCGACGGCTTCCTGCACGCCAACGACGGTGCTGCCCAGTGCCTGCTTGGCGATGTCGCGCGCAGTCTCTGCGGCAATGCCGGCGAGCCCGAACGCTTGTGCGAAAGGACTGGGTTTCTTCTCGTCTGCCATGATGCTCTCGCGGTTCGTGTTCATGACAAGTTATACACAAGCGCGGTAGCAGAGGGCAGTGTGCGTGGCTAGCTGCCCGACGGGTTGCGCCGATACAGACCGGGCGTGGTGCCGGTCCAGCGCTTGAAGGCGCGATTGAAGTTGGCGACATCGGAGTAGCCGAGTTGCTCGGCGATGCGCTCCTGGTTCTGTCGCGGGTCATCGAGCAGCAGGATGGCCTTTTGCCGGCGCAAGTCTTCGAGAATGTCCGTGAAGGTGGTGCCTTCGAGCGCGAGCTGGCGTTTCAGCGTGCGCTCCGACATGTGCAGGTCGCCGGCAACGGCTTCAACGCCGCGAAAACCTTCATCCTCGCGATAGATCAGCTCGCGCACCTGGCGCACGAAGCGGTTGTGCAGGCCGATGGCGACCAGCTCGCGTTCGCATTGCTCCACGGCCAGCTGCATGGAGGCGGCGTCGGCCATGACCAGCGGCAGGTCGAGGTAGGCGGCATCGAAGGAGATGCGGTTGCAGGCCTGACCGAACTTGATCTGCGCCGGCAGGATGTAGCGGAATTCCTCGAAGCGCGGGTTCTCGGGGATGTCGATGTCGGCCTCGCCGTACAGCGTCTCGCCGGTGATGACCTGCGCCATCTGCCCGAGGCCGACCATGAGCGCGGCCACGGCGGCATCGCGCAGGGGCTGCTGGGTCACGGCGGTGTCGAGATAGAGGTGGGCACGGTCGCCATCGCGCACCAGGCGCAGGGCAAAGCCCATGAGACGCAGGCTGATGAAGCGCTCGGCCAGCTCCAGTGCCTGCGCCACGGTATCGGCAGTCATCGCCGCGAAACCGATGAAGCCGTGGCTGGACAGCTTCATCTGCATGCCGATGTAGAACGGCAAGCCGGGCTCGCCGGTCAGCGCCAGCGCCTGCTCGTAGAGGCCGTTGACGGTATCCAGCGGGATGCGCGTGGTCGGCGCGGTGAGCATCTGCCGGGTCAGGCCAAAAGGCTCAAGCAGCGTTTCTTCGGCGATATGCCAGCGCTTCAGCACATCAAGCACGAGCAATGCGTAGGCAGCGGGCAGGCCGGGGGTGGTATCGGTAGCAGATCGTGACATCAGCGAATGGCACATAAGGACAAGAAGTTGTCCCAAAATAACCTGCTACCGGCGGCGGGTCAAAGGCAGAGTTCGTCTTGCCCAATATGTATTTTTTCTGGAGAGGCAAAATGACTTCACTGAACACGAATGCGATTAGCACTGCTGCCGCCACGACTGTGCCCCCGTCGGATGCGCCGCGTCAGCCCCTGGGTGCCAAGGTTGGCATTCCGCCGCGCCGTGTGGCGCTCGATTTCAGCCAGTCCGAAGGCGGCTACTGGTATGCCGACAGCCCGTTCCTGACCTACTTCTGGTCGGCATTCTCGGTGCTGCTGCCGGAAGGCGAGCAGTTCTTTGTGGAAGCGGTGCGTCACTACCGTGACCAGATCACCGACGAGAACCTGAAGGCCGGCATCTCCGGCTTCATCGGCCAGGAAGCGCTGCACACGCAGGGCCATCAGGTGCTGAACCAGTTCATCAACGACAAGAAGCTGCCGGCGCATGAACTGGAAGCCCAGCTCAAGCTGCTGCTGGATACGGTCGCGAAAATTCACCCACGTCTGAATCTGGCCGCGACGATCTGTCTGGAGCACTTCACTGCGCTGATGGGCGAGCAGCTGCTGGCGGAAGTCGATCACCACATGAGTGCGCGTGAAGACATTCGCCCGCTGTGGATGTGGCATGCGCTGGAAGAGACCGAACACAAGGCCGTGGCCTGGGATGTCTATGAGCAGACCGGTGGTGGCTATGTGGTTCGTGCCGGCACCATGGTCATCACCACCGCTGTGCTGGGTGCCGTGATGGCCTATGCCACGGGTCGCCTGCTGGCGGCCGATGGTCAGCTCTTCAATGTGCGTGACAATGTGAAGGGTGTGCGTGCGCTGTTCGGTCGTCAGGGTCGCATGACGCGTCTGCTGCCGAAGTTCCTGGACTTCTTCCGCCCGGACTTCCACCCGAACGATCACGACACCAAGGCGCTGGTGACCGAGTGGCGCGAGAAGCTGTTTGGTGCCGATGGCGAGATGAATCATCTGCTGAAGGGCAAGACGGTTCACTGAGCGACTGTCTGAGGTTTTGCTGTAACGGTTAGCCGCCCTGACGTGTGTCAGGGCGGTTTTTTTCGTGGCTGGTGTTGAGACCGGGCTCAAGCCTGCGCGATCTTCTGCTCGGTCGAGCCGCCTGGGAAGGACATGCGGGTGAGCCGTATCAGCGTGGTGCCGAACTGGCGCGTCAGCGAGCCCTTGTTGTAGGGCAGGCCGTAGCGTGCGCACTGTGCCTGCACGCGCCGTGAGATTTCAGGGTAGCGGCTGCTCGGCAGGTCCGGGAACAGGTGATGCTCGATCTGGTAGCTGAGGTTGCCGGCGAACAGATCGAAGGTCTTGCCTCCCTTGATGTTGCAGGAGCCGAGCAGCTGCCGGATGTACCAGCGTGCACGTGTCTCGTCTTCCACCTGGGCTTCAGTGAAGTTGTAGCTGCCTTCCGGGAAGTGGCCGCAGAAGATGATGACAAATGTCCAGATATTGCGGATCAGGTTGGCCACAATATTGGCCAGCAGTACATAGAGGAAGACCTGAGGCAGGATATCCGGTGTCGGCCCCAGCACGGGCAGTGAGCCGGCCAGATTGATGGGAATGGCCACCAGCAGGCCCACCAGCGGCCAGGCCAGGTAATCCTTGCGCGCCTGCCGCCACATCTTGCGACCGATGTTGGCAAACACCGAGGCGGTCTGGCGGAAGGTGCGCTTGCCACGCATCAATTCGTCGATGTGATCGTCATGCACGGCCACCGCCCATTCGAACAGCAACATGATGGCAAAGACATAGACCATCTGCAGCAGGTAGGCCGGGTGCCATTTCTGCAGCGGCGTCACGCGCAGCACGCCGTAGCCGACATCAAGATCCTTGCCGACGACATTGGTCCAGGTGTGATGCACGATGTTGTGCGACTTCATCCAGGTATCGGATGGGCAGGTATTGTCCCACTCCCAGGTGCTTGAGTGGATGCTCGGATCCTTCATCCAGTCCCATTGCGCGTGCAGGATGTTGTGGCCCAGCTCCATGTTTTCCAGGATCTTGGCCATGCCCAGCATCAGTGTACCGATGCCGAACAGCGTGAGCATCACGGTCTGTCCGGCCCAGGCGTGCTGCCACAGCGGGTGAAAGAACAAGCCGGCGAAGATGATCATGCGGGACAGGAAGTCCATGCTGCGATGCAGCTTGATCACGCGGAGAATGTAGTGCCTGTCTTTTTCGCCGAGCGCATCGAGTGTGTCTTCGCGGATGGCATCCATCTCGCGGCCGAACTCTTCCAGCTCGGCATCGTTGAGGGCAACAGGCAGCGTATGGGTCTTCATGGCGTGTCTCCCGTACTCAGAGGTCTATTTCACAGTCGCCGGCAGCAGCGCAGACGCAAATCTGTATGAGCTGTCCGGCCTCGTTGATGACATTGCCGTTGCGCAGATCGCGTACACAGCCTGACTTCAGTGTGGCATCACAGGTATGGCAGATGCCCATACGACAACCGTGGGTCGGATTCAGGCCGGCATCTTCGGCAACGCGCAGCAGGTTGGTGGCGCTGTCGGCATCGACCGTGAGGCTGCTGCGAGAGAAGCTGACCTTGCCGCCGGTGGCATCCGCCGGAATTTCGCTGAAGGCAGCACGGAAGCGTTCGACATGCACATGGCGCGACAGGCCGGCTTCTTCCCAGTGGCCTTCGACGGCTGCGAGCAGCGATGACGGACCGCAGGCGTAAACCTCGCGCTCACGCCAGTCCGGGCACAGGCTCTGCAGCTGCTCGGCGGTGAAGCGGTTGTTGCCGGTGGGCTGCCCGCCCAGTTCCTGAGTGAACACCAGCTTGAGGCGGTAGTGTGGGTGTTTTTCGGCCAGTGCCTTCAGCTCCTGGCCGAAGATCACATCGTAGTCATGCGGCGCGTAGTGGATGTGCACGCTGTGCGGCAGGCGGTCGCGCGCGATCAGGCTGCGCAGCATGCTCATGACCGGCGTGATGCCGCTGCCGGCACTGATGAACAGCGGCCGCACCGGGGTAGCATCGGGCAGGGTGAAATCGCCTTGCGGCAGGCCGATGGGCAGGTAGCTGCCGACTTTGATCTGGCGCACCAGATGCGAGGAGATGCGTCCGCCGGGATGCGCCTTGACGGTGATGGTGATGCAGCCGTCATCGCGCTCGGGGGGCGACGAGATGGTGTAGGTGCGGGTGTAGTGCATGCCGCCGACCGGAATGCCGACACGGATATGCTGGCCCGCGCGCTGCCCGCGCCAGTTCAGGCCGGGGCGTAGGGTCAGCGTGCGCGCATCCTTGGTTTCATCCCAGACTTTTTCGACCCGGGCCTGCAAGGCATGGGTGGTCCACAAGGGGTTGACCAGCTCCAGGTAGTGGGAGGTGCGCAGCGGCCAGGCCAACATGTCGGTGAAGTAGCTCAGGCGTCCGAACAGGCTGCCTTGCGGGGATTGCGGACTTGGTTCCATGCGCGGTGCCTCACTCTGACCATTTGGTCATTTTGATAGCACATCGCCCGGCCATCGTGTGTCGGTTTCCGATTAGCGGCCTGATCTTCAGCCCGGCAGAGATTGCCAGGTCAGGTGCAGACGCAGGTCGAATTCGAGCTGGGCATAGCCCGGTGCCATGTGTTCGCAGAGCTGGTAGAAGGCCTTGTTGTGATCCAGCTCTTTCAGGTGCGCGAGCTCGTGCACCACTATCATCTTGAGAAACTCCGGCGGCATGGCCTTGAACAGCGAGGCGATGCGGATTTCGCGGCTGCTGCGCAGGCGGCCGCCGTGGTTGCGCGATTGTCGCGTGTGCAGGCCGAGCGCGTTCTGGATCACATCGAGCTTGCTGTCGTAGCAGGTGCGGTCGATCACGGGGGCGTTGCGCAGATGCGTCTGCTTGAGTTCGGTGACATAGGCATGCAGCGCCTTGTCGGACTGAACCGTGTGGCGCTCCGGGTATTTCCGGCTCAGGTAATCACCGAGCTGACGGCTCTCGATCAGGCCCGAGACCTTGGCCAGCAAGGGCTCCGGGTATCCGCTCAGATAGCGCCAGTGTGGGTTTGACATGCTGTTGGTATTCCTTGTGTATGGCGTGCATGCCGTTGGCATCGCTTATGCAACACCCTCTCAGAGTGCCCTGAATATCCGTCAAAAAGTTGACGGGCTGTGGCCTGGTGAGGTGCCCCATGTTGCCCATGACTCGCATTATCGATGCCAAATTCTGCCTTTGCATCTGTTTCGTCAAAGGTCTGTTCAAACTTATTGACGAGCTGGATCGCCAGGACATGATTGATGTGCTGACGGTGGAGCAACGCGCGCGTCTGGGCTGGTGGGACTATCAGTAGTCTGGCAATTATCCTGCTTGTGACAGTGAGGAATGCGGCGGCTCCGTTATCATGGCTGCTTCACTGGTCTTGAGTAGCGCCGATGTTTGCCTGGTTTGAACGTCGTCTGGATCCCTTTCCGCCGGAAGAACCGCAAGAGCCGCCACGCACGCTGGTGGCGTTCTGTCTGCATTACACCCGTGGTGCCTGGCCTTGGCTCACGGCCTCGGCCATCCTCATCGCGCTGATTGCCGTGGCGGAAGTCTGGCTCTTCGGTTTTCTCGGCGATATCGTCAATTGGTTGTCGCATCAATCGCGCGAGACCTTCTGGGCGACGCAGCGCTGGCAGCTGCTGGGCATGGCTGCCGTGGTACTGGCACTGCCGGTGATGACCTTCATGCACTCCCTGCTCAACCATCAGACGCTGATGGGCAACTACCCCATGCGCATCCGCTGGATGGTTCACCGCTACCTGCTGCGCCAGTCCATGGCGTTCTATCAGGACGAGTTCGCCGGGCGCATCGCCACCAAGCTCATGCAGACGGCGCTGGCCGTGCGCGAGTGCGTGATCAAGCTCATTGATGTGCTGAATTACATCATTGTCTATTTCATCGGCACGGTGGTGCTGATTGCCAGCGCGGACTGGCGTTTGGCCATGCCGCTGCTGGTCTGGCTGGCGTGCTACCTGCTCATGCTGCGCTATTTTGTGCCGCGCCTGAGTCGGGTGTCGCAAACGCAGGCGGATGCGCGCTCGCTGATGACGGGCCGGATCGTGGACAGCTATACCAACATCCAGACCGTGAAGCTGTTTTCGCATGCGCAACGCGAGGCTGCGTTTGCCCGCGAAGGCATGGGTGAGTTCATGGTCAGCGTGCATGGCCAGATGCGGCTGGTGACGCAGCTCAATGTCACGCTCTACAGCTTGAATGCCGTGTTGCTGCTGTCGGTGGCCGGGCTGGCGTTGTCGCTGTGGCTGGATCAGCTAATTGCTGTCGGGGCTGTGGCGGTGGCGCTGGGCTTGGTGCTGCGCTTGTCCGGCATGTCGCAGTGGATCATGTGGGAAGTGTCGGCGCTGTTCGAGAACATCGGCACCGTGCAGGACGGCATCAGCTCGATTGCCCGGCCGCATCGCGTCGAGGATGTGCCGGGTGCGCCTGCGCTGGCGATTCAGGCCGGCGACATTGTGTTTGATCGCTTGCGCTTTCACTACGGCAAGGCCGCCGGCGTGTTCGAGGACTTGTCGCTGCATATCCGGCCGGGCGAGAAGGTCGGGCTGGTCGGGCGTTCAGGTGCGGGCAAGTCCACGCTGGTCAATCTGCTGCTGCGCTTCCACGACCTGGAGGGCGGCGCCATTCGCATCGACGGGCAGGACATCGCGCAGGTGACGCAGGATTCGCTGCGCGCGCAGATCGGCATGGTCACGCAGGATACTTCGCTGCTGCATCGCTCGGTGCGCGACAACATCCGCTACGGCAGACCCGATGCGACGGATGAGGATGTGCTGGCGGCGGCTGCCCGCGCTCAGGCTGATGGTTTCATTGAGAGCTTGCAGGATGCCAAGCACCGGCACGGCCTCGATGCCCATGTCGGCGAGCGCGGCGTCAAGCTCTCTGGCGGCCAACGCCAGCGCATCGCCATCGCCCGCGTCATGCTCAAGGACGCCCCGATCCTGATTCTCGACGAGGCGACTTCAGCGCTGGATTCGGAAGTGGAGGCGGCGATCCAGGAGAACCTGTATCGCCTCATGGCCGGTAAGACGGTGATTGCCATCGCTCACCGGCTGTCCACGATTGCCGCCATGGACAGGCTGGTGGTGATGGATCAGGGCCGCATCGTGGAAGTCGGCACGCATGCCGAGCTGGTTGCCGCCGGTGGCCTGTACGCACAGCTGTGGGCGCGTCAGTCCGGCGGATTTCTGGAGTCGGACTAACTTTAGTCCGACTCGCCGAGCTGGATCAGGCCTCCAGCTCGGCGAGGCCGTCCTCCAGATACTGCAGCAGCTTCTGCATGTGCGGCAGCGTGCGGCGGCAGGCGATGATGCCAATCTCGAACTTCTCGGCGTAGCTGACCACGGTGATGTTGGTGGCCTGGCCGTCCATCGCGATGGACACCGGGTAGATGCCCTCCAGCTTCGCGCCATTCCAGTACAGCGTTTCACGTGGGCCTGGCACATTCGACACCACGATATTGAACGCCTGCCAAGTCGGCGCGATGCCGGTCGCCATGTTGATGCCGCTGACCGCCATGGCGGTGGCGACATAGTTCATGATTTCCAGCTGATTCATGGTCGCGAACCTGTCCTTGCTGTTCTGCACCGAGCGCGCGATGGCATCCAGGCGTTCAAGCGGATCGGCGAGGTGCGTGGCGAGGTTGGCGAGCACGACGCCGACCTGGTTGCCGCCTTCGGAGTCATCCTTGCGCAATGACATCGGCACCATGGCCACCAGCGGTTTGTCGGGCAGGGCGTTGAGTTCAATCAGGTATTTGCGGACGGCGGCAGCACACATGGCCAGCACGATGTCGTTGAGCGTGGCGTTGTGGCGCTTGGCGGCGGCTTTGATGCGCGGCAAGTGCCACGATTGCGCGGCGAAACGACGCGAGGCGCTGATCGGCTGGTTGAGAATGGTGCGCGGGGCCTGGAACACCGACACATAGTCGGCGTCGGAGCTGCGCGCCTTGATCGACTTGTAGATCTCGCGAGCAACGGTGGGCCAGGTTGAGGCTTGCTCTTTGACGATGCTGGCGAACTTCGCGGCACGCGACAGTGGCTGCGTAACCTGCGCCACCACGCCATCGGCCGGGGCGCGCTTGCGTGGCGGGATGGCCCAGAACGGCACGGTATCGCGCACGGACGGATCGGGCGACATGCTGCGCTGCAACATGCGCATGCCCGCCACGCCATCGACCAGAGCATGGTGGATACGGCTGTAGACGGCGACGCGGCCATCTTCCACGCCATCAATGATGTAGATCTCCCAGAGCGGCTTGGCGCGATCCATCACACCGCTATGCAGCTTGGAGACAATCGCCAGCAGCTCGCGGATACGGCCCGGCTTCGGCAGCGAGATGTGGTGGAAATGGGCTTCGAGGTCGAATTCGGTGTCGTCGGTCCAGAACGGCAGGCCAAGCTTGTAGGTCAGCAGCTGATTGAACGGCGGCTGCGCCTTGGTGTAGGAGCGCGCCCAGTCGGCCAGCTCCTGCGCGTAGTTGGGGCCGGCATCCGGCGGTGGCGACAGCAGCATGAGGCTGCCGACATGCATGGGCTGATTGCGGCGTTCAACGAGCAGGAACATCTGGTCTTGCGGGGAAAGCGGCGTCATAGCTTGATGCTCTGGTTCTGAATCTGTTGATGAATGGCTGCGGTCAGCGGCTCGTAGCCGCGAGCGCGGTCGGCGAGCACGAACAGCGGCTCGCTGATGCGCTCGGGATCGAAGCCTTCCTGCTTGAGCTCGACCTTGCGGTACTTGAAGGTGCCGGTGGTTTCCTGCGCGGCCTGCACGCGGATGAACAGGGGCACGGCGTAGGCGGGCAGCGTGGCGGCGAGATGCGTTGCCAGCGCCGCGCCGTCCAGCGCGTGACCGGCCTTCAGCGTGATGGCGGCCATGCCGGCGCGACCATCGCAGCCCGGCACGCTCACACCGTAGACGGCACCGTGCTCGATGCTGTCGAAGCGGGCGATCGCGCCCTCGACTTCGGTGCTGGCGACATTCTCGCCCTTCCAGCGGAAGGTATCGCCAACACGATCGACAAACTGGATATGGCGCAGACCCTGATCGCGCACGAGGTCACCGGTGTTGAAATAGCAGTCGCCCTTCTTGAACACGCCACGGATCAGCTTCTTCTCGCCGGCGGCGGGGTCGGTGTAGCCATCGAATGGCCGGCGCTCGCTGACCTCGCTGATGAGCAGGCCGATGCCACCTTTTTTCACTTTGATCAGATGCCCTTTGGCGTCCTTCACCGGCTCGTCGCTGTCGGCATCGAACTCCACGATGGCAAACGGCAGCGGCGAGAAACCGGCCGTCTCGGACACGCCGAAGGCATTGATGAAGCCGATGTTGGATTCGCTGGCCCCGTAGAACTCGTAAATGCGCTCAATGGCAAAGCGCTTCTGGAACTGCTGCCAGATTTCCGGGCGCAGGCCGTTGCCGGTGATCAGGCGGATCTTGTGATCCTGATCGCGCGCGGTGGCATCGCGATTGAGCAAGTAGCGCAGCAGCTCGCCGATGTAGGTGAAGGCGGTGGCGTCGTAATGGCGGATGCGATCCCAGAACTGGCTGGCGCTGAACTTGCGGTCTATCGCCAGTGTGGCCCCGGCGGAGAGCACGCAGCCCCAGGCCACGGTCAGCGCGTTGTTGTGATACAGCGGCAGGCAGCAGTAGAAAATATCGTCCGACTTCAGGCGCATGGTGGCGTTGCCGACACCGGCCATCGACGCCAGCCAGCGGTAGTGCGTCATCACCGAAGCTTTCGGCATGCCGGTGGTGCCGGAGGTGAAGATGTAATAGCAGGGCTGTTTGGCCACGACCTGGCGGGTGCTGGCCGGGTTGATGCTGCGCTGGCGGCCGCTGTCGCGATCCAGATCAATATAACCGTCCGGGGCCGGTGTCCGTGCATCGCCACCGGTCCAGAAGAAGGTCATGTCGCTGGTGCCGGGCAGGCAGTCGGTGGATTCCAGCGCAGTGCGGCATTCGGCGCTGAGTACCAGCACTTTCGGTTTGACCAGACCGATGCTGTGGCTGAGCGTTTCGCCGCGCTGGTTGAAATTGAGCATGCCAGCGATGGCGCCGAGCTTCACGGCTGCCGCCACGCAGGCGAGCTGCATCGGGCTGTTTTCGGCGAGGATGGCTACCGTATCGCCGCTGCCCACGCCCTGCGCGGCAAAGCTGGCGGACAGGCGATTGGCCCAGCTGTTGAATTCGGCATAGGTCCACTGCTGATCCTGCCAGCGCACGGCTACACGCTGCGGCGCTTGCCGGGCCCAGCGTTCGAGCACGCGGCCGATGGACAGCTTGCTGTCCGGCTTCAGCGTGGCGAGGCCGAACAGACCTTTGTTGAGCGTGACCAGATCGGGGATGGCTTGCAGTGCGCCGCGAGCGATGTCGCGCAGACCGACTTTTTTGGGAGCGTCAGCGGAGGCTGGATTTGAGGATGCGCACATGGGTCAGCTCTCTGAAAAGAGTCTTGTGGGATATGGGCGATGAGTTTGCCATAAAAGAGTTGCTGTCAGACGGCGTTGCCGGCGTGGCAAGATGAAAGGCAGTGTTTACAAGACTAGGAGCGGGCATGCTGATACATCGTATCCGCCTGATGCAGGGCGACGAGATTGCGCTGGGGCCGGGCAAGGCCGATCTCTTGAAGGCGATTCACGAGCACGGCTCGATCTCGGCGGCGGCGCGACGCATGGGCATGAGCTATCGCCGCGCCTGGCTGCTGGTGGATACCATGAATCGGTGTTTCCGCGAGCCGCTGGTGCTGTCGGCGGCAGGTGGCAGCCAGGGCGGTGGCGCGAGTCTGACGCCGCATGGCGAAGAGGTCTTGAGCTACTACGAAAAGATGCAGGCCGATGTGAGTCGTGTCACCGATTCATACGAGGCTAGACTCAGCGGCTGGCTGCGCGATGTCGCGCCTGAGCCAATTGGGTTCGAGTAGTCAGGGATCGACCAGACGGCCATCGGCCAGCGTCAGCACATGCGGCGTCAGCGCCGCGATTTCATCACGCGAATGACTGACATAGAGCATGGGGATGCCGGTCTCGTCGCGCACCCGCTGCAGGAACGGCAGGATCTGCGCCTTCAAGCGGCTGTCCAGCGCGGATAGCGGCTCGTCGAGCAGCAGCAGCTGCGGCGAATAGAGCAGGGCGCGACCCAGCGCCACGCGCTGGCGTTCGCCGCCGGACAGCTGCTGCGGCATGCGTGCCAGCAACGAACCGATGTCGAGCATGGCCACGATGTCATCGAGCGCATAACGCCGCTGCGCCGGCCGCAGCCGTTGCCAGCCATAGAGCAGGTTCTGCCGCACATCGAGGTGCGGAAACAGCCGGCCATCCTGAAACAGCAAACCGATGTGGCGCTGATGCGGCGGCACAAAGACACGCTGGCGGGTATCCACCAACACGCGATCAGCCAGCACGATGCGGCCCTGCGTGGGCGCCAGCAGGCCGGCCAGCAAGGCCAGCAGCGTGCTCTTGCCGGCACCGGATGCCCCGAAAATCGCCGTCACCGGCTCGTTCAGCGTGGCCGCCATGTGCAGCTGAAAGTCGCCGCGCTGTAGTGTCAGATCAAAGTTCAGCATGATGGCCCTGACCCAGGCGCTGCGCGGCGCGTCGTGACAGATAGTTGCCGATCAGCAGCGAGGCAAAGGCCAGCATTAGCGAAATCAGGATCAAGCGCATGGCCATCGGCTCGCCATCAATACGCTGGACGGCGCTGTAAATGGCCAGCGGCAGCGTGCGCGTTTCCCCCTCGATGTTGCCGACGAAGGTGATGGTGGCGCCGAATTCGCCGAGGCTGCGGCTGAAGGTGAGCAGCGCGCCGACGAGAATGCCGGGCAGGGCCAGCGGCAGCGTGACGCTGGCAAACAGCATCAGTGGCGACGCCCCGAGCGTGCGTGCGGCGTTTTCCAGACGGGCATCGACCAGTTGCATGGACAGTCGCACCGATTGCACCAGCAGCGGAAAGCCCATGACCGCCGACGCCAGCGCCGCGCCCAGCCAGTTGAACGAAAACGACACCCCGCAGCAGTCTGCGAGCCAGCGCCCGACCGGCCCCTGACTGCCGAATGCCAGCAGCAGCAAGTAGCCCGGCACCACCGGCGGCAGGACCATGGGCAGATGCACCACGGCATCGAGCACGGCCTTGCCGACGAACTCGCGCTTGGCCAGCAGCCAGCCGAGGAAGATGCCGGGCAGGAGGCTGGCCAATGTGGCGATGCCGGCGACCTTGAAGGAAAGCCAGAGGGCCGATTGTTCTTCCGGTGTCAGCATACGGGTATGTTACTCAGTGATTCAAAACCACGAAGCCAGCCTGGCGATAAACCGCCTGGGCGGCATCGCTCTGCAGGTAGCGGTAAAAGTCACGGGCCTCTGCCGAGGCGCGCGGCAGCAGGGCGATGGGGTAGATGATAGGGTCGTGCGAGCTGTCGGCAAAGCGTCCTGCGATCATGACTTGCGTGCTGGCGGCGGCATCGGTGGCATAGACCACACCCAGCGGGCATTCGCCGCGCTGTACGAAGGCCAGTGCCGTGCGTACATCCTCGGTGCCGACCACGCGCTTTTCCAGCGCACTCCACCAGCCCAGGCTTTGCAGCGCCTGCTGCCCGTAGATGCCGGCCGGCACATGGCTGGGGTCGCCCATGCAGAGCTTGCCGGTGAAGCTGGCGGGGAGATCAGCGCCCTTTTTCATGACCACGGTGCGCGGCTGGGCAGCAGGCGCAATCAGCACCAGCTCGTTGCCGAGCAGGTTCTTGCGCGAGCCTTTGTCGATCAGCCGGCGGGTTTGCAGATAGTCCATCCACTGCGTGTCGGCAGCGATGTAAAGGTCGGCCGGTGCACCGGCTTCAATCTGCTTGGCCAGCGTCGATGATGACGCGAACGAGGGCTTGATGTGCGTCGTCTTGTCCTGCTCGTAGCGTGTGGCCAGGGTCTTGATGACATTGGTCAGGCTGGCGGCGGCGTAGATCGTGACATCGTCTGCCCAGGTCGGGGATGCCAGGAAAAGGCACCATGACAGCGCGAATTTCGCGAGGCGCGTGTGGTGTTGCACCATGCTGGACGATCTCTCGGTAGGGGTTATGCGGGAGCTGATTTTTGGCCGCACCCGCGTTAGTGGCTGTATCTTATTGTATATAACGGCTTCTGCTGCCATGATTTGCCCACTTTCTGGTTTGGCTTTTCCGGCTGCTGTTCAGGTTGCTGTCGCATGCTTCAACATGCGGCGCTATGCATAAGCAAATATAGCGCCAACTTCAACAGGAGCCACACATGAAATTCAAATCTTTGCGTACGCCGGCGTTTACGCTGCCGCTGCTGGCCACACTGGCCACGCCCGCCTTTGCGGCGGATGCCACGCTGGAGCTGCTAGCCCAGAAAGGCATCATCACGGCCGAGGAGTACGCCATGCTGAAGGCCGGGCAAAAGGACCAGGCTCAGGTCAGCCTCAAGGACGGCCTGAAAATCACCAGTCAGGATGGCAAGAGCAGTGTTCAGTTTGGCGCCTTGATGCAGCTGGATGCGGCGCACTTTACCAACAAGAGTAGCGGGACCAGCAAAGACTACGGCGATGGCAGCGAGCTGCGTCGCGGCCGTCTGAGCATGTCCGGTACCAGCGGTGCCTGGGATTTCCGCCTGGAGACCGAGCTGTCACCGAATGCCACGCTCGGCATTACCGATGTCTGGGCGACCTGGCGCGGGCCGGTGAACATCACTGCCGGCAACTTCAAAGTGCCTTACAGCCTGGAAGCGCTGATGAGCGACAAGAATCTGGCCTTCATGGAGCGCTCGCTGGCATCGGCATTTCTGCCGTCACGAGCGCCGGGCATCCTGGTCAGCAAAAGCAACCCGCACGGCAGCCTGGCCGCCGGTGTTTTTGGCGAACCGCTGAGCACCGCTACGAGCGATGACGAAGGCGGCGGCTTCAGTGCCCGTGCAACCTGGGCGCCGATGATTGCCAGCGGCCATGTGCTGCATGTGGGCGGCTCAGTGCACTGGCGTCAGCCAACCCAGACGGCCGGTAATAAGCCGGAAACGCTGAAACTGTCGAGCAAGCCGGAGATGAACTTGTTCCCGGACAAGCTCGTGGATACCGGCAACATTGCCGGCGATGTGCGCGACAGCCGCGTGGCCGCGCTGGAGCTGGCCACGACGCAAGGCCCGGTGACGGCGCAGGCGGAATATGCGGTGACGCAGGTTAGTCGCGAGACCGGCAGCAATCTCGACTTTACCGGTGCCTATGCCCAGATCGTCTGGGCCGTCACCGGCGAGGTGCGTGGCTACAAGCCGGAAACGGGCGTGCTGGAAGGCATCCGACCGAATGGGGCGGTGGCTTGGGAACTGGCAGCGCGTTATTCCAAGCTGGATCTGACGGATGGCACGGTCAATGGCGGCGAAGAGCGCAACGCCAGCTATGCCATCAACGCCTATGTGGGGCCGAATGTGAAGCTGAGCCTGAACTATGTCGATGTGCTGTCGGTCAAAGGCGGCGCTTTCGCCGGCAATGAGCCTGCGGCGGTGATGCTGCGCACGCAGTTCAGCTACTAAGAGGATTGCAGCACAGAGTTTTCCTGACAGCCCTGTGCTGCAACGGGGGAGGTGCTCAGAGCTCGACCTGCGTACCCATCTCGACCACGCGATTGGTCGGGATCTGGAAGAAGTCGGTGGCCGAGACCGCGTTGCGCGCCATCGCCACGAACAGCTTTTCGCGCCAGCGCGACATGCCGTGGCGACCATGCGCGATGATGCGCTCGCGCGACACGAAGAAGCTCGTGTCCATCATGTCGAAGCTCAAGCCCTGCGTTTTGCTCAGGCTGAATAGTGCTGGCACATCCGGTTGCTCCTTGAAGCCGTAGGCTGCCGTGACTAGATAAAACTCATGGGCAATGCGCTCGATGATCAGGCGCTCGCCATCATCCACAAAGGGCACATCGCGCGTGACCAGCGTCAGCAGCACATTGCGCTCGTGGATGATCTTGTTGTGCTTCATGTTGTGCAGCAATGCGTGCGGCACATAGTGATGCGAGCCGGTCATGAACACCGCCGTACCCGGCACGGTCTGACCCGCGCTGGCGCCAATGCTGTTGACGAACAGATTGAGCGGCATGGTTTCGGAATTCAGGCGATGACTGAGGATGTCGCGTCCGGCCTTCCAGGTGGCCATAAGGAAGAATGCCGAACAGCCAATGGCCAGCGGAAACCAGCCGCCTTGAAGTACTTTCAGTGATGTTGCACCGAAGAAAATCAGATCCACCACCAGGAATGGTACGGCCACGGCGGCGGCCAGTGCTGGGTGCCAGCCCCAGAGTTTATGGGCGACGACCAGCAGCAGTAGGGCATCGCAAATCATGGTCATGGTCACGGCAATGCCGTAGGCCGATGCCAGATTGCTCGATGACTTGAACACCAGTACCAGCAGGATGATGGTGGACAGCAGCGCCCAGTTGAAGAAGGGAATATAGATCTGACCCATCTCGCGATCGGAGGTGTGGTTGATCTGAAAGCGCGGCAGATAGCCCAACAGCATGGCCTGACGCGCAATCGAGAAGACGCCGGAAATCACCGCTTGAGAGGCAATCACGGTGGCCAAGGTGGACAGCATAATCAGCGGTACCAGACCCCAGTCTGGTACCAGCCGGTAAAATGGATTTTCGATGGCTGTGGGGTCGCTGAGCAGCAGCGCACCCTGGCCGGCGTAGTTCAGCAGCAGTGCCGGGAACACCAGAAAGAACCAAGCGCGCCGGATAGGCTTGCGGCCAAAATGGCCCATGTCGGCATAGAGTGCCTCACCGCCGGTCACTGTCAGCACCACCGCGCCCATGGCAATAAAAGCGGCCAGCGGATGCTCGGCGACAAAGCTCATGGCCCAGACCGGGTTAACCAGCATCAGTACTTCCGGTGAGTGACGCACATTGAAGATGCCGAGCACGGCCAGCGTGGTAAACCAGACCAGCATCACCGGCCCGAAAAAGGTGCCGATAGAGGCGGTGCCATGGCGCTGAATCAGGAACAGCGAAATCAGCACGGCGATGGTGATGGGGATGACGAAAGGTTCCAGGCCTGGCGACACCACCTTCAGGCCCTCGACGGCAGACAGCACCGAGATGGCCGGCGTGATCATGCCATCACCAAAGAACAGCGCGGCACCGAACAGGCCGATGCCGATCAACACAGGCCGCAGCCAAGTGTGGCGATACTGGGCGCGCAAGGCCAGCGCCAGCAGGGCCATGATGCCACCCTCGCCGCGGTTGTCAGCGCGCATGATGAAGGCGATGTACTTGATGGAAACGATGATGGTCATCGACCAGAAGATCATTGACAGGATGCCGAGCACATTGGCCTGAGTCAGTGCCAGGCCATGCGCGGCATGAAAGCATTCTTTCAAGGCATAAAGCGGGCTGGTACCGATGTCGCCGAAGACCACACCGAGAGCGCCTGCGGTCAGCGCCAGCTGGCGCTTGAAAGGGGATGAGCCAGATGACTCAGCTTGCATACAGATCCTCGATGGGCGGGCAGTGAATCCGCCGGCCACCTCGTTTGCGGGCAGTGATTTTAGCACCGCTATCCGCGCGATAGCCAAGCACTGTCAGTGCAAAAAGGCTTTGCCTTGCTGCAGGGCTTCCGCTAGGATTGCGCGCCGCTGAACTGCAAAGGTTCAGCGCTCCGGTGAGGTGTCCGAGTGGCTGAAGGAGCACGCCTGGAAAGCGTGTATACGGTAATCCCGTATCGAGGGTTCGAATCCCTCTCTCACCGCCAAACAGTCAACCCCTGATTTTGTATTCAAAATCAGGGGTTTTTTATTGCCAGAATTTCAAAACAAATCAGACGCTTGCTGACGAGTTGCAACCCGGAACTCGCGAGCGGAGACGCTTTAAGCGGGCGATTCAGGGGCAACTAAACCGACTTATCTCCGACGTGCTTTGGGGCGGTACGGGATTAGCTTGGAGAGAAGCATTTTTGCTGGTGTTCCCGCTGCAATCTGATCTGCATGATGAGTCATGATGCCTGGCGGCTCTCGACCCGAAGCGGACGAGTGGCACTTCTGCGCCTTTATTGATGGTTGTCCGAATTGCTTAGCGCTGGCATGCTCAAATCGCGAAGAGGTTGCGGTATTTGTCGGCAAAGAGTGCTGTGTCAGGTTTTTTAAGCCCTTGAAACGACAGAATTCTGTCCTCTCCCTCCGATGCTATGCAGCAGTCGAAATTTACTAAGCAGCAGTGATCGCTGTATAAATCAAGTTAGGCCATCTTCGAAGCGGCGAAGACCCGCTAACAAAGGCGTTAATTTGTGAAAAATATCATGGATATCAGAGGCAGATGGAAGCGTGATCTGCTTCTCACTAGAGAAAATTCTCAGCGATCAGCATGTGTTTCTAAATTCAAATCTCTGCCATCAGAACAAGCTAAAAGAGCATCATATTTTAGTGAGATATCTAAGCCAATTAGAGAGCTAGGACTGGGAAATCCACATGAAAAATCGGCACTTAGCATTGAGCCGACTCATCCTGTTCCGTCGAAATACTTAGGGCACGCGATCGGAAAGCTAGGGCTTGAGGAATCTCTTTGTGCCTCATTCCATGAAAATAAATTATCGCTTCTCTCGTTGCCAATGCTGGAGAAGTATTCTCCAAGCTCTGATGCGAAAGATATGGCGAGAAGCAAATATATGGCACCACTTCATCTTCTCGATCCTTTGTACGGATTTGCGTTCTTCCGGGAAGAAGGTCGAATAAGGAATCATTGCTTCGCATTAGATACTTGGAAATCCCATCTTTCGTCTATGCCGCAGTCATTGGCACAGAAGCTATGGGAAAATCGTGCTGACAATATGCTTTCTGGTGGGGCCTTTGCCGGGAGGCTTATATTTGAGGGAGCCATTCCTCCTGCTCAAGACAACTTCGAGAGATCTACAGTCCCAGAAATCTGCGTGGCTACTGAAAGCGAACTTCTAGCACTAGTACAATGCTTAAAATTGCAGGCCGATAAACACAACGGCGTTGAGCTTTGGTTTCGGGGGCAAAGCAAAGAATACCTCACTCCAGACAGATTTAGCTTGACCAAGCTTGGCATTACTCCATATTCCAATATCAGAGAAGCGGACCTAACCCCCTCTCTCTATCGAAACTACGACTCTCACTTAGACTCATTTGATAGTTTCGAGCAAATAGTCATTGAGTTAGCGGAATGGGTCTATTGGGCAAATCAACTTATACCGAAGCCCGGATTAGAGAGTTTTGTTCCTCCGGCAAAAGGGGTCGCAGCAGTCACTCGGCTTGGGATAAATTCGTACCAGCGAAGTCTTATTCTTCAGCAATATGGCGCGCCATCTGCCTATTTAGATATTACGCGAGACGCCTCTATTGCTGCATGGTTCGCAACCCATAAGTGCAGCAAAAATAGCGATCAACGGATGATTTATCAGGATTATCAGTGGAGTAGTGAGGGTCGAGAAAGTTGGCCGACGATATTTGTATTTCCTTTAGTAAAAGGGGTGCATCCATATCTTGACTTGGAGTCAATCCTGAAAGACTCCAACGCTCTCAGGCCCAAGAGACAGAAATGTGGATTACTTGGGGGAGCCGGTAACTTGGCGCGCAACTACTGCGCCCGATATATGGGCCTAAAAATTCGACTTAAGCCCGGATTTAAGTTGTCCACGCCCGTTACGCCGTTGACCTTGTTCCCATCCGCCACTGAGGACTTGGCATTAGCACACCTTCAGGATGTAGGGCTTGGCGAAACCCAAAGGCTTTTTCAGCTATCCGAGTTGGCCTAACCATTCGATGCAGGGCCGACGGTCCCTACGCGTCCGCGCCCTGAACTAAAACGTTATGTTTAATTAATCATGAATGATCTCAATAAGATAGTGAAAAGAATTGATGAAGTGACAGCTCCACTGCGTGAGGTAATGGAGTCTATAAGTAAATCAATTTCACCAGCCATACTTAGACTCAATGAAGCATTAGTTCCAGCCACAAAACAATTTAGTGAGTTCGCAAAGACTTACCAGCCTTTGCTCACACTAATTGGAGTAACTTTAGCAACGGCAGCTGATGCCGCTCAGAAATGGCAGACCGCAAGAAAAGAAGATGTAGTCGTTATGGCAGATAACGGATGGTATCCAAATTGGCTTACCTTTTTTTATGCACCAGAAACAGAGCCAAGCTCACTTGATGACCTCATGTCGTTGCATCTAAATGAAAACTGGGAAGATCTAACATCTAAAATAATAGAGCTTTGCCCAAATAGGGGGCATATCCTAAGAAATGCTTTTGATCTCCATAGATCTGGCAACTACATAGCAGCAATACCTTTATTCTTATCGCAAGCCGATGGAATTTGCTGCGAATCACTAAAGAGTTTTCTCTTTACGGGCAATGAAACTGAAGAGAACATCAAGAAGCTTATAGATAGCGGGGGAATAGAAGCCAACTTCTTTATAGATATATTTCTAGAGCCATTCAAGTTAAAAAATCACCATAATGCTGGCATATCAAAGTCCACCCAAGCGGCAAAGAGTAAAGCCCCAAATAGAAATGGAATATTACATGGGCACAGAAAGCATTTAGATTACGGCACAGAAGTAAACTCTCTAAAATGCTTTTCCTTGCTTAGCTTCATCGTTTACGCCGTAAAAGAGTTAATGATCGAAAGTAACAAGTCGCTTAAGGTCGACGGCTTACAGCCACGGCCTGAGCTCGAACGTTAACTGTCTGCTCCCGGCCAAGAGCAGACATAAAACACGCAAACTCAGCCGACGCGAAGCGGTCGGCTGGAGTGCCTTGTTAGGCATGTCCATTAACGCTCTAGATCGCGCACCTCACAACGTGCGCGCTCGATGTATTGCTTTGCCTCGTCGAGTTCTCGCAAAACTTTGCGGAGTTGGTATTGAAGGTCCGCGTCTTCTGATGCGTTCTTGATGCGCTTCATGACCCTCTCGGCATCGTCGATTGATTGCAGCGCGCTCCTAAGTTTTGCCCTAGCGGACATCTTTTTTCTCCTTATCTAACGCCTGAGTTGAGCTGCGCTGTAGAGGGTTGGCGGACGAGTGCTAGCGTAGGCACGCGGCCGACGCCACGATGCGGGGTTGGCTTGAACGAATTGTTAGCTGCTCACGCACACACCCATGTGCCATCTGGATTTTGATGTGCGCCTTGATGTGCGCCACCAACAGCCCAGGTCCCGTCAGGATTTTTGTGAGCACCAGCATGCGCGCCACCGCATACCCATGTGCCGTCAGGGTTTTTATGAGCACCCGCGTGAGCGCCACCACAGACCCAAATGCCATCAGGATTTTTGTGAGCGCCAGCATGAGCGCCGCCGCAAACCCACGTACCGTTTGGATTCTGGTGTGCACCAGCATGGCCATTTTGATTGGTAATGCGCACTCTTGCCTCCATGAGCAGCTAACTTAGTTTATACAGCAATCACCGCTGTGTGATAATTTTGGACTGCTGCATTACGTCGGAGGGAGAGGAGAGGACTCAGCTATTTCAATGGCTTGAAAAACCTGACACAGCACTCCTTGCCGACAATTATCGCAACACCTACACGACTTGAGCATGCCAGCGCAGACCGTGTCCGGCAACTCTCAATGAGGGCTCAGAAGTGCCATCTGTCAGCTTCGGGTCGTTACTGGGCATCGGTCTCGCCAAAGAAAATTATCGACAACACCTTCATGTACGCCAAACGTTCCATCAGTTCAGTTTTCAGCGTATCCAGCTGCGCGATCTGCTTTTTCATATCGGAAATTTGTTGTGCTGCTTCCAGTGCTGTCATCGTGGTCATGGTGGGCTCACTGTGAGTGTTCACATTAGTGATAGACCACGGTGTCAAGGTTCGCTAGGTCAGTCTGAAAAATATTTCTCATTCGGCGAATCTGTCCATCTTACTTCTGCAGCGCGCAGCGTAAGTAGTGCAAGGCCTGCGCGATGCCATCGGACTCGTTGAGCATGATTTCTAGTGGGGCTTTCCCATCAAAGGCTTTGCTTCTGGCAGTAACCCAGCCGTATACCAGCTCTTGGTCATACGGAAAAAGCGTTCGTAGGCATGCATGCATTTCGAGCAGTTGTTCATACCGAGAACCGCAGTAGTCCGACAGCCAGGCTTTCTCAGCAACTTCGCCGGCCTGCCAGTGCTCCAATAGTTTTGCCACCATGCTGGCTTTGTTTTCATCAATCTGATGCAGCATGTTCCATCTCCAAAATGCGTGGCCACCGGGGCTGCACATGTTGAAACTCAGCTGGCGTTTCCGTGGTGACAACGTATACGCGTTGCTCATCTCCCCAGGTCGCGAGCAGTCCTTGAAGCACAGCTCCCTCCGGGGCTTTCACCCAGTAGGGCTTATTCTTTAGGTCGCGTTCCATGTATCGGTCCATCACAATTTTGACCGAACGAGGATTGAAGCGATTCCATTTGCGCTCTTTGATGGACTCCAGCCGTGCGCACGGTCCTTGAAAGAACGGGCTTTGTACTCCGTGTCGCTCACCCCAGCGTACCCACTTCAGCGAACCATCGCGTAGCCGAACAGGAAGGTGTACATCTTGGTCTTTCCAGAGATGCATTTGACCTTCGTATTCGATGCCACTGCACATATCAGCCTGCCATGCCAAAGCTAACGGGTGATTGAGAAACGCCTGCCATCAATCGTGCAGATGTCATCACATCAGCCAACTCTCTAGTAAAGACCATGTTCTCATGCGGCTGCCAGTGACCCTCAGCATCTACTTGATAGAGCATCCAGCCTTCGGGTTCTTCCGCATGAACGACTTTTAAGACAGGGTGAGTCACAAGAGTTTCAGTATCCATTGCGCGAGCGTGCTTATGCAAAATGAAGGCATCGCTGTTCAGTCGGTAGCTGAAATCAAGTCGAGAGCGCTCGCTAGGCAAGGGGCGAGTCTCCGCCATCAGCGTGTCGAGTAACTCTTTAATACGAGCTAGCAACAGTGAGCTCATCATGCTTGCCAGTCTCCATCCAGGCATGGGCTGTCAACATAGAGATAGCTTAATAAGTCAGGCATACGCAATCGGTAGCTCGTCCCAACAGGTGGTATAGCGCGGTGATCGATCACCGGTACGCATGTGCCAAGCGGCACTGAGCTGTGTGCTGGCCAGGTGCAGTGTGCCGGAGCCTTGTGTTTTGTTGATGGAATCCATCAGGCTCATCAGCCGCAATCTTTTCGGATCTTCGACAGGCGCAAACAAGTCAGTTTGCTGAATATCTGCTGGCTCAAGTTCACCAAGCATGACGCCACACTTGTGATACTTCAGGCCCGGAACAAAGATCTGACGCAGGCCTTTAAGCGCCGCCTTCATAAGAACGCCGGTATCAGCAGAGGCATGGTCAAGCGGTACGAGGGTCGTGCGCCGATACTGTTGATCTTGTTCTCTGAACGGATTGGTTCTGAGCATCACATAGACATGCGCGCAGACTGATTGCTGTGCTCTCAGCTTCTCGGCAGCACGGCTGATGTGATGGGTCAGTGCGGCTTTGATTGCATGTGGATCGCTCACGGTTGTACCAAAAGACCGCGAGGCCATGATCTGCTGCTTCGGCTGGCCGACATCTTCGAAGCTGAGGCAGGGCTCACCACGTAACTCACGCACCGTCTTTTCCAAAACTATGCCATAGCGTTTGCGAATCGAGACGCCATCGCAGCGTGCTAGGTCAAAAACAGTTTCAATCCCATCCTCACCGAGACGCTTTGTCAGCTGTCTTCCAACTCCCCAGACTTCAGAGACGGAGTAGTCTGCCATCCAGCGACTCATGTCTTCAGGCGTGTGATCGAGTGTGTTGAACACACCACCAAACTCAGCATTCTTCTTGGCCAAGTGATTGGCGAACTTGGATAGTGTTTTCGTTGGGCCAATACCGACGCCACAGGTCACTTTGATGTCCTGCTGGAGACGCTGACGAATCAGAAAGCCGTAGGCACTCGCATCGGCATAGCCTGCCAAGTTCAGAAACGATTCATCGATGGAGTAGCTTTCAACCTGAGGACACATGTCTTGCAGGATCGACAGCATTCGTGCGCTCATGTCGCCATAGAGCGTGTAGTTCGAGCTCTTAATGACCACGCCATGCTCAGTGCAAAAGTCTTTCCACTGATGAATGGGCGCCCCCATGGGAATGCCTAAGGCCTTTGATTCGGCTGAGCGCGCCACAATGCAGCCATCATTATTGGACAGCACGACCAAGGGCCGAGTCGCCAGCGAAGGATCAAAGATCTTCTCGCAGGTTGCGTAGAAGTTGTTGGCATCCACGAGGGCATAGAGAGGCTTCATTGCTTTGCCTTCCTCGTAGGTTTCTTCAGATGCTCAACGATGTGGCTGGTGACCACACCAAAGATCTGCAGATCACTGCTCGGACGCAGCACCGGGTAGGGTACCAAGGCGTTCTCGGAGTGCAGCTCAAATTGGCCACGAACTTTTTTGAGTCGTTTCACTACATATTTGCCATCAATGCTGGCGACAACAATGTGGCCCGACTCAGGTGGGCGAGAGGCATCAACCACCAGGACGGAGCCATCCACAATGCCGGCATCACGCATGGAGTCTCCCGTCGCACGCACGAAGAAAGTGGCTTGCGTGTTATGGATCAACCGCTCATGCAGATCGATGGCGTTCTGCACATAGTCAGCTGCCGGTGACGGAAACCCAGCTGGGATCAGCGTCTCCAGGAAGGGGAGACGCAAGGTGCGCGGGGAGGGATTTGGCTTTCCAATAACACTGCTCATAAGGACAGTATCGTGGTGAGATGGCCCAGAGGTCAACAGGGTCGTTAGATCATTGTGAGTCTGGTATTGGCCGGATTCGACCCTAAGCGGACGGATAGCACATCTGTGACCTAACTAAGGATTGCCGAGCTGGATTAACGCTGGCAATCTCAAGTCCTGAATATTTTGCGGGGTTTTGTCGACATAAATTGCTATATCAAATTTTCAAGCCGTTGAAAAGCTGAAATATTTCTTCTTTTGATGTTATGCAGCAGTCTAAGCTGACTACGCAGTAGTTGGCGCTACATAAACCAAGTTAGGCATCTGGAATACAAATGATCGAAAACGCTCTGATATTCGTGGATGGTGAGAATTTGGTATTGCGTTACCAGGAAATGTTGAAGGCTGGCCGAAAGGCTGCATCAGGGAATGTTCATATCCAAGACTGTTTTATCTGGAATCAAAAGATCCTTGACGATCACCTTTGGAATTTGAAAAGAGTGTCTTACTACACCAGCGTAGTAGGTGATGATGTGCTTGTGCGAGCGGTGCGCGAGCAAATTGCCGCTACGACCTTCACTTGTTGTCTTGGCGGCGAGGAGTCTTCGCCTACGACGCGTACGGGACAGATTGTTCCTTTTGTCCGAAAAAAATCTAGTAAGTCAAAGAAGGAGAGTATTTGCGATATATCTATCGCGGTCGATGTCATGAGAGCTTGCTACAGAGACCACGCAAGCATCATTTGGCTATTCAGTGGCGACGGGGATTTTCTGCCGTTGTTCAGCGAGATCGTGCACAACGGTAAGGTGGCCTACGGATCAGCTGTATCGTCTGGATGCAATGATGAACTGCGTTTTGTTGTTGATGAGTTCCTGCCTCTAGACAAGTACCTCTTCGTGCCAGAGACAACTTCCATAGATCAAGGTGATTCAGCAGACGCTTAACAGTTCGCTCGAACGGACTTCCCTCGGCCAGCCTCGGTTAGCCGCTCAATTTCAATGTTAGGAGGCAGCAATGCATGAGGCAGCGTTAGTAAAGTTCACAAGATTCGAGGATTCGGGTGAGCACACGATTTCCCTTGATCCGGGGCTGTCGTATGGAGAGAAGACCATCCTGGTAATAGAAAGACTCATGGCCGTTTTTGAACCAGATAATATATTGATTACCTTGGGCGCAGATCAAATCAGGGGAACGCGCGCACCCATCAAGGATGAAACTCCAACTCAAATTGCAGTGCGCCTTGGCTTCTCCCAGCTCTCATATGAGATCAACGGTGTAACTCATATCGTGTTGTCCTAAGCCCAACCTTGACTGGCCGATTTCGACCCGTAGCAGACGGATGGGACTTCGGTACACTCATTGACGGTGCCAAATGGCACCGCAATGGCATGCTTAAATCGTTCGATTTTTAGCTGGTTGTCGGTAAGGAGTGCTTTGTCAAATTATAAATCCGTTGAAGCGGCTGACCACTTGTCCGTAGGTTAAATTTCATGCATCGGTAAAGATTTATAACTCAACAGTGATTGCTGTAGGGACCAAGTAAAGTACCTAAAAATTTAAAATCCAAGAAGTGGAGATGAGAGAATTAATAATCACAGATCTAATGCGAATTTCTACGGATTAAAATATTAGTACGGCAGTTATACGATAATACAAGTATGACTTTTATTGCGAGAAATTTCCAAATAAGGAAAAAGCGAAAGTGTATACATTAGCAGAAAAACGTTTTGGCTACTTTTGCAAGCCAAAAACATGCCATGGAGATGCCCTTGCTGACTTTTTAAAATCGTGGGACGACGGCAAGTAAGCGATTAACTAGGTGGGGGCGTTGGCTCAGAATAGTGCCGGTGGTTGAGGCTAGAATGCATTAAGTTGAAGTCCACATCTTTGCCTTGTGCACAGTCTTACTTATCTGCTGTTGGTTGGGGCACTAAAACGGAATATCATCATCAAATGGAATATTCAATTTAGGCTTAATAGTTGGATGCTGCTCGATCCGAACAAAACTATCCAGCCATCCCGCTGGAGACAGCGCTCTTAATTCACCTTTCTCCGTAAATAGTTGTTTTGAGACGTATAGAACCCGAATTTCATTCCTTTCACGTTGATTTTGAGCTCGTCGCCATTCGTAATACTCAGGGAAGTCTTCAATTGACTCATCGATAACCTCATATCCTTTGGCTGCAGATAACCATGCATCCAATTCTTCTTTTGAAGAAAAATAGATTCGATACGCATTTCTTAAAGTGTCTCTCAAAGCACCAAAAAGCGGGTGATTTGAAAAAAGTATCTCTTCAATTGCAGCTTGCCCTTTTCCTTTTTCATCCGAGAGGAATCTGACCAACTGACCTACTGTTTGCAGGCTACGCTGAAGCTCTTCGATTAGCGCAGTTTGTGACTTTGCCGAGCTTTCATTTAATAGTCTGTGAAAAAGACCAGCCCATTGCTCGTTTAGCATATGTGTAATATCTGAAGAAACAGAAAATGGAAATATCGGATTTCCTTTTGGAAGAGCATTAACCTCTTCGATGAACTCATGTATTTTTACGTTATCAACGGCTGTAAACCGTATCCCCTCAATGCCTTTATTAGCCAAGTAGTGGCGATGCTCATGATAGACGCCATCCTCAATAAAAACATATATTTGCTTGCCTAAATCAATCGCTGTTTTAAGTTCTTTTTGAGTAATTGAATACATACTGTCTACGGATTGAGTTCCATATTTTCCGCCGATGACACATACCAATATTTCACATGAGTCAATTTCACGATAAGCGTATGACTCAGGCTTCTCATCGCTACCATACGAAATATGACCACGCTCATGTCTTACTGGCTCATAGCCAATACCACGAATAAAACGATCTAGATCATCCCGTACAGATCTAAGGTCATAAAATGTTGAGCTTACAAATACTCGCGGCTTTGCCATTTATTATTATCCTAGATTTTCTATTCGTGTTAGCATTAATTTTATCAAAGCTCTAAGATGAAATATTTTCTGTAAAATGTGTAACCTCTGGAGAGACACAAAATATTTAAAAATTTAGCGAAAAAAGCATAGTAAACTGCTCTAACATATCATAAAAATCTGATGTGGTGAATTTTATTAAAGTAATCAGTCAGCTGACCCATCCCATCGTTCCCCCAGATGCACCATACGCCACTGGCGACAGTATTCAGCGCCATGCTTTTTGGTCTTCCATTCAACTTCGCCCAGCATCATCACGTCGGTACTGTCCATGAGTAGGTACAAGTCAGCACGGGTTGGGCAATCCGAGATATTAACCACAATGTCTTCTGACGCCGTCAAATTGTGCTGTAGTCAGGCGCTGGCCTAGATTTATGAGTTTTAACATTAAGCCAATGGCATGAAGCAACGGCAAGCCAAACAACCCCTTGATGGTCAGGCAATACTAGGTGGAAGCATCGCTGAAGGTGTTAGGACGACCCAGTAGACCAGATGGCCGAGCAAACCATAACAAGCTCTAGTCGAGCCAGACGAACAGAACGTTTCTGGTCTTGAGGGCCGCGTTATGTAGTCTTTTCAATTAGTGGTGAGGTATTGAGCGGGAGCAGTCTTGGTATTGGTGCTTAGGCTGGCTACACGCTGGCTAGCGTTATGCAACAGCGCAGCTAAGAGCTTAAGTCCAATAAAGTTTCGGACTGTGCTGAGCAAACCTTCTTAATATACTTAAATATACCATTTTTCTGATTTTCATTTATAGAGGCGCGATATACGGCCTTAAAATCAACTAGCCTGCTATCAGTGATCTTTAATGAATTACAAGAAATATCTATATTAAATGCTGAAATTTTATTGCATGGAGACTCTTGCTTTTCTTTATTAAGCGCAAATTTTGACTTCAATACTGCGTTTATAACTTCAAGATATGCGGCCTCTAATGTAGAAAGGCTGTGGCTTGACATTATAATGTCATCCATATAAAGACTAAGACCTACATCATCATGTGCTGCATATCGCTCCAAGCAAAGTCCGAGCGTACTTTTTGATAAGCAAATTGAGGCTAATAGTGAGGATTGAATAAAACCGAATGGCAATATATAGCGACACTCCACTTCTCCAGGGTGCCGAACTGTAGATTGTATGGCAGCAGTTCTAGCCTCATCATATCCGATATAGGGCTTTAGGCATCTAGTAATCCTGCTTCTATTAATACTACCAAAAAAATCTTTCAGATCAATATGAAAAAAGAAAACGCTTTTTTTATGTACTTCAAGCGCTGCTAGATGACCACCAGCCTGAAGATGAAAATAATAACTAGGTGCTAACCAAATTCTATCAAGTTTTTTTTTAGCGCCTTACCAAACGCAATAGAGTTCTCACTTGGAATAAAGACCCAAACTCTATTTCTCAGCTCAAATTTTGATTCCCACTTCAATGTGCTCAATTTTTTGGCCTTTGTACAAGTAGTTAAAAGCTACGTTCAGCAGTTCTATTATTTCACGCAATAGCTTTACTAAAGCCATTACGATAATAATTCGCTGCTGAACTAGGTTATTATTCATTTTCATAAATATTTCCTCGTTTCGCGTTCCGGCTTACCTAGCGCAAGCGCATAGCATTAAAACCAACAAGGAGACGATAAGATTACTAAGCGTTACTCATCGCGACCAACGTATATCACCAAGTGACTCAACGAGGGAGAGACGGCCAAGGCCACCTAACGCCAGAACATTACAACGCTAACATAACCCACGAAGCTCGCCAAGCGTGAATCAACCACACTAACCGAGTTTTATAGCCATGTTGCAATGGATCCGACATCCCCTCACACAAAGTAGTATGACTAAGTGACTACAAGCGTCCGCTCTGGGTCGGAAGCGGCAATTTAGATAAAAGTATGTTACGCCACTCTGATCAGGATGCTTCGCTCAGTAGCTTGCTGATCGTTATGCCTTTATTGCCAAGCAGGATGGACTCAATCGTAGTTTTATCAAGTAATGAGATCCTTAGTACCCGTGTGAAATATGAGGTGGTTACACCTTCTTTCTCGGCGATGGCGCTCAAGCTTTCACCGTTACCGGTTATGAGCAAATGTTGATACTTGAAGGCCTTGGCGATCAACTTCAGGACATTTGCATCGGGCTGGCGCGAACCGTCAGTGGCTTGGCCTTCGATGATGAGTCTGAGCGAGAGCCCCTGTCGCTTCAGCTGGACAGGTACCGTGAGCGGTATGGTTTCTTCACCGCTAGTCGAGAGGCTTTCTATCTGGCTCATCGGGTTGTTGATGACTGACGTCAGCTGGAATCGATCTAAATGCAGGATGATGGTCTTTTGGGCGACTTCAATTCGATGGACTAATCTGAGCAGCAACGCTCTGGTTTCTGATGTGGTCATGGACTGCAGTAGTTGACTCAGATTGAAGGCGCGGCTGATCAGTGTTTCATTCTCAAGTGCATCTTCATCCCGATCATTTAGTGCGTGTGCGAGCTCGTTTCTGCTGCCTAGAAAATCTTGCAGCCGTTTCAGGACCACGCCCTCGATGTCTCCTGCTGGTATGCGCAGATTACGCGTGTAGTCCTGACCTTCCTCTTTTGGTCTTTTGGTGACGTAGTAGCGATAGCGCATGCCGCTCTTATTGGCATGCGATGGGATTAGTCGCTCACCCGTCTCATCAAACAGCAATCCGGCCAGCAGGCTGGGAGCCTGCGCTCTGGATTGGGAGGCGTTTCGGTTTTCTTTCGTGATCTGCTGAGCCTGCTCCCAAAGCTCTTTCGGCACGATGGCCTCGTGATTACCTGGGTAGTGCTTGTCCTTGTGCACGATCTCACCGATATAAAGCCGGTTTTGCAGCAGGTGATAGAGCGCCCCTCGGGCAAATGGGATGCCGCCATGGGTTCGTCCCTGACGTCCCGGGCGAACTTTGCTGAGAACACCTTGGCGTTTTAATTCATTTTTGAGGTCATCTACCGAGCCGAGCGCGACATATCGCTGATAGATATGGCGCACCACATTAGCTTCCATTTCATTAATGATTAGCTTTCGATCCTCGGTGTCGTAGCCCATCGGAAGGTTGCCACCCATCCACATGCCTTTCTGTTTTGAGGCGGCGATCTTGTCGCGGATACGCTCGCCGGTGACCTCGCGCTCGAACTGTGCAAAAGAGAGCAAAACGTTCAGTGTCAGTCGCCCCATGGAGCTGGTGGTGTTGAACTGCTGAGTGACCGAAACAAACGATACGCGCTGCTGATCGAAGACTTCCACGATCTTGGCAAAGTCGGCCAGTGAGCGAGTCAGACGATCTACCTTGTAGACCACAACGATATCGATCCTGCCGGATTGGATATCTGTCAGCAGGCGTTTGAGGGAAGGCCGCTCCATGGTCCCGCCAGAGATGCCGCCGTCATCGTAATAAGCCGGTAGCTGCTGCCACCCTTCATGGCGCTGGCTTTTGATAAAGGATTCGCAGGCCTCACGTTGCGCATCGAGGCTGTTGAAGTCCTGTTCCAGGCCTTCTTCAGAAGATTTGCGGGTGTAGATGGCACAGCGAAGTGCCTGATTGCGCGGCTCTTCCCGGTTTCGCCAGTCAGCCATGGCTAACCTCAACGTCTGGCTTCTTTGCTTTCCGTGTTTTGGTCAGCGCAAAGAATCGTGGCCCTGACCAGCGTGCACCCGTAATGTCGCGAGCGATTTCAGACAGTGAGTTGTAGTGTTTTTCCTGGCATTCGAAGCCTTCGCTTTTGATGTGAACAACATACGTTTTGCCGTTCCATTCGCGCACCAGCCGGGTACCCGGGCGGAGGACAGGACCAACATCAAAGGCCTCTTCCCCATACTTTTCCAGCTGCTCTGTCAGTGCTTTTATCTTGCGGCGTACAGCGGGCTTGAGTCTGCCATATGCCTGTTCTCGGAGTTTGTGACTGATCATGCGGGTCATCAGATCTCGGCTTAACTTGTAAGGGCAGGGTGCGTGGTAGAGCCGCTCCCAGCGAATACGGAGTGTTTTAAGGTCCTGGTCTGAAAGTGCAGCCAGCTCTGCTTCAACATCAGCCATGGCTCAGGCCTCAGTTTCAGCGTGATACCGCGAGGCTCCCGATGTCGTTTCGCGGGTGAGGCTTATCGACTTTTTGCGAAGGCCAGTCAGTGCGGCGCGCACGCTGTGTGCCTGCCAGCCAGTTGCCTTCTCCATCTCTGCCATACTGGCTCCCTTGGGACGGCGGAGCAGCTTGAGCAGGGCTTCAGATTTGGTGCCAGCGAGCTTGAGTGGTGCAGGGGTCGTTGCAGTGGACATGGTGTTCTCCGGATCACACCGGTCGGATGCCGGTGTTTGCACCACCGCAAGCCCGGCTGAAACCTCAGACCAGGCGGGGTGCAGGAGGGTGTCTCACTGCGTGGGTAGCAGTAACGCTCTCAAAGGCATGGAAGTCGAGTGGTTATTTATGACGTAAGGCGTGCTTATACAAAGCACTGGAGCTGCAACATGATTGAGAGTCATGAGGTTTTGAGAGCCGTGATAATCGATGCGTATGCCAAGGCAACAGGCCGCACGTCGCAGGATCCACAAGTGCATACCTCAGTGGATTTTCTCCTGGATGAGGTATGGGCCAAAGTGTCTGTGCCAGACAACTTTCATCACTACCGCCGAGTATCAGCCAGCGATGCACGTGCAGAGTTAGCGTGGCTTGCTGCAGAGCCTGAGAAGGCGCATGTGCGCCTTACTGAGTTGAGCGAGACCGCCATGCTTGCACTGGATTCTGTGGATGCCATCGGTGAGCTGCGGGCTGAGTTTTTCGCCTCCGAACCAGCGCTGCTCAATGCGGTTTGTGAGTCGGGAGATGTTGGTCGCTTCACGAGACAAAAAGGACGCCCGGCATCGGATATGGCGCAGGTGATTACGGCATGGCTTGCGATTCATTACCGCCAGCTCACCGGTAAGTACGCCAGTATGATACGGACCCATTTCACTAGACATCTCCTTGCCTCACACTTTGTGAGTAA